>JANNRI010000021.1:0-90165 GCA_031401195.1 Burkholderiales bacterium
CGGTCTCGATCTCTGCGGGCTTCGCTGCCGG
The DNA here is from genome assembly GCA_031401195.1 of Burkholderiales bacterium. Lineage (GTDB taxonomy): Bacteria > Pseudomonadota > Gammaproteobacteria > Burkholderiales > Burkholderiaceae_C > Rubrivivax. The sequence continues at coordinate 32 of JANNRI010000021.1, forward strand.
CCAGGACGTGCTGGCCTTCGCCAACCAGAACGGCATCACCGGCAGCTGGAATGCCGGCGCCGGCGTCTTGAGCCTCAGCGGCAGCGCCACCGTGGCGCAGTACCAGGCGGCACTGCGCAGCATCACCTACTCCAACACCTCGGACAACCCGAGCACGGCTTCGCGCACGGTCTCGTTCATCGTCAACGACGGCGGTGCCGGCAGCAACGTGGGCACGCGCGACATCAGCGTGAGCGTGCTGAACGACGCGCCCACCGGCGCCCCCACCGTGACCGGCACGCCCACCGAGAACCAGACGCTGAGCGCCGATACCTCGGGTATCGCCGACGCCGATGGCCTGGGCGCGTTCAGTTACCAGTGGCAGCGCAATGGCGCCGACATCGCCGGCGCCACGGGCTCGAGCTATGTCCTTGGCGACGCCGATGTCGGCACTCAGATTCGCTTCGTGGTGTCGTACACGGATGGCGGCGGCACGGCCGAGAGCCTGACGAGCGCCGCAGTCGGGCCAGTGGCCAACGTCAATGACGCGCCGACCGGCAGTGTCTCCATCGACGACACCACGCCCACGCAGGGCCAAACCCTGACCGCCAGCAACACGCTGGCCGACGTCGACGGCCTCGGAGCCATCACGTACCAATGGCAGCGCGGCGGCGTGAATATCGCCGGTGCCACCGGCGCAACCTACGTCGCCACGCAGGCCGATGTTGGCTCGCAGCTGCGTGTGGTGGCCAGCTACACCGATGGCCAAGGAACCGCAGAGAGCGTGGCCAGCGCCAACACCGCCGCCGTGGCCAACGTCAACGATGCACCGACCGGTGCCGTCACCATCGACGACACCACGCCGGCCCAGGGACAGACGATGGCGGCGAGCAACACGCTGGCCGATGCCGATGGCCTGGGCGCGATCACGTACCAGTGGCAGCGCGGCGGCGTGGACATCGCCGGTGCCACCGCTGCGAGCTACGTCACCACGCAAGCCGATGTCGGCTCGCAGCTGCGAGTCGTCGCCAGCTACACCGATGGCCAAGGCGCGGCGGAGAGTGTGGCCAGCGCCGATACGGCTGCCGTGGCCAACGTCAATGACGCGCCCACCGGCAGCGTCGTGATCGACGACACCACGCCGATGCAGGGCCAGACGCTGACTGCGAGCAACACGCTGGCCGACCTCGACGGCTTAGGCGCGATCACCTACCAGTGGCAGCGCGGCGGCCTCGATATCGCCGGCGCCATCGGCGCAACCTACGTCACCACGCAAGCCGATGTCGGCTCCCTACTACGTGTGGTGGCCAGCTACACCGACGGCCAAGGAACTGCAGAGAGCGTGGCCAGCGCCAGCACCGCCGCGGTGGCCAACACCAATGACGCGCCCACTGGCAGCGTGGTCGTCGACGACACGACGCCCACGCAGGGCCAGACGTTGACCGCGAGCAACACGCTGGCCGATGTCGATGGCCTGGGTGCGATCACGTACCAGTGGCAGCGCGGCGGCGTCGATATCGTCGGTGCCACCGGTGCGACCTACGTCGCCACGCAAGCCGATGTCGGCTCCCTGCTGCGTGTGGTGGCCAGCTACACCGATGGCCAAGGCACGCCTGAGTCCATGGCGAGCGCCAACACCGCCGCCGTGGCCAACGTCAACGATGCGCCGACCGGTGCCGTCACCATCGACGACACCACGCCCACGCAGGGCCAGACGCTGACGGCCAGCAACGCGCTGGCCGATCTCGATGGCTTGGGTGCGATTACCTATCAATGGCAGCGTGGCGGCGTCGATATCGCAGGCGCCACCGGCGCGGCGTACACGACGACGCAAGCCGACGTTGGCTCGACCCTGCGCGTGGTGGCCAGCTACACCGACGGCCAGGGCACACCGGAGTCCGTGACGAGTGCGGATACCGCGGCGGTGGCCAATGTCAACGATGCGCCGAGCGGCAGCGTCGTCATCGACGACACCACGCCGACGCAGGGGCAGACTCTCACAGCGAGCAACACGCTGGCGGACCTCGATGGCTTGGGTGCGATCACCTATCAATGGCAGCGTGGCGGCGTCGATATCGCCGGCGCCACCGGCGCGGCGTACACGACGACGCAAGCCGACGTTGGCTCGACCCTGCGCGTGGTGGCCAGCTACACCGACGGCCAAGGAACGGCCGAAAGCGTGGCCAGTGCCGACACGGCGGCAGTGGCCAACATCAATGACGCGCCAAGCGGCAGCGTCAGCATCGACGACACCACGCCCACTCAAGGACAGACGCTGACCGCGAGCAACTCGTTGGCCGATGCCGATGGCCTTGGCGCGATCACCTATCAGTGGCAGCGTGGTGGCGTGGATATCGCTGGCGCGACGGGCGCGACCTACGCGACCACCCAAGTCGATGTGGGCTCAGTCTTGCGTGTGGTGGCCAGCTACACCGATGGCCAAGGCACAGCAGAGAGCGTGGCCAGTGCCAGCACCGCCGCGGTGGCCAATGTCAACGATGCACCGACCGGTGCCATCACGATCGACGACACCACGCCCACGCAGGGCCAGACGCTGACGGCGAGCAACACGCTGGCTGATCTCGATGGCCTGGGTGCGATCACGTACCAGTGGCAACGTGGCGGCGTGGACATTGCTGGTGCCACAGGCTCCGCCTACACCGTGACGCAGGCCGACGTCGGCTCAGCCGTGCGCGTGGTGGCCAGCTACACCGACGGCCAGGGCACACCGGAGTCCGTTGCGAGTGCGGATGCCGCCGCGGTTGCCAACACCAACGACGCGCCCACTGGCAGCGTGGTCGTCGACGATACGACGCCGACGCAGGGCCAGGCGCTGACTGCGAGCAATACGCTGGCTGACCTCGACGGCTTAGGCGCAGTCACCTACCAGTGGCAACGCAGCGGCGTGGACATTGCTGGCGCCACCGCGGCGACTTACATCACCACCCAGGTTGACGTCGGCTCGGTACTGCGCGTGGTCGCCAGCTACACCGATGGCCAAGGCACGGCGGAGAGTGTGGCTAGCGCCGCCACCGCGGCGGTCGCCAACGTCAACGACGCGCCGACTGGCAACGTCACCATCGACGACACAACGCCGGCCCAGGGCCAGACGCTGACCGCGAGCAACACGCTGGCCGATCTCGACGGCTTGGGCGCCATCACGTACCAGTGGCAGCGCGGCGGCCTCGATATTGCCGGCGCCATCGGCGCAACCTACGTCACAACGCAGGCCGATGTCGGCGCGGTACTGCGCGTCGTCGCAAGCTACACCGACGGCCAGGGCACGGCGGAAAGCGTGGCGAGTGCCGATACGGCGGCAGTGGCCAACGTCAACGACGCGCCCAGCGGCAGCGTCACCATCGACGACACCACGCCCACGCAGGGTCAGACGCTGACCGCCAGCAACGCGCTGGCTGATCTCGATGGCCTGGGTGCGATCACGTACCAGTGGCAACGCGGTGGCGTCGATGTCGGGGGTGCCACCGGCGCAACCTACGTCACCACGCAGGCCGATGTCGGCTCCCTGCTGCGTGTGGTGGCCAGCTACACCGATGGCCAAGGCACGGCGGAGAGCGTGGCCAGCGCTGCGACCGCGGCGGTCGTCAACGTCAACGAAGCGCCGACCGGCGCCGTGGTGATTGACGACACGACACCGACGCAAGGGCAGACGCTCACCGCGAGCAACTCGCTGGCCGACCTGGATGGTCTGGGCACGATCACGTACCAATGGCAGCGCGGCGGCGTCGACATCGCAGGTGCCACCGGCGCAACTTACGTCACCACGCAAGCTGATGTCGGCTCGCAGCTGCGTGTGGTGGCCAGCTACACCGATGGCCAAGGCAGACCGGAAAGCGTCGCCAGTGCCAGCACCGCCGCGGTGGCCGATGTCAACGATGCGCCCACAGGTGGCGTGACGATCGACGACACCACGCCCACTCAAGGACAGATGCTGACCGCGAGCAACTCGCTGGCCGACCTCGACGGGCTCGGTGTGATCACCTACCAGTGGCAGCGTGGCGGCGTAAACATCGCAGGCGCCACGGGCGCGACATACACAACGACGCAAGCCGACGTCGGCTCGACCCTGCGCTTGGTGGCCAGCTACACCGACGGCCAAGGCACTGCGGAGAGTGTGGCCAGTGCCCATGCGGCGGCAGTGGCCAACGTGAACGATGCGCCTACCGGCCTGGACCGCCTCGTGAGCCTGGATGAAGATGCCGCGCGCGTGCTCGTCGGCGCCGACTTCGGCTTTGCCGACCCCGACGCCGGTGATGCACTCGGCGCGGTGCGTATCGACCGCTTGCCTGGCGCCGGCGCGCTGCAACTGGACGGTGTGGCCTTGGGCGCCGGCGCAGTGGTCGATGCCGCCATGCTCAGTACCGGCCGCCTGGTCTTTGTCCCGGCGCCGGATGCGAATGGCAGCCCCTATGCGACGCTGGAGTTCACGGTGCGTGACGGGGGCGGGCTGTTCGCCGCGCTGCCCGCGCGCCTGACCCTGGTGGTGGTGCCGCGGCCCGATGCACCGCAGATGCAGGTGCCCGCCTCGGCCCGCGTGGACGAAGGCGTGCCTGCGGGCACGCTGGTCACGGTGGCGGCCGCTACCGATGCCGATGCTGGCGACACGCCGACGTTCAGCCTGGACGCCGATGCGGGTGGTCGGTTCCAGATCGACGCGGCCACCGGGCGCCTCACCGTGGCGCCCGGTGCCGTGCTTGATTTCGAGACCACGCCGGTGTGGACCGTGACCGTGCGAGCCACCGATGGCAGTGGGCTCTTCGCGACGCGTTCCGTGTTGATTGACGTGGGCGATGTGGCGGAGGCGCCAGCGCCCGCACCTGCTCCGGTCCCCGCACCCGCGCCTGCCCCGGCACCTGTACCTGTACCTGCACCTGCACCTGAGCCAGCACCTGAGCCAGCACCGGGGCCGGCGCCCGCGGCAGTTCCCGCAGCGGCGCTCCCGGCGCTCCCGGCGCAGCGGCCACTTGCCAGCCGACCCACCGTCGAGCCCGCCAACCCACCCGCGCCCGCGTCGACATCGGGGCCCGTGGTCGGCCTCGCAGGGGACGGCCTGGCCGATCCGACTGACGCCCCGGGCCAGCCCAGCGGCCGGATGCCGGCGCCGGCCTCTGCGGGGAGCGCTGCCGCGCGCCGCGAGGCCGAGGCGTCCGCCGCGGCCGCCGGCGCCGGACGTTACGCGCCCGATGTCGCGGCGCTCGCGAAGCTGGAGTTGCCAGCACCGGGGTTCGAACTTGCCACCGGTGTCGAGAACCTATCGGACCGGTCGCGCGTGGACTTGGCCACGTCGGCGCGACGAGCGGTCGAGTTCGAGTCCGTGGGCGAAGCGGCGCCGGCCGCGCCGCAGTCGCAGGAGGGTGGCGCCGGCGCGAAGCTCGAGCTCACGCCCGCAGACGCCGCGCTTGCGACCGGGCTCAGCGTCACTGCAGGCATGCTGTGGTGGCTCACCCGCGGCGGTGGCCTGCTGACGATGATGTTGATGGGCATACCGGCCTGGCGCCACATGGACATGCTGCCGGTGTTGGCGCGCCAGCTCGACGATGAGGCCGCTGCCGAGGGTGCCGAGGGTGCCGATGGCGACGACGGGGACGCGCCGGGCTTCGACGAAGACGAGGCTTTGCCCGAGCCCGAACTGGGCGAGCTGTTCATCGGCGCGGGCGGCTCGCAAACGCCGACCAGGGAGCATGTGCGATGAGGCGTCTGTGGCCCTTCGGCAGGATGGCCCTGAGCCCTCTCATGCAGCTCACGTCGGCGCTCGTCCTGCTGACCTTGACCCTGGTCATGATGGCCGACCTCTTCCTCGGCGCCATGCCGGCGCAGTCCGAGTTGCGCCAGCGTGAGCACCAGCGCCTTGCCCAGGCGCTGGCGGTGCAGGTGTCCGAGCTGTTGCGCAGCGACGACCGCGGCACCATCGAGGCCACGCTGCATGGCGTGGCGCGACGGGTCGAGGGGGTGCACTCGCTGGGGGTGCGCCGAGCCGACGGTGAATTGGTCGCCCAGTCGGGCCGCCACGTCGAGTTCTGGCGCGGCGGCGCGCAGCCGCACCAGTTGAGCATCGCGCTGGCAGCCAACGGGCAGCGTTGGGGCGCGGTGGAGGTGGCCTTCGAGCCCGATACACGCGGCACGCTGGCGCGCTGGGTGGCCGAACCCTCCGTGCGTCTGCTCGCCTTCATGGCCCTGACCTGCACGCTGGCCTATGGGCTTTACATGCGGCGCGCCTTGCAGCACCTGGACCCGGCCTCGGTGATCCCCGACCGCGTGCAACATGCCTTCGATGTCATGGCCGAAGGTGTGGCCGTGCTCGATGTGAAGGGCCGGGTGTTGCTGCTCAACCGCGCTTTTCGTGGCCTGCACCCCGATGCCGAGGCCGTGCGCACGGGCCAGCCGCTGTCGATGCTGCCCTGGCTCGGCGCCGGGTTGCCGGCGGACCCGGCCCGCCACCCGTGGAACCGGGCCATGGGCGCGCGCACCAATACCAGCGGCGACGCGCTGGAGATCGGGCGCGATGTCGGGCGCCCGCGCCACCTGGTGGTGAACTGCGCCCCCATCACCGACACCGGCGGCGCGGTGCGCGGCTGCCTGGCCACCTTCGATGACCTGACCGCACTGCACCACGCCAACGCTGCGTTGCAACTCGCGATGGCCGAGGTCTCGGCCGCCAAGGAGGAGGTGCAGTTGAAGAACGCGGAGCTGCAGCGCCTCGCCACACGCGACCCGCTCACAGGTTGTCTGAACCGGCGCGCACTGTTCGAGACGCTGGACCCGATGTTTGCCGCCGCCGCCGCCGCGGGCACGCCGCTGGCGTGCCTGGTGCTGGACATCGACCACTTCAAGTCGGTCAACGACACGCATGGCCACGGCATCGGCGACCGTGTGATCCAGGAGGTGGCCAGGAAGCTCCAGGACTCGGCGCGCGCCACCGATCTCGTGTGCCGCTACGGCGGCGAGGAGTTCTGCGTCATCGTGCCCGGCCTGCCCCTGGCCGAGGTGCAAGCCTTCGCCGAGCGGCTGCGCGCGCGCATCGAGGCCGAATGCGGGCCCGGTGTGCGCGAGGTTTTGGGCCTGCGCGTCACCGCCAGCATCGGCTGCGATGCCGCCAGTCAGGCCGCGCCCAGCGCGCAAGCCATGATCGACCGCGCCGACCAGGCGCTCTACGCCGCCAAACGCGGCGGGCGCAACCGCGTGGCGCTGTTCACGGGCTGAACGGCGGCCTCTCTACATGCGGCGCGTGCGAAGTCGATCTCGTGAAGAGGCGTTCGGCGTGCCCGACGGTTCTCGCGCCCGCACCCTTGATCCTTCCTCACCTCCGGCCACACTCTTGCGAACCTCCTCACGGTTTCCGAGCACAGCTGTCACCGCCGCGCGCCTGGTGATCGGCGTGCTCGTGGCGCTGGTGCTGCTGCCGCCGGCACTGGTGGCCCTGTTCGGCTACGCCGTCGAGCGCCATCGCGCCGCCGACCAGGCGGTGGCGGTGGCGTGGGCCCTCTCCGAAGGCCTCACGCCCGGCGCGAGCCTGCTGCGCGAGATGGCGCAAGGTGTGCCTGCGCAACCGCAGCGGCAGGAAGGGCATCAGGGGCATCAGGGGCAAGAGGGGCAAGAGGGGCAACAGGGGCAAGACGGGCAAGACGGGAAAGAGGGGCAGGATCCGCAGGATCCGCAGGAAAGGCAAGCGCGACTGGTACGGCAGCCGGGCTGGATCGCGCTCGTCGATGCCCAGGGCTTGGTTCAACAGCAGTCGGGCCCGCCACTGGCCTGGCCGACTCTGGAGGCCACGCACGAGTTGCGCGGCTCGCCCGCTGGAGCCGTGCGGATGGGTACGCCAGTGCATGAGCGGGCGCACATGCGGGTGCTTGTGCGGGTGCTTGTGGCCCGCCCACTCGGCCCTGTGCTGGCCCATACCGCACTCACCGCGCTCGGCGCAGCGGGCCTGGCGATGATGTTGTGGTGGCTTGTTTTCCGCCGCCCCGTCTCGCGGCTGGAGCACGCCGAGGGTCAAATACGCTCGTTTGCCCTGCAAGACAACCTGACCGGGCTGCTCAACCGCGAAGGCCTGCGCGAGCGGATCGCACGCGCGCTGGCCCGGGCCGGTCCGCAGGGCACGGCGATCGGTCTGGTGGTGCTGGACCTGGACCGCTTCAATCTCGTCAACGGCACGCTGGGCCAGGCCGGTGGTGATGTCATGCTGCGCGGCGTCGCCGACCGGCTGCGCGGCGTCATTCGCAGCACCGATGCGCTGGCGCGGATCACTGGCGACCAGTTCGTGGTGCTCGTAGAGCGCATCTCTTCGCCGCAGGTGCTGGCTGCGATGGCGCGCAACATGCTGCGTGCTTTCGAGTCGCCCTTCGTGCTCGACGGCCGTGACCTGGTGGTCAGCTTCAGCGCCGGCGGCGTGCTGACCAGCCAGGATGCCGCGACCGTGGACGACCTCTTGCGCCAGGCCGGTGCCGCCATGCGCGCGGCCAAGGCCGCCGGCGGTGCGCGCTTCCAGCTCTACACGCCAGAGATGGACGACGGCGCGCAACAGCGCCTGGACCTCGACTTGCGCCTGCGCCGTGCGCTCACGGCGGGCCAGTTTTTCCTCATGTACCAGCCCATCGTCAACGCCGAGAGCCGGCATGTCATTGCCGTGGAGGCGTTGCTGCGCTGGGCCTCGCCGGAGCGCGGGGTGGTCTCGCCGGCGGACTTCATCCCGGTGCTCGAACAGACCGGCCTCATCGTGCCAGTGGGCCATTGGGTGCTGCACGAGGCCTGCCGGCGCGCGGTCCAGTGGCGCCAGGAAGGCCTCACCGAGCTCGTGCTGTCAGTCAACATCTCGCCGCGCCAGTTTGCCGAGGCCGATTTCGTGCAGCGCGTGCGCGGCATGTTGCTGGGTACCGGGTTCCCGGCGGCGAACCTGCAGCTCGAGGTCACCGAGGGCCTGCTGCTGGAGCCCACGCCCCAGACGCTGCGCCGCATCGGCGAGCTGGCGGGGCTGGGTGTGCGCTTGGCGGTGGACGACTTCGGCATGGGCTACTCCTCGCTGGCCTACCTCAAGAGCTACCCGCTGCATGGCCTGAAGATCGACCGCATGTTCGTGCGCGATATCGGACTGCGCGAGCAGGACCTGGCCATCGTCCGCGCCATCGTCGATCTCGGCCACAGCCTGGGGCTCAAGGTCACCGCCGAAGGCGTGGAAACCGAAGAGCAAAGCGAGGCGCTGCGCCTTGTGGGTTGCGATGCGCTGCAAGGCTTTCTGTTCGCCAGGCCCACCGCGGCCGACGATCTGGCCTTGGCCGACGCGGTGCAGGCCCCGGTGGCCGAACCGGCTTTTGTGCCGGGCACCCCGGCCCCCGCGACCGTCTGAGCGCAGGCCGGGAATCCACTGGCGGGCCCCGTGGGCCCCGTGGGCCCTGTGGGTCCCTGTGGTGCCGAGCGGGTCGGTGGGCCCGGTTTGGGTGCGTGCGCCGTAAGCCCCGGTTCAGCCCGACGTCAGCCATTGTTTGATTCGCGTCAGTCCCGCATCAGTGCCCACAGCCATAGTACGGCCAGGCGCCACCGGACGGCGGCGCGCCGGCGGCGCCCGCCCCGAGGGCGCACAGAAGGAGACACGCGATGCATGACGACATGGTGGCCAAGGTCACCGCCCACCCCAAATACCAGGAGTTGAAGGCGCGCCGCACCAGCCTGGGCCTGTGGCTGACCGTGGCGATGCTGGTCGTGTACTACGGCTTCATCCTGCTCGTGGCCTTCAACAAGCCGCTCTTGGCCACCCGCATCGGCGAGGGCGTCACCACGCTCGGCATGCCGATCGGCCTGGGCGTCATCATCTTCACCATCGTCATCACCGCGCTTTACGTGCGGCGCGCCAACGGCGAATTCGACCGCCTGAGCGACGACATCAACAAGGCGGTGCTGAAATGAGCCGCGCCCTGAAGTACGCACTGCCGTTTGCGGCACTCGTGGGCGCGGCAGCGGCCATTGCCGCCGGGGCCGACCTCGGCCAGGCGCAGAAGCAGGCGACGAACTGGACCGCGATCGCGATGTTCGGCACCTTCGTCGCGTTCACGCTGTGGATCACGAAGTGGGCCGCGGCCAAGACCAAGAGCGCGGCCGACTTCTACACCGCCGGCGGCGGCATCACCGGCTTCCAGAATGGCCTGGCGATCGCCGGCGACTACATGAGCGCGGCGTCGTTCCTCGGCATCTCGGCCGCGGTGATGGTGAGCGGCTTCGACGGCCTGATCTACTCGATCGGCTTCCTCGTCGGCTGGCCGGTGGTCACCTTCCTGCTCGCCGAGCGCCTGCGCAACCTCGGCAAATACACCTTCGCCGACGTGGCCGCATTCCGCTTCTCGCAGACGCCGGTGCGCGTGTTCGCGGCCAGCGGCACGCTGGTGGTGGTGGCCTTCTACCTCATCGCGCAGATGGTCGGCGCGGGCCAGCTCATCAAGCTGCTGTTCGGCCTGGAGTACTGGATTGCGGTGGTCATCGTCGGTGGCCTGATGATGGTCTACGTGCTCTTCGGCGGCATGACGGCCACCACCTGGGTGCAGATCATCAAGGCCATCATGCTGCTGCTCGGTGCCAGCTTCATGGCCGGCGCGGTGCTCTGGCACTTCGGCTTCAGCCCAGAGGCGATGTTCGCCGAAGCCGTGAGGATCAAGACCGACATCGCGGCCAAGGGCGGCAAGGACGCGACGGCCGCGGCGGCACAGGGCTTTTCCATCATGGGCCCGGGCGGCTTCGTGAAGGACCCGATTTCCGCCATCAGCTTCGGCATGGCGCTGATGTTCGGCACCGCCGGGCTGCCGCATATCCTGATGCGCTTCTTCACCGTGCCCAACGCCAAGGAAGCGCGCAAGTCGGTGCTGTGGGCCACCACCTGGATCGGCTACTTCTACATCCTGACGTTCATCATCGGCTTCGGCGCCATCACCTTCGTGCTGACCAACCCGCAATTCCTAGATGCCAAGGGCGGCCTGCTGGGCGGCGGCAACATGGCGGCCATCCATCTGGCCAACGCGGTGGGCGGCAACGTGTTCCTCGGCTTCATCTCGGCGGTGGCCTTCGCGACCATCCTCGCCGTGGTGGCCGGCCTCACGCTCTCGGGTGCCTCGGCCGTGTCGCACGACCTCTACGCCACCGTCATCAAGAAAGGCAAGGCCGACAGCAAGGACGAGTTGCGCGTGTCCAAGATCACCACCGTGTGCCTGGGTGTGGTTGCCGTGGTGCTCGGCATCGCCTTCGAGAAGCAGAACATCGCCTTCATGGTGAGCCTGGCCTTCGCGATTGCCGCCAGCGCCAACTTCCCGGTGCTCTTGATGAGCGTGTTGTGGAAGGGCTGCACGACCAAGGGCGTGGTCATCGGCGGCTTCCTCGGGCTTATCAGCTCGGTGGCGCTGACGGTGGTGTCGCCGGCGGTGTGGGAAGCCACGCTCGGCAACCCCAAGGGTTCGGCCTGGTTCCCGTACGCGAGCCCGGCGCTGTTCTCGATGACCATCGGCTTCGTGGGTATCTGGCTGTTCAGCCTGCTCGACAGCAGCAAGCGCGCTATCGAGGACAAGGCGGGCTTCCTGGCGCAGCAGGTGCGCAGCGAGACCGGCATCGGCGCCGCTGGGGCTTCGGGCCACTGAGGCTCTTCTCCCTCTCACCCTCTCCCGCCGGGCGGGAGAGGGGCAAGACCGCGCACACTTCGCCCATGAGCGACCTCCTCGCCGGCGAACCGCAACGCGAGATGCTCTCGCGGGAGCCGCAGCGCGAGATGCTCTCGCTGGTGACGGCGCGCGTGCGCGATGCCTTCGTGCGCAAGCCCCTCTACGTGGACGGTGCACTCGACCTGGTGGCGGTGTGCCGCGAGCTGGCCGAGCGCCGCCTCACGCACGCCCTCGTGCGTGACACCGATGCCGCCACCGGCGCCGAGCGCCTGGGCATCTTCACCACCACCGACCTGCGCGATGCGCTGGTGCGTGACGTGCCGCCGCATCAACTGATGGTGCGCGAGGTGGCGCGCTTCGACCTCGTCAGCATCGATGCCGATGCCGAGCTCTTCGAGGCACTGTGGCTCATGGTGCGCCACCGCGTGCACCGCCTGATCGTCAAGGACGGTGACTCCGTGCTCGGGGTGCTCGGCCAGCTCGACCTCGTGAGCTTCGTCGCCAACCACTCGCACATCATTGGCGTGATGATCGACGAGGCCGCCAGCGTCGCCGAGCTGAAGGCGGCGGCGGCCCGTGTCGACGAGATGGTGCGCCTGCTGCACGGCAGCGGCATCCGCATCGAGCGCGTCATGCGCCTGGTGAGCGAGCTGAACACGCGCATCTTCGCGCGCCTGTGGTCGTTGCTCGCGCCGCCCGAGCTGGTGGCCAACTCCTGCCTGCTGGCCATGGGCAGCGAGGGCCGCGGTGAACAGATCCTGAAAACCGACCAGGACAACGCGCTGCTGCTGCGCGATGGCTTCCAGTGGCCGGGCCTCGCGCAGGTCACTGCGACATTCGCGGCCGCACTGGTCGAGCTCGGCTGGCCGCCCTGCCCGGGCGGCATCATGCTCACCAACCCGGCCTGGTGCCAGCCGCTGGTGGCCTTCCGCGAGACGATGCGCGCCTGGATTCATGGCCAGGGGGCCGAGGCGGCGCTGGCGGCCGAGGGGCCGATGCACCTGGCCATCTTCTTCGACGCCGATGCGGTAGCCGGCGACGCCGCGCTGCTGGCCGACGCGCGCACGCACCTGGTGCGACTGCTCACCGGTGCCGACGCCTTCCTCGCGCGCTTTGCCGCGGCCGCCGACCAGTTCCAGGAGCCGCGCGGCTGGTTCACGCGCCTCTCAGACCTCATCGGCCACGGTGGCCCCGGCAGCCAGGGCGCCGATGGACAGGCGCTCGATCTGAAGAAGCTCGGCACTTTTCCGATCGTGCACGGCGTGCGCGCCCTGGCCCTGCAGTACGGTGTGCAGGCGCGCAGCACCGCCGAGCGGCTGGCGGCACTCTCGACGGGCTCGGCCGCGGGCCGGCTGGAGCCGGCGCAGGCGCGCGACCTGCTCGATGCCCTGCACCACCTGATGGCGCTGCGGCTGGGCTATCAGCTGCGCCAGCGCGCGCGCGGCGAGGCCGCTGGCAACGAGGTGCGGCCTTCCGAGCTTTCGACGCTGGAGCGCGAGTCGCTCAACGAAGCCTTGGCCATCGTCAAACGATTTCGGGCCTGGCTGCGCCAGCATTTCCGCTTCGATACGCTATGACGATGACCGCGATGACAACAAGCGCCACTTCGAGCACAACGCGGCAACCAGGAGACAACGATGAAGGCAAGGCCCGCGCAGGGCTTGCTCGCGCAGCGCCTCGTGGCGCTGTTCCTCGCGGGCGGGGTGCTGCTTGACTTTCCGCTGCTGAAGCTGGCGCTGGGGGGCGAGGGCGTCGGATCGGCCTCTCTGCTGGGCCTGCCGCGGTTGCCGCTGCTGCTGTTCGCGGCCTGGGCGCTGCTGATCGTGCTGCTGGCCGTGCTCATGGAGCGGGCGGACGCGGACGATGACGCCGTGGCGACGTCGCCCGACGAGCGCTGAAGCGAGGGCGGGAAAAGTGGCCCTGCGCATGCCAGTGTCGCCATGACCGAGACCGTCGCTCCCGCGCTGTCACTTGCGCCCTGGGTCGTGCTGGCCGTGGCCCTGGCCTACATCGGCGCACTCTTCGCCATCGCCTGGTGGGGCGACAAGCGCGCGGCGGCGGGCCGCTCGGTGATCGGCAATGCCTGGGTCTATGCGCTGTCGATGGGCGTGTACTGCACGGCCTGGACCTACTTCGGCAGCGTCGGGCGTGCCGCGGCCAGTGGCGTGGGCTTCCTGCCGATCTACCTTGGGCCGATGCTGGCCATGGTGCTGGCGTGGCTCGTGCTGCGCAAGATGATCCGCATCGCGCGGCGCTTTCGCATCACGAGCATCGCCGACTTCATCGCCAGCCGGCACGGCAAGAGCCGCGCGCTGGCCGGCCTCGTGACGCTGATCGCGCTGGTCGGCGTCGTGCCCTATGTGGCGCTGCAGTTGAAGGCGGTGGCGAGCGGCTATGCGTTGCTCACGGGCGGCTCGGCCCAGGGTGCGGGCGATGGCGGGGCCGGCTCGATCAACGCCTTGCTCGTGGCGCTGCTGCTCGCCGGCTTCACCATCGCCTTCGGCACGCGGCACCTGGACAACACCGAGCGGCACGAGGGCCTGGTGGCGGCCATTGCCGCCGAGTCGGTGGTCAAGCTGCTGGCCTTCCTGGCCGTGGGCGCCTTTGTCACCTGGGGCCTCTTCGGCGGCCTGGGCGACCTGTTTGCAAAGGCGTTGGCCAAGCCCGAACTGGCGCGCGTGCTGCAGCCACCGGCCGAGGGCTTCGCCTTCGATGCCTGGTTTGCGCTCATCCTGCTGGCGGGGCTGTCGGTGCTGATGCTGCCGCGCCAGTTCCAGGTGATGGTGGTGGAAAACGTGGACGAGCGGCATGTGCGGCGCGCGGCCTGGGCCTTCCCGGCCTACCTGCTGGCCATCAACGTCTTCGTGCTGCCGATCGCGATGGGCGGGCTGCTGTTCTTCGGTGCCGCGGCGGGCGGCACCGGCGCGGGCGCTGCCACCAACCCCGAGAACTTCGTGCTCTCGCTGCCGCTGGCTGCGGGGCAGCCGGCCCTGGCGCTGCTGGCCTTCATCGGCGGGCTCTCGGCAGCCACCGGCATGGTCATCGTGGAGGCGATCGCGGTCTCGACGATGGTGTGCAACGACCTCGTGCTGCCCCTCCTGCTGCGCTGGAAGGCACTCGCCGGGCGCGACCTGACGCGGCTCATCCTGGCCGTGCGCCGCGGTGTCATCGTGGCGCTGATGTTGCTCGGGTGGCTGTACTTCCGCATCGCCGGCGAGGCCTATGCGCTGGTCAGCATCGGGCTCATCAGCTTTGCCGCGGTGGCGCAGTTCGCGCCGGCGCTGCTGCTGGGCATGTACTGGAAGGGCGGCACGCGCAACGGGGCGCTCGTGGGGCTGGCCGCGGGGGCCTTGTTGTGGACCTACACGCTGCTGCTGCCCTCGATCGCCAAGAGCGGGTGGCTCGATGCCGCCTTCATCGAGCACGGGCTGATGGGCCTCGCAGCGCTCAGGCCCGAGGCCTTGTTCGGGCTCACCGGGCTGGACTACCTCACGCATGCGCTTTTCTGGAGCCTGCTGGCCAACTGCGGGCTGTATGTCGGGATTTCGCTGGCGTGGCCGCCGAGTGCCGCCGAGGCGGGCCAGGCGCTGCAGTTCGTGGAGGTGTTCGAACAGGGCAGCGAGCAGCGCATCTTCTGGCGCGGCCGCGCGCGCGTCGCCGACCTCTTGGCGCTGGCGGGCCGCTTTCTCGGCGCTGAGCGCGCACGCACCCTCTTCGAGCGCCACGCCCAGGCGCGCGGCCGGCCGGCCAGCGACGGCGTGGCCGACCCCGCCCTCGTGCAGTGGGCCGAGACGCAACTGGCCGGCGCCATCGGCAGCGCCAGCGCGCGCGTGATGGTGGCCTCGGTGGTGGAGGAGGAGGCGCTCGCCATCGACGACGTGCTGCACATCGTCGAGGAAGCGAGCGCGCTGCGCCAGCGCAACGAGGAACTGCAGAGCCTGGACCGGCTGAAGGACGACTTCATGAGCAGCGTCACGCACGAGCTGCGCACGCCGCTGGCGAGCATCCGTGCGCTCACCGAGCTCATGCGTGACGAGCCCGACATGGAAGGCGCGCAGCGCCAACAGTTCCTCGGCCTCGTGGTGGCCGAGAGCGAGCGCCTGACACGGCTCGTGAACCAGGTGCTCGACATGGCCAAGATCGAGTCGGGCCATGCCGAGTGGCATGCGAGCGATGTCGACCTCGGTGCGTTGCTCGAGCAGGCGGTGCAGAGCATGGGCGAACTGTTGAAGGAGCGCGGCGCGGTGGTCGAGCTGCAGCGGCCCGATGCCGCGCTGCTCTTGCGTGCCGATGCCGACCGGCTCATGCAGGTGGTGCTGAACCTGTTGTCCAATGCCGCCAAGTTCACACCACGCGGTGCCGGTCGCATCCGCTTGACGCTGCGGGCGTTGGACAGCGGCGTGACGGTCGAAGTGCAAGACAACGGTCCCGGTGTGCCCGCCGAGCAGCACCAGCTCGTGTTCGAGAAGTTCCGCCAGGGTGGCGACGGCAAGGCGAGGCCGCAAGGCACGGGCCTGGGCCTGCCGATCAGCCGCCGCATCATCGAGCACTTCGGCGGGCGCCTGTGGCTGAAGCCCGCTGTGCCTGGCGATGGCGCCTGCTTCGGTTTCGACTTGCCACTGCGGCCCGCGCCGGCGCCCACGCCCGCGGGCCGAAACGAGGAGATCCAGCCATGACCCACAGAGTGCTGATCGCCGATGACGAGCCCAATATCGTCATCTCGCTCGAATACCTGATGAAGCGCGAAGGCCACGAGGTGCATGTGGCGCGCGACGGCGACGAGGCGCTGGCGGCGCTCAAGCGCCTGAAGCCGGCGCTCGTGCTGCTGGACGTGATGATGCCGGGCAAGAGCGGATACGAAGTGCTGGCCGCCGTGCGTGCGGACGAGAGCCTGGCCGGGCTGAAGGTGCTGATGCTCACCGCCAAGGGCCGCGATACCGATGTGGCGCAGGGCCTGGGCCTGGGGGCCGATGCCTACATGACCAAGCCCTTCTCCACCCAGGCGTTGGCGGCCAAGGTGCGGGAACTGTTGAATGGATAGCTCGCCGCCGAAGCAAGCTGCGGGCGCCTCCCTCCGAGGTCCGCAAGGAGATCCGACGGGTGCCACGGCGCATCGCGAGCGGACCGGCCATTCCGGATCCGCGGCGTTCAGTTGGCTCGGACCGGTGGTCGCCGCGGCGTCGCCTGCGCTGGCATTCGCGGTGGTGCTTGGCGGAGCTTTTGGCCTGCTCGCCACCACGCTGCCCGAGGCGCAGCGCGCCGCGGTCTGGGTGGCGGTGGAGCCGAATGTGGCGTTGGTCGTGATGGTCTGGTTCTTCGCTTCGCTGGCGGGGGGCGTCCTCATGCGCCGTGCCTGGTTGACCTTCGCCGCCGCGCCGGGGCGGCTGGCCGAACGTGTGCAGGTGCTCGTGAGTGCCGTGGCGAGCAGCGGCGCGCCGGCCGGCGAGACCCAGGGCCAGCTCGATGCCACCGGCCCCGCCAGTGCCGGCAGCCGCGCGCTGGCCGAGGCGGTGGCGGCGCTGGTGCAGCAGCGCGACGCGCTGCGCCGGGAAATCGCCGAGCGCATCGCCGAGGGCAGCCGCGAGGTCGAGCAAGAAAGGAGCCGGCTGGCTGCGCTCATGGCCGAGCTCACGCAGAGCGTGGTGGTGTGCAACCTCGATGGCCGCATCCTGTTGTTCAACGCGCGGGCGCGGCTGCAGTTCCGCGCATTGATGGCCACGGCGGCCGTTGTGACCCCGGCGACCCCAGCGACCTCAGCGACCTCAGCGAACTCAGCGGCCGCGGCGGGTTCGGCCGCGCCGATCGGCGGCGCCGAGGCCATCGGCCTGGGCAGAAGCATCTACGCCGTGCTCGACCGGCGCCTCGTCGCGCACGCGCTGGAGGCGGTGCAGCAGCGGCTGGCGCGCGGGGCCGCACACCCATCGGCCCAGTTCGTCACGCCCACCAAGAGCGGGCAGATGCTGCGCGTGCAGCTGGCACCGGTGCAGGCACCGGTTTCCGTACCGGTCGCCGCGCCGGGTGCCGCACCTGAGTCACCCGCCAGCGCCGCGCCCGAGGCACCCTTGAACGGCTTCGTGCTGATGCTGGAGAACATCACCGGCGCGATGGTCGAGGAGCGCGCGAGGGCGCGCCTGCTGCACATGCTCACCGAGGGCAGCCGCGGCAGCATCGGCAACCTGCAGGCGGCGGTGGAGTTGCTGGAAGACCCGGGCCTGGACGCACCCACGCGCGAACGCTTCCTCGGCATCATCCGCGAGGAAATCGGCGCACTGGCACGCAGGCTCAACGAGGCCGCGGCGGAGAGCGCCACCGTGCTCGAGCAACGCTGGCCGCTGGAGGACATGCTCGGCAGCGACTTCGTCGCCGCCGCCGTGCGCCGCCTCGGCATCGAGGGCGGCGTGAGCGCGGAGCCGGGTGAGGTCGACCCGGAGCTGTGGTTGAAGGTGGAGAGTTATTCGCTCATCCTCGCCCTGCTGCACCTGGCCACGCGCCTGCGTGAGGCCTACGACGTGCCGCGCGTGACCCTGCGGCTCACGGCGGCCGAGCACCAGGGCGTGAAACGGGCGCAGCTCGACCTCGCCTTCCCGGTGGCGGCAATCAGCACCGAGACGGTGGTCGGCTGGGAGACCGAGCCACTGCAAGGTGGCGCCGGCCATGCCGACGGGGATGGCGCGGGCGGCACGCTCACGCTGCGCGACGTGGTGCAGCGCCACAGCGGCGCCTTCTGGTTCGAGCGCGAGCGAGCGCGGCAGGAGGGGCGCTTCCGCTTCCTGCTGCCGTTGGCGGGCGAGGGCGCGCCGCTCGAAGAGGCCGCGCTGCTGCGCCACGAGAGCCGCCCCGAGTTCTACGACTTCAACCTCTTCGCCGCGTGCGCCCTCGAGGCGGGCGATGCGCTGGGCGAGCAGCGCCTGGCCGACCTGAGCTACACCGTATTCGATACCGAGACCACCGGGCTCGAGCCGAGCCAGGGCGATCGCATCATCCAGATCGGCGCCACCCGCATCGTCGCCGCGCGGCTGCGCCGGCAGGAGACCTTCGAGCAACTGGTCGACCCCGAGCGCGGCCTGAGCGAGGCCGGCATCGCCATCCACGGCATCCGCCCCGAGATGCTGGTGGGGCAGCCGAAACTGGCGGCCGTGCTTCCCGCCTTCCATGCCTACGCGCACGACACCGTGCTCGTGGCGCACAACGCCGCGTTCGACATGCGCTTCCTGCAGCTCGCCGAGGCACACACCGGCGTGCGCTTCGAGCAACCGGTGCTCGACACGCTGCTGCTCTCGGCCGTGGTGCACCCGCAGCAGGAGAGCCATAGCCTGGAGGTGATCGCCAAGCGATTGGGCGTCACCGTGCTCGGGCGGCACACGGCGCTGGGCGATGCGATGGTCACGGCCGAGGTGTTCGTGAAGCTCATTCCGCTGCTGCGGGCGGCGGGGATCGAGACGCTCTCGCAGGCGTTGGCGGCATCGCAAGAGACCTATCTGGCAAGGGTGCGGTATTGAGGGGTGGTTGACTTACACCAGGCCGGGAGGGTGCCCCGGCCTGCGTCGAGGCCAGCCGCCCCGCACTCCCGCGGCGAACCGCTGCTAGGCTGTGAGCCGATGGAGCACACCAGCCCCTTCCTGCAGGCTCTCTGGATCGGCCTGGCCATCGCCGCCCCCGTGGGCCCGATCGGCCTGCTCGTCATCCAGCGCACGCTCGACCACGGCCGCGCGGTCGGCCTGGCCACGGGCCTGGGCGCCGCAGTCGCCGATGCCTGCTACGGCGCCATCGGCGCTTTCGGTGTGGCCGTGGTGATGAACGCGCTGCAGGCCGCGCGCGTGCCACTGGCCCTCTTCGGTGGCGCGATGCTGCTGTGGCTGGCCTGGCGCAGCTGGAGCACGGTGCCCGCCGAAGGCGCCGCCGAGGTGAGCGCGGCACCAGGTCTGGCCGGCTCGTTCGCCGCCACCTTCGTCCTGACGCTGTCGAACCCGGCGACCATCCTCTCGTTCATCGCCATCTTCGGCGCCATGGGCGCTCGGCAGATCGGGCCGATGTCACCCCTGCCGCTGGTGCTGGGCGTGCTGCTCGGCTCGGCGCTGTGGTGGCTGCTGCTCAGCGCCGTCGTCGCGCGCCTGCGGCATCGCTTCGGGCCCGAGGCGCGGCGTTGGGTGGGCCGCGTCTCCGCGCTCGTGCTGGCCGCCTTCGCGCTGTGGCAATGGGCCGGTTTGTGGCCGGGCGCGCAGTAGGGGCCGCCGCAGCCTATCCGGCGCAGTAGCCGGTCATTGCCAGCAAACGCCGCGCACCCTGCGAGCAGATGAAGTCGACGAAGGCCGACACCCGGGCCTCGGGCTCGCCCGCGTGCACGAGCAGCAGCGGCTTGGACCACGGATAGCGTCCGCTGGTCACGTTCTCGGGCGTCGGCGCCGGGAAGCCTTCGATGGCGAGCGGCTGCAGCGGGCGGCCGTCGCTCTCGATCAAGGCCAGTGTCGAGGGGCCGAAGGCGCCGGGCGTGCGCTCGATGAGGTCGGCGCAGTGTGCGTCGGTGGCCGCATCGAGCACGCCGCAGCGGCTCGCGGCCTGCTCCAGGCCGGTGGCGACGGTGGGCGAGATGGAGCGCAGCAGCTCGGTATCCATGGCATCGGCCATGTGCAGCACGGCGCGCGCGCGGCGGCCGTTGCGGAACGTGGCACCTTCTTCGCGATAGAGCGTGGCGAGCTCGGCGGCGCTGATGCGGTGAATGCCCAGTTCGCGGTGCACGGCCAGCACGAAGGGCGTGCGCGAATACGGCAGCGCCTCCAGCAGCGCACGGGCGCGTTCGGCCACGGTGGGCGCGCGGTGGCAAACGGCGAGGTCGGCGCGGCCGTCGATGATGGCGCGGATGCCCCCGGCGCTGCCGGTGGCAGGCAGCACCTCGATGCGTATGCCGGGGTGGGCACGCGAATAGGCCACAGCCAGCAGGGCCAGGCCACCGGTGCCGCTGGCGGTGCCGGTGATGCGAAGGGTCGGGGCGGGCGTGGTGGTCGGGGTGGCGACGGCAGCCAGCGCGCGCTGCCAGGGGGTGAGGCCGAGGCCGAAACCGAGGCCAGCCAGGGCGAGCCTGCGGCGACGGACCATCGAGGGCATGTTCATCGGAAACCTTTCGTCGTTCTTGGGACCTGCTGCCGCTCTCTCGTGGCCCTCCTCGGCCAGCCGAGAGGCGGGGCGCGCATGGTCGCCATCCCTAGATTGCAGTGCATGATTGCAAGCAAATGCAGCCGGGCGACGCGTGAAAAGCGTGGGCTTTCGCCCGCTGTTCTGCCGCTGGCTGCGTTGTGGATGGCACCGCTTTTCTGCCCGCCCTCGTTGCCAATCCGTGACGATTTACCGTATGCGGCCAACGTATCGAATCCCTGCTCGAATGGATGAGTGCGACGACGACAGCGTTGGCGTCTACTTATCGATCGGTCTAGTGTCGTTTCGGGAGGTGGTCGACATGAACAGGCTGGCGACACGATTCCCAGCCGCATTGCGGCGCCTCGGCACGCGCGCGCTGGTCTTTGCCGCCCAGGTGCCGCTGCTGGTCTTCATGTTCCAGCACGGGGCGCTGGCGCAGTCCGGCAATGTCGCTCCCGTGGCAAGAGCCGACAGCTACGCCATGGGACAAGGCGGCGTGCTGAGCATCTCGGCGCCGGGCGTACTGGCCAATGACACCGATGCCAACGGAGACGTGCTTACCGCGCAGCGGGTGACGAGCCCATCAGTTGGAACCGTCACATTCAGTTCGAATGGGGCATTCACCTACCGTCCGCCGGCGGACTTCGCTGGCACTGTGACCTTTGCCTATCGGGCGCGGGATCCGAGCGGGGCTCGCTCGGCGCGGGCCACGGTGACGATCACCGTCGCCGCCGCCGCCAACCAGCCACCGCAGATCACAACCTCTCCGCCGACCGTGGCCACTGTGGGTGCGGCTTACAGCTACGACGTGGATGCCACTGATCCGAACGGCGATGCGCTGACCTACTCGCTGACCCAGGCGCCCGGCGGCATGACGATCAACGGGTCCAACGGCTTGATCACCTGGACCCCAACTTCGGTCCAGGCTGGCAGCCAGTCGGTCACCGTGCGCGTTGTCGACCCCGGCGGACTTGCCGCGACGCAGAGTTTCTTAATCGCTGTCGCGGCTGCGAATGCGGCGCCGCAAATCACCACCCTGCCGCTGACCACTGCCACGGTGGGGGTCGCGTACGTGTACGACGTGGATGCCACCGATCCGAACGGCGACGCGCTGACCTACTCGCTGACGCAGGCGCCGGCGGGCATGGCGATCAACGCCTCCACCGGCATGATCGCCTGGGTGCCCGCGGCCGCCGGTTCCCAGGCCGTGACGGTTCGCGTGGCCGACCCCGGCGGGCTTGCCGCGACCCAGAGCTTCACCATCATCGTGGCCGCGGCCAATGCCGCGCCGCAGATCGCCACTGCGCCGCTGACCACGGCCACGGTGGGCGTGGCGTACAGGTACGACGTGGATGCCACCGATCCGAACGGTGACGCGCTGACCTACTCGCTGACGCAGGCGCCGGCAGGAATGACGATCAACGCCGCCAATGGCCTGATTTCATGGTCGCCCTCCGCCGCAGGCGCGCAAGGCGTGACTGTGCGCGTGGCTGACCCCGGTGGCCTCGCCGCCACGCAGTCCTTCACCATCGCGGTGACAGCCGGCAACGCGGCGCCGCAGATCACCACCGTGCCGCTGACCACGGCCACGGTGGGCGTGGCGTATGGCTACGACGTGGATGCCACCGATCCGAACGGTGACGCGCTGACCTACTCGCTGACGCAGGCGCCGGCGGGCATGGCGATCAACGCCTCCACCGGCATGATCGCCTGGGTGCCCGCGGCTGCCGGTTCGCAGGTGGTGACGGTGCGCGTGGCCGATCCCGGCGGGCTTGCCGCGACCCAGAGCTACACCATCACCGTGGCCGCGGCCAACGCCGCACCGCAGATCACCACCACGCCAGTGACGGCGGCGACGGTCGGAGTGGCCTACGTCTACGATGTGAACGCCACGGACCCCAACGGCGACGTACTCTCCTACTATATGACGCAGGCGCCGGCGGGCATGACGATCGGTGCAGGCACCGGCCTCATCAACTGGACGCCTTCTGCCGCGCAGTCTGGTAGCCAGTCGGTCACGGTGCGCGTGGCCGATCCTGGCGGGCTGGCGGCGACGCAGGCCTTCACGATCACCGTCGCGCCGGCCGGCCCAGTGCCAACCACGACGCGCGTCGACGTGGCCACGCCGGCGACCTACGGCGTGGCCGCCGGCAGCCAGGCGGCGATCACGCTCAACTGGTATCGCCTGCCGATGGCCGCCGATTACCTCCAGTTCATGCACCTCGTCAATCCGGCCGGGCAGGTGTGGTCGGTGGACGACCACTGGACGACCTCGCGCACCTGGGTCGCCGGCCCCTACACCGAGACGCGCACGATCACCGTGCCGGCCGGCCTGGCTTCGGGCAGCTACGACATCCGCGTCGGCCTGTCTGGCGGCAACCCCTGGACCGACCTCGCGCTGACGATGGGTACCGGTGTCACGGACCCCGCTGGCGACCGCCGCTACAGGGTGGGTACGCTCACGCTGGGCAGTGTCACCAACCAGGCGCCGCTGATCACCACCTCGCCGGTGACGGCGGGCGTGGTTGGCGCCTCCTACAGCTACGACGTGAACGCGATCGACCCGAACGGGGATGTCCTCACCTACTCGCTGACGCAGGCGCCCAGCGGCATGTCGATCAACGCGAGCAACGGGCTGATTGCCTGGATACCGTCATCGGCACAGGTGGGCAACCAACCGGTCACGGTGCGCGTCGTCGACCCTGGTGGGCTGGCTGCGACGCAGGCCTTCACGGCCAGCGTCACGGCCGCGGGCAACGTGGCGCCGCAGATCGGCACCACGCCATTGACGACGGCCACCGTCGGCGTGGCCTACACCTACGACGTGAACGCCACCGATCCGAACGGCGATGCGCTCACCTATTCGCTGACGCAGGCGCCGTCGAGCATGACGATCAACGGGGCGAGCGGCCTCATCGCCTGGATCCCGGCCGCAGGGCAAGTGGGGGCGCAGGCGGTGACGGTACGCGTGGTTGACCCGGGCGCGCTGGCGGCGACGCAGTCGTTCTCGGTGACAGTGGGCACGGCACCGCCGCCGAGTCCAGGGCCGATGACGATGTCCTGCGCCGACGGCAGCGGCTGGCAGTGCAGCGGCGAGACCGTCCTGCGCGCGGACAACGGCGTGGCGCTGACGCGCTCCGGTGTGCAGGCGTATGGCCGCTCGACGAGCGACCTCAGCCCGTCCAACCCGAACGTCTCCAACGCCACCGGGCTTCAGGTCGTCACCGGCGGCACGGCCGAGATCCGGGTGCGCAAGGACGCCAACGCGGCACCGAACTCGTTGGCCGTGCTGCTGAGCAACTTCTCGATCCTCTGGGACGGCGTGCTCGACCGACCGCAGATCATCGAGACCTTCAACCCCACGGCTGGCCGCGTGCAGCTCAACGGCAGCGGCGCGCTCGCCTTTGCTGCCCTGCCGCCATCGTCGAACTTGGGCCACTACGACTACGCCACGCGGGGCGTGAACGGCACTCGCGCCAACTACGCCAACAACCGATACTTCCCGCGCGCCGAGCCGGCGCGCTGCGTGCCGGGCTGGTGTGTCACGGCCGAAACCTCCGGGCCGCAGTTTGGCACCGGCGGCTGGCGCGGCGGCGGTACCGACGCCGACATGCTCGCCGCGACCCGATACCACGAGGACGGTGACATCCACGCCGGCAACGGCCTGCCCGACGCCAACGGCAACCCGACCTGGCTGCCCGGCGGCACTGGCTTTGGCGTGCCCATGCCCGGCTCCAAGGGCTACCGCACGCTGAACCTGTGGAACTATCGCTACGCCAACCTCGCCTCGTGGTTCACGCAGGACACGATCAACATCTCCGAATGGGGCGGCGTCTTCGAGCACAACAAGAACCGCCGCGGCGTCGTCGCATTCGGCGAGACGACCGACCCGACGGGCGTTCCCACGGGCGGCAGCGCCAGCTACGTTGGCGTCGTGCACGGTCGCTACTCGCCCAACGGCACGGACGACCCGGTGCCCTTCGTCGGCTCGGTGACGGTGTCGGTGAACTTCGCCACGCGCAGCGTCATCGTCTCGATCCAGAACACGGTGCGCAACGACGGCAGCGGCGCTGGCGTGCCGCTGGCGATGACGTCGACCACGACGCTGGGCGGCGGTGGCAATGCCAACCACCTGACCGGCACTGCGGCCGCAGGGTCGCTCGCTGGCGGCATCGCCGGGCGCCTGTTCGGGCCGATCGCCGGCGGCGGCAGCGGCAACGGACCGGCGGAGCTGGGCGGTGCCTATTCGCTGTCGAACGGGGGCGCGGCCGTGGTAGCCGGGTTCATCGCGCGCAAGCAGTAGGGCTGCGGGCGGGCCGCTCGCAACGGGGCACCGTCCGGGCGGATTCCCTGGCTCGTCCGTCAGCCCGCGAACAGGCCCTGGTGCTCGTCGCGCAGCAGGTTCTTCTGCACTTTGCCCATCGCATTGCGCGGCAGGTTGTTCACCACGAAGACCTGTTTGGGAACCTTGAAGTTGGCGATGCGAATCTTCAGCGCCGCGAGGATGGCCGCGCCGTCGAGTGCGGCGCCCGGCTTGCCCACCACCGTGGCCACGCCGACCTCGCCAAAGTCAGGGTGCGGCACGCCGACCACGGCGCTCTCGGCCACGCCTGGTATCTCATTGATGAAGCCCTCGATCTCGGCCGGATAGACGTTGTAGCCGCCGCTGATGATGAGGTCTTTGCTGCGCCCGACGATGGTGACGTAGCCCTGGGCGTCGACGCGGCCCACGTCGCCGGTCTTGAACCAGAGGTCGGTGGTGAACTCGTCGGCCGTCTTCTCGGGCAGACGCCAGTAGCCCTTGAAGACGTTGGGGCCCTTGACCTCGATGCTGCCGATCTCGCCGGTGGGCATCGGCGCGCCCTTGTCACCCTGGACGCGCACGCGCACACCGGGCAAAGGCTGGCCGACGGTGCCGCCGCGCCGGGCCGTTTCCGGGCGGTAGGGGTTGCTGGTGAGCATCACGGTCTCGCTCATGCCGTAGCGTTCGAGGATGGTGTGGCCGGTGCGTCCCTGCCACTGCTCGAAGGTCTCGATGAGCAGCGGCGCCGAGCCGCTGACGAAGAGCCGCATGCGCGCGCACCGTTCTCGCGTGAGCGCGGCCTCGCCCAGCATGCGCACGTACAGCGTCGGCACGCCCATGAAGACCGTGGCCTCGGGCAGCCGCGCCACCGTGGCCTGCGGGTCGAACTTGCCGAACCAGATCATCCGGCTGCCCGACAACAGCGCGCAATGCGAGGCGACGAAAAGGCCGTGCACGTGGAAGATGGGCAGGGCGTGGATGAGCGTGTCGCTGCCGCCGCCGCGGTTCACCTCGGCCCAGCCCCAGGCCTCGTGCAGCACCTGGGCGTTGGACAGCAGGTTGCGGTGCGTGAGCATCGCGCCCTTGCTGCGCCCGGTGGTGCCGCTGGTGTAGAGGATGGCGGCGAGGTCGTCGGCCTGCACGCGCACCGGCGCCTGCGTGTCGGGGTGGTAGGCGGCGCGGTCGAGCAGCGTGCCGGTGCGGTCGTCGTCCAGCGTGTAGATGTGTTTCGTACCGGCATTGAAGGCCGTGCGCGCCACCCAGCCGAAGTTGCGCCGGCAGCACACCACCACCGCTGGCTCGGCATTGCCGATGAAATAGGCCATCTCCGCCTCCTGGTAGGCGGTGTTCAGCGGCAGGTAGACATGGCCGGCGCGCAGCACGGCCAGATAGAGCATCAGCGCCTCCACGCTCTTGTCCACCTGCACCGCCACGCGCGAGAACGGCGGCAGCTGGAGCGAGCCGAGCAGGGTGGCCATCATCGCGCTGCCGCGCTCGAGGTCGGCCCAGGTGTAGGACAGCGGCGTGGGCGTGTCGGCCGTCTCGACAGCCGTGCGCGCCAGATCGACCGGGAAACCGGCGCGCAGCGCGACGTAGAGATTCGGGTTCGCGACGGACTCGGCGCCCCGGTCGTGGTGGTCCTGACTCATCGCCGAGGATTGTGCTGGGCTCAATCCAGCTTGGCACCCGAGGTCTTCACTACCTCTGCCCAGCGTTTGACCTCGGCGCTGACGAAGCGCCCGAAGTCCGCGCCCCAGAGGTTGGGCGTTTCGGTGCCTAGGCTGGTCCAGATCGCCTTGAGTTCGTCGCCCGTGAGAGCCTTGCGCATCTCGTTGCCCATGGCCGTCACGATCTCGGCCGGCGTGCCCTTGGGCGCCCAGATGCCGTACCAGGTCGCCACCTGGTAGCCGGGCAGGCCGCCCTCGCCCGTGGTGGGCAGGTCCGCGAAGCCGGGTACGCGCTTGTCCGCAGCGACGGCAATGCCGCGCAGCCGGCCGGCGCGGAGGTGCACGGCCGAGGAACCCAGGCCGTCGAACATCAGATCGACCTGACCGGCGACGAGATCCTGCAGCGCCGGGCCCGCGCCGCGGTAGGGGATGTGGGTGATGAAGGTCTTGGTCTGCAGCTTGAAGAGTTCGCCGGCCAGGTGGTGCGAAGTGCCGTTGCCGGCCGAGCCGTAGTTGAGCTTGCCCGGGTTCTTGCGCACGATTTCCAGGAACTCGGCCAGCGTCTTGGCCTGCACGCGCCCCGGGTTCACCGAGATCACCTGGGGCACGCTGGAGACCAGCCCCACGGGCACGAAATCGCGCTCGATGTCGTAGTCGAGCTTGGCGTACATGCTGGGTGCGATGCTGTGGTGCACCGCGCCCATGAAGAAGGTGTAGCCGTCAGGCGCGGCCCGGGCCGCCAGCGAAGCGCCCACCGTACCGCCGGCGCCGCCCTTGTTGTCGATGACGAACTGGCGGCCGAGGTTCTTGGTCATGACCGCGAACAGCGGCCGCGCGAAGGCATCGGTGCCGCCGCCGGGCGGGAAGGGCACGACGATGGTGACGGGCTTGGTGGGCCAGCCGCTGCCCTGCGCGTGCACGAAGGGCGCGGCGAGGGTCGCGGCACCGGCGGCACCGGCAATGAGGGCGTCGCGTCGGGTGTAGGGCGTGTTCATGCGCAGTCTCCTTGGGGGTGTCTTCTTCGTCACGTCCGGGGCCGGCTACAGCCCCGAGGCGAGGTCGCGTGAACGCACGACCTCGCCCTGGCGGAACTTGCCGTGGTGGGCTTCGACCTTGTCGAGGTCGTAGAGGTAGTTGACCATGAGGCCGAAGCTCTGCTTCAGCCCGGCGGGTGACATATTGCCACGCGGGTTCAGGCGCTCCAGCCTGGCGCCGTTGTCGAGGTGGAAGCGCGCCACGGGGTCGCCCGCCGGCGTGGGCGCGAGGTGCACCAGATAGGCCGCGGCCAGCAGCGTGAGCGCGCTCACGTCGTCGAGCTCCATGCGCTCGTGCACCGAGGGGCCCTGCAGCGCACCGAGCTCGCCGCCGGTGAGCGTCAACAGCCGTGCATGGGCGGCCTGCAGCGACGCCAGTGCGCCACGCTTGAGGCCGGGCAACGCCGCGAGATCGGGCTCCCCGAGCAGCCAGCGCCCGAAGCCGGGTATCGGCGAGAGTGTGCAGAAGCGTTTGAGCTGCGGCAGCTCGCGCTGCAGCTGCAGCGCCACCGTCTTGATAAGGAAATTGCCCAGCGACACCCCACGCAGCCCATGCTCGCAGTTGCTGATGCCATAGAAGGCGGCGACGCGGAAGCGATCAGGCGGCAGCGGCAGCGACTGCTTGTTAATCAGCGGCGCGATGGCCGCGGGCATCTCGGGCAGCAGGGCCACCTCGACGAAGATGAGCGGCTCGTCCTTGAGCTGCGGGTGCTGGAAGGCGAAGCAGCGCCGGTCGGGCAAGAGGCGCCGGCGCAGGTCGTCCCAGCCGTCCACCGCATGAACCGCTTCGTGGTGGATGATCCTTTCGAGGAACTGCGCGGGCGAGTTCCAGTCCACGCGGCGCAGCTGCAGGAAGCCGGGGTTGAACCAGGAGTTCAGCAGGTGCTGCAGGTCGGCCTCGATGGCCGCCAGCTCCGGCCGCGCGCGCAGCCGCGACAGCAGTGCGCGGCGCAGGCGCAACACCGCGGCCGTGCCGCCGGGCATGCGGTTGATGCGGCGAAAGAGCTCCTGCCGCGGCGGCTCCACGACCTCGGTGAGCGCGAGCAGCGTCTGGGCAACGGGGGACTTCGCGTACGCCTCGGCCGCTCGCAACACCGCTTTCGGGTCGGGGCTGAGCTCGCCGGCCATCCAGTCGAAGAAGGTGTCGAGCTGCTCGTCGTCGAGGTCTTCGATGCGGTCGATGAGGTCACTGGCGATCGCCATGACCTCCAGGCCCGCGCCGTCGCGCAGCAGGCGCTTGCAGTCCAGCTGCAGCCGGCGGCTGGCTCTCTGCGCGCGCTGGCGGGCCGTGGCGTGGCGGAGATCCTCGAGCATCCGGGCAGACTAGGGCATCGGTAGGCCCCTCGCATCGCGGAGAGCCCTAGGAAGATTGGGCGGCAGATGCGAGTAGCCCGCGGCCGCCCGCCGTCTGCGCGGCGCAGGGCCTTGCTTCGTCGCGCGAGCTTCGCGGGCCTACTCGATCACCTTCACCAGTTCCCCTGGCCGCGGGTCGCGACCGGCCGCTGCGCTGCCGGCCGAGCCTTGGTGATAGGCGCTGTTCAGCAGCCGCAACTGCTGCTCGGGCAATTCCGTGAGCGGCGTGCTGCGAGCGAGTTGCGCAAAGCCGCCGGCCGGGAACGGCACGAGCTTCACCCGCCACGGCCGCGCGGCCGTGCGGTCGGCCGCGCCCATGGGTCGAAACGACAGCTCGGCCTCGCGCAATGCCGTGCGGGCCTTGGCCATCACCTGCGCATCCTTGGCGCTCCAGCCGAGCAGGAACATGTGCCCGGCCGGGCCGCTGACGATGGTGGCGGTGAGCGGCCCCGTTTGCCCCTGCGCATTGCGGCGCTGGCCGCTGAAGTGCGTGGCGGCCAGCCCGCCACCGAGTGTGAGCCGCTCGGTGCTGCCTTGCGTGGCGCCGAGTACGTCGCGCAGGATGGCGGCATGGTCGGTGCCGGTCTTCTTCACCACCTCGTCGGGGAGCAGCTTCATGATCAGCGCCGCATCGCGCTCGCCGCTCATCAGCACCAGTTGATCGCTGTCGTTGAGCACGCGCCAGCCCGGCGGCGCGGTGAGCGCGATACCCAGTGGCTCGTGGAAGAAGTGGCGCCCGCGCACCACACCTTGCTCGCGACTGTCGCCGAAGGTGAGCCCCTCCAGCACCTTGAGGTAGCGGGCGCGGCCGTCGTCGTCCCAGGCCGCGGCAGTTGCGGGTGTGGCGCCGGGCGTGGTGCCGGTTGTGGTGCCGGTTGTCGTGGTCGCGCGACCGGCAGCGAGCTTCTGCGCCGTATCGCGGATGGATTGCAGTCGTTCGTCGTTGCTCGGGTGCGAGGCGAGCCAGCCGCCGCCGCCCTGTGATACCGGCCGCCCGGCCGCGCGCGCGGCGTCGGCGGCAAACAGCTCCTGGCTCTTCAGCACCTGGATCACGTCGATCATGTTGGTCGGGTTGTAGCGCACCCGCGCCAGATATTCGGCGCCGAGCTGGTCGGCCTGCAGCTCTTGCTCGCGCCCGTAGCGGGCGATGTTGCCGGCCACGATGTTCTGGCCGAACTCACCGGCGGCGCGCGCGCCGCCCTCGCCGCCGACCACCGCGCCGAGCACCGCCGCGCCGAGCACCCACAGCCCCGCACGTTGCTGCTGCGTGGCGCGTTGCGCGCCGTGGCGCGCGGTGACGTGGCCGATCTCGTGGCCGATCACGCCCGCCAAGTCAGCCTCGCTGTCGAGGTAGGACATGATGCCGCGCGTGATGTACACAAAGCCCCCGGGCAATGCAAAGGCGTTGATCTCGGGGCTGTCGAGCACGGTGAAGGTGAACTTCAGCGTGCTGCGATGCGATTGCGCAGCCAGCTTCTGGCCAATGCCGTTGACGTAGGCCTGCAGCGCGGGGTCGGCCACCACACCGTAGGCCTTGAGGATCTCCTGGTGCGCCTTGGTGCCCTCGGTGATCTCGGCGCGCTCGTCCATCACCGTGCGCTCGTTCTGGCCGGTGACGGGGTTGCGCACCGCTGTGCCGCAGGCGCTGAGCAGCGAGGCAGCCAGCAGCAGGGCCGGCCAGGCGCGGCTGGGCTGCCACGGGCTTGAGGTCAGGGGGCGAGCCTGGGTGCGGGCGGTACAGATGGCTCGGGGCATGGCGGACTCCGTTCGTGCAGCCGGGAATGATCGCACCTCGCGGTGCGCCTGCCCCCAGCCCGGCGGCGGGCGCCGCTACAGTGCGGGCCCGATGGCCGCTGCCGAACCCGATGTCGCCGCCAACGCACTGGATGCCCAGCGCGTGCTCGAGCTTGCCGCGAAGAGCCTGTTCGACGTCTTCGCCAACACGGCGATGGGCACCATGGTGGTCGACCGCCAGCACCGCATCGTGTGGATCAGCGAGGGCTACAAACGCTTCCTGCCCGCGCTCGGCCATGTCGAGGGCGACTTCATCGGCCGCCGCGTCGAGGAGGTGGTGCCCAACACGCTGATGGGGCAGGTGATCGAAAGCGGCCAGCCGATCCTGGTGGACCTGCTCAGCAACCAGGCCGGCACCTTCCTCGTCAGCCGGCTGCCGCTGAAGAACGAGGCCGGCGAGGTGATCGGCGCCGTCGGCTACGTGTTGCTCGACCATCCCGAGACGACGATGCAGCCGCTGCTGGCCAAGTTCTCGAAGCTGCAAGGCGAGCTCGATGCGGCGCGGCGCGAGATCGCGCAGGCGCGGCGCCCCAAGTACAGCATCGCGAGTTTCATTGGCGCGAGCCCCGCGGCGCTGGAGGTGAAGCGGCTCGCGCGCCGCGTCGCTCTCACCGACAGCGCGGTGCTGCTGCTGGGCGAAACCGGCACCGGCAAGGAGCTGCTCGCCCACGGCATCCATGCCGCCAGCCGCCGCGCCGCGCGCGCGCTCGTGAGCGTGAATATCGCCGCCGTGCCCGACACGCTGCTGGAGGCCGAGTTTTTCGGCGTCGCCCCGGGTGCCTACACCGGCGCCGAGCGCAAGGGCCGCGAGGGCAAGTTCAAGCTCGCCGATGGCGGCACGCTTTTCCTCGACGAGATCGGCGACATGCCGCTGGCGCTGCAGGCGAAGCTCTTGCGCGCGCTGCAGGAGCAGGAGATCGAGCCGCTGGGCAGCAACCGCGTCGAGCGCGTCGACGTGCGTGTCATCGCCGCCACCAGCCGCGACCTCGCGGCGATGGTGGCCGCGGGCAGCTTCCGCGCCGACCTCTACTACCGCCTGAACGTGCTGCCGATCCGCCTGCCGCCGCTGCGCGAGCGGCTGGCCGACCTCGAAGCGCTGACCGACGCGCTGGCCGAGGACATCGCGCGCCGAAGCGGCATGGCGCACAAGAGCCTGGCGCCCGACGCGCTGGACCTGCTGGCGGCGCAGCCCTGGCCGGGCAACATCCGCGAGCTGCGCAATGTGCTCGAACAGGCCACGCTGATGACGGACGACCTGCACCTCGAGGCAAGGCACTTCGCGGCCTCGCTGCCGCTGGCGGGGATGGCGCCCGGGGGGCCAGACGGTTCACTCGCGGCCACGGCTCCTGAAGCGGCGCGTGCGCCGGCCTCGGCACGAGCGGCCCAGGGGGCCCGTGCCGCAGCCCATGCGGCGGCAGAAGTGACGGACGGCGTGACCGAAGGCGTGACAGGCGGCGCTGCAGGCCACGCGGCAGACGGCGCGGCAGGCGGCCCGACGCCTGCCGGAGCGCTGCTGCGCCCGCTGGCCGAGCAGGTGAGCGAGATCGAGGACGCGGCCATCACCGCAGCGCTCGAGGCCACCGGCGGCAACCGCGTCGCTGCCGCCAGGCTGCTGCGCATGTCGCGCGCTGCGCTGTACGCCAAGCTGGCGCGCCAGCCGCGCCGCATCGTCGTCACGCGCTGAAGGCGCGTCCCCGGCATCGCGCCACGGGACGTTGGCGAGGGCGGGCCCGCCTTGTGCCAGCGCGAAAGCTGGCCAGAATGCACCCAGGGATCGGAGGATTCATGTCCGAGCTGACGACGCTGCTCGAATCGGCCCGCCAAGGCGACCAGAAAGCCGCTGGCCAGGCCTTCAGCCTGCTCTACGAAGACCTGCGTCGTCTGGCCGCCGCGCGCCTGCGGCCGCACCAGACGATGACGCTCCTGGGCACCACTTCGCTCGTGCACGAGGCCTTCCTGAAGATGGTCGGCGCCGACTCGCTGCCGGTGGAGAACCGGCACCACTTCTTCGCCTATGCCTCGCGCGTGATGCGCTCGGTGATCGTCGACTACGCGCGTGCGCGCGCGGCGGAACGGCGCGGCGGCGATGCCGAGAAGGTGGTGCTGGACACCCTGCTGTCAGAGCAGATCGCCGCGCCGGAGAACGACGCGTTGCGTGTGCACGAGGCGCTCGAGGTGCTGGAGAAGGCCGAGCCGCGCCTGGCGCAGGTGGCCGAGATGCGCTTCTTCGGCGGCCTCTCGGAGCCCGAGATCGCCGAGGCTCTGGGGCTTTCGGAGCGCACCGTGCGGCGCGACTGGGAGAAGGCGCGGCTGCTGCTGCTGGCGGCAATGGGCTGAGCGCCAGGCGGCGCCTCCCTCCGCGGAGGGAGGCCGCGATGTCCGGGTTGGCGAATGCGTTCCGTACATGGGGATGAAGGGACAACCGAGCCCTTCGACCCCACCGGAGTACACAGCCATGAGCTTTTTTGCCCACCATCCTGGCCCGGCCCGCAGCGGCGTCGGGCCCCACGAACTGGAACTCGTGCAAGCGCGCTATGCCGCGATGCCGGCCCTGATGTGGGGTGCGGCGATGTTGGTGGCCGTGCTGATCACCGTCGCGCAGACCGTGCCCTCGCGCCTGGCCACGCAAACCCCGGCGGCGTCTGAGCCCTGCGAGTGCCTGGTCTACGGCGCCTGAGGCGCCCGCACGCGCGCCGCGATGCCACTTCCTTGAACCGGGAGCCCGTCATGAGCACCTCGAATCGGCGCGTTTTGCGCCCCGCCCGTCCTGTCGCGAGCCCTGTCCTGGTCGCCATCGTGGCCCTCGGGCTGGCGATGCCGTCGGCGCACGGGCAGCCGCAGAACGCAGCGGCGCTGCCAGCGATGCTCGCCACGCAGACGGCGCGTCTGGACGTCGCGCGGGCCGAGTACGAGGCCGGCCACTTTGCAGCGGCCTTCGAAGCCTTCGCGCAACTGGCCGACGAACGCCATTGCGAGGCGGCGCGGGTGGCGCAGCAGATGGTGCGCTACGGCCGCACGCTCTATGCGATGGAGTTCGCCGTGGCCCCGTCACGGCTGGCACGCTGGCGCGGATTGCCCGCTTGCCCGCTGGCGCAGGCAGAGCGCTGAGCGCACGCGAGAGAACACGAACGCGAACGCGAGTTTCAGGCAGGGGGCACCGCGGCATGGCCAACTTCGTGATGCTCGTGGTCTGCCTGCTCGCTGGCTGGCTGCTCAGGCGCTCGCAGCGCGTGGCCGACAACGCGCACCAGGCGTTGAACGCTGTCATCGTGCATCTGGCGCTGCCGGCGGTGACGCTGCGCACGCTGCACGGCTTTCAGTTCGATCGGGACCATCTGCTGCCGGTGCTGATGCCGTGGGTGCTGTTCGCTTTCGGGGCGCTGCTGTTTGGGTCGCTCGGGCGCACGCTAGGGCTGAGCCGCGCGCAGGTGGGTGCCCTCACGCTGGTGGGCGGCCTGGGCAACACCTCGTTCGTCGGCTTGCCGATGATCGAGACTCTGCATGGCCGCGAGGGCCTGGGCCTGGGCCTGCTGATCGATCAGCTGGGCTCGTACCTGGCACTCAGCACGCTGGGTGTGGCGGCGGCGGCGTGGTATGCGGCCGACGGCGCCGTGCGTGGCGCGGGCGTTGGTGGGGGCGCTGATGCTGGTGCTGGTGCCGGTGCGGGCAATGCCTCGGGCGGCGCGATCGCTACCGGCGCCACGGGCCTGAACAGCCGCGAGATGCTTCGGCGCATCGTCACCTTTCCGCCGGTGATCGCCCTGGCGCTCGCGCTTCTGCTGCGACCGTTGCCCTTCCCGCCGGCGCTCGACGTCGCGCTGGCGCGCATCGGCGACACGCTCGCGCCCTTGGCGCTCATCTCGGTGGGCATGCAACTGCGCCTCGATGCGTTGCGCGAGCATGGCCGCGCGCTGATGCTGGGCTTGAGCTACAAACTCGTGCTGGCGCCGGCGCTGGTGGTGGGCCTGCTGTGGGCGCTGGATGCCAGCCTCACCACCACCACGCGCGTCAGCGTCATCGAGGCGGCGATGCCGCCGATGATCGGCGCGGGCATCGTGGCTGCGCAGGCGAACCTCGCGCCGCGGCTGGTGTCGTTGATGGTGGGGGTGGGCATTCCGCTGGGGCTGGTCACGGCCACGGGCTGGCACTGGCTGTTTGGCGCGCTGGCGGGTTGATGGCGGTTGAAGATGGCAACGAGGTTCGGGTAGCGCCCGAGGCCGCCGCGCCCGCGGCCCGGCACATTACGCGCATGAACCCGCAACAGTTGCTGCGGCTTTCGGCCCTGTTGGACACGGCGCTCGACCTGGCCGAGCCCGAACGCTCGCAGTGGCTCGCGTCGCTCGACCCCGAGGATGCTGAACTCGGGACGACGCTGCGCGGGCTGCTCGCGCGCGACGCGGCCGGCGAAACCGCCCAGCTGCTCGAACGTGGCGCGGCCTTCGGGCCGCAGCCGCAGACGCAGGCGCACGACTTCGCTGCGGGCGAGCGCGTCGGCCCGTATCGGCTGCTGCGCCAGCTCGGTGTCGGCGGCATGGGCGAGGTGTGGCTGGCCGAGCGCGCGGATGGCGGCGTCAGGCGCGAGGTGGCGCTCAAGCTGCCGCTCACCGACCTGCGCCGCGCCACCCTCGTGCGGCGCTTCGAGCGCGAGCGAGACATCCTCGCCACGCTGGAACACCCCTCGATCGCGAGGCTCTACGAGGCCGGCCTCACGGAGGGCGGGCAACCCTATTTGGCCATCGAGTATGTCGAGGGGCAGCCCATCGACCTGTGGTGCCGCGAGCGTGCGGCCAGCGTGGCGCAGCGGGTGCAACTGCTGCTGCAGGTGGCCGAGGCGGTGTCGTTTGCGCACAGCCGCCTCGTGCTGCACCGTGACCTCAAGCCGGGCAACATCCTGGTCACAGCCGCCGGGCAGGTGCGGCTGCTCGACTTCGGCATCGCCAAGCTCATCGAGCGCGAGGGTGGGGATGCCGCCGAGACTGCACTGACCCAATTGGGCGGTCGTGCGCTGACGCCGGCCTACGCGAGCCCCGAGCAGATACGCGGCGAGGCCATCGGCACCGCCAGCGATGTTTATTCGCTCGGCGTGGTGGCCTATGAACTCCTGAGCGGCGAGCGGCCCTACAAGCTCAAGCGCGGCAGCGCCGCCGAGCTCGAAGAGGCGATCGTCAGTGCCGACCTCGCCCCGCCGAGCCGCGCCGCCGCCGACCCCGCGATCGCTCGCGCGCTGCGCGGCGATCTCGATGCCATCGTGCTGCACGCGCTGCGCAAGGAGGCGCGCGAGCGCTATGCCGGCGCGGCCGCGTTTGCCGAGGACCTGCAGCGCCACCTGCGGCACGAGCCGGTGCTGGCCCTTCCCGACAGCACGCTCTACCGCGCCCGGCGTTTTCTTGCGCGCAACCGCCTCGCGGCAGGCGCGGGTGCGGTGGTGGCGCTGGCGCTCGTGGCCGGCACGGGCGTCGCGCTGTGGCAGGCGAACCAGGCGCGACAAGAGGCGCGCAAGGCCGAGCAGGTGACCGGCTTCCTGCTCGAACTTGTGGCCAGCACCGACCCCGACCAGGGCTCGAACCGGAACACCACCACGGTGCAGATGCTGCTTGGCGCACGCGCGCGCATCGAGCAGCGCTTTGCCGGCGAGCCGGAGATACAGATGCGGTTGCTGTCTGCGGTGGGCCACAGCCTGATCGGCCTCAGCGAGGCCGCCAAGGCGGT
Organism: Burkholderiales bacterium; assembly: GCA_031401195.1. Taxonomy (GTDB): domain Bacteria; phylum Pseudomonadota; class Gammaproteobacteria; order Burkholderiales; family Burkholderiaceae_C; genus Rubrivivax. Next base: position 36,651 of record JANNRI010000021.1, read on the forward strand.
GCCCTTCCTCGAGGCGGCCGTGGCCCTCTCGGCCCGCCGCCTGCCCGCCGACGACCCCGATGTGTTGCGTGCGCACCTGCGCCTGGGTGAGGCGATGCTCTTCGGCAGCCGGGGCGAGGACGCTGGCGTGCCGCTGGCCCATGCGCTGGCAGGCTTTCGCCGCAGCGGCGATGTGGCGGGCCAGGTTTCGACCTTGCGTTGGGTGAGCCGTCGCCACTCGCAGCTCCGCGAACCCGATGCGGCGATCGCCGCGGCGCAGCAGGCGGTGGCGCTGGCACGTGAGCACCCGCGGGAGGTGACCTTGCAGGGCACGCTGTTTGCCGAGCACGAGCTGCTCGAGGCGATGACCATCGCCGGCCGCGGCGGCGTGCTGGCACCGGCGCGGCGCGTCTACGGGCTGAACGAGGCACTGCACGGCACGCGCCTCGTCCGCGCCCGCCTCACTGCGCGAGAGGCCTACGGCAGCGCGCTGACCAAGGAAGGCGATGCTGCGGAGGGCGTGCGTCTGCTGCGCTCCGCCCTCGAGGATGCAAAGACGCTGTTCGGGCCGCGAGACCGCATGCTCGGCTGGTTTGCCGGCCGACTGATGTTCGGCCAATTGACCGCCGGCGATCTGGCCGGTGCCCTGGACAGTGCCCGGCTGGCGCGGCGCACCTGGGACGACGTGCATGGTGTTGCCGGCGCCCCTGCGCACAGCGACCCGGCCTTCGGCCGTTTGTACGAAGGCGGCGCGCTGCTGCTGCTGCAGCGCCTGCCCGAGGCCGAGGCCGCGCTGCTGGAAGCGGCTGCGCTCTTCGAACGTGTCCAGGGCCCGGGCAGCCGGATGGCGCCGGTGGCGCGCTCGGCCGCAGCGCTGGCCCGCGCCGGCCAGGGCGACCTCGCCGGTGCCGAGGCCCTGATGCCCAAGGTGCCGGAGGCCATCACCAACGCCGAGGGCGTGACGCTCACCACGCGGCTGGCACGGCTGCGCCAGATGCAGGGCCGGCACGATGAAGCCGAGCGAGGACTGCGCGCGGCGTTGGAGAACCTCGAACGCAACTCTTCCGATGCCCTACGAATTGCTCAAGTCCGCGTCGCCTTGGCCAGTGTGCGCATGGACCAAGGACACGCCGACGAGGTGCTGGCGCTGGCGCGTCAGGTGCTGGCCGCGCTGGAGCCGCGGCAGCCGGGTTCGTCGCCCTGGATGGCCGAGGCCCAGGAGGTGCTGGCAAGGGCGATGCTGGTGCGCGGCGAGGCGGCCGCGGCGCTGCCGCTGGCGGTGCAAGCGGCCGACTATTGGCAGTCGGCGCACGCCGGCAGCGCCCCTCATGCGCGCGCGCTGCTGCTGCAGGCCCAAGCCCATTCGCACCAAGGCGACGCACTCAACGCCGAGCAGGCCTGGCGCTCCGCCGCCGCCGCGGCGGGCGCGGCCCTGCGCCTGCCCGCCGACCGGCAGCTGCTGGCCCAGACTGGCGCGGCAATGGCGCGAGCGCGTGCAGAGCCCACCGTACCGCGGTGAATACGGATCTCGAAGGCCCTGCCGATGAAGAAGCTGCTTCTGGATACCGACCCCGGCGTCGATGACGCCATGGCGCTGCTGTTCCTGCACCGGCACCCGGTGGTGGAACTGCTGGGGCTGACCACCGTGTTCGGCAACGCCGAGACCGACATCACCACGCGCAATGCCCTGTACCTCTGCGAGCGCTTCGGCATCGAGGTACCCGTGGCGCGGGGCGCGGCGCTGCCACTGGTGCGCCCGCCGCGCGGTGCGGCGCCTGACGTGCACGGCGACGATGGCCTGGGCAACCTCGAAGGGCCGGTGATCACGACGCGGCAGCCGGATGCGCGGCCGGCGCACCGCTTCATCATCGACACCTTGCGCCAGCACCCGGGCGAGGTGACGCTGCTGGCGGTGGGCCCGCTCACCAACCTCGCGCTCGCGCTGGCCGAGGAGCCGGGGATCACGCGCCTGGCCAGGCAGGTGGTCGTGATGGGCGGCGCCTTCGGCATCGGTGGCCAGGGCGGCAATGTCTCGCCGGTGGCCGAGGCCAACATCCTTGCCGATCCGCATGCCGCCGATGCGGTGTTCACGGCACCCTGGCCCGTGACCATCGTCGGCCTGGACGTCACGCACGAGGTGTTGATGGACCACGCCTTCTTCGAGCGCTTGCGAGCGGAGGGCGGGGCCGAGGGCGAGTTCATCTGGGATTGCTCGCGCCACTACGTCGGGTTCTATGGCCGACATGTCGGCGTGGACGGCTGCTACGTGCACGATTCGAGCGCGGTGGCCTATGTGATCGCGTCGGAGCTCTTCGTTACGCGGGCGGGGTCGGTGCGCGTGGTGGAGCAGGGCATCGCAATCGGGCAGACCATCCAGTGCGCCGCCGGTCGCAGTTACTCGCAGGGCCAGGCGTGGCACGGCTTGCCCGAGCAGCAGGTGTGCATCTCGGTGCGCGCGCAAGGGGTGCTCGAGCTTTTCACGCAGACGCTGCGGCGTTGAGGTGATGAACGCGGAGGTGCGCGACACAAGCGCTGGATAAGCGCTGGATGAGCGCTGGATGGGCGGGCTGCCCAACCCGCCGCCGCGCGAGGCAGCGGGGTTCTGACCCATCGCCGGGATATGACTGGATAACAGTCATGATGATCTTGAGCAAGGCGCCATCGACCTCGAAGTGAAGCTCGCGATCGCCCTTCTGCCATCGAACCCGCCGCGGATCGAAGCCGTCACGACCCTGAAGCATCGGGGTTTGCACCAGTTCCTGGCCCGTTGGCATGGCCGTTGCGCCATGTGGGGATAGTCTCGCCGACTGTCCAATTTCTGTACAACACTGGAGGATCCCGATGTCCCGCTCCGACTTCAACCGCCGCCAAGCCCTGCAGGCCGCGGCCGCTCTGGGCGCCGCCGCCCTGCCGCTCGGCGCCCTGGCCCAGGCCGGCAAGGGCGACGTCAAGATCGCCCTCATCGCCAGCAAGACGGGCCCGCTGGAGGCCTATGCCAAGCAGACCATCGTCGGCTTCATGATGGGCCTGGAGTACGCCACCGGCGGCACCAACACCGTGGCCGGCCGCAAGATCACAGTCATCGAGAAGGACGACCAGGGCAAGCCCGACGTGGGCAAGGCGCTGCTCGCCGCGGCCTACGCTGACGACAAGGTCGACCTCGCCGTCGGCCCCACCGCCAGCCCGGTGGGCCTGGCCATGCTGCCGGTGGCCGAGGAGTACAAGAAGATCCTGCTCGTGGAGCCCGCCGTGGCAGACAGCATCACCGGCGACAAGTGGAACAAGTACATCTTCCGCACCGGGCGCAACAGCAGCCAGGACGCGGCGGCCAACGCCGCGGCCCTGGACCAGCCGGGCAACGTGGTGGCCACGCTCGCCAACGACACCGCCTTCGGGCGCGATGGTGTGAAGGCGGCCAAGGAGTTCACCAAGAAGGCCAAGATCGTCCATGAGGAGTACCTGCCTACCGGCACCACCGATTTCACCGCCGGCCTGCAGCGCATCATCGACAAGCTCAAGGACCAGCCGGGCAAGAAGTTCATCTCGGTGGGCTGGGCCGGCGCGCCGACGCCGTTCCCGAAGATCGCCGACATGGAGCTCGAGAAGCGCTTCGGCATCAAGCTCGCCACCGGCGGCAACATCCTGCCCGCGATGGTGGCCTACAAGCAGTTCGAGGGCATGGAAGGCGCGCTGTACTACTACTTCGGCATTCCGAAGAACCCGGTCAACGAGTGGCTCGTGGCCAACCACTACAGCAAGTTCAAGACGCCGCCTGACTTCTTCACCGCCGGCGGCATGAGTGCCGCCATCGCCGTGGTGGAGGCGCTGAAGAAGACCAAGGGCGACACCACCACCGACAAGCTCATCGCCGCCATGGAAGGCATGAGTTTCGAGACGCCCAAGGGCAGGATGACCTTCCGCAAGGAGGACCACCAGGCGATGCAGGACATGTTCCACTTCCGCATCAAGAACGACCCGGCTTTCGCCTGGGGCGTGCCCGAGCTGGTGCGGGTGATCAAGGCCGAAGAACTGCAGATCCCCATCAGAAACAAGCGCTGACCGGTGCTCGAAACCCGGGATCTGACGATCCGGTTCGGCGGCCATGTGGCCGTCGACCACGTGTCGTGCGCGTTCGTGCCGGGCACGCTGACGGCCATCGTCGGCCCCAACGGTGCGGGCAAGACCACTTACTTCAATCTCATCTCCGGGCAGCTAACTGCCAGTGAAGGGAAGGTGGTCCTGGCCGGCGAGGACATCACCTCGATGCCGGTGGCGCACCGCACGCGCCGGGGGCTGGGCCGCGCGTTCCAGCTCACGCAGCTCTTCCCGCACCTCACGGTGCGCGAAAACGTGCGCCTGGCGGTGCAGGCGCGCGAGGCGGGCCGGGGCAAGGGCGGGGGCCTCGCCGGCATCGACCTGCTGCGCGTGTGGCTCGACCGCAAGGAGTGGATCGTCGAGGCCGAATCGCTGTTGGAGCAGGTGCGTCTGTCCCACCGCGGCGCCGCCACTGCAGCCAGCCTGCCGCACGGCGACCAGCGCAAGCTCGAGGTGGCGCTGCTGCTGGCGCTCGACCCCAAGGTCTTCATGTTCGACGAGCCGACCGCGGGCATGAGCGTGGACGAGGTGCCCGTGATCCTGGACCTGATCCGCGCGCTCAAGGCGCGCCGCGACATCGTGGTGCTGCTGGTGGAGCACAAGATGGACGTGGTGCGCGAGCTCTCGGACCGCATCGTCGTGCTGCACAACGGGCAGCTCGTGGCCGACGGCGAACCGGCGCAGGTGATCGCCATGCCTGTGGTGCAGCAGGCCTACCTGGGCATGGCCGCGGAGGAGCCGGCATGAGCCAGGCACCATCGGCCACCACGCCGCTGCTCGAGCTGCAAGGCGTGCACACGCACATCGGCGCGTACCACATCCTGCATGGCGTGGACTTCACCGTGCCGGAGGGCGAAGTGACGATGCTGCTGGGTCGCAACGGCGCGGGCAAGAGCACCACGCTGCGCACGATCATGGGCCTGTGGCAGGCCAGCGCCGGCGAATTGCGCTTCAAGGGCGAGCGGCTCAATGGCGTGCCGACGCCCGACATCGCCGCGCGTGGCATTGCCTATGTGCCCGAGAGCATGGGCATCTTCACCGACCTCACGGTGCAGGAGAACATCGTGCTCGCCGCGCGCTCGGCACGCCACGCGGGCGAGCTCGACACGCAACGCCTGGAGTGGATCTTCGGCCTGCTGCCCGCGCTCAAGAAGTTCTGGCTCTACCCCGCCGGCAAGCTCTCGGGCGGGCAGAAGCAGATGCTCGCGGTGGCGCGCGCCATCGTCGAGCCGCGCGCGCTCATCCTCATCGACGAGCCGAGCAAGGGGCTGGCGCCCTCGATCATCCAGAACCTCATCGCTGCCTTTCGCGAACTCAAGCGCCAGCGCACCACGCTGCTGCTCGTCGAGCAGAACTTCCAGATGGCACGTGCCCTCGGCGACAGCGTGGCGGTGATGGACAGCGGCCGCGTCGTGCACCGCGGCCGCATGGCCGCGCTGGCCGCCGACGAGGCGCTGCAACAGCGGCTGCTCGGGCTTTCACTGGGAGCGCATGCATGAGTGCATCCACCGCCGCGGTCACAGCGGCCACCGCCACTGCCGCAGTGCCCAAGGCCCAGTTCGACTGGAAGCCCATCGCCTTGCTGCTCGGCCTGATGGCCGCGGCTCTGCCTGCGGTGGGCAGCGGCAGCAGCTGGCTCACGCTCACCGTGGCCGGCCTGGCGATGGGGCTCATCATCTTCGTCATCGCCTCGGGCCTGACGCTGGTGTTCGGGCTCATGGACGTGCTGAATTTCGGCCACGGTCTGTTCATCGCGCTCGGGGCCTTCGTGGCCACCAGCGTGATGGGCTGGACCGGCCCCAACGTCGCGGGCGTCTTCGCCGCCATGGTGGTGGCGATGGCGGCGGCCGGCGCGGTGGGCTGGGCCTTCGAGCGCGTGATCGTGCGGCCCGTCTACGGCCTGCACTTGAAGCAGATCCTCATCACGATGGGCGGCATGATCGTCGGCGAGGAGCTGATCAAGGCCACCTGGGGCCCGCAGCAGATCGCGCTGCCGCTGCCGGATGTGCTGCGCGGCTCGTGGGTGCTTGGCGAAGCCGCGGTGGAGAAGTACCGCGTGCTGGCCTCGGCCATCGGCCTGGCGGTCTTCGCGGCCCTGGTGTTCACGCTCAACCGCACCAAGATCGGCCTGCTCATCCGCGCCGGCGTGCAAGACCGCGAGATGGTCGAGGCGCTCGGCTACCGTATCCGGCGCCTGTTCGTCGGCGTCTTCGTCGCCGGCTCGGCGCTCGCCGGGCTCGGGGGCGTGCTGTGGGCGCTCTACCAGCAGAGCGTGACGCCGCAGATCGGCGCGCAGGTCAACGTGCTCATCTTCATCGTCATCATCATCGGCGGCCTGGGCTCGACCAACGGCAGCCTCGTCGGCGCGCTGCTGGTGGGCCTGATGGCCAACTACACCGGCTTCCTGGCGCCGAAGGTGGCGCTGTTCTCCACCATCGGCCTGATGGTCGGGGTGCTGTTGTGGCGGCCCCAAGGCCTGTATCCGGTGGCCAACCGATGAGCCGCCTCGTCGATCGGATGCTGTCGCATGACCGCCCGGGCCACCCGGCCCTGGTGGCGCTGCTCATCGTCGTCGTGCTCGCGCTGGCGTTCGCGCCCTTCCTGTTCCCGGGCGCCAAGGCGCTGTCGGTGGCTGCGAAGATGCTCGTCTTCATCCTGCTCGTGGCCAGCTTCGACCTGCTGCTGGGCTACACCGGCATCGTGAGCTTCGCGCACACGATGTTCTTCGGCATCGGCGCCTACGGCGTGGCCATCGCCAGCACAAGGCTGGGCGAGGGCTGGGGCGCGGTGTGCCTCGGCCTTGTCGCGGCACTTGCGGTCTCGCTGGTGCTCTCGCTGGTGGTCGGCCTGTTCTCGCTGCGTGTGAAGGCGATCTTCTACGCCATGATCACGCTGGCCGTGGCCGCAGCCTTCCAGACGCTGGCCTCGCAGCTGTCGGACTTCACCGGCGGCGAGGACGGCCTCACTTTCAAGAACCCCGAGTGGCTGAGCCCCTCCTTCGAGACCACGATTGCCGGGCTCGCGGTCGACGGCAAGCTGCTCGCGTACTACCTGCTGTTCTTCGCGGTGGTGGCACTCTTCCTCGCGCTGCTGCGCATCGTCAACTCGCCCTTCGGGCGCGTGCTGCAGGCCATCCGCGAGAACGACTTCCGCGCCGAGGCCATCGGCTACCGCACGGTGGTGTACCGCACGCTGTCCAACGTCATCTCCGCGCTCTTCGCCACGCTGGCCGGCGCGCTGCTGGCGCTCTGGCTGCGCTACGTGGGGCCCGACACCACGCTCAGCTTCGAGATCATGCTCGACATCCTGCTCATCGTCGTGATCGGCGGCATGGGCACGATGTATGGCGCGGTGATCGGCGCGGCGCTCTTCGTGCTGGCGCAGAACTACCTGCAGGACCTGCTCAAGCTGGGCGCCGGCGCGCTGGAAGGGGTGCCTGTGCTCTCGGTGCTCGTCAGCCCCGACCGCTGGCTGCTGTGGCTCGGGCTGCTGTTCGTGCTCTCGGTGTACTACTTCCCCACTGGGGTGGTGGGGCGCCTGCGGCTGCGCGCACTGGCGCGCGCCGGGAGGCCGCCATGAGTGCGCGTGGCCGCTCCAAAGCGCTCATCCCGCAGCGCGCAGCGCGCAGGGTTGTGCAATGAGTGCGCGTGGCCGCCCCAAAGCGCTCATCCCGCAGCGCGTAGAGCGCAGGGTTGTCCAATGAGTGCGATGCCCGTTGCAGCCACCTCGAACTACGTCGCCTGCGAGGGGCGCGAGATCCACTATATGGAGTGGGCCGCGGGCCACCACGAGACCGTGATCGCTTGGCCCGGCCTGGCGCGTACCGGGCGTGACATGGACCCCATTGCGGCGCACCTCGCGCAGCGCTACCGCGTCATCTGCCCCGACACGATCGGCCGCGGCCTGAGCCAATGGAGCCCCGACCCGGCGCGCGAATACTGCCTCGCGTTCTACGAGCAGATGGCGGTATCGCTGCTCGATCAGCTCGGCGTGCGCGAATGTCACTGGCTCGGTACCTCGATGGGCGGGGCCATCGGCCTGAAGGCGGCGGCCGGCCTGCTGCGCGGGCGCATCCAGCGCCTCGTGCTCAACGACATCGGTCCCGAGATCGCGGCGGCCGCGGTGCAGCGCATTCGCAGCTACGCGGGCAGCCCGCCGGCCTTTGCCACTGTGGGTGAGCTGGAAACCTACTTCCGCACCATCTACAAGCCCTACGGCTGGCTCCCCGACGCGCAGTGGAAGCTGCTCACCGAGAGCAGCGCGCGCCGCCTGCCCGACGGCCGCGTGACCCCGCACTATGACCCGGCGATGGTGATGCAGTTCATCCACCACCCCGACGACTACGTGCAGTGGGAGGCGTGGGACTCGCTCGCGCTGCCCGTGCTGTGCCTGCGCGGCGAAACCTCCGACCTGCTGTTGCCCGAGGTGGCCGATGCCATGCGCGTGCGAGGCCCGCGCGCGGTGGTGGTGACGATCCCGGGCTGCGGGCACGCGCCGGCGCTGAACACGCCCGAACACTGTGCGCTCGTCGAGCGCTTTTTCGCCGGCTGAGGCATCGGCTGGCATCACATCGACTTGGAGACGGCAATGAAGAAGAACTGGATACGAGGCGCGGCCACGCTGCTGGCCACGCTCGTGCTCGGCGCGACGGGCATGGCCCAGGCCGCAGGCACCGTCGGCAACACCTTTCCCGAGGGCTTCCCGGTCATCGAAGACGCCTCGTTGAAGAAGCCCGTCATCGGCTTCGGCGCCGCCGGCCCGGTGACGCGGACACCGGTGATCTTCCTGCACGGCAACAACGACACACCGTTCCCGACCGCCTGCAGTCCCTTCGGCCGCGTGCAGGCGCTGGCGCAGTACCTGGCCGACAACGGCTACGCCACCAGCGAGCTCTGGGCCCTGGGCTACGAGGGCGACCAATGCGATCTCGCGGCTGACCAGACACGCCGCTCCAGCATCGCCCACACCAACCAGGCCAATGTGCCCGACCTGCGCCGTTTCGTGCGCGCGGTGCTCGCCTACACCGGCGCCCGGCAGGTCGATATCGTCGGCCACAGTTTGGGCGTGACGCTGGCGCGCGAGTGGATGCGCCAGGACCTGGCCTACCTGAAGGTGCGCCGCCTGGTGGCCATCGACGGGCCCAACCACGGCATCATCAATTGCAGCCCCGAGCCGGCCAACTACTTCCAATTGGCAGCCGCGGGCGGCTTCACGCCGTCGAGTGAGGTGTGCCAGGAACTCGGCTCGCCCAACACGCCCTTCCTGCGCCTGCTCAACGGCCCGGGCGGCGCCTTCGAAACGCTTGGGCCCACGCGCGTGCTCGTCATTCGAAATGCCGATGCGAGCTTCGTCTACTTTCCGCTGCAGGATGGCGTGATCGCGCCAGTGCCGGCGGTGGACTCGTTCGGCAAGCCCACCGACTTTTCGCGCAGCGCCAGCCTGAAGGGCGCGCGCGAACTCGCGCTCACCGGGCAGGGCGCGTATGACCTGATTCTCGGCACCACGCACCTGGGCATCCTGAATTCCCCGGTCACGTGGCAGGCGACGCTGGAGTTCCTCACCGAGCGGGCGCGGCACTGAGGCGCGCGTGCGGCGACGCCGCGGCGCACCCGCCGCTCCGGGCGAGGGCGGCTCGGAGTACGGGCGGGTCAGCTCCGCAGCCGAGACGGCACGGCCCCCCCCGCATGAATTACCTTGGATCGGGCACGTAGCCGGGAAAGGGTTCGGGCATCGGTTGGCGTGGCGAGGGAATGACGCCGCTGGCGACGAGGTTGGCGTGGCTGTCGTAGCGAACCTGCACGAACTCGGTCGGCTGCGACGTCGCGCGCTCGAACGACGTGCGCGCGATGGGCGAGTACTCGCGCTCGCCGTGACCCGTGCCCAGCCGCTCGGCGCGTGCTGCCTGTGCGGCAGGTGCGGCAGGTGCGGCAGGTGCCGCAGTCCTCGCTGCCGCCTCGGCAGTGGGCCCATGCGAGAGCCGATCCGCGCCATCGGCGGCCTGGGCGCGGCGCTCGCTGCTGTCGGAGCGGTTCCCGGATGTGGAAGGCGACACCTCGAACGGCACCGGCCGCGGCAACGGCATACGTTCGCGGAACACCGCCACGCCGACCACGCCCACGTTCTGCGGGCGGTCGGTGCGCGCCGCGTATGAGTCGGGTAGCGCGGTGAAGTAGAAGGCCGCCGCTTCGGCATCGCTCTTGCGCCAGCCGGTGATGTCGGCCGTCTGCCAGGGGCCAAGGACATAGCCGGTCTGGCCCGTGGCCGCGGTCTGGCCGCTCACGACATTGACGCCGTCGACCGAGAGCACGACGAGCACGCGCGCGCCGGTGCGGTTGTTGAGGCGCACCGCGTAGCGGTCGCCGGGGCGGCCGGCGACGTAGGCCGTGCCGCGGTGGCGGTACTCGGTCAGCACGTCGCTGCGCGCGCGATCGACGAGCTGCATCTGCACGAGCTGGCCTGCGGCGGCACTTGCGGGTGGCGTGCCGCAGCCGGCGAGAGCTGCCGAGAGAGCGGTGACGATGAAGGTACGGCGTTGCACCATGTCGGTTCTCCAGAAGGCAGTGAGAGGGATGGAGGTCGGGACATGGCTGATACGGCCGGAGAGGCCGAAAGGGGTGAATCCTATGGCCGCCCTCCCGCTTCTTGGCCCGCGACCTTGGCGTGCGCGGCCAGCAGGCGCACCCAACCGTTCCCGCGTTCCGCGGCAGGAAGATTTGCCAGCTGCGCATCCAGTACTTTCGCGGCCTGTTCGCCCCGACCTTGCTTCACGTGGGCGGTGGCGCTGACCTGCGTCAGCATCAGGCGCTGGTACGGACCGGACGGTTCCGCTTCGGCCAACAACCTCTCGGCCAGGGCGCCAGCTTCTTCCCACCGGTCGGCCGCCACGAACCAGAACATGTCGATCCAGCGCCGCTGCGCTGCGCTCAACGCGCGCAGGCATGGCGATGCACGCACCGCCTGCCAGAGCGCCGTGCCGGTGGCCGCATCGAGGTAGGGAATGGTCTCGGCGGCAAACTTGACCACGCCTTCCCACGGCGCATCACTCAAGCTGCTGCCCCGGCAGGCGAACAGACGCAGGCGCACGATCAGCGCCAGATCCATGTCACCCAGGTGGTTGAGCCCTTGCGGCGGCACGACGCCATCACGAACAAAGCTCGCCCACTGCCTGGCACGCACATAGGGCAACTGTCTGGGCAAGATCAACTCGGAAGGCGGCGCATCGCCGTCGAAGCCGACTCGCGCATTGCCGTCAAGTGCGCGCAGCACCGGCGCATCCAGCGTGTGCAGCACCGTCAGCGCGGTGGCGTTCGCGCCCATGTAGCGCGCCTTGGGTCCCTGCAGGTCGACGAGCGGAAAGAAGTCCGAGTTCGCAGTCGCCCCGTAACTGGCCAGCACGGGCCCGAGTCCGCGTTGGTTGCTCAGATATTGCAGGCTCAGCTGGTTGTCGTTGGCGATTCCCGCGCGCGCCAGCATCGTCTTCACCGCCGGCATGTCGAACAGCGCCGCGGTGCGTTGCGGCATGCGGCCACCGGCCGGGGCGACGATGATCATGTCGCCGGGCGTACCCATGTAGATCTCGTAGACCGGGAACGACTTCGTCATGGCACGGAAGACGGACGCGACCAGTTCCGGCGTGATCTCGTAGACATGCATCCACTGCACGAACAGACCGTCGTCGTTCAGGTGCTGCCGCGCGCGGGCATAGAACTCTTCCGTGAACAGGCTCGCCACACCGCTGACCCATGGGTTGGAAGGCTCAGAAACGATGATGTCGTACCGGCGGCGGCCGCGCGAGAAGTGCGACTTCGCGTCCTCGATCACGACATGGTGACGAGGGTCGGTGAAGGCGAGTTCGTTGACGGGACGGAAGTGCTGCGCGGCTTCGACCATGGCCGGCTCGATCTCGATCGTGTCCAGCCGCTTCAGATGCGGCGAGCCCAGCAGCGTCGCGCTGCTCATGCCGGTGCCGAAGCCGATCACGGCCACGTCGCTGGCGCCAGGCAGGTAGGCCAGCGGCAGCGCGCCGAGCAGCGTCATCGTGAGCTCGTCGCCGCCTACTGGTTTCGCGGGGTCCATCTGGATCGCACCGTCGCTCTTGCCATTCGTCGACAGCGACGTCGTACCCCACGTGAAACGCGCCACGTGCACCGTGGAAGTCTTGCCATCCTTGGAGAACAGCACCGAAGTGCCCTCGTCGAGCGAGGCGCGGCCGACGCGGAAGACGCTGGAGTTCATGCGCAGCGGATCGAGTGGGTAGACCCAGGGTGCTGCGATCACGATCGCCAGCGCGGCCACCGCCAGCCCGGCCACCGGCCGCCGCAGCGGGAGTGAGTTCCGAAACTTCGGGGCCAGCAGGAAGATGCCGAGCGCGATATCGATGGCGGCACCGATCACCATCGCACCCTTCAACCCCAACCCAGGCATGAGCAGGTGCACCGTCAGCAGCACCCCGGCGATGGCGCCCAGCGTGTTGGCCGCGTAGACCTGTCCGATCGCACGCTCACCACTGCCCTGGCGATAGAGGCGGTAGGTGATGAGCGGCAAGGTCATGCCGGCGCAGAACGTTGCGGGCAGCATCACGGCCAGCGAAATGGCAGTCAGTGCGAGCGTGAACAGCGCATAGCCGGATTCGCTGCGCGCCAGACCACCCATGAGCCAGGCCATGGCATCGAAGGTGTGGTTGTACAGAGGCAGCGTGAGCAGCGCCAGCGCACCCATCGCCAGCTGCACACAAGCAAGAAAGACCAGCGTCTGCCGGATGCCATCGATGCGCGAGCGGATCCACCATCCACCGAGTGCCAGGCCCAGGATGAAGCTCGCCAACATGATCTCGAACGAGTGTGTCGCGCTGCCTAGCACCATCGACAGCATGCGGATCCAGGCTACCTCGTAGATGAACGAGGACAAACCGGTGAGCAGCGACACCGCGAGCAGCATGGCGAGTAGCGGTGCCGGCGCCGCGGAAACCCGAGCTGTGACGGGCGGCGCGACCGCATGCGGGGCCATGTCTGCGGACACATCGGCAGCCATGTCCGCGGCCACATCGGCAGCCACCTCCGCGGCTGCCTTCGCTTCGTTCGAGCCCGCGGGCTTGCCCAGGAAGTAGACGGCCACGGCCAGGAAGATGTTGCCCAGGCCCGCCGTCAGCAACGCGCCCGGCAGCCCGAAGGCCGGGATCAGCAGGAAGCCGCTCGCCAACACCCCCGCGACGGCACCGATGCTGTTCAGGAAGTACAGCAGCGCGAGCTTGCGGCCCGGGTCGGCGGGCGCCAACCGCAGCACGCCGCCCGTCATCAGCGGAAACGTGGTGCCCAGCAGCATGGACTGGGGCAGGATGAACAGCGACGCCAGCACCCAATGCGCGGCGCAGAAGCCTTCTGGCGCACAGGCGCTCGGCAGCAAAGTGGCATGGGCCCAGGCCGTCGCTAGGCCGAAGGCGGGATGGAAGGCGAGTGCGCTCAGGCCGATGAGCAACTCCGCCAATGCGTAACCCCAAAGCAGGTTGCTTATCCGCACGGTCAGACGCGAGACCAGCCACGCCCCCAGCCCCATGCCACCCATGAAGACGGCCAGAACGAGTGTCTGCGCATAGGCCGCATGGCCCACGAACAGCTTCAAGTAGTGCGACCAGATCGACTCGTAGATGAGCCCGCAGAACCCCGAGAGAGCGAAGAGAGCGTAAAGGGCAGGGAGAGTGGCCGCGTGTTTCTTCATGGGCTGCTGCTGCGATCTGGGCGAAAGACCGGGAACTGTAATGAGTCCGCACGTTGTGCCGAGCACCCGCCGATGCGCGCGTGTACCAAAACCAAGTGGGCCGCGACACGGCCATGGCGGCCCGGTGGGGATGAACTGGAGTGTGAGTGCCTCGTGGGCGTCAATGGGGCATGCAGCAGTGCAGCTTCAGCTGGGCCCGTTCTGCCTGCTGCTTGCTGGTCTCTGCGGCAGGTGCCGGCGCTTGCAACAGGAGGCACCGCGGCGGCGCAGGGGCCCCTCAAGAGACCGAGGTCGCTTGCGCGTGGCCCAGTTGAAAGCACCATTCGATGCCGGTGCGAGCCCCAAGCGCACCAAGCGCACCGACCGCCGGGCCGCACGCCGCACGCCGCACGCCGCACGCCGCTCGCGCGGGCGCGTGGGATGGGCCACGCGTCGATGGTGAAGATGCGGGTGGCGAGCGGCGCGCGGTAGGCCGCGCGGCCCCAATCGCGCTCAGTTCGTATTCAGGTTCGCGGCCGGGATCGCTCCGTAGCTGGTCGAGCCCGGCAGCCGCCACAGCAGCTGCATCACCGCGCCGCCACCCCGCTCGTAGTACTCCAGCGTGATCGAGACGCGCTGGCCGGCGCTCAGCGAGATGTTGCCCGAGGTGTTGTTGGTGGGTCCGTGGTCGGTCCAGTTGTTGATGACCTGCGTGCCGTTCACCTGCAGGCGCACGCCGTCGTCGCTGTAGGTGCGGAAGCGGTAGCTGCCGGAGCTGGGCACGGTGACGGAGCCGGTCCAGCGCACCGAGAAATTGTCGACCGACACGCCGATCGAGGGCTGGCCGCTGCCCCAGTTGAAGTTCACCGCCTCCGTGCGTGTCACCAGCGGCGTGCCGCCGAGCGTGGTGTTGCCGAAGTAGCTGCCGAGCAGGCCAGCGCCGCTGGCGCCGGGTGTCGGTGCCGCCCCTTCGTCGCGGCCGAGTTCGCGCAGGTAGGCCGCCAGCCGCGTGACATCGGCGCTTGCCAGTCCATTTCCGGCGTGGGCGGTGATGGCCGCCTCCAGCGTCGCGGCAGAGCCGTCGTGCAGGTACGGTGCCGTGGCCCACACGTCGCGCAGCGTGGGCACGTCGATGCCGGTGAGCGTGCCGTTCAAGCGTGTGCCGCTGGTCGACTTGAGCGTGCCGATGCTGGCCGGGCTGTCGGCGCCGCTGGCGCTGCGTGTGTAGTTGTTGCCGGCGTGACAGCTGGTGCCGCAATTGGCGTTGATGAACACCTGCCGGCCCTCAGCAGCGGTGGTGGACAGGCTTGCCGCGCTCGGCCGGTTGGGGCTGAGGTCGAAGGTGCCGAGCGAGGCCACGTACGCGGCCATGGCGTCGAGGTCGGTGGACTGCCCAGCCTTGGTGTCGCCCAACGGCTGGCTGCGCGTGCCGGCGAAGTAGGCCGCATCGCTCATCAGGCCGCTGCCGCCGGCCAGGGTGCGGATCTGGCCTTCGAAGTCTTGCAGCTCGTCGAAATTGTTGCTCCAGTGCAGGCGGCCGTGGCCGAGGCTGGCGCGGCCCCTGAGCGCGATAGTGTTGCGCAGGCCTTCGCCTTGGGCACGCAGGTCCCACACGCGGCCGTCGTGGCCGCCGTCGTTGTGGCAGCTGGCGCAACTCATGTAGCGGTCGCGCGCCAGACGCGGATCACGTGCGTCGTAGAAGAGCTGCTTGCCGCGCAGCACGTTGGCGGCCAGCTTGTCCAGACCCACCGTGGTGAGCGTGGCCACCGGGTCGGCCGCGGCGCGCGCCTGCTCCATGAGCGGGGTGAGATCGAACACGCCGACAGTACGCTCCATGAAATTGTGCACGTACAGCGTCTTGCGGTCGGGCGAGACGAGCACACCCTGCGGCGCCATGCCGACGTCGATGCGCATCACCTGGCCGCGGCGGTGTGCGTCGAGCACAGCCACTTCGCGGCTGGTTTCCAGCGCCACGAAGAGGTACACGCCCAGCGAGTCGTAGGCGGCGGCGCTGGCCATGCTCGCGTTGTCGTGGTCGATGCGTGCGGCGAAGTCTTCGCTCTGCGTCGACATCACGATGCGCGAGCTGATGGCGCGCACAGTGTTCTGGAAGTTGAGCGCCAGGCCGTCGCGTTGGGTGCCGCGCGCGATGTTGTCCATCTTCGAGGGTACGAAGGCCTGCGAGCCGTCGGGCGAGATGGCGGCGGCGCCCAGGTAGTTGGGGATGCCGCGGCCCTGGTTCTCGGCATCGGTCTTGTTGCTGTGGGCGAGCACGATGGTGCGCACGGTGCTCATCGCATCGGCGTTCACCACCACCACCTGTCCGCCACCGGAGGCGGTGTTGACGCTGGCCGTGGCCTCGCCGATGAGTGGCGGCGTGATAAAGCGCGAGACGAACGCCGTGCTGCCGTCGGCGGCCACGGCGACGTGGCGCGCATTGGCGCCGATGTTCAGAGTGGAGGTGGCAAAGGTGGAGGTGTTCACTTTTAACAACTGGCCGGTGCCTTCCAGGGCGATCAATGCACTGCCGCTGTTGCGCGCGAATGCGATGCCATAGGGCAGGCCGCCGCGCGGCATGCTGATGCTGCGCGTGACGGTGAGCGTGGCGGGGCTGATGACGCTGATCGTGCCGCTGCCGCGGTTGCTCACCCACACCGTGCCATCGGGCGCGATGGCGAGCGCGCGCGGCGCCGTGCCGACGTTGATCTCGGCCAGGCGCGTGCGGCCGACGGTGTCGAAGACCGAGACGCTGTCGTTGTCGGGGTTCACCACCCACAGCCGTGCGGGCGCGCCGCTGCGCGGTTCGTAGGCCATCTGCCCGCTGATGCTGGGCGCATTGACCGTGGCCGCCAGGTAGACCTGGTGCATCACGGTCTGCGAGGCCTGGGCGCCAGTGTCGTCGGTGACGTCGACGGTGACGAAGTAGACGCCCGGTGCGGCGTAGGTGCGGGTGGCGGTGCCGCTCGCGGACCATGCCGTGACGGGGCTGCCGTCACCGAAGTTCCAGCGGTAGCGCACGTTGGTGCCCGAGGCCGCGGCGCCGAATGTGGCGGTGTTGCCTGACACCGTGGGCGGGGGCAGTGTGGTGGAGCTGATCGTGAGCTGCGGGCCGGTGCCGGTGACGGTCCAGGTGAAGCTCGTGCTGGCGCTGTTGAGGCCATCGCTCACGGCCAGCTGCACGGGGTAGGTGCCGGCCGCGATAGGCGTGCCGGTGATGAGGCCGGTGGCCGGATTGATGGTGAGGCCCGGAGGCAGGCTGCTTGCTGAATAGGTGAGCGTGTCGCCATTCGGGTCGCTGGCGGCGACTTGCACACCCGCGATGGCATTGCCCGTGCTGCCTGTCTGGTTGCCCGGTGCGCTGACGGTGGGCGCCACCGCGACATTGAGCGCCGTGGCCACGTTCATGCGCACCATCTTCGCCTCAGAAGGCACGCCGGCGTCGTCGAACACGAAAACCATCCACATGCCGGGTGGCACGTCGGAAGCGCGCGCCGGGATCTGCACGTTGAGCGTGCCGTTGGGCCCGGCGGTGAAGGGCAAGTCGACGAAGCGCTGGTCCATGTTCCAGCCGTGCGTGACGGAGCCCGTCTTGGCGAAGGTGACGCGGCTGGCGGGCCGGCCGCTGCTGTGCGTGAAGCTCAGCTGCACCGTCTTGCCCGGGTCGACGACCGTGGGTGCGGCAGTGATGGCCGGACGCACGGCCTCGGTGGCGCCGCTCGTGAACAGGTAGGGCGGGTGGTAGATCTCCGCGTTGAGATTGTTTTGCGGCCCCGGCGCGCCGCCGCCGGCGATCAGCACGGTGGCGTCGGGCAGCAGCAGGCCCACGCTGTGATAGAGGCGAGCCCTCACCGCTGTGGCGCCGCGTGTCCATTGGCCGCTGGTGGGGTTCCAGATCTCGGCGTCGTAGACGACGTTGGTCATCTCGTTCCAGACGCTCGAGCCGCCGCTGGCCAGGACCTTGCCGTCAGCCATCAGGGTGGCCGTGCCCAGGCGCCGTTGCATGGACATTGAGGCGGTGTTGGCCACGCTGGGCGTGCCGCCGCCGGTGATGTCGATGACGACGGCGCCGTTGCTGTTGCCGCCGAACTGCAGGACGCGGCCGGGTGCGAACATGGCCGCGCTGGAGTCGCTGCCGGTGGTGGCCGAAGGGAACTGGCCGACGTTGGTGAGCGTGCCGCTGCCGGCGACGTTGACGTAGTACATGCGCCCGGCGCTGTCGAAGCCGAATATGCGGCCATCGGGCGCGACGAAGTTGCGCGGGTACATGAAGTCCAGGCCGCTTGTATTGGCACCGCCGAGCAGGCGGAAGGTGCCGTCGGCGCCGCGAATCTCGGGCCGGTCGGTGCCTCCGCTTCCGCCCTGGATGTAGACCTCGCCATTGAGCGTCATCGTTGAGCTCGAGTACCAGCGCGCCCGGTTCATGTTGCTCTGGCGCGTGAGCGAGTTGCCGGCAGTGGCGAAGAGGTTGCTGTTGTTGTTGCCGGTGTTGTTGGTGCCGGTGCCGGTCCAGTTGTCGCCGCCGGCGATGAAGACCTGGTCGCCCGCGGGCAGCAGGATCTGCGAGCTGCAGAAGATGTCGGTGCCGCTGCCGTTGCTGAAGGTGGTGTGGCTGTTGTCGCCGATGTCCCACACCGCGTACTGGAAATTGGCGGTCTGGCGGCCGGTGGTGTCGGTGCCATAGCTCAGCACGCGGCCGTCGGCGGTGAGCACCGCGTGCACGGGAATCACGGGCCAGGGCACGACGGGTCCGAACTGGCCCTTGATGTGGGCGTCGGCATTGACCGGGGTGCCAGGGGGCAGCTTCTGCAACTGGGCCTGCGCCTTCGGTGCCGTTGCGGACTCTCCCGTGACGGTGGGGGAGTCGGAACCGCCGCACGAGGCCAGCAAGGTGGCAACGGCGAGCGCTGACAGCGGCAGCAGCGCGTGCTTCCAGGAACTCGAAATCATCGGGCGTGCCCTCATCCGGCGGCGCTTGCGGGTCGCGCGCAGCCTGTCATTGAACGTAACCGGATGTTCAAAGGAGGCGTTTGCAGGGGCAATCCCCGGCTTGCGGGTCGGTGTGCATGCGGTTGACGCACATGCGCAGGAAGCACTCGAGGGTTGTCCCTCGAGAGGCGCCGCATGCTTGGCTGTTGCTTGCGTGCCCAGACGAGCTTCACCGAGCATCAGCGGCGCTGTGGTCGACCCGAATGGCTTGCCTATACTGGTCGATTGCCCATCGCCCGCACCCCTTCCCTGGGGAGGGAGCCCGCCATGTCCCGAGGTGTCATCCGCATCCGCGGCGCCCGCCAGCACAACCTGAAGAACCTCGACCTCGACATCGCCACCGGCGAGTTGACGGTGGTCACCGGGCCCAGCGGCTCGGGCAAGTCGAGCCTCGTCTTCGACACGCTGTACGCCGAGGGGCAGCGGCGCTACGTCGAGACTTTCAGCGCTTATGCGCGGCAGTTCCTTGACCGCATGGACCGGCCCGCCGTCGACAAGGTCGAAGGCGTGCCGCCCGCGATCGCCATCGACCAGACGAATCCGGTGCGCACCTCGCGCTCCACCGTGGGCACGATGACCGAGCTCAACGACCACCTGAAGTTGCTCTTCGCGCGTGCGGCGCAGTTGTTCGACAAGGCCACGGCCAGGCCGGTGCGGCACGACACGCCGGAGACGATCCACGAGGATCTGTTGGCGCGCGCCGCTGCGGCCGGCGACCCGCGGCTGGTCTTCACGTTCCCGGTCGAACTGCCAGCCGACACGAGTGCCGAGCAGCAGGAGCAATGGCTCGCCGCGAGCGGCTTCACTCGTGTGGCGGGCGAGCGGGTGGTGGGCGACAAGAAACTGCTCGACGTGGTGGCCGACCGTCTCCGCTTGGCGGGGGCGGAGAAGGTGCGCATATTGGAGGCCATCGAGCTTGCGTTGCGGCGCGGCAGCGGGCGGCTGAATGTCTTTGCGGGAGAGGGCGAAACGCCCTGGCGCTACAGCACCGGTCTGCATTGCCCCGAGAGCGACCTGCGCTACGCCGACCCGCAACCGGGCCTGTTCAGCTTCAACAGCGCCTATGGCGCGTGCGACACCTGCCGCGGCTTCGGCCGCGTGATCGGCGTCGACTGGGGCCTCGTCATCCCCGACAACAAGAAGACGCTGCGCAACGGCGCCATCAAGACCTTGCAGACGCCGGCCTGGGCCGAGTGCCAGGACGCTATGCTGCGTTACGCCGGCGAGGCAGGCATCCCGCGCGACACTGCGTGGCTGCAGCTCACCGAGGCGCAGCGGCATTGGGTGATCGAAGGCTCGCCGAACTGGAAGGGCGACTGGAACAAGGCCTGGTACGGCGTGCGCCGCTTCTTCGAGTACCTCGAGAGCAAGGCCTACAAGATGCACATCCGCGTGCTCTTGTCGAAGTACCGCAGCTACACCCCGTGCACGGTGTGCGGCGGGGCGCGGCTCAAGCTCGAGTCTTTGTTGTGGCGCCTGGGTTCGCGGGCGGATGCGGATGCGGTGCTGCCGCCCACGCGACGTTTCCTGCCCGTCGGCGCCGCTTGGTCGCGCGCGCAGCTCGAGGCGCTGCCGGGGCTTTCGCTGCACGATCTGATGCAACTCTCGATCGAGCGCCTGCGCCGCTTCTTCGAGGGCATCGAGCTGCCGAGCGCGATGCTCGACGAAGCGCTCAAGCTGCTGCTGGACGAGATCCGCACGCGGCTCAAATACCTCAACGATGTCGGCCTCGGCTACCTCACGCTCGACCGCCAGAGCCGCACCTTGAGCGGCGGTGAAGTGCAGCGCATCAACCTCACCACCGCGCTCGGCACCTCGCTCGTCAACACCCTCTTCGTGCTCGACGAGCCGAGCATCGGCCTGCACCCGCGCGACATGGGCCGCATCATCCAGGCCATGCACCGGCTGCGCGATGCCGGCAATACGCTGGTGGTGGTGGAGCACGACCCGGCCGTGATGCTGGCCGCCGACCGCCTCATCGACATGGGCCCCGGCCCCGGCGAACGAGGCGGGCAGATTGTCTTCGACGGCACCCCGGAAGCCGCGCGAAGTGCCGACACGCTGACCGGCGCCTACCTCGGGGCGCGCAAGCGGGTGAGCCTCGGTTCACGGCGGCCGATGTGGCCGCCGGCGCCCAAGCTCATCCTCGAAGGCGCGCGCGAGCACAACCTGACCGGCATCACGGTCGAGATCCCGTTGCAGCGGCTGGTGTGCGTGACAGGCGTGAGCGGCTCTGGCAAGAGCACGCTGATTCAGGACGTGCTGTACCCGGCGTTGGCGCGCCACTTCGGCAAGGCCACCGAGACGCCCGGTGCCCACGAGCGACTGCTCGGCGCCGACGCGCTGGCCGAAGCGGTATTCGTCGACCAGAGCCCCATCGGCAAGACGGCGCGCAGCAACCCGGCGAGCTACGTCGGCGCTTTCGACGAGCTGCGCAGCATCTTCGCCAATGCATCCATGGCGCGCGAGCGCAGCTACACCGCGGGCACCTTCAGCTTCAACGCCGGCGATGGGCGCTGCCCCAGCTGCGGCGGCAGCGGCTTCGAGCACGTGGAGATGCAGTTCCTCTCCGACGTCTACCTGCGCTGCACCGACTGCGATGGTCGCCGCTACCGGACCGAAGTGCTGGACGTGAAGGTCCTGCGCGGGCCGATGCAGTTCAGCATCGCCGACGTGCTGGACCTCACCGTGGCCGAGGCCGTGCACTGGTTCCAGGGCGACCGCGAGGTGGTGGCGAGGCTGCAGCCGCTGGTGGACGTCGGCCTCGACTACGTGCGCCTGGGGCAGCCCGTGCCCACGCTCTCCGGTGGCGAAGCGCAGCGCCTCAAGCTCGCCGGCTTCCTGGCCGAGGCGGCGGTGAGTGCTTCGCGCCAGCCCGTGGCGCGGCGCGGCACGCTCTTTCTCTTCGACGAGCCGACCAC
The DNA here is from genome assembly GCA_031401195.1 of Burkholderiales bacterium. Classification (GTDB taxonomy): domain Bacteria; phylum Pseudomonadota; class Gammaproteobacteria; order Burkholderiales; family Burkholderiaceae_C; genus Rubrivivax. Next base: position 58,325 of record JANNRI010000021.1, read on the forward strand.
CGGCCTGCACTTCGACGATATCGCCAAGCTCATGCGCGCGCTGCGCAAGCTGCTCGATGCCGGGCACTCGCTGCTGGTGATCGAGCACAACCTCGATGTCATCCGCGCCGCGGACTGGATCGTCGATCTCGGACCCGAGGGCGGCGAGGCGGGTGGCGAACTCGTCTGCACCGGCACACCCGAGGACGTGAAGGCGCACGCAACTTCCCACACCGGAGCCGCATTGCGCGACTACGAACGTGCGCTCGGCACCGGCACGCTGGTGGTGGAGGAAGGTCGGCCGCTGCAGGCGCTGATCAGTGCGCGGCGCCAGGCGCGCACGGTGCTCGACGAGGTCATCCGCATCGTCAACGCGAAGGAGCACAACCTCCAAAGCATGAATGTCGACATCCCGCGCGGCAAGTTCAACGTCATCACCGGCGTCAGCGGCTCGGGCAAGAGCACGCTCGCCTTCGACATCCTGTTCAACGAAGGCCAGCGGCGCTATCTCGAGAGCTTGAACGCCTACGCGCGCAGCATCGTGCAGCCGGCTGGCCGGCCGGAGGTGGATGCGGTCTACGGCATCCCGCCCACGGTGGCGATCGAGCAGCGCCTCTCGCGCGGCGGGCGCAAGAGCACGGTCGCCACGACCACCGAGGTGTGGCATTTCCTGCGCCTGCTGTGGGTCAAGCTCGGCCTGCAGCACTGCACCAAGGACGGCGCGCCCGTGCGGGCGCAGAGCGCCGACAGCATCGCCGCGCAGCTGCTGCGTGAGCACCGCGGCGAGCATGTGGGGCTGCTCGCGCCGCTGGTCATCAACCGCAAGGGCGTTTACACCGACCTTGCCAAGTGGGCCAAGGCGCGTGGCCAGACGCACCTGCGCGTCGACGGGCAATTCCTGCCGGTGACCCCCTTTCCGCGCATCGACCGCTTCAAGGAGCACACGATCGAGCTGCCGGTGGGCGACATCGTGGTCACGCCCGAGAACGAGCCCGAGCTGCGCGCCCTGCTCTCCAAGGCGCTGGACGTGGGCAAGGGCGTGCTGCACCTGCTGCACCCGCTGGACGGCCTGTCTGCCGAGCTCGCCGACGGCCAGACTGGCGAGGAGATCGGCAGCATCAAGGTCTTTTCGAGCAAGCGCGCCTGCCCGAGCTGCGGCACCAGCTACGGTGAGCTCGATCCGCGCCTCTTCTCTTACAACAGCAAGCATGGCTGGTGCATGGGTTGCGTGGGCACGGGCCTCAAGCTCACGCGCGAACAGCGCCGTGCGCTCGACGACACCATCAAGGACGATCACCACGGCCGCGAGCAGAGTTTTCCGAGCGAGGAGCTGGAGGTCGAGGGCCTGGTCGACGAACCCTGCCCCGACTGCAGCGGTGCGCGGCTCAACGCCACGGCGCGCGCCGTCACTTTCGACCAGCACGCCATCGACGCCGTGGCGCGGCTTTCGGTGCGCGAGGTGCGGCGCTGGGCCGAGGCGCTGCGGCTCGAGGGCCGCGAGGCGGAGATCGCGCGCGACGTGGTGGCCGAGATCAAGAGCCGGCTCGCCTTTCTCGAGGAGGTGGGCCTGGGCTACCTCACGCTCGACCGCGCCGCGCCCACGCTGAGCGGTGGCGAGGCGCAGCGCATCCGGCTGGCGGCGCAGCTCGGCAGCAACCTGCAGGGCGTGTGCTACGTGCTCGACGAGCCGACGATCGGGCTGCACCCGCGCGACAACGGCATCCTGCTCAACGCGCTCGGCAAGCTGAGTGCGGCCGGCAATACGCTGGTGGTGGTGGAGCACGACGAAGACACCATCCGCCGCGCCGAGCATGTCATCGACATCGGCCCCGGCGCCGGCAAGCGCGGCGGGCGCCTGGTGGCGCAGGGCTCGGTGTCGACCCTGTCGGCAGCGGCCGAGTCGGTGACCGGGCGCCTGCTGGCACACCCGCTGGTGCACCCGTTGCAGGCGCGGCGGCCGGTTCAGGCCGATGCACCGGCGCTGATGCTGCGCAGTGCCTCGCTGCACAACCTGCGCGGCATCGATGTGCGCGTGCCACTGGCGCGGCTGGTGGCGGTGACGGGCGTCAGCGGCTCGGGCAAGAGCACCTTGGCGCGCGACGTGCTGTTGGCCAGTGTGCAAAGCGGGTTGGGCGCATTGAGTACGAAGCCAGGAGCGAGCCGGAAGTCTGCGGCGGCCTGGGCCGGCTGCACCGGGCTCGAAGGCTTTCAGGCCCTCGACCGCGTGCTTGAGGTGGACCAGACGCCGATCGGCAAGACGCCGCGTTCGTGCCCGGCCACCTACATCGGCTTCTGGGACACGATCCGCAAGCTCTTCGCCGAGACGCTTGAAGCGCGTGCACGCGGCTATGCACCGGCGCGCTTCTCGTTCAATACGGGCGACGGCCGCTGCCCGGCCTGCGAGGGCCAGGGCATGAAAACCATCGCGATGAGCTTCCTGCCTGACGTGAAGGTGCCGTGCGACCGCTGCCGAGGCGCGCGTTTCAACGCGGAGACGCTGGCCGTGAGCTGGCGCGGCAAGAGCATCGGCGACGTGCTGCGCATGGAGGTGGACGAAGCGGTCGGCTTCTTCGCCAGCATGCCGGCCATCGGCCACCCGCTGCAGTTGCTGAAGGACGTGGGCCTGGGCTACCTCACGCTCGGCCAGCCCTCGCCCACGCTCTCCGGCGGCGAGGCGCAGCGCATCAAGCTCGTCACCGAGCTGAGCAAGGTGCGCGACGACGTCACGCGGCGCGGCCAGCGCCCGCCGCGCACCCTGTATGTGCTTGACGAGCCTACCGTGGGCCTGCACATGGCCGATGTCGAGAAGCTCATCCGTGTGCTGCACCGGCTCGTGGATGGTGGCCACAGCGTGATCGTGATCGAACACGACCTCGATGTCATTGCCGAGGCCGACTGGGTCATTGACCTCGGGCCCGAGGGCGGTGTGGAAGGTGGAGCCGTCGTGGCCCAAGGCACGCCTGAGGCGGTGGTGGCGGCGCACACGCACACGGGCGTGGCGCTCGCGGGCGTGCTGGCCCGCTCGGCCGCCGACGCGCGGCGTGGCAGCCGCTCAGCTGTCGGCGAGCCGGCCGAATCCCGAAAGCAGTGAAGGGTCGCGAGGGGCGACGCCGCCCAGCCGGTTGAGGGCGCGCAGTTGCATCTGCATCGCATCGGCGTGGTCGCCGCAGCGCTCGAGCAACTCGGATACGCGCAGCAACAACCGCGCTTCGCAAGTCGGGTCGGAGATGCGCCCCGCCAACTGACTCACCTCAAAAGCCCTGTCGCGGGCGCGTTCGCGCGCCGCGTGGCTGGCGCGGTTCCGGGAGGGCTCAGAGGTGAAATCCGCTGGGCGCGTGCCCGAGCCCGGCATGGATGCGGTTGCGGGCTCCTGCGCCGCGGCCACCCTCACTGCCACGTCGGCCGATTCGCACAGCAGATCGGCCACGTGGTCCGGGCTGCCGCAAAGGCGGGCCCAGCGCAGAGCGGATTCGAAGTGCGCTTCGGCGGTGGCCAGTGCACCGAGTTCGAGATGGCTGCGGGCCACCTCGGTCAACGCCCGGCTCATCGAGTAGGGGCTGCCGGTGACCTCGGCGAGGTCAAGGCTCGCGCAGGCGCGGCGAAGGCGTCGGCGCGTGGTTTCGTAGACGTATCGTGTGGCGAGCATGGGCGCTTGGGCTGACTCCGATGATTCGCATCCTAGGTCGGGGCGCGCCCGTTTGATTCCCCGCGGACGCGGGTCCGCGGCGTGCAGGGTTCACGCCGTAAGCGGTGCCATCGAGGCGGGCCAGCGTGGCGCGCCAGTGTTCGAGCGGGGCGCGCTGCGGGCCGCCGTTCTCGTTTCCCGCAGTGGTTGCTAGAAGCGGTTGGGGCAAAATCTCCCGTCTTCGAGCTTGCGCTTGCCTGATCGCGTCGGTCGCGCCACGTCGGTCCAGCCCCTCCCAAGCTCTACATACCTCACTGCCCAAGGAGCCTCCATGGCCTCGACGTCCAGACATTTCGCGCTCACGGCCGGATCGCTGTGGGTGCTGCTTGCCGCGCCCGCTGCCTGGGCGCAGACCACGCTCACGCTCTCGTCTTGGGTGCCGCCGGCGCATACTCTCACCGAGACGCAAAAGGCATGGTGCGAGCAGCTCTCGCAGCGCACCAAGGGTCAGATCAAGTGCAATGCCCTGCCGCGTGCGGTGGCGGCGCCGCCTGCCACCTTCGATGCGGTGCGCAATGGCCTGGTGGACATCTCGTTCACGGTGCACGGCTACACGCCGGGCCGCTTCACCTACACGCAGATGGTCGAAGTGCCGTTCCTCGGCGACTCGGCCGAGGCCACCTCGGTGGCCTTCCAGCGCATGTACGCCAAGTACCCACAGTTTGCCGAAGAGCACAAGGGCGTGAAGGTGCTGGCTGTGTTCACGCACGGCCCGGGCATCGTGCTCAACACCAAGCGCCCGGTGACGAAGATGGACGACCTGGCCGGCTTGAAGTGGCGCATCGGCGGCGGCATGGTCAACGACATCACCAAGTCGCTGGGCATGAACGTCACGCTCAAGCCCGCACCCGAGAGCTACGAGCTGCTCTCCAGCGGGGTGATGGACGGCACGCTATTCCCCGCCGAAAGCGTCGAGGGCTTCAAGATCGACAAGCTCATCAAGTACGCCACGCGCTTCCCGGGTGGCCTGTACAACACCAGCTTCGTCTTCATGATGAACCAGGCCAAGTACGACAGCCTGCCGGCCGATGTGAAGAAGGTGATCGACGAGATGTCGGGTGAGTTCGCCGCGCGCATGTTGGGCCGCGGTTGGGACAACGTCGACCGCCGTGGCCTCGCCTTCATGCAGGCGGCGGGCGTGCAGTTCACGCAGGCCGACCCGGCATTCGTCAAGGCCGTCGGCGAGAAAACCGCGCCCGTGATCGATGCCTGGGTCAAGACGGCCGAAGCCAAGGGCCTGCCGAGTCCGCGCAAGATGCTCAACGAGTACCGCGCCGAGATCAAAAAGCTGCAGCAATGACGGCCTGCCCGGCATATCGGTGAGAGTGCACCTGCGCACGCTGTGCGGCGTGCTGGCCGCGACGGCGCTGTTCGCCATCATGATGCTCACGCTGGTGGACGTGAGCGGGCGCAAGCTCATCTCCACCTCCGTGCCGGGCTCGCTGGAGCTGACCGAGCTGCTGATGGTGGTCGTCATCTTCACCAGCCTGCCGCTGGTGGCGCTGGCCGGTGAGCATGTGGTGTTCGACTCGCTCGACCCCTGGCTGCCAGCCGGCCTGAAGCGCGTGCAGCAGGCCGTGGTGGAGTTGCTGTGCGCGTTGGCGCTGGCCGGGCTGGCCTGGTTGATGTGGACCAAAGGCTCGCAGATGACCGGGTACGGCGACGTCACCTCGCAGCTGCGCCTGCCGCTGGGTGTGTTCGTGCATTTGATGGGCGTGCTGATCGGCCTGGCCGCCTTTGCGCACCTGCTGCTGGTTTGGCAGCCGGTGGCGCACCACCATATCGGCGTCGACGGCGAAGCACCTGGGTCGCCGACATGAGCCGCCGGGCCGCTCCCAAGGCGAATACCGAAGTGCGAAGCACGGCGGTTGCCTGATGAGCGCGGCGCTGATCGGCTTTGCGGCCGTGTTCGCGCTCGCGCTGCTGCGCATACCGCTGGCCTTCGCGATGGGGGCAGTGGGCATCGTCGGCTTGGGGCTGCTGCGCGGATGGGCGCCGACCATGGCCAACGCGGCGCAGGTGGTCTACGACACCGGCTTCGCCTACACGCTCTCGGTGGTGCCGCTCTTCATCCTGATGGGCAACTTCGTCGCCCGTGCCGGCCTGGCGCAGGAGCTGTTCCGCGCCGCCTACACCTGCATCGGCCACGTGCGTGGAGGGCTCGCGCACGCCACAGTCATCGCCTGCGCGGGCTTCGGTGCCATCTGCGGCAGCAGCATCGCCACCGCGGCGACGATGGCCAAGGTGGCCTACCCGCCGATGAAGCGCCTGGGCTATGCCGACTACCTGAGCACCGGCGTCATTGCGGCCGGCGGCACGCTCGGAATCATGATCCCGCCGTCGACCATCTTCATCATCTACGGCATCGTCACCGAGACGAATATCGGCAAGCTCTTCGCTGCCGGCGTGTTGCCTGGCCTGATGTGCGCCGGCTTCCTGATGACCGGCGTGGCATGGATCACCTGGCGCGACCCCGCCGCCGGCCCCGCCGGCGAGCGTGCGAGCTGGCGCGAACGCTACACCGCACTGCGCGACATCTGGGGCGTGGCGTTGCTGGTGGTGGTGGTGCTGGGCGGCATCTACGGCGGCGTCTTCACTGCCACCGAGGGCGCGGGCATCGGGGCTTCCGGGGCCTTCTTCTTCGCGCTGGCGCGGCGCGCGCTGAGCTGGAGGGTGCTCTACGCAGTGCTGGTGGAAAGCGCACGCACGACGGCGATGCTGTTCGCCATCCTGATCGCGGCGACGATATTCTCGAGCTTCGTCAACTTCACCTCCATGCCGGGCGACCTGAAGGAGTGGATCCTGCACCAGGGCCTCTCGCCACTGATGGTGGTGGGCGCGATGATGGTGATCTACGTGATCCTGGGCACGATCATGGAAGAGCTATCGATGGTGCTTCTCACCATCCCTGTGTTCTTCCCCATCGTCACCGGCTTGGGCTTCGACCCGGTGTGGTTCGGCGTGTTGATCGTCCTCGTGGTGCAGATCGGCCTCATCAGCCCGCCGGTGGGCATGAACCTCTTCGTGCTGAACTCGCTGCTGAAGAGCGTGGCACTGCGCGAGATCTTTCGCGGCGTTTGGCTCTTCGTGGCCACGCTGTGCCTGGCGCTGGTGGTGGTGCTCGAGGTGCCGTGGCTGGCGTTGTGGCTGCCTGGGTTCATGAAATAGGCGGCGGGTAGGCGAGACGATCGTGATGCAGCTCGGTCTCTTCGAGCACAGCCGCGATGTGATGCTGCGCAACGATCTGGTCGTGGCGTTGCAGGCGCAGGATGCGGCGGGGTCGCGCAAGGCCCTGGATGCGCTGGCCGAGGAAATGCCTCACGACCCCATCCTGGCCGACGCGCAAGTGCTGGTGTCCGCGCTGGAACGCGCCGCAGCGCAGCCGGGGCCACCACCGTTTGCCGCACCTTCCGAGGCTGCGGCTGCCGCTGAGATCGCCGCTGGCCTGATGCCGGCGGCCGAGCGTTCGCTGCCGCGCGGATCGGCGCAGTTCTGGCTGGCGCCGCACTGGGCAAGCCTGGCGCGCCGGGCGGCGCGGCTGCCCTATGACGCCGAAACGCCGCAGGGCCATGCCGCTGCGCTATGGCTTCAGGCCCGCGACTGGGCGGCAGCGGCCGAGCATGTGGCGGGCATCGAATCGTGGCGCCGCATTCCGCAGCCACTCGCCTGGATGGCCGAAGCCCGCCACCACGGCCATGGGCTGGATGCCCCCTGGCCGCTGTGGGTGGAGCTGGCTTGGCTGGCGCCGCAGCGCTTCGCCGAGGTGGCGGCGCGGGTGGCCGACGGGCCGCTCACGAGGCTGATGCAGCGCTTCGAAGGCGACTTCGACACCGAGGGCGATGCCGGTGACTGGGCCTGGTTCCCCGCTTGGTGCCTGGTCGACAGTCCGACGCTGGCCGCTGCGATGGACGACGCAACGGCGAGCACGCCGAGTGAGCCGGCGCGCGCCTGGTCACTCTTGCAAAGCCTGCTGCGGCTCGAGCGCCGCGGGCAGCATCACGAGGTCGTCAAGTCGCGTGCTTTGCTGCGTGCTTGCCACGCTGGGCTGTTCGAGCTGTACATGCGCTCCCGGTAGCCGACCGGGCGATGCCGGCGCGGCCCTGAGCCTGAAGCTCAGCCTCCCAGCACCACCGGCACCTGCGTCGCCGGCGGCGTATTGCGGCTGCGCCCGCAGCGCACGAGCCCGTCGATCATCACCATGCCCACGCCCGGCAGGTCACCCAGTGCGATGCTTTCGAGCAGCGTGCGCCCGGCGGTGTGCTGGGCGCGGTCGAAGAAGACGAAGTCGGCCTCACGCCCGGGCTCGATGAGGCCGGCATTGATGCGGCGCAGCCGCGCGGTGTTGCCGGTGGCGAAGCAGAACACCAACTCGGGCGCGATGCCGCCGAGGCTGGACAGGAGCGCGATCAGCCGCAGCATGCCCAGCGGCTGCACGCCCGAGCCGGCCGGCCCGTCGGTGCCGAGGATGACGCGGTGCGGACACTTTAGCGCGATGGCCGAGCGCGCCGCGGCGATGGCGACACGCTCGTTGCCGTTGTGTACGATCTCGATCGCGCGTGCGCTCTTCTCGCACAGCTCGCACACGTGGGCTTCCGACAGCGCGGTGTGGCCGCCGTTGATGTGGCCGATGACATCGGCGTCGGCCTCGAGCACCACGTCCTTGTCGATCAGGCCTGAGCCGGGGATCGACGGCCCGCCGGTGTGGATGGTGCTCTGGATGCCGTGCTTGCGTGCCCAGGCGACCATCTTCTTTGCTTCGTCCCCCGCCTTCACGCTGCCCAGCCCCACCTCGCCCAGCAGCTTCACGCCGGCCGCGGCCAGTTCGGCGAAGTCGCTCTCGACCATGCCCTTCTCGATCACGGGGGCGCCAGCCAGCACTTTCACGCCGCCGGGACGGAAGTTGTGGAAAGCGCGCTGCGCCGTGATGGCCAGCGCCTTCAGGCCCACGATGTCTTTCGGGCGGCCGGGCAGGTGCACCTCGCCAGCCGAGACCATCGTCGTCACGCCGCCGTGCATCGTGCTGTCGATCCAGCCGAGTTGATTCTGGCGCGGGGTCCAGTCGCCAAACACGGGGTGCACGTGGCTGTCGATGAGGCCGGGCGCGAGTGCCGTGCCGCGCGCGTCGATGGTCGTGCGCGCCTGCGCCGTATCGCAATCGGCGGCGCGGCCGACGGCGGTGATGAGACCGTCGACGATCACCACCGTGTCCGCGTCGAGCAGCGGCCGGTCGATATCGCCCGAGAGCATCAAGCCGACATTGCGAATCACTACCTTGCCCGATGGGCCCTCGCCCGCGGCAGCTTCAGCCATGTTGATTGCTCCTTGTGGATGCTGTTCGTCTGGGCTTCGTTCGGCTGCAAGTCATGGGTGCCTTGCCACAGTGCGCTGCACGGCGTCCAGCAGGAAAGACTCCCAGTGCGCCAGCGCCTTCGGCGACTCCATGGGCTCGCCCAGGAAGGCCGACAGCGTGTGCCGGTTGCTGAGGTAGAAGTAGCCCATGGCCGCGATCATCAGGTACACGTCGCGCGCCGTCACATCGCGCCGGATCACGCCCTGCGCCGCGCCGGCATCGAGCACGCGCGCCAGCAGGGCGATGGCTTCGGAAGAGTAGTCCCGCGCCCGCAGTGACTTGGCGATGTGCGCGCCACGGTGCAGGTTCTCGGTGTTCAGCAGCGAGATGAACTCCGGGTGCTTCTGGTAGTAGCCCCACATGAAGCGCACCACGGCGTGCAGCGATTCGAGCGGGCGCGCCAGGTCGGTGATGAGCGCGGACTCGGCCTCGTTGAAGCGGCGGTAGGTCTCCTCGAGCACCTCGATGAAGAGCCCCTCCTTGCTGCCGAAGTAGTAGTAGATCATGCGGTCGTAGGAGCGCGCCGCGCGCGAGATCTTCTCGACGCTTCCGCCGTCGTAACCATGATGCGCGAAGACCTTGATGGCCGCCTTGAGGATGCCGTCGCGCGTGGCCTTGGCGGCTTGCTCGCGCACGCCGGAGGCACCGTGCGCGGCGGCGGGCTGGCGGCGCGCGGCAGTCGCGCGCTTCACGGCGCACTCATGGTGCCTTCACGGCGCTTCACCGCGGTCTGCGTCATGCCTGCGTGGCCTGCTGTGGCCCGTTCGGCCCGCTCGGCCCGCTCGGCCCGCTCGGCACCGCCTCCTCGTTGAACGCGCTCATGGCGGTTGGATCTGCTCGGCGTTGGGGGGGGTGGAAGAACCGTTGCGCAGCGCGGCGCGATGGACTAGATTCCCTCACCATCCAATGTAGTGAAAGCTACATCAACGTTCAGCGCATGTTACATGGGGCACAGGTGCCGGGCAAGCTGAAGGCGCATTGCACGGGCCAACCAGCCGCAAGCCATCGACCGCGATGACCGAGCACACCAAGACCGACGGCCTGGGCGAGCCTATGCTGTCTGCGCCGCAGTTGCGGCCCGACACCGCGGCCGCCGCAGATGCGCCGGGCGGGCCAACGGGTCTGATGCGCGCCGCGCCGCGCAACGAGCGCATGGCCGGCAGCAAGGTGGAATGCAATGCCTGCCCGGTGCTGTGCCAGGTCAGTCGCGGCAAGAGCGGCGCCTGCGACCGCTACGCCAATGTCGACGGTGTGCTCGTGCGTCTGGACCCCGTGGTGGTGCTGCGCCGAGCGCCGGCCCTTGCGCCGGCGGGCGCCAACATCGGTGCAACGGCTGCACCGTTTGCCGATCGTTCGGTAGAACGATCGGCCGCGCAGACGCACGCGCAGACGCACGCGCAGACGTACGCGCAGACGGACGCGCAAACCGCCGTGGTGCCGTTCGTGGCTGCCGGCGTACCCTGGAACGGCGAACTGCTGACGGGCGAGCCGCTCTTCGTCACGGGCGTCGGCGCGTCGACCACCTACCCCGACTACAAGCCCGCCCCCTTCATCGTCTCGTCGTTGCATGAAGGGGTCGACCTCGTCACTGTGGTCACCGAGGGCATCTTCAGCTACTGCAGCTTCAAGGTGAAAATCGACACCGATCGCTGGCTTGGCCCCGAGCAGGCCGTGGTGCGTTGCCGTGGCGAGGTGGTGGGCCATGTCACCACGGCCGAGTACGGCTCGCAGATGCTCAGCCTCGGTGGTGTGCACCATCTCACCGGCGGCAGCAAGAAGGAGGGGCGCATCACCGTCGAGATGATGGAGGCGCTGGGCAACAAGCGGGCGGTGGAGTTGCAGATCGAAGGCGGTGCGGCGCTGGTGGTGCAGGCCGGCGCGCCTCCGGTGGTCGACGGTGTCGAGGAGCAGCGCATGCGTGTGGGTTGCGGCTCGGCCACCATCGGCATCTTCGCCAAACAGTTCTGGGGCGTGGCCGACGAGGTGGTGGTGGTCGACGATCACATCACCGGCGTGCTCACCGAGCACCAGGCTGGGCGCTGCCTGGCCATGCCGCCTTCGGGACTCAAGATCCGCGGCCGCAAGAGCACACCAGGGCGTTACTTCCAGGTGGCCAACCCCGGCACGGGCTGGGGCGGCACCGACATCTCCGACCCCCTGTCCATCATCGAGGGTTGGGACGCCGAAGAGGCCCGGCCAGGCCTGCGACTGCTGATGGTGTCGACCACCGGTGAACACGCCGCGTGGTTCGTGCTCGACGAGCAGCGGCAACTTCAAAGCGCGCCCATGCCGCCCGAGGTGTCGGCGGTGGTGGCGCGCATCGGCGAAAACTGCGAGGCGGCGCTGAGTTCGGTGCTGTTTCTCGGTGGCGCCGGCGGCAGCCTGCGCGCCGGGGTCACCGACAACCCGGTCATGCTGACGCGGGCGATCAAGGATGCGCTGGTCAATGTCACCTGCGGTGGCGCACCGGCCTACGTGTGGCCCGGCGGCGGCATCACGGTGATGGCCGACGTGATGCGCATGCCCGAGCGCAGCTTCGGCACCGTGCCCACGCCCGCAATCGTGGCACCCATCGAATTCAGCATGCGCATGGTCGACTATGTGCGTCTTGGCGGGCATGTCGCGCAGGTGCGCAGCATCGAGCATGTGCTGGCGCATGGCGCCTGGCACGACGATGGTGCCCCGACCGCCCGACGCATGGTGCGGGCGTCACCGGCCAACGCTTGGCCGCTCGGCCAGCCGCCGATGCTGGGCTGAACGCCGGCAGACCGATCGACGAAGCAGCCCAGGACTCGCCGCCCCCCATGCCACCGATACGCCACCCGCTTTCGCAAGGACGCTGGCATTTTCAGCACGGACCGATCGACCTCGTCATCGGTGCTGAAGGCACGCCGCAAGCCGTGCTGGAGGCCCACGAGGCTGCATGGTCGCGCTTCCAGCCCTTGCTTTCCGAGTTGGTGCGCGAGTTGCCGTTGTTGCGACAACCTGTGGCGGCCGACGACGAGTCCTGCCCGCTGCAAGGCCCGGTGGCACGCCGCATGTGGTGGGCGTGCCACCCGCACCGTCACCAGTTCATCACGCCGATGGCGGCTGTGGCGGGGGCGGTGGCGCAGGAGATCCTGGCCGCCTACGCGCGCGAAGGTGTCGACCGTGCCTGGGTGAACAACGGTGGTGACATCGCGCTGCACCTCGCGTACGGTCACGCGTTGCGCGTGGGCGTGGTGGCCGACCCGGTGCGTGCCCATGCGGCCGGTCCCGGCAGCGCCACGGCGATAGATGGTCGCTTCGAAGTCAGCAATGCAATGCCCGTGCGTGGTGTCGCCACGAGCGGTTGGCGCGGGCGCAGCTTCTCGCTCGGCATTGCCGACAGCGTCACCGTGCTGGCCGGTACCGCGGATGCCGCGGATGCCGCGGCGACCGTGATCGCCAACGCCGTGAACGCCGACGATCAACGCATCGTTCGCCGCCCGGCCTGCGCGCTGAAGGACGACTCCGACCTCGGTGACATGGCTGTCACTGTGGACGTGCCACCATTGCCCGCGTTTGTGGTGCAGCATGCGCTGCAAGGCGGTGCGCGTCGCGCCCGCGAGCTGCGCGCCCGCGGAATCATCGAAGGGGCACTGCTGGTATGCCAGGGCCAGGTGCTGGTGGTGGGAGATCTGGCGCTCGCCGGCGTTGTGCCGTCGCCGGTATCGCCCGGCAGCGCGGCGTCCAGCGACAGAGCCTGTGCCTCTCAGCCCGGAGGGCCGATGGCCGCGATGGCCGCGATGGCCGATGCGCGCTCGGTACTTGCTTGACGAAGGTGGAGCACCGCACACGATGATCGAGATCCGCCGCACGCTCACGCTCGTGGAAGACATCCACCACGAGTTCGGCCCGCCCTCGGCACGCCCGCCCGCGCCCTTGCGCCGTGGTGCCGTGGCCGCTGTGCTGCGCAATCCCTACGCCGGCCGCTACGAGGCCGAGATCCTGCCGATGATGAAGGAGCTCGAGCCCGTGGGCTTGGCGATGGCGCGACAGCTGCTCGCGGCGATGGCCGTGCCCGCCGAGCAGATCAGCGGCTATGGCAAGGGCGCCATCGTCGGCGCTGCGGGCGAGCTGGAGCATGGCGCGCTGTGGCACGTGCCCGGCGGCTATGCGATGCGCGAGTTGCTGGGCTGGAGGGGCGACCGCGCGGCCTACGCACGCGGCGAGTCCAGTGGCGGCCAGACAGGCAACGCGCTGGCGATCGTGCCCTCCACAAAGAAGGTGGGCCCACCCGGCGCGACGCTGGACGTGCCGCTCACGCATATCAACGCCAGCTACGTGCGCAGCCACTTCGACGCCTTCGAGATGCGCGTGCCCGGCGCACCCGCAGCCGACGAGATCGTGCTCATCCTGGCCATGAGCACCGGGGCGCGCGTGCATGCCCGGGTGGGCGGCCTGGCTGCCAAGGACATCGCCAAGTGGGATGGCCAACGGTGATTCACACCGCCATCTGGGACCACCGAGACGCGTAAGACAGGAACAACAGCCATGCCTGCACAGATCCGCAAGATCGTCGTCCAGATCGACGAGACCCGCCTCGAGATGGGCCGCGCCGTCGAGCCGCCCACGCGCAGGGCGCTCGCGATGGCGGTGATCCACAACCCCTACGCCGGCCGCTATGCCGAGAACCTCGACGAGCTCATCGCCATCGGTGAGGAGCTCGGCGGCTTGCTCGGCCAGCGCTGCGTGGCGGCGCTCGGCATCCAGCCGGCGCAGGCACAGAGTTACGGCAAGGCGGCCATCGTCGGCGAGGCCGGCGAGCTTGAGCACGCCGCGGCCATCCTGCACCCCAAGCTCGGCGCGCCGCTGCGCCAGGCCGTGAGCAAGGGCGCTGCGCTCGTGCCTTCGGCCAAGAAGCGCGGCGGCCTGGGTACCGCCATCGATGTGCCGCTAGGCCACAAGGATGCGGCCTTCGTGCGCAGCCATTTCGATGCCATGGAAGCGCGCATCGGCGATGCACCGCGCGGCGACGAGATCGTCGTTGCGGTGGTCGTCACCGACAGCGGGCGGCCGCTGGCGCGCATCGGCGGCCTGCAAGTCCACGAGATCAAGGGCGAAGACGGCCAACGCTGACGAATCGCCTGCTTCGCCCACACAACCTTCACCTCACCCCAAGGAGCTGCTCAGATGCGACCTCTCTTCAAGCCACTGCTCGCTGCCACGCTGGTCTCATGCCTGGCGCTGGGTGCGCAAGCGCAGAACATCAAGATCGGCGAGATCAACAGCTACAAGGCGCAGCCCGCCTTCCTCGAGCCCTACAAGAAGGGCATGGAGCTCGCCGTCGACGAGGTCAACGCCGCCGGAGGCGTGCTGGGCAGAAAGCTCGAGCTCGTCATCCGCGACGACAACGCCAACCCGGGCGATGCCGTGCGCGCAGCCGAGGAGCTGGTCTCGCGCGAGGGCGTGCAGCTCATCGCCGGCACCTTCCTGTCGAACATCGGCCTGGCGGTGACGGACTTCGCCAAGCAAAAGAAGATCTTCTTCCTCGCCGGCGAGCCGCTCACCGACAAGATCGTGTGGCAGAACGGCAACCGCTATACCTTCCGCTTGCGCCCGAGCACCTACATGCAAGTCGCCATGCTGGTGCCCGAAGCGGTGAAGATGAAGAAGAAGCGTTGGGCCATCGTCTACCCGAACTACGAATATGGCCAGACGTCGGTGGCCACCTTCAAGCAGTTGCTGAAGGCGGCGCAGCCCGATGTGGAGTTCGTCGCCGAGCAGGCCGCTCCGCTCGGCCGCGTGGACGCTGGTGCCGTGGCGCAGGCGCTGGCCGATGCCAAGCCCGATGCGATCTTCAACGTGCTCTTCGGCGCCGACCTCTCCAAGTTCGTGCGTGAAGGCAATACACGTGGCCTCTTCACGGGGCGCGAAGTGGTGAGCGTGCTCACCGGCGAGCCCGAATATCTCGAGCCGTTGCGCGACGAAGCGCCCAACGGCTGGGTCGTGACCGGCTACCCCTGGTATGGCATCCAGACACCCGAGCACAAGGCGTTCTTCCTGGCCTACTTCGGCAAGTTCAAGGAGAACCCGAAGCTGGGCTCGGTGGTGGGCTACACGATGATCAAGTCGATCGCTGAAGGCATCAAGAAGGCGAAGAGCGTTGAAACCGACAAGCTCATCACCGCCTTCCGCGGCCTCTCGCACATGAGCCCGTTCGGGCCCATCACCTACCGCGCTGAAGACCACCAGTCGACGATGGGCGCCTACGTGGGTAAGACGAAGAACGAAGGCGGCAGGGGCACGATGGTCGACTACGTGTACCTCGACGGCGCGAAGTATCTGCCGCCCGGGCCCGAGGCGAAGAAGCTCAGGCCGGCGGAGTGAGAGCCGACACCAGCGACTGATCGATGACCGCGTCGGCCTTCCTGGTCCAGCTGCTCAACGGGCTGGCCGGCGCCTCGTCGCTGTTCCTCGTGGCGGCGGGGCTGTCGCTGATTTTCGGCGTCACGCGCATCGTCAACTTCGCGCACGGCTCGTTTTTCATGCTCGGCATCTACCTCGCCTACGCGCTGGTAGAGCATGCCGGCGTCGGGTTCTGGGTGGCATTGCCGCTGGCGGCGGTGGTGGTGGGTGTGTTCGGCGCGGTGGTGGAGATGCTGCTGTTGCGCCGCATCTACCGTGCGCCCGAGCTGTTTCAGCTGCTGGCCACTTTTGCCCTGGTGCTGGTGATCAAGGACTACGCGCTGTGGATGTGGGGCCCTGAAGACCTGCTCGGACCGCGCGCGCCGGGCTTCACGGGCGCGGTGGAGATCCTCGGCCGGCGCTTCCCGACCTACGACCTGTTCCTCATCGCCATCGGCCCGCTGGTGCTGCTGGCGCTGTGGCTGCTGCTCACGCGCACTCGATTCGGCACATTGGTGCGTGCGGCCACGCAAGACCGCGAGATGGTGGCCGCGCTCGGCGTCAACCAGGCGTGGCTGTTCACCGCGGTGTTCTCGCTCGGTGCGATGCTCGCGGGCCTGGGCGGCGCGTTGCAGCTGCCGCGCGAGCCGGCCAACCTGGGTCTGGACCTCGTCGTCATCGGTGAGGCTTTCGTGGTGGTGGTGGTGGGTGGCATGGGCTCGATCCCCGGCGCCTACGTGGCCGCGCTGCTGATCGCCGAGATCAAGGCGCTGTGCGTGGGGCTGGGCACGGTGCAATGGCTGGGCATCGACTTCTCTTTTTCCAAGCTCACGCTGGTGGTCGAGTTTCTCGTGATGGCGGTGGTGCTCGTGCTGCGCCCCTGGGGCCTGTTCGGCCGACCGCAGGCGGCGAGCCGCCAGGCTGGCCCGCCCGAGGCGCCGCTGGTGCTGGCCGGGCCTCGGCTGCGTCGTACTGCCTGGATGCTGCTGGCTGCGTTGGTGCTGCTGCCGCTGGTCACCTCACAGTCCCCCTACGTCACCGTACTCGCCATCGATCTGCTGACGGCAGCGCTCTTCGCCGCGAGCCTGCACTTCATCATGGGTCCGGCAGGCATGCATTCCTTCGGGCACGCGGCGTACTTCGGGCTTGGCGCCTACGCCGCGGCGCTGCTGGTGCTGCGCCTGGCGCTGCCGATGGAGGTGGCGCTGGTCACCGCGCCGCTGGCCGCCGGGCTCGGCGCCGCGCTGTGCGGCTGGTTCTGCGTGCGCCTGTCGGGCGTTTATCTCGCGATGCTCACGCTGGCGTTCGCGCAGATCGTGTGGTCGGTGTGTTTTCAGTGGGACGGCTTCACCGGCGGCAGCAACGGCCTCACCGGTGTGTGGCCGGCACCGTGGCTGGCCGGCAAGCAGGCCTACTACTACGTGACTCTGCTGCTCGCAGGTGCTGGCGTGGCGATGCTGTGGCGCATGCTGCACGCGCCCTTCGGTTATGCGATGCGGGCGGGGCGCGACTCGCCGCTGCGGGCCGACGCCATCGGCATTGATGTGCGGCAGGTGCAGTGGGCCGCTTTCGTCGTCGCGGGCCTCTTCGCGGGCCTGGCCGGGGCGCTCTTCGCATTTTCCAAGGGCAGCATCTCGCCCGAGACATTGGCCGTGGGCCGCAGCGTCGACGGCCTCGTGATGGTCATGCTCGGCGGACTGCAGACACTGGCCGGTCCGCTCGTCGGTGCGGTCAGCTTCACCTGGCTGCAGGATACGGTGGCGCGCAACACCGACTACTGGCGCGCGCTGCTCGGCGGCATCATCCTCTTGTTGGTGTTGGCGTTTCCGGCCGGGCTGGCCGGTTTCGTGGCGCAGCGCTTCGGGCGCGCACACGCCTGAGCACTCATGCAGCGGAAAGCATGACGGCATTGCTCGAGATCTCGGAATTGGGCAAGAGCTTCGGCGGCAACCGCGCCGTCGACGACGTGAGCTTCACGCTCGCCGCCGGCGAGCTGCTGGCGCTGATCGGCCCCAACGGCGCAGGCAAGAGCACCACCTTCAACATGGTCAACGGCCAGCTGCCGGCCGACCGTGGGTCGATCAAGCTCGCCGGCCAGGAGTTGCTGGGGCGGCGGCCGCGCGACATCTGGCGCCTGGGCGTGGGCCGCACCTTCCAGATCGCCGAGACCTTCGCCTCGCTCACGGTGGTGGAGAACGTGCAGATGGCGCTGCTCTCGGCCGACGGGCACGTCTTCTCCTTCTGGCGCCGCGCCACTTCGTACAAGCGCGAGCAGGCGCTGGCTCTGCTGACGCAGGTGGGCATGGCCGCGCAGGCCGACCGCCCGTGCAGCGTGCTGGCCTATGGCGATGTGAAGCGGGTGGAGTTGGCCATTGCGCTGGCCAATGCCCCCAAGCTGCTGCTGATGGACGAGCCCACCGCCGGCATGGCGCCCAAGGAGCGCAGTGAATTGATGGCGCTGACGCGGCGGCTGGTGGCCGAGCGCGGCATCGCGGTGCTGTTCACCGAGCACAGCATGGACGTGGTGTTTGCCGTCGCCGACCGCATCATCGTGCTGGCGCGCGGCCGCCTCATCGCCGAAGGCCCGCCGCAGGCCATCCGCGAGCATCCCAAGGTGCAGGAGGTGTACTTCGGCAGCGGCAAGACGTTCGAGGTGGCGGTGACGCCATGAAGGCGCCGGCTCCACAACCGGCTGCCGAGCCGCTGCTGCGTGCAAGTGCGCTCGACGCCTGGTACGGCGCCGCGCAGATCCTCTTCGGCGTGGAGCTGCAGGTGCGGCGCGGCGAAGTCGTGGCGCTGATGGGCCGCAACGGCGCCGGCAAGAGCACCACGCTGAAGGCGCTGATGGGGCTGGTGCCGCGCCGGAAAGGAGCTGTTCACTTCATGGGCCGCGACATTTCCCGCGCCGCGCCGCACGAGATCGCGCGCGCGGGCCTGGGCTACGTGCCCGAAGACCGACGCATCTTCAGCGACCTCACGGTGATGGAAAACCTCGAGGTCGGCCGGCAGCCGCCACGCCATTGGCCCGATGGCAGCGCGGCGCCGCGCTGGACGCCCGAGGCGCTGTTCGGCTTGTTCCCGAACCTCGGCGAGATGAGGGGCCGGCCGGGCGGTCGCATGAGCGGAGGCGAGCAGCAGATGCTGACCGTGGCGCGCTCGCTGATGGGCAACCCGTTCGTCGTGCTGCTGGACGAGCCAAGCGAAGGTGTGGCGCCGGTCATCGTCGAGCAGATGGTGCACATGATCCTCGAACTCAAGGCGCAGGGCGTGAGCATCCTGCTCTCGGAGCAGAACATGCACTTTGCGCGCCTCGTGTCCGACCGTGCTTATGTGCTCGAGAAGGGCCAGATGCGCTTCGCCGGCACGATGGCCGAACTCGCCGTGGCCGACGACGTGCGACGCGAATACCTTTCGATGTGAACCGCATCGGTGTAGAACTGCAGTATCTTTCCCGCGCAACCGCAGATCATCCAACCCCCCCGCCCGCCTCACGCCAGAAGGAGCCGCTCCATGCACACGACCCTGCCCCAGGCCACGGCCATCATCGCGCGCCGCCCCTTGATGCTCGGCCTGCTCGCCGCGATGCTGCCCTCCTCCCAAGTGCTCGCCGCCAAGATCAAGCCTGACGCCAAGTCGGCGCTCATCGTCGTCGACGTGCAGAACTGTTTCGTGCCCGGTGGCACCTTGCCGGTGAAGGACGGCGACGCGGTGGTGCCGGTGATCAACAAGCTGGCCGGCGTCTTCGGCAACATCGTTGTCACGCAGGACTGGCACACGCCGGGCCACGCTTCGTTCGCCAGCACCTATGCCGGCAAGAAGCCCTTCGAGACCACGGCGCTGAAGTACGGCACACAGGTGTTGTGGCCCGACCATTGCGTGCAGGGCACCGCCGACGCCGCGCTGCACAAGGACCTCGCCCTGCCGACCGCGCAGCTCATCATCCGCAAAGGCTTCAACAAGGGCGTGGACAGTTACAGCGCCTTCGAGGAGGCCGACCGCAAGACCTCCACCGGCCTCGCCGGTTACTTGAAGGCGCGGGGCATCACCACGGTCTACGTCACCGGCCTGGCCACCGACTTCTGCGTGGCGTGGACGGCGATGGACGCGCGCAAGCTCGGCTTCGAGGCCTACGTGATTGAAGACGCCACGCGCGGCATCGACCTCAACGGCTCACTCGCCGCGGCCTGGAAGCAGATGACAGGCAAGGGCGTGAAGCGCATCCAGAGTGCGGACATCCTGGCCTGAGATGCTGGCTTGAGTTGAACGGCAGACGGCCTGATCTGCTGCGCGGCCCCGTCTCAGGCTCGCTCTCTTCTGATGCTCGCATTCGAAGTCAACGGCCGTGCGGTGGGCCTGGCCATCGATGCGGGCACGCCGCTGCTGCACGCGTTGCGCAACGACCTCGGGCTCAACGGCCCCAAGTTCGGCTGCGGCCTGGGCGAGTGCGGTGCCTGCCTGGTGTTGGTGGACGGGCGCGTCGCGCGCTCGTGCACGCTGCCCGTGGCGGCCGTGATGGGGCGCCGCGTGACCACGCTTGAAGGGCTGGGCTCGCGCGCGGCGCCGCACCCGGTGCAGCAAGCCTTCATCGACGAGCAGGCTGCGCAGTGCGGCTACTGCCTGAACGGCATGGTGATCGCCACGGTGGACCTGCTGGCGCAGAACCCGAGCCCGAGCGACGACGAGGTGCGCGCCGCGCTTTCGCACAACCTGTGCCGCTGTGGCGCGCATATCGAGATTCTGCGTGCCGTGCACAAGGCGGCAGCCCAGGTGCGGCGGGGCTGACGCACCGGCGATGATGGGCCGCGATGAGGCAGGGGCTGTGCGGTGGCGTCGACGAGACTGCGGCGGTGAGGTTGCGGCGATGCGGTTGCGTCGACGAGACTGCGGCGATGAGGTTGCGGCGGTGAGGTTGCGGCGGTGAGGTTGCGGCCATGACGCAGCGTGCTGCGCAGCCGCGCACGCGGCAGGACTTCCACGATGCACGCGGCGTGCTGCTCGTGGTGCGTGATCCTCCGCTGCCCGCGCTGCCGGTGAAGGGCCAGCCTGCGGCGGTGCCCGCCAATGCGGCCGAGGGCGTGGAGATCCTGCTCGCGGTGTGGGGCGATGGCAGCGTCACCGCGCTGCATGGCCACGTCGACCTCGGTACCGGCCTGCGCACCGCCTTCACGCAGCTGGTGGCCGAGGAGATGGAGATCGAGCCTGAGGCGGTGCATGTGATCATGGGCAGCACCGCCGCCGCGCCCAACCAGGGCGCCACGATCGCCAGCGCATCGATCCAGATCCATGGCGCCCCCCTGCGCGCCGCCGCCGCGCAGGCGCGGGCCTGGCTGCGCGCACACCGCCTCGGCGCCGACGACCACGTGGTGCTGAAACTGGACCAACAAGGGCCGCTCAAGCCCGCTGCGCAGCACCGCATTGTGGGCACCGAGTTGCCACGCGTGGACATCCCGGCCAAGGCCACGGGCGAGCTGGTCTTCGTGCACGACATGCGCGTGCCTGGCATGCTGCATGGCCGCGTTGTGCGTCCGCCCTATGCCGGTGCCGACCATGGCGAGTTCATCGGCAACACGCTGCTCGCGGTCGACGAGACCTCGATCGCCCACCTGCCCGGCATCCGCCAGGTGGTGGTGATCCGCGATTTCGTCGGGGTTGTCGCCGAGCGCGAGGAGGTGGCCGAGACGGCGATGCGCGAGTTGTGCGTGATGTGGAAGCCCTGGCCCGGGCTGCCGCCGGTGGCGGACATCGCGCAGGCGCTGCGGCAGAACCCCTCCACGCCGCGGCGGCTGGTGGACGAGGGCGATGTCGAGCGTGCCCCGGTGGCCCAGCCGCTGGCGAGCACCTATCTCTGGCCCTACCAGATGCACGCGTCGATCGGTCCTTCGTGCGCCGTCGCCGAGTGGCATGCGCAGGGGCATCACGCGGCGCAAGGCGAGCGCGGCGCCGCGCCGCCCGGTGGCCCGCGGCTCACCGTCTGGGCGGGCACGCAGAACCCCCACGTGCTGCGGGCCGACCTGGCACGCCTCACTGGCCTGACCGACACCGCGGTGGACGTGGTGCGCATGGAAGCCGCCGGCTGTTATGGCCGCAACGGCGCCGACGACGTGGCCGCCGATGCCGCGCTGCTGGCCCGTGCCGTGGGCGCCCCGGTCCGGGTGCAGCTCACGCGCGAGCAGGAGAACGCCTGGGAGCCCAAGGGCGCGGCGCAGTGGATGCATGTGCAAGGTGGCCTCGACGACCGCGGGCGCATCGCGGCCTGGGACTTCCAAACCTCCTACCCAAGCAACGGCGCGCCGACGCTGGCCCTGCTGCTCACGCGCACCATCGAACCGGCGGCGCAGGCCTACGAAATGGGCGACCGCACCGCACGCCCGCCGTATGCCGCGCCGAACCTGCGCGTCACCGTACACGACATGGCGCCGATCCTGCGCGCGAGCTGGTTGCGCGGGGTCTCGGCGCTGCCGAACTCATTTGCCCACGAGAGTTTTGTCGACGAGCTGGCCCATGCCGCGGGCGCCGACCCGGTGGCCTTTCGCCTTCAGGCGCTGGCTGCAACGGGTGACACGCGGGCCACGGAGTTGATCGAAGCCACGGCGCAGCGCGCAGGCTGGGAGCCGGGGCCGCGCCCGCGGCGCCAAGGCGGCGAGGATCACGGAAGGAGGGAAAGCAGGGAAAGCAGGGAAAGCAGGGAACGCAGCCTCGGCGCCGACAGCGCCGCTGAAGCTGCCGCTGTCGATGGCGGCGCACAGACCGGCCCTTGGCTGCACGGCCAGGGTTTTGCCTACGCTCGCTACGTGCACAGCCGCTGGCCGGGCTTTGGTGCGGCCTGGTCGGCCTGGGTGGCCGATGTCGACGTGCATCGCCACACGGGCGAGGTGCATGTGCGGCGCGTCGTCGTGGGCCATGACGCCGGGTTGATGGTCAATCCGGCGGGCGTGCGCCACCAGATCCACGGCAACGTGGTGCAGACCACCAGCCGTGCGCTAAAGGAGCGAGTGCAGCAGCAGCCCGACACGGGCGCCGTGGCCAACCTCGAGTGGGGCAGCTACCCGATCCTGAGCTTCCGCGAAGTGCCGGTGATCGAGGTGATGATGATGCCGCGCCCCGGCGAGCCGCCGCTGGGTGCTGGCGAGTCGTCATCGGTGCCGGGCACGGCGGCCATCGCGAACGCCATCTTCGATGCCACGGGCGTGCGCTTGCGCGAGCCGCCGTTTGCGCCAGAGGTGGTGCGCGCGGCGATGGGGGCAGAGGGCAGCGCGGGGAGCAGCGCGTCGAGTGCCGAAGTCAAGCTGCACGCGGCTGCGGCTGCGGCTGCGGCGGCGGTGCATGCGGCCGATCTTGAAAGTACAGCAGCGCGGCCGCTTCCGCCCGCGGACCCACCCTGGCCACGCCGCCGCGGCGGACTGTGGGCCGTGGCTGGTGCGTTGGCAGCGGGCGCGCTGGGCCTGCTCGCGGGCCTGTTCGGCGCACGCGGCAGCGCGACCATTGCGCCGATGATCGCGGCCGACCTCTCGCTCTACAGCGCCGCCACGCTCGAGCGCGGCCGCGTGCTTGCCGCCGCCGGCAACTGCATGGACTGCCACACCGTGGCCGGCGGCCAGCCCTATGCCGGCGGGCGAGCGGTAGCCACGCCCTTTGGCACGGTCTACAGCACCAACCTCACGCCCGACGCCACCACAGGCCTTGGCGCCTGGAGCCTCTCGGCCTTCGTGCGCGCGATGCGCGAAGGTCTCTCGCGCGACGGCCATGCGTTGTACCCGGCGTTCCCCTATACCTCGTTCGCCGGCATGAGCGACGACGATCTCACCGCGCTCTATGCCCACCTGATGTCGGGGACCGCGGTGCATGCGCCGGCGCGCGAGGCCGAATTGATGTTCCCCTACAACCAGCGGGCCTTGATGCGGGCGTGGAATGGATTGTTCCACGATGCGGCGCCGCGAGCGGCCGAGCCCACCCGCAGTGCCGAGTGGAACCGCGGCGCCTACCTGGTGGAGACGGTGGGCCATTGCAGCGCCTGCCACACGCCGCGCAATGCACTGGGTGCCGAGCGGCGCGGCACGGCACATCTGGCAGGCGCCATGGTCGACGGCTGGGAGGCGCCGCCGCTCACTGCCCTGGCCAGCCACGCACCGCGGCCGTGGACCGCCGCGGACTTCTTCGACTACCTGCGCCACGGCCACAGCCGCCACCACGGTGCGGCCATCGGCCCGATGGTGCCCGTGGTGCGCAACCTGCAGGCGCTGCCCGAGGGCGATGTGCGTGCGATGGCGAGCTACCTCGCGTCGTTCAACGCCGTCACCGCAGCGGGTGCGCCGGCATCGGGCACGATGGCCGCACCCGAGCGCGCGCTCCCAGCCGAGGCCACGCTGCCCCCCGGCGCCGCACAGCGCCTGTTCGAAGGGGCCTGCGGTGCCTGCCATCACGACGGCCGCGGCCCGCAGGTGTTTGGCTTGAACGTTCCGCTGGTGCTGAACAGCAGCCTGCACAGCGCCCGGCCGGACAACCTGCTGCAGGTGATCCTGAATGGCGTGCGTGAGACACCGCCCGGCCCCGCCTTTGGCTACATGCCGGCTTTCCGCGACCACTTGTCCGATGCGCAGGTGGCTGAGCTGGCGGCCTACATGAGACTGCGCTTCGCGCCGGGCCGACCGCTCTGGCCCGAGCTCGAAGCGGCGGCGGCCCGCATGCGGGCCGCGACGGCGCGCGCCCCGCGCTAGCCTGGCTAGCTAGCTAGCCAGCCGGCGCCTGGAGGCTTGCGCGTCTCGCGGCTGTGGCGGCACGCCATACGCGCCATCCCAGCAGCATCGCAATCACCGCGGCATACACACCCACCTCGGCAAAGTCGTTTTTGCCCGAACGCATCCAGAAGAAGTGCAGCAAGCCCAGCAGCGCGATGCCGTAGACGGCGCGGTGCAGCGCTTGCCAGCGCGCAGCACCCAGCGCCCGGATCGCGCGGTTGGACGAAGTGGCCGCCAGCGATGCCATCAGCAGCAGCGCGAGGGAGCCGACAAGGATGAAGGGCCGCTTGCCAATGTCCCGGACGATCGCCTCGATGTCGAAGCCCATGTCCAACCAGGCGAAAGCGAGAGAGTGGCAGGTGGCGTAGAAAAAGGTGAAGAGGCCCAGCATGCGGCGCAGCCGCGCCAGCGCATGCCAGCCGGTGAGCTGGCGCAGCGGCGTGATGCAAAGCGTGATGCACAGGAAGCGCAGTGTCCAGTCGCCGGTGCCGCGGATCAGCGCTTCGGCCGGGTTGGCGCCCAGTGTGTTGGCGACGGCGCTCCACAGCAGCGATGCGAATGGCAGCAGCGCCAGTGCGAACAGCAGCGGCTTGGCAGCCCGATGCAGCAGCAGCGTTGAGTGGATGCTCTTCATCGTCGGGGCGGGCGGGCGCGACTTGTCGCGTGGGGTGTGCGGGGCGCGAGCCACTGGCGCGACCGTGCCCGCCGCGGCGCGACCGATGGTTTTGACCGCCACGGGCTTGCGGCCTAGAACTGTCGGCGCAAGTCCATGCCGGCGTACATCTGCCCAACCTGCGACTCGTAGCCGTTGAACATGAGCGTCGCTCGCTTCTTGGCCAGCAGGCCGTCCTCGCCGATGCGGCGCTCGGTGGCCTGGCTCCAGCGCGGATGGTCGACCTGCGGGTTGACGTTGCTGTAGAAGCCGTACTCACTTGGCGCGGCGAGCTCCCAGCTCGTCGGCGGCTGCTTTTCGACGAAGCGGATCTTGATCAGGCTCTTGCCGCTCTTGAATCCGTACTTCCAGGGCACCACCACGCGCACCGGCGCGCCGTTCTGGTTGGGCAGCACCTCGCCGTACATGCCGAAGCTGAGCAGCGTGAGCGGGTGCATGGCCTCGTCGATGCGCAGGCCCTCGACATAGGGCCAGTCGAGCACCGAACTGCGCAGGCCCGGCATCTGGATGCGGTCGGCCAGGGTCACGAACTGCACGAACTTGGCGTTGCCGGTGGGCTCCACACGCTTGATCAGCTCGGCCAGCGAATAGCCGACCCACGGGATGACCATCGACCAGCCTTCGACGCAACGCATGCGGTAGATGCGCTCTTCCTGCGTCGCCAGCTTGAGCAGCGCATCGAGGTCGAAAGAGCCTGGCTTCTTGACCTCGCCTTCGATCGAGACCGTCCAGGGCCGGATCTTCAACGTGTGCGCTAGGCGGGCAGGATCGGACTTCTCGGTGCCGAACTCGTAGAAGTTGTTGTAAGTGCTGGCGTCGATGTACGGCGTGGCCTTGTCCATCACCATGGCGCCGGACACCGCACTCTTGGCGCCGGCAAGCGGCGCGAGCTTGCCAGGGCGGACCGTCTGCGCCCACACGTTTGCCTGGAAGCCGGGCAGGGCAGCCGCGCCGGCCAGAGCGACGAAGTGACGCCGATCGAGGTAAGCCGCACGCGGTGTGATCTCGCCAGCGGGCGGTTGGTTGTATCCGCGATCGCGCAGCAGGTGCATGGGGTTCTCCGTCAACGCTGGCGTGAGGGTCGTCGCCCGAAGGCGCGACCTTACAGCGATGCGGCTGGCCCCGAGGGCAGTGTGCGTTTCAGCGCAGGCCGGCCAGGTAGTCGGCCACGGCCTTGATCTCACGCTCGCTCATCCTGGCGGCCACTCCGGTCATCTGCGCGCTGTTGCCGCGGGCCCCGCTCTTGAACGCGGTGAGCTGCGCTTCGGTGTAGTCGGCATGCTGCCCGGCCAGGCGCGGGTACTGGGCCGGGATGCCCGCGCCCGAAGGGCTGTGACAGCCGGCGCAGGCCGGCACCTTCGTGGCGACGTTGCCACCGCGGTGAAGCCGCTCCCCGAGCGCCACCGTGTCCTTGCTCTTGGCGAATCCGGGCTTGGCGGTTTTGCCGGCGTAGAAGGCGGCGAGGTGCTTCATGTCTTCTTCGGAGAGCGCCGCGACCATGCCTTGCATGACCGCGTTCTTGCGCTTGCCCGCCTTGAACTCCGTCAGCTGCTTCAATAGGTAGTCCGCGTGCTGCCCCTGCAAGATGGGGTTGGCCGGTGCGCCGCGCGAGCCGTCGACGGCGTGGCACGCCGTGCAGGTTTCGGCGAGCCTCTGCGCCTTGGCCATGTCGGGCTTGAACGTGGGCTGGGCGGGCGCTTCGGCGGCCCGCAGGCTCGCGGCGCTCAGGGCGGCGGACACGGCGAGGGCAGCGGCAAAGCCGGCGCGGTACGGGGGGGGCTTCATGCGACAGGGCCTTCTTGCAGATGTTCTGTGGGGTTTGTGTGGCCCCGTGCGGGGGCGCCCGGCAAGAAGAGAAGGCCGGGAAATCAGCGGACAATTTTACAATGCGCCATGAATCCACCCGAAGCCGCACCCGCCCGCCGTGCCCGGGCTGAATCCGAGGCGGTCTCCGAGGGGGGGCGCGCCGCATTGGCCTGGGCGCACAGCGCGCGTTTCCTGACCACGGCAAGCCAGCTTGACCAATTGCCGGCCCTGGCGTTGCCCGAGATCGCTTTCGTCGGCCGCAGCAACGCCGGCAAGTCCAGTGCCATCAACGCCCTGGCGCAGCACAAGCGGCTCGCGTTCTCCTCGCGCACGCCGGGTCGCACCCAGCACATCAACTTGTTCGAGGTCGGCCCCAAGGATCGCCCCGACGCATTGTTCGCTGACCTGCCCGGCTATGGCTACGCGGCGGTGGAGCGCGGCGCGAAGCTGCGCTGGCAACGCGTGATGGCTGACTATGTGGAAAGCCGCGGCCCGCTCACTGGCGTGGTGCTGCTGGCCGATTCGCGCCTCGGGCTCACCGAGCTGGACGAGCGGCTGCTGGCGCTCATCGCCCCACGCCTGGCAGGCGGCGCCGTGCGCCTGCTCGTGCTGCTGACCAAGACCGACAAGCTCAATCGGCGAGATGCCGCCCTGGCCTTGGAGCGCTGCGAACAAGCGTTGGCGATGGTGGCCAGCGAAGGCGCAGACATCGGCGTGACCCTGTTCTCCGCGCTTTCGCGCCAGGGACTGGCTGACGCGGCCGAGGTGCTGCATGGCTGGCGTGCCCTTGAGGCCAAGCCGCCCGAGGTGCTTGAGGTGCCCAAAGCGCCCAAGGTGCCCAAGGTGCCGGAGGTGCCGGAGGTGCCGAAGGTGCCGGAGGTGCCCCTGTGATCCGCGAGCAGTCGGTCACTTTGCCAAGTGGGATCTCGCTGGTCTGCCGCAGTGGTGCCGAGGCACCCGATGGAGCGGTTCCGCGTGCAATGCTGGTGCACGGATTCCCCGAGGCCGCCTTCGTGTGGGACGAGGTCATCACCATGCTCGGGGCCCGCGTGGCGTGCACAGCACCCCAGATGCGGGGCTACGCGGGTTCTTCAGCGCCGCAAGAGGTGTCGGCCTACCGGGCCAAGCACTTGGTGGCCGATCTGGCCGGCCTCATCGAACATGTCGGGGCACCGCTGGACCTGCTGGTGGCGCACGATTGGGGTGGTGCCGTGGCCTGGGCACTGGCGGCGCAGCGGCCCGAATTGCTGCGCCGGCTGATGATCGTCAACTCGCCTCACCCGGCGACGTTCTTGCGTGAACTGAAGCTCAGCACCGCCCAGCAGCAAGCCAGCGCCTACATGAGTTTTCTGTGTCGGCCGGATGCCGAAGCGCTGCTCACCGACAACGACTTTCAGCGCCTGTGGCCGTTTTTCGGCGATGCGGCTTGGCTGACCCCGGCGGTGAAGGAGCGGTATCGCGCCACCTGGCGCGGTGGCTTGAGCGGGCCTCTCAACTACTACCGAGCTTCGCCGCTGCGGCCCACGCCGGCGTCGGGCGACGGACTGCGCAAGCTCGTTCTGGACGACGCGGCCGTCACCGTGCGCGTGCCCACGCACATACTGTGGGGCGAGCGGGACCACGCCTTGCTGCCGGGGCTGCTCGAAGGCCTGGGCCAATGGGTGCCGACGTTGACCGTGGAGCGGCTGCCCGAGGCAAGCCATTGGCTCGTGCACGAGCAGCCGCAAAGGGTAGCGGCGACAATTCTGCGATTGCTCGCAGGCGAAGGCGCCGACACCCAGACTGCCGCCCAGCGCTTACTCTAGTTCTAGCTCGACTGGCCGGTCCCGCTGCGCGCGCGCAGCGCCTTGATCCCTTGTTCGATGCGCTCGGCCATCTCGCGTTCGCGCTGCAGGGCGCGCAGCGTGTTCTGGGCCTCCTGCACCGTGAAGTCGAGCCGCGCGAGCTTTTCGCCGACGTGGTCGATCACGGCACGCTGCTCGCCCAGCATCTCCAGGTTGACGTGGATGTCGTCCAGCATGTGCGTGATGTCGCTGGCGCGCGCTTGCACCTCTTCCACCACCTTGCGCCGCGACTCGATCATCGCGATCTTGTCGTCGGTTTCGCCGACGCGGGCGAGCAGGCCTTCGACCTTGGCGCGGATGTCGGCCACGTCGGTGCGGTGGTCGGTGACGAACTGCAGATCGGCGCGGCTGCGGCTGCTGATCTGGCGGATGTTGTCAACCTCGGCCTTCACCGCCTGCACGAGAGCCTCGCGCTCAGCGAGTGACTTGATCTTCTGATCCACGGTCTCGGCACTTCGGTCGAGGTCACCAAGCCGGGCCTCGAAGGCGGCGATGGTCTTCTCGGTACTCAGCAACTGGGCGCGGCGCTGCTCGAGCTGCTTGATCGTGGCCTCGGCGCGCTTGAGCTGGTCTTCGGCGACATCGATCTGGGAGACGGCGTCGCGTTGCCGGGCCTGCACGCGGGCGAGTTCGGCGAGCACCTCCTCCTTCATGGCTGCTGCGCGGCCCAGGTCGTCGCTCACCGCCTGAACCTGCTTCATGCGCTCGGCCGTCTCGGTGGCCTGCTTCTTGCCAAGTTCCACGAGTTCGGCAAAGCGGGCATGCTGCTCCTGCACCAGCGATTCGTCCCGCTTCACCGACGCCACGAGCTGCTGCGAGGTCGCCAACGTCTGCATCAGCGCCGTCACCTGGGTGGTTACCGGCAGCAGGCGCCCCTGCAGCGCGGACACGCCGTCCAGTTTCTGCTGCGCGTCGGCCACCTGCGTCGACAAGGTGTCGCAAAGGCTCTTCAGGCTTTCCACTTCCGCCCGGCGCGCGAGCTGCTCAGCCAGCTTGCGCTCGACGTCGGAAGTGAGCACATGCAGGCCGTTGACGCGCTCATCGAGTCTTTCCACGAACTGCAGCCGTGCGCTCACGCGCGTGAGCTGCGTGTCGAGTTCCGCGGCCACTTCGCCCAGGCGCGCCGCTGACTTGCCGCCTTCCTCCACCAGCGAGAGTTTGCTCAGCACCGAATCCAGGCGCGCCTCGACATCGGGTGTGCGGCTAAGCATGGTGGTGGTGCGCTCGGCGTAGGACTCGAGCGTGGCGCGGTCTAGCGCCAGTTTGTCGCGCAACTGCACCGCCTCGGCGTGCGCGCGGTGGAACTCTTCCAACTCGAGACGAGCCGCGTCGAGATCCTCCTGCGACTGCATCAGGCTTTCGTGCTGCGCGGCGGTTCGCTTGCCCAGCGCATCGACCTCGCCGAGTTGCTCGGCCAAGGTGTCAAGAATGCTCTGCTTGCGCGCGAGATCCTCGGTTTCCAATCGAAGCGCCGTGAACGTCTTCGCCAGCGACTCGCCCTTTTGCTGCATCGCCGAGAGCGCCTCGTTCTTCCCCAGCACGTCCTGCACGCGGCTCTCGGTCTCGCCCACCGCCGCCGAGAGCGACTTCATGCGCTGGTCGAACGCGTCGAGCTCGCTCCTGTCGATGGACAGCCGCTCGATCGTCGAGCGCAGGTAATCCGCGAGCGTACGACCTTGGGTCTCCAGCCGCGCCGACTCGCGCAGGAACTCCTCGCGTGCCGTCGTGGCCGCCGTGAGCTCCTGCGTCGTCGCTCGCGCAAGCTGCTCCATGCGCGTCACGGTCTCCTCGGCGCGCTGCATCTGGTCGCGGCCGTCAGTCAGCTTGGCGATCTGTGCGTCCATGGTCCACACCATCTCGTTCAGGCGTGTGGCCTCGACGACGGCGTGCTCGACCGTGTGCTTCTGGTTCTCGAGCGCCTTGATCTTCTGCGTGACGTGCTCGGCGAGCGAGTTGAGCGTCGACATCCGCTCTTCCGTCGTCTTGCTCATCTCCTGGAGCTGCGCCAGCGGCCCGAGGCGCTTCTCGACGTCCTTGACCATCTCGACGGTCGTGTTCGCCGTGTCGTGCGATTCGCGCGACAGGTCCTTGAGCTTGGTGTAGTCCTGCGTCAGCTGGCCGGACATCGATCGGAGTTGCTCGAAGTCGGTCTTGAGCCCCTCGGTCCGCTCGTGCGACGACTTGATCTCGGTCTGCGCCTGGCGCAGCTGGTCGCGGAGCTCGTCGAGCGCCGACTGGTCCTTCTTGAGGGTGTCGAGGCTGGCGCGGGTCTGCAGCGCCTGCGACGACAGGCTCTGGAGTTCCCGCTTGTGCTTCTGGAGCTCGCCGTCGGGAGCGGTCAGCCGGACGGCTTCCTTTTCCGCCTCGCTCACCGACTCGGTCAGCGCCTTGACGCGGGCGTCGATCGCTTCGAGCTCTTTGGCTCGCGCGGCAGCCTTGTCGAGCCGGTCGGTCACCTCGTCGAGTTTGGTGTGGGCCTTGCCGGCCTTCTCCTCGACCTCCTGCAGGGTCTTGCCCGCGGACGCCAGCTTGGCGCTGTGCAGCTGCACCTGCGTGAGCATCGTGCTGAGGGCCGCCCGCTCCTCTTTCGAGGCCGCGATCAGTGTCTGCAACTCGTCGGACTGCAGCTTCGAGGTACCGCTCTTCGACTTGAATGCGTCCAGCATCACCTACTCCTGGTGGAACCTGAATATGGGGGTTGGGCCGATAAGAATAGCCCCTTCAGCGCTTTATCGCAACCAGGCTTACAAAACTGTAGGGGTGAGGAGGGATGGGCCCGCCGAGCGCGCGCAAGCGGCTACCTGTCCATTCGAGCAGCTCATTTCTGCATCCCACCACAGGGTGGGCTGACTCCTGGTCAGCGTTACTTGGCGACGCGAACCGCGTAGTCGGCGGCCGAGATGACGGTAATGGCGAGGGAGGCGTAGATCAGCGCGCGGACGATGCTGGACGGCTCGTCCAGGTAGTTGAAATAGAGGGCGGCGACGCCGGTCAGGATGTAGAGCGCCGTGGCGATCTTGCCGAAGATGGACGGCCTGAACGTACGCGGCCCGATCGCCAGGTTGACCACCGCCACGGTGGCGACGATGGCGACGTCGCGACTGATGACGACGACGGTGAACCAGAGTGGCAGGCGGTTGGGCCGGCCGATCTCGGGCAGGGTCAGCATCACGAACATCGTGAGCAGCAGCAGCTTGTCGGCCATCGGGTCGAGCCAGGCCCCGAGGGTGGTCTTGTCCCCGGTGAGTCGAGCGAGGAGCCCGTCGAGCAAATCGGTCAGCCCCGCCACCAGAAAGGTGACGAGGGCCCAGCCGCGGTAGCCGTACATCAGCAGGATCACGAATGCCGGGATGAGCAGCATCCGCATCATCGTGAGCTGGTTCGCCGGCGTGAAGACGGG
>JANNRI010000022.1:0-22421 GCA_031401195.1 Burkholderiales bacterium
AGCGTTGTACGCATCGCGCAAGGCGGCATCGGCCCCTTGGGTCGAACGCGCGACGAAGCTGCGCAGCCCCGACAGGCGCTCGCAGTCGTCGACGAATCGCCTGTGGGCGGGTGGCATGTAGCCGCGCAGCAGCCGCAGGTAGGCGCCGGTCTGCGCTCGCGCATGCTCGATGCCGAGCACCACATCCAGCCCTGTGCCGAGGCCGGCGGCGCACTGCTCTTCGTCAGCCACGAAGCCCGGCTGATGACGCGCTTTCAGCGCCAGCTCGATCTGACGACGATCAACCTGGCAGGTGGTCACGCTCGCGCAGCGCGTGCCGGGGTGGCCCGATGAAAGCGCTGTTCAGCTTGGCCGTGCAAAGCGCGTGGAACCGGCGCTTCGTGCTGTCGCTGGTGATGTTGTCGATCGCCCTGTCCACCTTCCTGCTGCCAGGCATCGAAAGACGATTTTCGGCGGCGCCGTCAATGCACAACAGATCTCAGCCACCTCCAAAGACCGACTCAAGCGCGTCGGGTGGCGTGTTCGGGGTGCCATGGAGAAAGAAAAAGGGCCTTTGAAAATACTATCCTCGCGGCGAGTGCCCCTCTGCGCAGGCGCAGAATGCCCGCATGAGCGTTGGCACCCGCGCCGTCGCCGCGACCCTGACGGTGCTGCTGCACCTGCTCATCCTGGCCATGCTCGCCTTCGTCACGATGACGGTGGGTCCGCCGCCGCTGCCCGCGTTCTTGCAGCAGCTCAGCGCCGAGCGGCTGCGCGAAGCGGGTGAGCAGATTGTCGATGTCGATATCCATCCCGGCCTGTCGGCCAGCGGCCTGGTCTGCGAGGGCAGCAGCTATGTCGGGGTGGGCATCACCGCCGAGCCCGGCACCGAGCGCATCATCCTCGTCGGCGACGACACGCCCGCATCGCGAGCCGGCTTGCAGCACGACGACGTGGTCCTCAATCCGGCCGTGTGGCGCGATGCCCACAAGGAAGGTGCCCTGCTGCGCCTGATCATTCGCCGCGGACGCATCCTGCTCGAAGTGCCGGTGCTGGTGGGCAAGATCTGCATCGGGTGAGAACCAGAGCCGGCGCATGGCAGCCGCGGCGCCCGCTCAGCGCAGGTGCACCGGCAGCAAGGTGGTGGCGCCGAGATCGAGCTGCGCCGTCACCGCCTGGAGACGGTACCGATCGCGCTGCAAGTGGTTGGGGAGCCGTCAACCGCATGTCGATGTGCACCGCCTCAAAAGGGCACACGACCCCGCCGGCGTCCGTACGCTCGAACAGGCCGAGATCGGCCAGCGCTTGCACATCGTCATGGACGCGCCGGACATCTCGCGCCACGCGGCGTGCCAGCTCCCGCACCGACATCGCTCCCCGACCCTGCAGCGCATGCACAAGAGCCCAGCGACGCTCGGTGAGCTTGCCGAAGAAACTGCCCGCAGTCTCGAAATTCAGAACTTCGCCTTGGTAGCTGCGGGCGGCGGCTCGCTTCCCGGCAGTGCGCAGCGCACCGCGCCAATCGGCGTTCATCGTGATCATCAGTGTTCGCTTGGTCATGTCTTGCTCCTCGCCGAATCGACGGCAGCGATGAAGTCCTCGATCAGCTGTTCGACCGAGGTGAAGGTGTACCAGTCACGGCTCAAGCCGCGCCACCTTCGGCCGCCAGCACCCCGAGCCCGACGAGCGTTCGATCGACCGCCTCGCTCCAGCCGCGGTTGGCGGCCGGGCTGGCCGGGCTCGGATGCAGGATCTGCGCGACTTTCACCTTGCGGGCGAAGGCGGCGTCGACGCGGTCGCTCTCGAGTACGGTGCGCAGGCGCTTCTCGGCGAAGGCACCGACGCCGATGGCCCATTCGGGCTGCAGCGCCGCCAGCGCCGCGGCGAGATGGCGGTCGCAGGCCTCCTCGACCGCGCGCCGCCGCTCGGCGGGCAGCTTGTCCGGAGTGAAGTTGCGCCCCGTTGACTCGAGGAAGACGAGCGGGCAGTAGTTGAGCACGAACCAGTCGCGGAAGAAGACCTCGGCCGTGCCGAAGCGCAGTGCCGCCCATCCCCAGAGGCGCCGCCCGCTGACCTCCGAGCGCGGGCACGCGAAGCCTTCGATCGGACGCTTGGGGTGTTCGCGTGCCGGGCGCTCGACGGCTGCTGCAAGATGCATCCAGTCGCGCACCGCGGCCACCTCGCCGAACGGCACCCCCGTCTGCATCATGCCGAACGGCCCCGGGTTCATGCCGAGCAGCACCACGCGCTTGCGTGTGGCGCCATAGCGCCTGACGTAGCGCTCATAGGGTGCCCACGCGTACTGCAGCGGATCGTAGACATGCGCGATCAGTGGCCCGAAGCGCAAGGCGGCGAGCGCCTGCGAAAGCTCGCGGGCAGCATCGAGGAGCCGATGGGCGATGGGCGAAGTCACGGGGTCGGACGACATGCCGCCAAGCCCAATCGCAGCGCCGCGGCCCTCTCAATTTCGTCCGGGGGCGGGCCCGCTCCGCTCGGCCGCGGCCACGCGTCGCGCGCTCAACGGATGCTGGTCTGGGTCAGCCCCGGGTCCTGCGAGGTGAGAAAGCGCACGATCGAGTCGACCGTGATCACCTGGTAGGCCTGCTTCTCGTACTCTTCCTGCGTGTGGTCGGAGAAGCTCACGTGGGGGCTGAACAGGCGCGCGGCCGAACGGCGCAGGTTCGGGATGCGGATGGCCCCCGGTTCAAAACCCGACTTCATCAGCCAGGCCCGCGCCGTCGCGCGGCTGCGCGATCATGTTGTAGGCCGGCTTGTGCGGCGCACGGGTGGTCGCCGGGTTCATGAAGACGGTGCGCAGCGCGGCCTGCAGCTCGTACGAAGGCATGACGGCCAGCGCTTCGAACTCGAACAGGTCGACCTCGTAGAACTGCTCGAGCGGCTGCACGGCGATCTCCGACTCGGCCTTGCCGCAGGGACGCGAACATCGAGTGATCAGCGCGCGGCTGGCAACGGCCGACGGGCCGGGTCCTCACGGGGCCGCCGCCGCTTCGCAGCGCCCGAGGAGCCGAGGCGCACTCAGGCGCTGGGCCCATTCAGCGAAGCGTTTCGTCGGCCCTCGCCAGAGCAACTGCTCGACGCTGTCGAACAGCGGTGCGTCGCGGCGCAGCGTGGCAAGCCGCTTGAACAGCAGCGCGTGCTCCCGCCGTTCTCCTTCGAGCACGGACGGCGGAAAGGCCTCGATGGGCCCGTGCCTGTTCAACCGCGTGCGCTCTGACGGCCTCGATGCCGGCGAGGCCGCGTCGTCATCCTGGGGCTGCGTGCGCACCACAATGCGCGGCGGCCGTGTCTCGCGCCAGGTGCGCGGGCGGCCATCGGTTCGGCCATTCGCCCTCAGTCGCGTACCGTCGCGACCCCTGTTCCGGAGGTGCCCATGAAATCGATCAGCGCTCGTCTCGGCGTTCTGGCGCCGCTCCTGGCCTTGGCGTGGCTCTCGGCCTGCGGCGGTGGCGACGACCACACGATCGAGCTCAAGAACGAGACGGCTCCGTACCCCGTTCCGCTCGCACGGGCTGCCGTGCAGGTGAGCGCCGGCTGGGCGCACACCTGTGCGGTGCTCGCCGACGGCAGTGCGGCGTGCTGGGGCGGCAACCAGTTCGGCCAGCTCGGCAACGGTGGCCAGGCACTCGTCGGCTGCGCCGACGGCTTTGCCGTCTGCAGCAACGGGCCGGTGGCCGTGAGCGGTGCCACCACATGGACTCGCGTCGCCGGCGGGTTCCTCTTCACCTGCGGCACCGATGCGGCCGGTGCCGCGCACTGCTGGGGCGCGGGGCGTCGCGGCCAGCTCGGCAACGGCACCCAGGTAACGAGCAACGTGCCGGCCAACGTCAGCGGCGGCCTCGTGTTCAGCGCCCTTGCTGCCGCGACCGGCGGCGACCTGGCCTGCGGCCTCAGCGCCGGCGCGCTCTACTGCTGGGGCAGCGGCTACTACGGCCAGCCGGGCAACGGCAGCGTGTCGCAGCTCGCCCCGGTGCCCTACCGCGTCTCGCCGACGCAGTCGTTCACCGCGCTGGCCGTCGGAGAGGTGCACGCGTGCGCGCTCGATGGCTCGGGTGCCGCCTTCTGCTGGGGGGCCGACGACGCGGGGCAGGTCGGCGACGGCACGCTCGTCGATCGCACGCTGCCCGTAGCCGCGCTCGGCGGCCGCAGCTACACGCAGATCGTGGCCGGGCTCGGCCACACCTGCGCGCTCGACGCCGGCGGCGTCGCCTACTGCTGGGGCGCAGCGGGCCGCATCGGCCGCGCGAGCGCCAGCGTGGTCGACCGGGCAGGCAACACCCGGCGCCGTGGCCGGCGCGCAGCGCTTCGTGCAGATCGCGGCCGGCGGCTCGCACACCTGCGGCATCGACAACGCAGGGCAGACGTGGTGCTGGGGCGACAACTCACGCGCGCAGTTCGGCGACGGCACCCTGGCGTCGAGCCAGCCGCCCGTGCGCATCGCGGGCCTGCCCGCATTCACGCAGATCACCGCCGGCGGTGGCCACACCTGCGGCGTCACCGCGGCCGGCGCGGTGTGGTGCTGGGGGGCGGACACGTACGGGCAGAGCGGGCGGCTGTTGTGAGTGGGGCGGGGTTGCAGCGGGCGTCGTGAGGAGCTGGTAGGGCTACGCTCGCTGCTTGCGGAGGGGTAGTCAGTTCCAACCCGTTGCGGGCCCGCGCCTGGCGCGAGGCAATGCCCGCTCCGCAGCGTGTCCGGTCGGCCGACCCTCAGCGTCGTGCTGACGGTTACGACCGCATACCAGCCGCTGCACCGCGCCCTCGACGCCGGCGTATCGCAGGCCTGCCCGTCGGGGGCTTCCCATGGTCAGTCGTCCTTCTGGAGAAAGCCAAAGGTGTACACGCCCGGTCGAGTCTTCTCACTCAGAGCGGCGTACGCTTGGTCGAATGCAGCAGTGCTGACGGGCACGAAGTCTCCGCCGGCATTGCGCAACTTCATGGCATTTCGGATTTGGTGCCAGCCAACGTCAGCTCGATTAAGGCGCAGCTCCTTCCGCACGCTGTGCGGGTCGGTCTCTGCGAAAAACGCCTTCCATAACGCCTTGGCCTGGGTAAGCACGGCCTTAGCCTCTTCGGACAGCTTCTTGGTCGACAAGTGCGTTTGCATGAAGTCGGACTCGAACGGTCTCGGTGCGTCAACTTCATCCTCAGTAAAGGGGATGAAGTGATTGACGAGGCTCCACGTCTTGCCTCGCCAAACGATGCCGTCCGCGCCCACGGTTTGGTTGCCGTTGTTGAATAACATCCAGACTAGGCAATCACCGGTGAACTCCGCGGTTAGCGGCTCGGTCGGCGCAGTGAACTGGTCGCGGTCGGTGATCCAGGAGTGCTTGACGATGCGCCGCACTGTGAACACGGCCGCCACTTGGTCGACGTTGTCCTTGGTGACCAGTAGGCCTCCGGCGCTGCAGTAGCTCGACGATAGCAGCGCCGTTTGCATGCTGTGCTGGACATCGGAACCCAGCGAAATGAGCCCGCCAATGGCGTTGTCAGACCAACGGTCGCCTCGAAGGTCTTTCGCCTTCTCCGACGCTGGCGTCATGGCTTTGCTCAAGGGCAGCGCTGGTTTGTCGTTGGGCCGGGCACGAGTAATCCAATCTCCAAGCAGCCGGTTGGCGGCGACGACCCGGAATGTTTTCGCTCCGATGGGCTTGGCGTTCTTGTCGATGACCTCGGTACGGACCTCGGCCAATGCGGGCACCTTCTCGCTAGGTGGCTCGAGCTTCCAGATAAGAAAGCCGATTGGGAAGTCGCCCTTGAGGCCTTCGAAGGCCTTGCTATGCACTACGAAGCCGCCCAGGTAGTTGGCGTTCCATCGCTCGCGGAACGGCTCGAAGTTCGGCGCGACGACGTGCTTCATCTTGCTGAAGCAGGCGATGGTGACGTTCGGAATCTCGTGCGCAATTCGCACCAAGAACTGCACGAACAGCTCGCGGGCAGCGTAGCCGTAGCCAGCCATGCACTCACCCATCCTTGTGGCGGCGACCTTCTCCTTTGCTGCCGCATCTCCGTCACCCCGCGTTGCGACGGCGTTCATGGCCTCTGCGTAGGGCGGATTGATGAGCGCCAGAATCTTCTTGCCAGAGGCGATGGCATCGCGCAACGCCTGAGGAACCTTGTTGGTCATCGAGTAGTCGATGGTGCCATCGGGTCTAACGTCGTCGTTCAGGTAGTCGTACTGGAACTTCGTCGCGGCCGGACAGGTCTTGGTAGAGGCCATCATGGCCAGGTCCGCTTGGTCGAGCGTGCTCATGAACACGTTGCGCGGGTTGCCATGCTTCACTTCGAGGTTGCCAACGCCGCAGCACATGTCCCACACAACGTAGTTGCGCTGCCAGTTCGGGCCCAGCACCTCCGTGAGTTGGTCGTACGCCTTGTCCACGGTGGATAGAGCCGTGTAGTAGGCGCCCTTGAACATCCGCTCGTCGAGCGGAATCAGGCTGTCGCGACGTTCCAGTAGGTAGTTGCGATACTCGGAGTTGGGAGGCCGGTGATAGATTGCCCAGAACCGACGGTACCCCTCCTTGTTCCCAAGCTTGTAGAGCTTGCCGTGGAGGATGAAGGCGGGTTGCCCGTCGACTTGGGCCAAACTTGCGGGCAGGCTCTTGTAGGTAGACACGGTGCCGTCGTGCATGACGTCGGCATAGAAGAGCAGCGTGTAGTCTGATTCGTCGGCACCCTCAATCTCCCTGCCGATGAATGACACCCACTTGTCGAACACCTGCTTGAGATTGTCCGGCGTGATTTGCGTACGGATGATGTCGCCAGACTTGATGGCCTCTTTGACCGTCTGAATGAACTCCGCCTCGTTGGTCGCCAGCCGGAACGACACGAAGTGCGTGCCGATGTGCGCAGAGATTTCCTCCAATGCTTCCTGCGTGTACTTTGACGCCGACTTACCCCACTTGACCGTCTTCTTAGCCAGGAATGGGATGACATCCGACGACTTAATGATGGCCGCCTTCTCGGTGTCTATAACAGCCAAG
This sequence comes from Burkholderiales bacterium, assembly GCA_031401195.1. GTDB lineage: Bacteria > Pseudomonadota > Gammaproteobacteria > Burkholderiales > Burkholderiaceae_C > Rubrivivax. The sequence goes on from JANNRI010000022.1 coordinate 6,981, forward strand.
AATGGTGGGATGTGCTCGCCCTTGTTCAGCGCGACTTGGACGTAGTGCAGAAGCTGCGTGAATTGCGCGTAGGTGCTGTTCTTGCCGGTGTCCTTGGCCTCGAACCAAACCTCATTGGTTTGAATGTCGATGAGACCTTTGGTGAACGACTTCAGGCCTAAGGCCTTGATGTACGCGTCCTTGACGTCTTCTTCCGACTTGGCGTGCTTGAGTAACTCGTAGAGATGGGACAACGTGCCGCTCCTTCTCGATGCGGCATGGTACCTGCGCGCGGTAGCTCGTTAGGCGCCTGCAGCAGTGCCTTGACGTCCTTGCCGCTGTGCAGCGGCCACACGCTGCGGTGGCACTCAAGTGGCAGGTGCTGGCTTCGGCCGTCATTCGCCGTCCGAGTGCCACCGGCGGCACCCAGTCTGCAGCGGTCCCTTGAGCCACCGCTCCGGCACTCGGCACCGGGCGCTCGGCTTCGACCTCAGCGCGTCTCGGCGTAGACAGCAGTGATCGCACCTACCAGCCGTTGGCGGTCCGGGTAGCGACCGATCATCTCGGCGCGACGCGCTCCACGGTCATCTCACGGCTGCGCCCGTCGCCTTTGGCGGCGGCAACGAGGTTGTGGATTTCTTGCAGATAGGCGCGATAGCCGGCGATCAACCCCGCGTCGCCGATCGGCCCGTGGCTGGGCACCACGACGGCCGGCTTCAAGGCATCGAGCCGATCGAGGCTGGCCAGCCAGTGGCTTGCGCTGGAGTAGGGGCTCGCGAAGGCCGGCTGCGCCCGCATCGCGACGACTCCGGAGAAGAGCACGCGCTCGGCCGGCACCCAGACCACCGTAGGTCACCTTGTCTCGCGCCGCACTCAGCGCACCTTTCCCGGCCCCCACACAGCCCGCCCCGGTTTCGCGCCGGTGTGCTCGCCGTCTCTGAGAACAGGCACCCCGTTCACCAGCACGTGGCGCACGCCTGTCGAGTACTGGTGGGGCTCGTCGAACGTCGCCCTGTCGGCGATCGTCTTCGGATCGAAGACCACCACGTCGGCGTACATCCCTTCCGCGAGGAACCCGCGGCCCCCTGGCTTGTCTAGGCCGAGATTGGTGGCCGGCAGCCCCGAAAGCCGGCGCACCGCCTCAGGGAGCGTGAGCACGTTGTCCTCGCGCACGTACTTGCCCAGCAGCCGCGCCACGTTGCCGTAGGCGCGCGGGTGCGTGGACCCCTCGAGGAAGATGCCCTCCGGGGCCATGGACGCGCCGTCCGAGCCCAGCGACACCCAGGGCTCCCGCAACTGCCGGGCGATGTTGCGTTCATCGATGATGAAGAACACCGACTGGATGCGCGAGCGGTCCTCGAGCACGAGGTCGAGGATCGTGTCCACCTCGTCCCTGCCGCGCGCCTTCGCGACCTCCGCCAGCGTCTTGCCGATGAGGGGGCGAAGTTCGGGCTTGCGAAAGCGTGCGAAGACCACGCGCGTGGCCTCCGAGGATGCGCGCATCTCCCGGGCGATCTTCTCGCGCGTCGGCGTGTCCTCGAGGCGGCGGTAGAGCGCTTCGGGCCCACCATCGTGGGCCCAGGTGGGGATGCGGGCCACGAGTCCGGTGGAGCTGGCCGGGTACAGGTACATGTTGGCGGTGATGGCGAGCCCCTGCGCTCGCGCCCGGTTGATCTGGGCAAGCACCGCTTCCACCTTGCCCCAGTTCGCGGGGCCGGCGAGCTTGAGGTGGTGGATCTCGGCGGGGATGCCGGCTTCGCGGCTGATGCGCACGAGCTCGTCGATCGCCTCAGAGATGCGGCGGCCCTCGCTGCGGATATGCGAGGTGTACTTGCCCTTGTAGCGGGCCGCGACCTTGCAGAGCTCGATGAGCTCCTCGGTCCTGGCGTAGGTGCCCGGCGCGTAGATGAGTGCGGTGCCGATGCCCAGCGCCCCCTCCTCCATCTCGCGGCGCACGAGCTCGCGCATCTGCTCCAGCTGCGCCGGCGTGGGTTGCACGTCTGCGAGGCCCAGGACATGCGTGCGCACAGTGCCCGCCCCGATGAACGAGGCGACGTTGGTGGAGATGCCCCGCTTCTCGAGAAAGCGCAGGTACTCGGCGAGCGAGGTCCATTCGACCTCGTATCGCCCGAAGGTCTGGCCGGCGCGAAGGCGCCTCTTCATGTCGGCGTTGAGCGGCCCCATGGAAGTGCCCTCGCCGAGCACCTCCAGCGTCACGCCCTGGCGGATGCCGCCCTGGGACCGTCCGTCCTGGATGAGCGACTCGTTGGACCACGAGAGCATGTTGATGAAGCCGGGCGCGACGGCCAGGCCAGCCGCTTCGATGACTGTCGCGGCTTCCTTGCCGGCGAGAGCGCCGATGGCCACGATGCGATCGCCGCGGATGCCCACGTCGGCCACGAAGGGAGGCCCGCCACGGCCATCGAGGACGGTCCCGCCGCGAACGAGAACGTCGAACGCCGGCGCCGCGGCTGCCTCTCGCGGCACCGCCGGCAGCACCGGCAGCACCAGGAGCAGGAACGAGCAAAGCATCATGCGTGCGTTCATGGCGCGCACAGTCTATGGCCGTCGGCGCTGCTGGCGTCTCGGAGCTCTGAGCCCGCGGGCGCGTGGCACACTGGCCGGGCGCTCGGCCGGATCCGGCCGCCGTTACCCCGCCCCCGAGGAGACGCCGATGCTGACGATGGAGAAGACAGCCGACTATGTGAAGCGCTGGATCGCCGCGTTCGAGTCGAAGGATCTCGATCGCGTGCTGGCCTTCTACACCGACGACGTGATCTTCCACTCACCGCTGGTCGCACGCCTGAGCCACGACCCCAGCGGCACCGTGCAGGGCAAGGCGGCGCTGCGGGCCTACGTGAAGAAGGGCTTCGAGGTGTTCGACCACATCAAGTTCACCCTGCTCGACGTGCTGCGCGGCGTCGACAGCATTGCGATCCACTACAAGGGCATCACGGGCACGCATGTGGTCGAGGTGCTGTTCTTCGACAAGGACGGGCTCGTGCGCGAGTCGTACGTGCACTACGCGGCCTGACGCGCGCCTGGCGGGCGCCACCTGGCGTCACGTTGGGTTGTTGCTGGCTGGCTGCCGCGCCGCCACGCCAGTGACGAAGCGCCCGAAGGCATCGAGCAGTGGTGCGGCGTCGAAGGTCGGCCCCTCCAGCATCGCCAGCGCATGCAGGGTGGCTTCCAGCGTCGAGACCTGGTCGGCTCGCCGCGCCGCGCGGATGGCGCGGTAGCGGGTGGGCGCCGGCGCGTCCAGCGCAAGGCGCGGCAGCGCGGCCAGGGCCGGGTGCTCGAGAAGCATCCGCAGGCTCTTGCGCCACGTCGCGTCGAGCACCACCAGCCGCAGGGGCGCGCCCGCAGCGTGGCCCGGTGCCGGTGGCGCGGGCGCGGCAGGCACGTCCGGGTAGAGCAGGCGCGTGTGCCGCCCGGGGCGCTGCAGCAGGGCCTGCAGCGCCTCGGGCGCAAAGCGCTCGCCGACGCACACCTCGCATTGCGCCAGAGACAGGCGCAGCAGCGCCACGCTGTTCTTCGCCTGGCGCTGTTCCTGCGGGTGCTGCAGCACCAGCACCTCGGTGCGATGAGCGGTCGGCCGCGCCAGCGCGCACAGGCAGGTGACCAGCGGGCGCAGGCAGCGCGGGCATGCCGCGCGGCGGTGGGTGGTAGGCGGGCCGTTCACGCGGGCATGGTCGCACACGCGCCTGGGCTACTCCGGTTCGAGCAGCAGGCGCAGGAACTCGATGTCGCTGAACCCCGAGCGTTCGCCGAGCAGCAGACGATCGGTCTGGCGCACCACGACCATCTGTCGCTCGGGCAGGATCACAATGCGCTGCTTGCCCCCTCCTGCCGCCATCCACACCTGGGTCACGGGCAGCGCGTCGGCGCCTCGAGGTTCTGCCATGGCACAGCACCAACGTCGTGGCCCTGCAGGTCTACCCCAGCCTAGGCCGCCCTCACTACCTCAAGGCAGCCGGTGCCCCGGCTGGCGTCTATGTGCGCGTCGGTTCGACCAACCGGCGCGCGGATGACGAGCTGGTGGCCGAGTTGCGGCGTGCGAGCCTGGGCAAGTCGTTCGACGAGCAGGCGATGCCCGAGCTCGACTCTGAAGGGGTGGACTTCCGAGTGGCTTCAGAGTGCTTTGCGCCGGTGTGCAAGCTCAGGCGCGGTGACATGGAGACTTTGCGCCTGCTGGTGCCGCACCAGGCCCGCCTGGTGCCATCCACCGGCGGCATCCTGCTCTTCGGCCGCGACCGGGCGCGGCCATTCCCCGACGCCTGGATTCAGGCGGGGCGATTCCATCGCCAGCTCGCCGTGCCAGTGGCTGGCCAGACCCAGTGCCTCGCGCACCGAAGCCGGCGCGGCCGCATGCTGGTCCATCCAGTTGAGGGTATCGACGCGCTCGGCGCGCACGGCCAGTTCAAAGGTGTTCATGGTGAGCTTGCACAGTGCCCAGGCGCGTCGCCCGGTGGTGGGTGGAACGGGTCGTGGCCGGGCCACGATCCTGGGACTACGGCGGGTTCGCAGTTCTGGATGCGCCGCCGGATGGCCCGCGCCGTATCCGTGTCCCGCGGCCTCGCGAGGGCCTGCGCCGTCGCCGGCCTTCAGCGCGTTGCGGCGCAACGTTTCCTCGATCCCCTCGCGCACGGCCGTGATGCGCAGGCCAGCCGCCTGCTGCGACTACGCCGTGCCTGCAACGGTGGCGGGCACCGGGCGCGCGCCCAGTCGTGCGGCCAGTTCGGCCAGCGTCTCGAACATCAGATGCTTCGGGCTGAACGCGACCCCGGTGCTCGACTCGATGCGTGCGATTGCCTGCATCACGAGCAGCGAATGTCCGCCCAGGTCGAAGAAATTGTCGCTGGCCGCGATGTCGGTGTGACCGAGTAGCTCGGCCCAGATCGTGGCCAGCAGGCGTTCATGTGGCTCGCTCGGAGACTCCCGCGTGCGCTGCGCGCCCGCAGCCTGATCGGCGAACGGGTCGGGCAGCGCCTTGCGGTCCACCTTGCCGCTCGGCGTGAGCGGCAGCGCCTGCACCGCCACCAGGTGGGCCGGGATCATGTGCTCGGGCAGCGACTCGCGCAGATGCTGCCAGAGCGAGGCGGCCGGCACCTCCTCGCGCACGGCGAAGCGAACGTAGGCCACCAGACGCATGTCGCCCGCCGCCATGGCGCGCACCACGACGACGGCCTCGCGCACGGCGGCATGGCGCAGCAGCGCCGACTCGATCTCGCCCGGTTCGATGCGAAAGCCGCGCAGCTTGATCTGCTGGTCGATGCGACCGAGATGTTCGAGTTCCCCATCGGTGCGCCAGCGTCCGAGGTCGCCGGTGCGATACAGGCGCGCGCCGGCGGCGGCCGCATGCCGGTCGGGCACGAAGCGCTCGTCGGTCAGCTCGGGGCGATTCAGATAGCCCAGCGCCACGCCGGCGCCGCCGATGCAGATCTCGCCGGCCACGCCGATCGGGCACGGCCGGCCGCTGCCGTCCAGCACGCGTACCGTCGTGTTCGCGATCGGGCGGCCGATCGTGATGCCGTCCTGCGGCCTGTGTACGCGCCCGCAGGTGGACCACACCGTGGTCTCGGTCGGCCCGTACATGTTCCACAACTCGCCGCAGCGTTGAAGCAACTCGGTGGCCAGCTCGGGACTGAGCGCCTCGCCACCGACGAGCGCCTTGAAGCGGCTCGAGCCGCGCCAGCCGGCGTCGATGAGCAGGCGCCATGTGGCGGGCGTGGCCTGCATCACGTTGGCGCCGCTGCGTTGCAGGCGGGCGCCCAGCGCGAAGCCGTCGCCCGCCTGTGCCCGGCTCGCCAGCACGACCGTCGCGCCCACGGTCAGCGGCAGCAGCAGCTCGAGCACGGCGATGTCGAAGCTGGGCGTCGTCACGGCCAGCAGCCGGTCGCCGCAGGCGAGACCGGGCTCGCGCGCCATGCTGGCGAGGAAGTTGGCCACTGCACCGTGCGGCACCACCACGCCCTTGGGCTTGCCGGTCGAGCCCGAGGTGTAGATCACGTAGGCCGCGTCAGCGGCCCGCGCGCTGTGCTCGTCGTCGGGCAGAGGCGCGGCGGACACCGCATCGATCCAGGCCTGGTCAGCGTCGAGCAGCAGCGTGCCCTCGCGCGGCCAGTCGAGGCGAGAGGCCAGGGCAGACTCGGCCACCAGTGCGGCCAGCTCAGCGTCGGCGGCCATGTACTGCAGCCGCTCCTTGGGGTAGGCCGGATCCAGCGGCACATAGGCTGCGCCGGCTTTCAGGATCCCGAGCAGAGCGGCGACCAGCGCCGTGCTGCGTTCGACGCACAGGCCGACGCGCCCCCCGCGGCCCACGCCGCGCTCACGCAGCGCGCGTGCGATGCGGTTCGACTGCGCCTCGAGTTCGCCATAGCTCCACGTGCGCTCGGCGTCCTCGATCGCGCTCGCCTGCGGCACCCCCGCCGCCTGCGCCTCAATGCTGCGATGAACGGTTCGGCCGCCGCGCTCGAGCACCGGGCCGGCCGCGAACCGCGCCAGCAAATCGAGCTCGGCGTCGTGCAGCACGGCCAGTTCGCTCGCCGGCTGCTGCGACGCCGCCTTCACCGCACGCGCGATCTGCTCCAGCACTGTGCACAGGAAGGCGGCGAGCCGCGCCGGATCAACGTCGCCGTCGGCATGCGTGGTCACGACAAGCCCGTCGCCTAGGTCATCGACGGTGAGGCCGAAGGGATAGTGCGTCGCCCCGTCGCTGTGCAAACGCCTGACACCCGGGATGATCTCGGGGCCGCCTGCGGCATCGGCGCTCACGGCCGCCAACTCGGCGCGGCTGTGGCGGTAGTTCATCAACGCGCCAAAGTGAGGGCTGCCCGCCGGCACGGCGCTGCAGCGCTGCGCCTCCACCAGGGTCGCCGCCTCATGGGAGGTCAGTTCGCCGAGTTGTCGGCGCGTCTCTTGCAGCAGCGCGGGCACGGTGGTGCCTGCAAGACGCAGCCGCACGGGCAGCGTATTGACGAACAGGCCGACCATGCGGTCCATGCCGGGCATGCGCCGCGAACGACCCGACAGCACCGTGCCGAAGACAACGTCATCGCGGCCACTGGCGGCGCCGATCACGCAGGCCCAGGCGGCGTGCATCAGCACGGCCACCGCAGTGCTAGCCTGGGCGGCCGCGTCTCGAATCGAGCGCACCAGGGGCGCGCTCAACTGGGTGCGATGCCGGCGCTGCGTCGCGGCATGGCGGTCGACGTCGCTACGGCCGAACGGGAGCGTCGGTTCCTCGACGTCGCCCAGCAGCGCCTTGAAGTACGGCGCGTGCGGCGCAAAGCCCTCGCCGTGCACACGTGCCAGCCAAGCCCGCCACTGCGGTGCACGCGGCAACGCCGTGTCTTGCGTAGCCAGCATTGCACGGACCTCGTCGAGCACGACCTCTTCGGATACGTGGTCGAGCACCGCATCGTGGTGGTCCAGCGCGAGCAGCCAACGCCCATGCGGTGCATCGTCCGCGGTCCAGGCGGCCATCAGCGGCGCCGATCGCAGGTCCATCGCGACGCGCTGCGGATCGCTGGCCGCGAGCAGGGCCTCGAGCGCGTCACTGCCGCCGGCCGCCGCCAGCGCCCGAATGGCAAGCGTCGCCTGGCGCTGCACCACCTGAACCGGTGCGTCGAGGCCCTCCCAGCGCAGCGACGTGCGCAAGGCGTCGTGGCGCTCGATGAGCCGCTGCAGAGCTTGCAGGAAGCGCGCCCGGCGCGCGGGGTCGTCGAAGGCGAGTACCCAGCGACCCACATAACCATCGGGCCCGCCCTCGAGCCCGCCCTCGGGCCCCCTTTCGAGCATGTGGCGCCACAGGATGCCCACCTGCAAAGGCGCGAGCGGAAGCACGTCCTGCAGATTCGCGGCGCCGCCGGGCAGCGTGGCCGCGATGACGTCGATCTGCGCCTGTTTCAGGTCCACGAGCGGCAGCATCCATGGCTCGACCCGCGTGCAATCCGGCGGCACTGCGCCGGTCGGGCCCGGGCTTGCGGCCTCGTCCACTGCCGGCGTCCCAACCGCCGCGGCCAGCGCCGAAAGCCTGGGCGCCTGGAACACGGTGCGCACGTCGACCACCATCGCGCGCCGCCGCATCGCATCGACCAGCGCAACGACGAGCAGCGAATGCCCGCCGAGCGCAAAGAAGTCGTCGTCGCGGCCGACTTGCGCCACGCCGAGCAGCTCGCGCCACAGCTCCGCCAGGGCCGCTTCGGTGGCGCCTTGCGGCGGCTCGATGAGACGCGCCTCGCGCTCGTGGCCGGGCTCGGGCGCTGGCAGCGCGGCGCGGTCGGTCTTCCCGCTGGCGGTGAGCGGCAGGCGCTCCAGCACCACCCAGGCTGCCGGGAGCATGTACTCGGGCAGGAAGGCGGCCAGCCGCCCGCGCAGGGCGGCGCTGTCCAGAGGCAACTCGGGGTATCGCCGCACCACGTAGGCGGCCAGACGCGTGTCGCCGGCGCGGTACTCGAACGGCAGCACGGCACATTGCGCGATTTCGGGCTGCGAGCGCAGTGCCGACTCGATCTCGCCCAGTTCGATGCGGAATCCGCGCAGTTTGATCTGGTCGTTGGTGCGGCCGACGTAGATCAGCTCGCCGTCGGCGCGCCGGCGCACGAGATCGCCCGTGGCGTACAGGCGTTCGCCGGGGCGGAACGGGTCGCCGATGAAGGCGCGCCGGGTCAGGTCCTGCCGGTTGCGATAGCCGCGCGCCAGGCCGACGCCGCCCAGGTGCAGCTCGCCGATGACGCCGTCGGGCACCGGCTCGAGGTGGGCATCGAGCACATGGGCACGCAGGCCGGCGATGGGCCGCCCGATCGGCACGGGTCCGTCGCCGTCGGCTCGCTCGTCGATCGGGTACCAGGTCGCGTCGATGCAGGTTTCGGTAGGACCATAGAAGTTGCCGAGCCGAACGCCCGGCAGCCGCTTGCGCGCCTCGCGCACGAGCGCCCAGTCCAGTGCCTCGCCGCCGCTGACCAGGAAGCGCAGCGTGCGCACCTGCTCGAGCCCGGGCTCGGCCAGCAGCAGGCGCAGCGCCGAGGGCACCGCCTGCATCACTGTGACATGGTCGCGCACCACCGTCGCGAGCACGCGCTGCGGGTCCAGCTCGGCGTTCGCCTCGGCGACGACGATGGTGGCCCCGAGACCGAGCGGCACGAAGACCTCGACCAGCGCGGCGTCGAATCCGATCGAGGTCTTGAACAGGAAGCGGTCCTGCGCGAGCGCACCGACCGCGCCCGCAAACCAGCTCGCATGGTTGCATGCCGACGCGTGCGACACCTCGACGCCCTTGGGCTGGCCGGTCGAGCCCGAGGTGTAGATGATGTAGGCGAGGTCGTCCGGCCGGGCCTCGGGCAGCGTCGCAGGGGCGGCGTCGCGCGCGTCCGCAAGCGCTAGGCTCGCGAGAGACAGCACCGCCGCGGCGGTGTCGGCGAAGCGCTCGCGCAGCGCCGGCCCGGTGATGACGACACGCGCGCCGGCATCCGCACAGATGAAACGCGCGCGTTCGGCGGGTGTGGTCGGGTCGATCGGCACGTAGACGGCACCGGCACGAAGAATGCCGAGGATGGCGGCGACGAGCCCGCCGCTGCGCTCGGCGCACAGCACGACCGAGTCGCCAAGGGTCACGCCGGCGGCCGCCAGCGCGCGCGCCACCCGCTCGGCCTGCTGGAGCAAGGTGCCGTAGTCGGTGTGCTCGGTACCGTGCACCACGGCGCAGGCGGTCGGGTTCAGCGCGGCTCGATGGGCGATGCGCGCGTGCAGCGTCTCGTGCCGCGCGCCACTCTGCGGTGGCAGGGGCCCGGCGGCGCTGTCGACGAGGCGGCGGCGCGCGGCCGTGTCGAGCATCGGCAAGCGTGAGATCTGGGTGCCCGGCGCCTCGAGCGCGGCCTGCAGCAGTGCGCCGTAGCGGTGCGCCAGGCCTTCGACAGTCGTGGCGTCGAACAGCGCGCTGGCGTATTCGATCGTGCCGCGGTACTCGCCGTCGCGCTCGACGAAGGCCAGCGACAGGTCGAACTTCGACGTCGACACCGGCAGATCGAGCGGCGACGCCTCGATCCCTGCCATGGCGAGGGCAACCGGTGCCTGGTTGTTCAGCGCGAACGAAATCTGGACCAGCGGATTGCGGCTCAGGTCGCGGTGCGGGTTGAGCTCCGAGACCAGCCGGTCGAACGACAACTCCTCATGCTCGAACGCACCGAGCACGGTGGCGCGCACGCGCGCCAGCAGTTCGCCGAAAGTCGGATCGCCGCCGAGATCGGTGCGCAGCACGAGGCTGTTGACGAAATAGCCGACGGCGCGGAAGGTCTCGGGGCCCGTGCGACCCGCGACCGGCGTGCCGACCGCCACATCTTCGGTGCGCGCATGGCGCGCCAGCAGCACCTGGAACGCCGCCAGCAGCACCATGAACGGCGTGGTCGATTCGCGCAGCGCCAGCGCGCGCAAGGCCGTGGCACAGCCCGGTGGCAAGGTGAAGCCCAGCGTGCGCCCCTCGTACGAGGGCTCGCTGGGCCGTGGACGGTCGGTGGGCAGCGCCAGCGGTTCGATGCCGGCCAGCCTGCTGCGCCAGTACGCGAGCAACGTGTGCAGGCGCCGCCCTTGCAGCCGGCGGCGTTGCCAGGCGGCGAAGTCCGGGTACTGCAGCGGCACCGGCGCCAAGTCGGGCGGGCGCCCCGCGCACTCCGTGTCGTAGAGCCGGCCAAGCTCGGCGGCCAGGATGGCCATCGAGCTGCCGTCCGTCACCAGGTGGTGAACGACGAGCACGAGCCAGTGGCGGCCCAGCTCGATCGCCACCAACGCCGCGCGCACGAGCGGCGCTCGCTCGAGCGCGAACGGCGCTTCGACGAACGCTTGCGCGATGCGCTGCGCATCGCGCAGACGTGCCGCGGCCGTCGTGCCGCCGGCCGCGCGCCGTTCGAGCACGAAATCCCGCGCCGCCTCGACGCGCGCCACCGGCTGGCCTGCGCGCGCGACGATCGCCGTGCGCAGCGCCTCGTGGCGGGCAACGAGTTGGGTCAGCGCGCGCTGCAGAGCTGCCTCGTCGAGCGGGCCGACGAGTTGCGCGCAGTGCGAGCTGTTGTAGGCGCTCGTGTGCCCGAGCAACTGCTCGACGAACCACAGCGCCTCCTGCGCGAAGGACAGCGCGGCCTCGCCAGGCGAGCCACGGGGCGCGGCAGCGATGGACGCATCGTCGTCGCGCAGACCACGCGCGGTGTCGCCCTGCGTCTCCAGATGCGCCGCCAGCGCGGCCACGGTCGGGTGGTGGAACAGGTCCACCGCCTGCAAAGGCACGCCGATCTCCTGCGCCAGGGTTCCAGCCACCACCGCCGCCTTCAGTGAATCGCCGCCGAGCGCGAAGAAGTTGTCGTGCCGGCCCACCGGTTGGCGTTCCAGCGTCTGGGCGTATCGTGCCGCGACAGCGCACTCGCTCGCCCCGCGCGGCGCCTCAAAGGCGGCACGCAGCAGCGGCGCGAGCCGCTCGTGCAGCACCATGCGCTGCACCTTGCCGGTCGCCCCCTTGGGGATCGCATCGACGAAAACGATCTGCGTGGGCACCTTGTGCGCGGCGAGCCGCTCGAACAGATGCCGGCGCAGAGTGGCTTCGTCGACCACGGTGCCCGCTGTGACGACGACCGCGGCCGCGAGATCCTCGCCGAGCGTGGGATGCGGCACGCCGAAGGCCACGGCCTGGGCCACTGCGGCATGGTCGAGCAGCGCCTCGTCCACCTCGCGCGGCGCGACTTTCTCGCCGCCGCGGTTGACGATCTCCTTGAGCCGGCCCGTGATCGTCAGATAGCCCTCGCCGTCGAGCAGACCCTCGTCGCCAGTGCGGAACCAGCCGGCGGTGAAAGCGCGCGCGTTGGCCTCATCGCTGCCCTCGTAGCCGGCGGTCACGCCCGGCCCGCGCACGACCACCTCGCCGCGTTCACCTGCGCCGAGCAGGCGGCCCTCGGCATCCATGACGGCGATCTCGGCGCCCGCCGAGCGGCCCACGGTGCCGGGCTTGCGCTGCGCGGGCGGCAGCGGGTTGCTGGCCATCTGGTGCGCCGCCTCGGTCATGCCGTAGGCCTCGACCAAGGGCGCGCCGGTGAGCGCTTCGAGCGCCGCCATGATGCGCGGCGCGAGCGCGGCCGACGACGAGCGCACGAAGCGAAAGCGATGTCCCGGGGCCTCGCGCGCATAGCCCGCACCGGCGGCGAGAACGCTCTGGTGGATCGTCGGCACCGCGGTGTACCAGCTCGGGCGCGTCGAGCCGACCCAGCCGAAGAAGCGCCGTTCGTCGAAACCGGGCGTGCAGACCAGGCTGCCGCCCGAAGCGAGCGTGGACAGCAGGGCACCCACGAGGCCGTGGATGTGGAACAGCGGCATCACGTTCAGGCACCGGTCCTCGGGCCCGAGCTCCAGATGCGCGGCAATGCCCAATGCCGAGGCGACCAGGTTGGCGTGCGTGAGCGGCACGATCTTCGGACGACCGGTCGTGCCCGAGGTGTGCAGCACGAGAGCCACGTCGCTCGGCCCGGGCCCGGCATCGCGCGGCAACGCCGGCCCCTCGGCGATCGACGGGTTCGGTAACGGCTGGAACAGCGGATCCACCTCGATCACACCCACACCCATTGCCGCGGCCACGGCGCGCACCGGCGTCGGTTGGTCGCGGCCGACCAGAACGAAGCGAGCGCCCAGGTCGGCAAGGTAGTACTCGAATTCGGCCGGCTTGAACGCCGGATTCAGTGGCGCGCAGGCGCCGCGGCCGGCCGCGGCAAGAAACGCGAGCGCCATGTCGGGGCCGTTCGGCAGCACGACCGCGATGCGCGTCGAGCGAGTCGCGCCGCGCCTGGCGAGCTCTTGCGCGAGGCCTCGCACACGCGCGTCGAGCGCCGCGTAGCCGATGGCATCGCCCTCGGCGTTCAAGAGGGCGTTCGCAGCGGGCGCCGCGGCGGCACGCTGCGCAAGCAACGCGTTCAGGGTCGCGAGGATGACCATCCGAGAATTCTCGGCGCGGCACTCTGGCGGACCGACAGGCCGACGGCCCGGGAGCACCACTACTCGTGCAGCCCGTCACGCCGGCTCGGCAGGTCTGCTTGCGCGCGGGTCCGGTCTGCAGCGCTGCGTCCTGCCACGTCAGCCCGCGAGCCGCCGGCAGATCTCCAGCGACAGCGCGCTCTGATTCAGCGTGTAGAAGTGGATGCCGGGCGCACCGCCTTGGACAAGCCGCTCGCACAACCGCGTCCCACCTCCAGGCCGCGCTCGTACAACGTCACCTGGACAGCCACACCGCTGCAGGGGGCACAGTTGTGGATCGCGGCCGTGCAGTCGTCGAGTTGACCCGGCCGAGCCGTGCCGGCGCATGACGGCGTCGGGCGCTGCCGACTCGAGTCAGGCGAGGCGCTCGCCCAGTTCCCCGACCGTGGTGCGTGGCTGCTCCATCACATAGCGCAGCGTGTGCACGTAGTCCAGCATCATGGCGTGCATCGCACGGGAGTCGAAGAGCGCGCTACGGTAGGCAAACTCGCACCGCCAATCGGTGGCCGAACCGAGCATGTCCACGTCAAGCTCGGCCAGCAGGCTGCGCCGCTCGGTGGCCAGCGGCGCGAAGCGCAGGCCGGCGGCCTCGTAGTTGGCGACTGCGCCGTTCTCGAGGAACTGGGCCCAGATCGGGAACACCGTATTGCCAGAGGGGGCGAGTGCCGTCTCGCGCAAAAGCACCTCCAGCGGCACGCGGCCGTAGGCGAGCATCTTGCGTATCGATGCATGGGCCTGCGCGCAGAGTGCATCGAAGCCGAGCGCACCGGCCGGGCGCACCCGCACCGGCAGCATGCTGGTGAGGTAGCCCACCACTTGCATCGCCTGTGCGCTCCAGCGATTGAGCGTTGGCACGCCGATCAGCAAGTCCTCGCTGCCGGTGCGCTGGCGCAACAGCACCGCCAGCGTGGCCAGAAACAGCGCAAAGGGCGATACGCGCAGCTTGCCGGCAAGCTCGCGCAGGCCGTGCATGAACGGCGCTGGCTCTGTGAGGTGGGTGGTGTGGGCGCGCCAGTCACGGTTGCCCTTGCGCGCTGCGATGGTGGGCAGGGCGATGGGTGGCGGCAGACCGTCGAGCTCGCCGCGCCAGTAGCGGATCTCGTCGTCGAACTGGCCCGAGTCGTAGGCCTGTATCTCCCACTGCGCGACATCGGCATACTGCTCGGTGAGCTGCGGCAGCTCGGCCGGCAGGCCGTCGAGACGGGCGCGGTAGAGGTCGCTCAGCTCGCGCAGCACGATGCCGATCGACCAGCCGTCGCACATCGCGTGGTGCACGTACAGACACATCACGTGCTCGTCGGGGCCGAGCCTGAACAGGCGCGCCAGCAGCGTGGGCCCGGCGATGATGTCCAGCGACGGGCGATGGGGGTCGCTCAGCGCTGCGATGGCTGCGTCGAGCCGCGCCTGTAGCGTGGTGCCTTCGACCTCGACGAGCGGCAACGCCACCGGCGCGGGCGGCATGACCACCTGGTACAGGTGGCCGTGCTGGTAAGACAGCCGCGCGCGCAGCGTGGGGTGGCGGGCCACCAGGTCGCCGAGCGCGGCCTCCAACGCCTGCGGCTGCAGCGGCCCGTGCACGCGCCACGGGATGATCATCTCGTTGAGATTGGCCGTGCGGTAGCGCAACGCAAAGGCCCACAGCGAGCGCTGCGCATACGAGGCCGGGGTCATCGATTCGTGGCGGGTGGTCACATTGGCAAGGTCGATCGTGGGGCCACGCGGGCATCTTGGCAGCGGCGGCCGGGTGCGGACCGTCCACTGCATTGTGGATAGCCGCCAGTTGCGGTCCGGCCTGTGACTGCGGGCCCATGCCCTCAGGGATGACTCGGCAGGCCAGTTGCGACTAGCGGGCTCGAACCTCGGAGTCTGATTTTGCCCTCAGGGCATCGCGGCCATCAGTTCGAGGGTGGCGCACTCGACCAGGGCATGTGCCTCGGGCTGCGGAAAGGTGTGGTCGGCATTGGGCAGGTCGACGCGGCTTGCGAGCGTGCGCGAAGTTGCGCTGCCAAACCGGGTGCATGCGGGCCGTTTCGAGAAATTCCTTGGCGGTGTAGTCGCGTTCGCTCAGGATGGCGTTGACCTTCGAGCAGCCGACGTGCTTGCAGGATCAGGCCGGCGGGGCGCGCTGCAGAGCGAAGTCAAGGAGGAGACCGGGGCCGAAGGGCGAGGTCAGGGGACATGAGCGCCGCAGTGCGCCGCGCCGGCCTGATCCCGTGATTGCAGACAAGGTCTTGTCTCTCACAAGCCTGCGAACCTGGCGACCACGCCGGTCACCGCCGGGCGGATTTGTGGCGACCTTCAGGGCCGCAGCTGTGCGTCGATCGTCTCGCGCCGCGTGTCGCGCAGGAAGTCGACAAACGAGGTGCCGCCGGTCCCTTTGGTGTCGGGGTTGAGGCCGGAGGGCTTGGCGATGTAGTCGTGGGCCAGGCGGACATGCAGGGTGCGGAATTGCGTGAC
>JANNRI010000023.1:0-22261 GCA_031401195.1 Burkholderiales bacterium
TACGAGGCACGCCGGCTGTTTGCCGAGCTCGACCGCGCGCGCGGCATGCAGCAGCGGCTGGACGCCGAGCACCGGCGTCTGGACGCTGAACGGCAGACCCAGGCCACGCACCTGCGCGTGGAGCGTGTGGCGCGCGACAGGCTGGGCATGCGCACGGCCACACCGGCCGTGACGGAGCACGTCAACGATGCTTCGCCCGGCGGTGTTGACGGTGTTGGCGGTGTTGGCGGTGTTGGCGGTGTTGGCGGTGCTGGCAGTGCTGGCGGTGCGGGCAGCGGCGGGGGCACCCGATGAGCCAGGCCAGCGCGCGCATGCCCGGCGTGGGCCGCATGGGCCACGTCGGTTTCGCCGGCACCAAGGCCAGCGCGGGTTCGCGCAGCCTGCGCTATTCGACGAGCCCGCTGCTGGCGAGCAAGACCCCACCCTGGCGATCGCGCTTCGTCGTGCTGCTGGCCGGGCTGGGCTTCGCGGTGCTGCTGGGCCGCGCCGTCTACGTGCAGATCATCGCCAGCGAATTTTTCCAGTTCCAGGGTGAGAAGCGCTTCGTGCACACGCAGACGCTGCCGGCCACGCGCGGGCGCATCCTCGACCGCAACGGACTCGTGCTGGCCACCAGCGTCGCGCTGGCGACGGTGAAGGTCGATAGCCGCGACTTCCGGCCCGAAGCGGGCCAGCGCAAGACCCTCGCACGAGCCCTCGGCATGACCGAGGCCGAGCTCATGGAGCGCGCCGAGGCCAGTGGCACCGTCACGTTGCGCCGTCATGTCGAAGAGCCGGCATGGCGCGAGATCAAGGCGTTGATCGAGGCCGATGACAAGCTCAAGTTGAAGGAGCGCCGGCTCACCGGCCTGCACGAGGAGCGCGAGTACCGCCGCCGCTACCCCGAGGGCGAGGCCGCCGCGCACCTCGTGGGCTACACCGACATCGACGACATCGGCCGTGCCGGCGTCGAGCTTCTGTTGCAACGCGAGTTGCAGGGCCACAAGGGCCAGCGCACGCTGGTGCGTGACCGCCTGGGCCGCGCCGTCGAAGACGTGGGCGACATCGCCCTGCCGCGAAACGGCAGCGACATCACCTTGTCCATAGACAGCAAGATCCAGTTCGACGCCTGGAAGCAGGCCCGCGATGCCGTGCTCGCCCACAACGCGCGCGCCGCCAGCGTGGTGGTGCTCGACAGCGCCACCGGCGAGGTTCTGGCGATGGCCAACTACCCTGGCGCCGACCCCAACAAGCGGGGTGGCAACGCGGCCACCTTGCTGCAGAACCGCGCCGCCAGTGACGCCAGCGAGCCGGGCTCGACGATGAAGCCCTTCACCATCGCACGTGCGTTGGACTCCAAGCGCGTCTCGCCCAGCACGCTGATCGACACCGCGCCCGGCAGGCTCGTGATCACCGGCACCACCATCACCGACGCCCACCCCCACGGCACGCTCACCGTGAGCGAGGTGCTGCAGAAGTCGTCCAACGTGGGCACGGCCAAGCTGGCGCTCGCCATGGAGCGCCAGGAGCTCTGGGAGACCTATGCCGCGCTCGGCATCGGGCAGAAGCCGCGCATCGAGTTTCCACACGTGGCCACCGGCAAGCTGCGCGCCTGGAAGACCTGGCGCCCCACCGACCACGCGCGCGTGAGTTTCGGCTACAGCGCCAGCGCCAGCGTGCTGCAGATGGCGCGCGCCTACACGGTGTTTGCGCGCGAGGGCGATATCGCGCCGCTCACGCTCATCAAACGCGAGGCCTCCGAGGGGCCGGCGGTCGGTCAGCCCGTGTTCAGCGCCACGACCGCCAAGCAGGTGCGCGAGATGCTGCGCCTGGCGGCCTCGCCCGGAGGCACGGCGCCTGACATGCAGCGCCTCACTCTCGGCTACTCGGTGGCGGGCAAGACGGGCACTGCCAAGAAGCTCATCGGCGCCGAGTACGCCGACGGCAAGTACCGCGCCTGGTTCGTCGGCCTGGCGCCCGTGAGTGCGCCGCGCATCGTGGTGGCGGTGATGGTGGACGAGCCCCGCGCCGGCAAGTACTACGCCGGTGACGTCGCCGCGCCGGTGTTCAGCCAGGTGGTGCAGAACACGCTGCGCTCGATGAATGTGGCGCCCGATGTGGACGTGAAGACGCAGATCTCGGCCAAGCCTGTGGCCGCGGAAACGGAGAGCCTGTGAGCCGCCGGGCCGCCCCCAAGGCGAACGCCGCAGCGCGCAGCGCGGGGGCATGGCTGTGAGCCGCCGGGCCGCCCCCAAGGCGAACGCCGCAGCGCGCAGCGCGGAGGCATGGTTGTGAGCACCCATCGTCCGATGCTGCTCACCGACTCTGCCGCGGCAGTCGCGTGGCTGCGCGAGCGCGTGCGCGGCACGGGCACGCTGCGCACCGACAGCCGTGCCGTGCACCCGGGCGACGCCTTCCTGGCCTGGCCTGGCCAGGCGCAGGATGGCCGCAGCCATGTCGGCGACGCGCTGCGTGCGGGCGCTGCCGCCTGCCTCGTCGAGGCCGATGGCGTGACGGCATTCGACTTCAGTGCCGGCGCGCAGACAGCGAACTTTGGCGCAGGCGCCCCGGTGGCCGCGCTGCCGGCGCTCAAGATCGCCTGCGGCGCCATCGCCGATGCATGGTTCGGCCACGCGGGCCGCGCGCTACAGGTGGTGGCCGTCACCGGCACCAACGGCAAGACCTCCAGCGCCTGGTGGACCGCGACGGCGCTGCGCACGTTGGGCGTGCGCGCAGGCGTTGTCGGCACGCTGGGCGTGGGCGAGCCGCCGGCGATCAACGCCACCGGGCTCACCACGCCCGACGCCGTCACGCTGCATCGCACGCTGCGCGAACTGGTCGATGCCGGCTGCGGCGCCTGCGCCATCGAGGCATCTTCGATCGGCATCGTCGAGGAGCGCCTCGCCGCGCTGCCCATCCACGTCGCCGTGTTTACCAACTTCACGCGCGACCACCTTGATTACCACGGCTCGATGGCCGCCTACTGGGCAGCCAAACGGCGGCTCTTCGCCTGGCCGGGGCTGCGCGCGGCGGTGGTGAATGTCGACGATGCCCAGGGCGCCGCGCTCGCCGCGGAGTTGCGTGGCGGCGCGCTCGATCTGTGGACCGTCTCGACCCTGGCGCCAGCGCGACTGATGGCCAGGAACCTGCGCTACGAGCCCGGTGGCCTGACCTTCGAGGTCTTCGAGGCGGGCGCCGTTTCCGGTGGCGGGCCGGTCACGCTCGCCAGCACCCTGGTGGGCGACTACAACGCCAGCAACCTGTTGTGCGTGCTCGCCGCGCTGCGCGCCCTGGGGCATCCGCTCGCGGCAGCCGCGCAGGCTTTGGCCGCCGTGGCTGCTGTGCCCGGGCGGCTGCAACGTTTGGCGGGCCGCGAGGTCGAAGTGGTGGTGGACTACGCCCACACACCCGATGCGCTCGAGAAGGTCCTGGCCGCGCTGCGCCCGCTGGCGCGATCGCGCGGTGGGCGGCTCGTCTGCGTATTCGGCTGCGGCGGTGACCGCGACGCCTCCAAGCGCCCGCTGATGGGGGCCATCGCCGAGCGCGGCGCAGACCGCGTGGTGGTGACCAGCGACAACCCGCGCGGCGAGGTGCCGCGGGCGATCCTCGAGCAGATTCTCGCCGGCATGTCCACCGGCGCGACTGCGGCCGTGCCGGTGCCGCAGGTGGCGCTGATCGAGGACCGCCGCGTAGCCATTGCTCACGCCGTGCACGGTGCCGCGGCCGGCGATGTGGTGCTGCTCGCCGGCAAGGGCCACGAGGACTACCAGGAGATCGCGGGCGAGCGCCGGCCGTTCTCCGACGTCGAGGAGGCATCCGCCGCGCTCGAGTGGCGCGATCGGCGCGAATCCGAGGCCAGCGCCGCGCGCGAAAACCCGCAGTCGCCGACGCCGCGCCCCGAGGGGGCCGCCGCATGACGGTCCACCACACGGCCCACGGTCCGGCGCACGATTCGGCCGACGATCCGGCGCACGATTCGGACGACGACTCCGCGCACGACTCCGCGCACGGCCCGGCCCGCAGTGTGACTGCGGCGGCCTCCGCGATGATGACACTCGGCCAGGCGCACTCGATGTTGCCCGGCAGCCGCCTCGTCGGCGACGCCGGCACGGCCATCGCTCGCATACACAGCGACACGCGCACGCTCCAGCCAGGCGACCTTTTCGTTGCGCTGCGCGGCGAGCACTTCGACGGCAACGATTACCTGGCCCAGGCGCAGTTGGCCGGGGCCGTTGCCGCGCTCGCCGGGCCCGGGCGACTGGCCTCGTCGGCCGGCTTGGCGGGGTGGGCAGGGCTGGAGGTGCCCGACCCCTTGCTCGCCCTGCAGCAACTCGCTGCCGCCTGGCGCGCACGCTTCGGTTCGCTGCCCATCATTGCCGTCACCGGCAGCAACGGCAAGACCACGGTCACGCAGATGCTGGCGGCCATCCTGCACGCCGCGTTGGGTGAGGCCGCGTTGGCCACGCACGGCAACCTCAACAACCATATCGGTGTGCCGCTGACGCTGCTGCGTCTGCGCGCCCACCACCGCGCCGCGGTGCTGGAGTTGGGCACCAACCATGTGGGCGAGATCGCGCTGCTGGCCGAACTCGTGCGCCCGACGGTGGCGCTCATCAACAACGCGCAGCGCGAGCACCAGGAGTTCCTGCACGGCGTGGAGGCCGTGGCGCGCGAGAACGGCAGCGTCATCGCCCACGTGGCGGCCGCTGGCAACGTCGTGCTGCCGCAGGCCGATGTCTACACGCCGTTGTGGCGCCGAATGGCCGGCGCGCGGGGCGTGTCAACGTTCGGCATCGAAGCCGGGGCCGACGTGACCGGCCAGGCGGCATGGATGTTTGCTCAAGGCGAGTGGCATCTTGCGTTGCGCACCGCGCAGGGCAGCGTCACCACCACGCTGCGCCAGCCCGGCCGCCACAACGTGCTCAACGCCCTCGCCGCCACCGCCTGCGCGCTCGCCGCCGGCCTGCCGCTCGCGGCGGCGGCGCACGGCCTCGCGGCCTTCGAGCCCGTGGCCGGACGCACGCGCGTGGCCACCTTCAAGCGCGACGCCGCCACCGTGACGCTGATCGACGACAGCTACAACGCCAACCCGGACAGCGTGCGTGCCGCGATCGACGTGCTGGCTGATTTGCCCGGCCCGCGCTGGCTGGTGCTGGGCGACATGGCCGAAGTGGGCGGCGAAGGCCCGGCCTTCCACGCCGAGGTGGGCGACTATGCGCGCTCGCGTGGCATCGAGCAGTGCTGGTCGGTCGGGCCGTTGTGCGTCGGGCTCGGCATGGGTCGGCATTTTGCAGACACCACGGCCCTCATCGCCGCGCTGCGCGACGCACCGGCCGCCGCCTCGGTGTTGGTGAAGGGCTCGCGCTCGATGAAGATGGAAGTCGTCGTGCGCGCCATGCGCGCCGCCTGGGGAGCTTGAGTCGATGCTGCTCAGCCTCTCGGAACTGCTGCTGGCGATGTACCCGCAAGAGCTGGGCTTCCTGCGTGTGTTCCAGTACCTCACCTTCCGCGCCGTGCTGGCGGCGATGACGGCGTTGCTGTTCGGGCTGGCGCTCGGGCCGATGGTCATCCGCAAGCTGGTCGAGATGAAGATCGGCCAGCCCATCCGCGAGTACGGAGTGCAAAGTCACCTCGGCAAGCGCGGCACTCCCACCATGGGCGGTGTGCTGGTGCTCATCGGCATCGGCGTGGCCACCGTGCTGTGGTTCGACTGGACCAACCGCTTCGTATGGGTGGTGATGCTCGTCACCTTCGGCTTTGGCGCCATCGGCTGGGCCGACGACTACCGCAAGGTGGTCCTGAAAGACCCCGAAGGCATGCGCTCGCGCGAGAAGCTCTTCTGGCAGACGCTGATCGGGCTCATCGCCGCTGTCTACCTCGCCTTCAGCGTGGCCGAGACGACCAACGTGCGCGTGTTCGAGCTCTTCATGCGCTGGGTGGGCAGCGGCTTCTCCACCTCGCTGCCGCCGCGCGCTGACCTGATGGTGCCCTTCCTCAAGACCTACAGCTACCCGCTCGGCGTGTGGGGTTTCATCGCGCTGGCGTGGTTCGTCATCGTGGGCTCCAGCAATGCGGTGAACTTCACCGATGGGCTCGATGGCCTGGCCATCATGCCGGTGGTGATGGTGGGCTCGGCGCTGGGCGTGTTTGCCTACGTCACGGGCAACTCGGTGTTCAGCCGCTATCTGCTGTTCCCCTACATCCCGGGTTCCGGCGAACTGCTCGTGTTCTGTGCCGCGATGGCTGGCGCGGGCCTCGCCTTCCTGTGGTTCAACGCCAATCCGGCGCAGGTGTTCATGGGCGACGTGGGCGCGCTCGCGCTCGGCGGAGCACTGGGCACCATCGCGGTCATCACGCGGCAGGAGATCCTGCTCGGCATCATGGGCGGCATCTTCGTCGCCGAGATGTTGTCGGTGATGTTGCAGGTGGGCTGGTTCAAGTACACGCGCCACAAGTTCGGCGAAGGCCGGCGCATCTTCCTCATGGCGCCGTTGCACCATCACTTCGAGAAGAAGGGCTGGACCGAGAACCAGGTGGTCGTGCGCTTCTGGATCGTGACCATGCTGCTGTGCCTCGTCGGGCTGGCGAGCCTGAAGCTGCGGTGAGGATGACGACGTGACAAACGGCGACACCGTCCTCATCCTCGGCCTCGGCGAGAGCGGCCTGGCCATGGCGCGCTGGTGCGCACGTGCCGGCGCCGCCGTGCGTGTGTGGGATTCGCGCGTGGCGCCGCCGCAGGCCGAAGCATTGGCGCGCGACTGCCCGGGCGCCGAGCGGCTGTCGGGCGAGCTCTCGCCCGCAGCAGCCGACGGCGTGACCCTGGTGCTGAAGAGTCCCGGCCTGTCGCCCGACGATCCGCGCATCGCGCCGCTGACGCAGGAAGCGCGCGTGCGCGAGATCCCGGTGCAGGGCGAGCTCGATATCTTCGTGCGCGCACTCGCCGAGCTGAAACACGTGCGCGGCTATGCGCCGCAGCTGCTGGCCGTGACCGGCACCAACGGCAAGACGACCACGGCGGCGATGACGGCGTTGCTCGTCGAGCGCGCCGGCAAGCGCGTGGGCCTCGCCGGCAATATCGGGCCGACGCTGCTGGACACGCTGGCCGACGCGATCGCCGAGGACAAGTTGCCCGAGGTGTGGGTGCTGGAGCTGTCCAGCTTCCAGCTGGAGGGCGGTGGCACGGGGGTCACGGGTTTCGAGCCCGATGCCGCGGCCGTGCTCAACGTGACACAGGACCACCTGGACTGGCACGGCACGATGGCTGCGTATGTGGCGGCCAAAGCCCGCATCTTTGGCCCGGCAGGTGCGCCCGGCGCGCGCAGCGTGATGGTGATCAACCGCGACGATGCGCTCGTGGAGGCGATGATGCCCGCCGTGTCTGCCGCGCCGGTGCGCGGCAAGCCGAAGGTGGCGCCGCGCCTCGTGCTGCGCTTCGGTTTGGATGCGCCCGCGCGCCCCGGTGACTTCGGCATCGTCGTCGAGAACGGCATGGCCTGGCTCGTGCGCGCGCTGCCCGCCGACGAGACCTTCAAGCCCAAGGCGGGCGAAGAGATCCAGTTGCACCTGCAGCGCCTGATGCCGGCCGATGCGCTGCGCGTGCGCGGCCGCCACAACGCGGCCAACGCGCTGGCCGCACTGGCGCTGGCCACGGGCATTGGTTGCCCGCTGGCACCGATGCTGCATGGCCTGCGCGAATACGCGGGTGAACCACATCGCATGCAATGGGTCGCCGCGGTGGACGATATCGAGGCCTACGACGACAGCAAGGGCACCAATGTCGGCGCCACCGTCGCCGGGCTCGAAGGGCTGGGCGCCGACAAGGCGCCGGCGAAGCTGGTCGTCATCCTCGGCGGTGACGGCAAGGGCCAGGACTTCACGCCACTGGCCGCACCTGTGATGAAGCATGCACGCGCCGTAGCCACTCTGGGGCGCGACGCAGCGGCCATCGAGACCGCCCTGAGCGAGGCCGTGGCGACCGGCATGCCTTTGTTGCGCCACGACACGCTCGAAGCGGCCACACGCTGGTGCTTCGAGCAGGCGCAGCCGGGTGATGCGGTGCTGCTCTCGCCGGCCTGCGCGAGTCTGGACATGTTCCGCAACTACGGGCATCGGGCGCAGGTGTTCGTGCGGGCGGTGCAGGCGCTGGCCAGCGAAAGGGGGGTGGTGTGACGCGCGACCTCCAAATGCATCCGGCGCCAATGCTGCTGTCTTGCCACATGGGGGCGGTGGCGTTCGAAGTTCGGCGCGTGCAAGGCCGTGGGCGGGAGCCCGGCGGGGCGCATATGCGGCGGTCGGCCCGGGGGGCCGACTTCCTTCCGCTGCTCGGGTTGGAGTCGCGCTCACAACTCGCTTCACTCGCTTGCGCTCGTTTCGCTCAGACAATGTTCGCGAGTCAGTTGACGAAGCGCGCGAGTACGCACGCCGACCCCAACCCTGCGCTGCTCAGCGCCGCAAGTGCGCCCCGCCAAGCTCCCGCCCACGGCCTTGCCGGTACCATGGATGGCTCTCGAATTTCACCGAAGACAGACCCTGGTTCCGCAAAGGGGTGTGCGGACCGGGTGCGGCGCGCATCTGCGGCGGCGAGCGCGGACACAAGCAGTCCAGTGGACTGCTTGTGCCTGGCGAGCGACCGGGGCCCGCTCGCGCGCGGTGCCCGGAGGCCCGCATGACGCGCCGCCTCACCCGTATCGGCGAACTGGCGGCGGCCGCATGGCAACGCCTGCGCCTATCCCCCCGCGCGCTGGCAGGTGCCGCCGGTGGCGCTTTCAGCAGCGCAGGCGCCGCTCTGCCCGTGCGCGACCAGGTCCACATCGGCGGCGACCGCCCGGTGCGCCTCTACGCCTTCGACCAGGCCCTGGTCGCGGTGGTCGTGGCGCTGCTTGCGCTCGGTCTCGTGATGGTCTATTCGGCCACCGTGGCGCTGCCCGACAGCCCCAAGTTCGCGAAGTACTCGGCCACTTTCTTCCTCTCGCGGCACCTGGTTTCGATGGCCGTCGGCTTCGTCGCCGCACTCGTGGTGCTGCAGGTGCCGATCAAGTTCTGGGAGCGTACCGCGCCCTGGGTCTTCATCGCCGCGCTCGTATTGCTCGTGCTCGTGCTCATTCCTGGCATCGGCAAGATCGTGAACAACTCGCGCCGCTGGATTCCCATGGGTCTCATGAACTTCCAGCCCAGCGAGCTGGCCAAGCTCGCGATGGCCATGTATGCCGCCAGCTACATGGTGCGCAAGATGGAGCTGAAGGAGGATTTCGTGAAAGCCGTGTGGCCGATGGCGGTGGCGCTCGGCTTCACCGGCGCGCTGCTGCTGCTGCGCCAGCCCGACATGGGCGCCTTCATGGTCGTGGCCGTCATCTCGATGGGCATCCTCTTCCTGGGCGGCGTCAATGGGCGCATGTTCCTGCTCAGCTGCGCCGTGCTGGCGGGCACCTTCGTGATGGTGATCGCACTCAGCCCCGAGAAGCGCGAGCGCATCTTCGCCTACCTCGAGCCCTGGGACCCAGCCTACGCGCAAGGCAAGGCCTACCAACTCACACACTCGCTCATCGCCTTCGGTCGCGGCGAAGTCTTCGGCCAGGGCCTGGGCGACAGCGTCGAGAAGCTGCACTACCTGCCTGAGGCACACACCGACTTCCTGCTCGCCGTGATCGGCGAGGAACTCGGCTTCGTCGGCGTGGCCACGGTGATCTTGCTCTTCTTCTGGCTCACCCGGCGCATCTTCGTCATCGGCCGGCAGGCCATCGCGCTCGATCGCATCTTCGCCGGCCTCATGGTGCAGGGCATCGGCGTGTGGTTCGGTTTCCAGGCCTTCATCAACATGGGCGTCAACCTCGGCGTGCTGCCGACCAAGGGCCTGACGCTGCCGCTGATGAGCTACGGCGGCTCGGCGATCCTGATGAACCTGGTCGCGCTGGCGCTGGTGCTGCGCGTGGACCGGGAATCCCGAGCCTTGATGCGAGGAGGTCGAACATGAGCAAGCCAAGGGCCTTGCGCGGATCCGGCTTTGCCGGGCCGCTGCAAGAGCCCCCTCGGGGGGCAGCGACCAACGGGAGCGTGGGGGCATGGTTCAAATGCCACACCTCGTCGTGATGGCCGCGGGCACCGGCGGGCATGTGATGCCCGGGCTCGCAGTCGCGCGCGAAATGCAGCGGCGTGGCTGGACGGTGAGCTGGCTCGGCACCACGCATGGCATGGAGAACCGCCTCGTGCCGCCCGAGGCCGAAAGCGGCCTCGCGATGGACCGGCTCACCTTCAGCGGCCTGCGCGGCAAGGGGCTCGTGCACACGCTCACCGGCGGCGTGCGGCTGCTGAAGGCGATGTGGGACAGCCTGGCCATCCTGCGTCGCCGCGGCGCGGACGCCGTGCTCGGCATGGGCGGATATGTCTGCTTCCCCGGCGGGCTGATGGCGTCGCTGCTGAACAAGCCGCTGATGCTCGTGAATGCCGATGCGGCGCTGCTGCTGTCCAACAAGTCGTTGCTGCCGCTGGCCGATGCCGTGGCCTTCGGTTTCGAGGGCGAGGCGGTGCAGCGCGTCCGCCACGGTCTCGTCACCGGCAACCCCGTGCGCGCAGAGATCGAGGCCATCGCGCCGCCGGCCGGCCGTTATGCCGGCCGCAGCGGGCCGCTGCGCTTGTTGGTGGTGGGCGGCAGCCTGGGGGCGCAGGTGCTGAACCAGACGGTGCCGGCGGCACTGGCGCTGCTGCCGCGCGAGACCCGGCCGCTCGTCGTGCATCAGACCGGCGCGGCCCAGCTCGACGCCGTGCGCGCCAGCTACGCGGCACCCGGCATGGCCAGCATGGCCGGCATGACAAGCACGGAAGGCGTGGAAGTCACCGAGGTCGTGCCCTTCATCGACGATATGCCGGCACGTTTGGCTGCGTGCGATCTCATGATCTGCCGCGCCGGTGCCATCACCGTGAGCGAACTCTGCGCCGCGGGTGTACCGGCGATCCTGGTGCCGTTGATCGTCAGCACCACCTCGCACCAGCGCGACAACGCGCTGTGGCTGGCGGCACAAGGCGCGGCGATCCACCTGCCGCAGGGCGAACTGGCGGCCAAGCGGCTGGCGGCGCTGCTGCAGACGCTGGACCGCACCAGGCTGCTCGACATGGCGACCCGGGCCCGCGCGCTGGCCAAACCCCACGCGGCCGCGCGCGTGGCCGACGAAGTCGAGCGCCTGGTGGCCAAGAAGCGTGCAAAGGGCGACCGCGCATGAAGCACGCGGTGAAGCACATCCACTTCGTCGGCATCGGCGGCGCCGGCATGAGCGCCATCGCCGAGATCCTGCACACCCAGGGCTACCGCGTCTCGGGCTCGGATGCGAGCGAGAGCGAGACCACGCGCCGCCTCGCGGGCCTGGGCGTGCGTGTCTTCATCGGCCATGCGGCACCGCAGATTACGGGCGCACAGGCCGTGGTCACCTCCACTGCCGTGAAGGCTGACAACCCCGAGGTGCTGGCCGCCCGCGCCGCGCGCGTGCCCGTGGTGGCGCGCGCCGTGCTGCTGGCTGAGTTGATGCGCCTGAAGCAGGGTATCGCCATTGCCGGCACGCATGGCAAGACCACCACCACCTCGCTCGTGGCGAGTGTGATGGCCGAGGCCGGCGAGGACCCCACCTTCGTCATCGGCGGCAAGCTCGAGAGCGCCGGCGCCAACTCGCGCCTCGGCACGGGCGAGTGCATCGTTGTCGAAGCCGACGAGAGCGACGCCAGCTTCCTGGTACTGAACCCGGTGATCGCTGTCGTCACCAATATCGACGCCGACCACATGGAGACCTACGGCCACGATGTCGGCCGGCTGCGCGGCGCCTTTGTCGACTTCCTGCACCGGCTGCCGTTCTACGGCCGCGCCGTGCTGTGCACCGATGATGCCGGTGTGCGCGCCGTGCTGCCGGCGATCGAGCGCCCGCTGCTCACCTACGGCCTGGACGAAGGCGCCGATCTGCGCGCCGTGAACGTCAGCGCCGTGGCCGGTGGACAGATGCGCTTCACGGCGCAGCGCAAGGGCCTGCCGGATCTGGCGATCACGCTCAATCTTGCGGGCGAGCACAACGTGCGCAATGCGTTGGCGGCCATCGGTGTGGCCATGGAATTGGGCCTGCCCGATGAGCCGGTGGCGGGTGCGCTGGCGCGCTTCGCGGGTGTCGGCCGCCGCTTCCAGCGCATGGGCGAACTGCCCGCGCGGGACGGCGGCCGCTACACGCTCGTCGACGACTATGGCCACCACCCGGTGGAGATGGCCGCAGTGCTGCAGGCCGCGCGTGGCGCCTATCCGGGGCGGCGCATCGTGCTTGCGTTCCAGCCGCACCGCTACACGCGCACGCGCGACTGCTTCGCGGATTTCGTGGCTGTGCTCGGCCGTTTCGATGCCGTGCTGCTCACCGAGGTCTACGCCGCGGGCGAGAAGGCCATCGCCGCAGCGGACGGCCGCGCGCTGGCGCTGGCGCTGGGTGCGTCCATGGGCGCGAGGGTGATGTTCGTGGATGACGTGAAGGCGTTGCCGACCGCCATCGCGCAGGCGGCCCGCGACGGCGACGTGGTCATCACCATGGGTGCGGGCTCCATCGGCGCCGTGCCGGCACTGCTGAAGGAGATGGCTGCATGAGCACTGACTGCGCATCCATTGGCCTCCATGCTGCGCGGCCGGATGAGATCGAAGCCTTCGGCAAGGTGGCGGTGCTGATGGGCGGCACGAGTGCCGAGCGCGAGGTGTCGCTGATGAGCGGCGATGGCGTGCTCGCCGCGCTGCGCTCGCAAGGCGTGGATGCGCACGCCTTCGACCCGGCGCAGCGTGAACTGGGGGAGATCCGGCGCGAGGGCTACTCGCGTGCCTTCATCGCGCTGCACGGGCGGCACGGCGAAGACGGCACGGTGCAGGGCGCGCTGGAGCTGCTCGGCATCCCGTACACCGGCAGTGGCGTGTTGGCCAGCGCCATCGCGCTCGACAAGGTCATGACCAAGCGCCTGTGGTTGGCCGACGGCCTGCCCACGCCGCGCTGGTTGAGGCTGGACGGCGAGCATCAGCAACGCGAAGACCTGCGCGCGGTGCCTGACCAAATCGGCCTGCCACTGATCGTGAAGCCGCCGCGCGAAGGCAGCTCGATCGGGGTCACCAAGGTGCTGGGCTATTCACAGATGCAGGACGCGGTGGCGCTCGCCGCTCGCTACGACGCCGACGTGTTGTGCGAAGAGTTCATCGAGGGCATCGAGCTCACGTGCCCGGTGCTTGGTGTGGGCGCCTCGGCGTGCGCGCTGCCCGTGGTGCGCATCGACGCGCCGGCCGGCAACTACGACTATCAACACAAGTACTTCAGCGACGACACCGGCTACCGCTGCCCGAGCGGGCTTACACCGACCGAAGAGGCCGAAGTGCAACGCATCACGGTGGCCGCCTATCGATCGCTCGGCTGTCGCGGCTGGGGCCGCGCCGACCTGATGCAACGCACGAGCGGAACCCATGCGGACGGCCGCTTCTTCCTGCTCGAGATGAATACGAGCCCGGGCATGACCAGCCATTCGCTGGTGCCGATGTCGGCGCGTGCCGCTGGCCTGAGCTACGAAGCGCTGTGCCTGGCGCTGCTGCGCTCGACGGGCCTGGACAGCCAGCGCACCCAAACCTGAGCGGATCACCGCCCATCACCCATCACCCATCGCCCATGCCCCGCCTCAACCGCACCCGCACCGTGAGACCGCCGGCACCGCCACCGCGGCTGCCGGGCGACGTGCGCCTGATGAATGCGTCGGCGGCGTTCATCGTCGCTGGCCTGCTGCTGGCCGCCGGGGTGGCCGGGGTGTTGTGGCTCATCCGATCGCAAGGCCACACGCTGCGCTCGATCGAGGTCCAAGGCGAGCTCACGCGCAGCCAGCTGCCCACACTGCGCACGCACGCGCTGCCCGAGCTGGCAGGCAACTTCTTCAGCATCGACCTCGTCGAGGCGCAGAGGGCCTTCGAGAGCGTGCCCTGGGTGCGCCGCGCCATCGTGCGCCGCATCTGGCCCGACCGCCTCGTGGTGCGGCTGGAGGAGCACGAAGCGCTGGCGCTGTGGGAAGCGAGCGAAGGCAGCCAGACCGGCCTCACGCGCCTGGTCAACAGCTTCGGCGAGGTGTTCGAGGCCGACCTCAGCGACGTCGAGGACGAGGCGCTGCCGCTGTTCACCGGCCCGGAGGGCCGCGCCGCCGAGATGTTGGCGCTGTGGCGCCGGCTGCAGCCGGCGTTTGCCGAGCGTGGCCAACGCATCGAGCGGCTCACGCTATCCGGCCGCGGCTCGTGGCGGGCCGAGCTCGGCAAGGGCACGGTGGTGGAGATGGGACGCGGCAGCGAGGCCGAGGTGGCCGAGCGCACCGAGCGCTTCCTGCGCACCGTCGGGTTGATGACGGCGCGCTATCGCCAGCCGATGCTGTATGCCGACCTGCGCCACGCCGATGGTTATGCGCTGCGCTTGCGTGGCGTGGGCACAAGCACGACCACAAGCAC
This sequence comes from Burkholderiales bacterium, assembly GCA_031401195.1. Taxonomy (GTDB): domain Bacteria; phylum Pseudomonadota; class Gammaproteobacteria; order Burkholderiales; family Burkholderiaceae_C; genus Rubrivivax. The sequence goes on from JANNRI010000023.1 coordinate 14,450, forward strand.
GACCACAAGGGTAGGCGCAAGCACCCCCCCTGCGGCCGCCAGCGGCGCCCGCGCCAACTGAGCCCCAGTCACGAACGAGGACACAGAGGACACCACCGCATGGCCAAGGAATACAAGGACATGGTCTTCGGGCTGGACATCGGCACCCACAAGGTGATGGTGGTGGCCGCCGAGGTGCTGGCCGACGGCGAACTGCGCCTGGCCGGCATGGGCGTGGCGCCCACCTCGGGCCTCAAACGCGGCGTGGTGGTCAATATCGACGCCACGGTGCAGAGCATCCAGCAGGCGCTCAAGGAGGCCGAGATGATGGCCGCGTGCAAGGTGGGCGCGGTCTTCACCGGCATCACCGGCAGCCACATCCGCGGCGTCAACAGCACCGGCATGGTCATCGTGCGTGACAACCGCGAAGTCTCGCCGGTGGACGTGGCGCGCGTGGTCGAAACAGCCAAGGCCATCAACATCCCCAACGACCAGCGCCTGCTGCTCGTGGAGCCGCAGGAATTCGTCATCGACGGCCACGAGGTGAAGGAGCCGATCGGCATGAGCGGCAGCCGCCTCGAGGTGAAGGTGCACATCGTCACCGGCGCCGGCAGCGCGGCCGAGAACATCTTGAAGTGCGTGCGCCGTTGCGGCCTGGAGGTGGCTGGCCTCGTGCTCAACCCCAGCGCCAGCGCCGCCGCCGTGCTGAGCGAGGACGAAAAGAGCCTGGGCGTGGCGGTGGTGGACATCGGCGCCGGCACCACCGACGTGCAGGTCTACACCGACGGCAGCGTGCGCCACACCGCGGTGATCCCGATCGCGGGGGATCTGATCACGAGCGATATCGCGATGGCGCTGCGCACGCCTACCAAGGATGCCGAGGAGATCAAGCTCGAGCATGGTGTGGCCAAGCAGCTGCTCGCCGACCCGAGCGAGCAGGTGGAGGTGCCGGGCTTGGGCGACCGCCCGCCGCGATTGCTCAGCCGCCAGGCGTTGGCCGGCGTGATCGAGCCGCGCATCGAAGAGATCTTCTCGCTCGTGCACCAGGTCATCCGCGAAAGCGGCTACGAAGAGCTGCTCTCCAGCGGCATCGTCATCACCGGGGGCAGTGCGGTGATGCCGGGCATGGTGGAGCTCGGCGAAGACATTTTTCTCAAGCCCGTGCGGCGCGGCCTGCCCATCTACAGCGGGCCGCTCTTCGACATGGTGGCCAATCCGCGCAGCGCCACCGTGATGGGCTTGCTGGAGGAGGCCCGCATGGCCCGTGCGCGCGGGCACAAGGCGGCGGCGCAGGCGGGCTCGGTGAAGACCGTGATCTCGCGCGCCAAGGACTGGTTTCTCGGCAACTTCTAGAACAAGACCACCAAGAGCAAATACAGCGTTGGGTTCATGACGATACGGAAAAGAGCCGCAAGACGGCCCAGACCGACAACGACGACGACAGGCGTTTCAACAGCAACGGCAACTGCAGTTCGCACATCCTAGGAGGCTCTATGCCCATCGAAATGATCGACGACTTCAGCCAGGGCACCCAGATCAAGGTGATCGGCGTGGGCGGTGGCGGCGGCAACGCCGTCGAGCACATGATCGACCACGGCGTGCAGGGTGTGGAGTTCATCTGCGCCAACACCGATGCGCAGGCCCTCAACCGCAGCAACGCGAGCACGCTCGTGCAGCTCGGTTCGAACGGCCTTGGCGCCGGCGGCAAACCCTTGGTGGGGCGCGCGGCGGCCGAGGAGGCGATGGATCGCATCCGCGTGGTCATCGACGGCTCGCACATGCTCTTCATCACCGCCGGCATGGGCGGCGGCACCGGCACGGGCGCGGCGCCGGTGATCGCGCGCGTGGCCCGCGAGATGGGCATCCTCACGGTGGGCGTGGTGACCAAGCCGTTCGAGTTCGAGGGCGGCAAGCGCCTGAAGCAGGCCAACGACGGCGTGGCCGAGCTCGAGGCCAACGTCGACAGCCTGATCGTCGTGCTCAACGAGAAACTGATGGAAGTGCTGGGCGACGACATCACGCAGGAGCAGGCCTTCGCACACGCCAACGACGTGCTGCGCAATGCGGTCGGAGGCATCAGCGACATCATCCACATCCCCGGCCTCGTCAACGTGGACTTCGAGGACGTGAAGACGGTGATGAGCGAGCCGGGCAAGGCGATGATGGGCACGGCACTCGCCGGCGGCCCCGACCGCGCGACCAAGGCCGCCGAACTGGCGGTAGCCTGCCCGCTGCTGGAGGGCATTGATCTCTCCGGCGCGCGCGGCGTGCTCGTGCTCATCGCGGCAGCGAAGCAGAACTTCAAGCTCTCGGAGAGCCGCAATGTGATGAACACCATCCGCCGCTACGCGGCCGAGGATGCGCATGTCATCTACGGCACCGCGTACGACGAGGGCCTGGGTGACCAGCTGCGTGTGACGGTGATTGCCACGGGCCTGTCGAGCGCGCGCAAGGCGTTGCAGGGGGGGGGCCCGGGGCCGGGGCTGACGGTGGTGCACCAGCAGGCGCTGCAGCCGCAACAGCCGCAAGGGCATCCGCAGGGTCATGTGCAGGGGCACGTGCAGGCCCAGGCTCCGGCGCATGCCCAGGCCCATGCGCACCTGCGCAACGGCACCGACGGGCTGCCGGTGCTGACGCAACCGTTGGGCGGTGGCGCAGCAGGCAACAACGTCGGCGCCGGCGCACCGGTGGGTTTTGCGACCGCGCCGCAAGGCGCTGCGATGCCGCCGCAGCCGCCGCCGTCGCATTACGACCATCTCAACACCCCCAGCGTGTGGCGCCGCCCGCGCGCCGACCAGGCCGCGGCCAAGGTGGAGGCGCTGGCGAGCAACGGCATGGAGGAGATCGAGATTCCGGCGTTTCTCAGAAAGCAGGCGGACTGACGCCGCGCCGCAGGCGCACACCGACCCGCGGCACCGAGAACTGCACACGCGCGAGGCACTCGCCGATCATTCGTGCGCGACAAGGAGTCGAACCCCGACGCCTTGCCGATCGTGCGCGCGGTCGTCGGCCTCCGGTGCAGCCTGGGCCCGCGCCGGCAATCACGCCATCCAGGGCGGTGTGGACTCGCGGCCGATGTCGAGTTGCCGCATCGCCGCGCTCAGCTGCTCGCGCGGCCAGGCCCCGATATCGGCCAGCGACGTGAGCGCGGCCAGTGCGATGTGCTCGCGGTCGACCTCGAAAAAGCGCCGCAGGTCGCGCCGCGTGGCGCTGCGGCCGAAGCCGTCGGTGCCGAGCGTGGTGTAGGGCGCGCCGACATATTCGGCGACCAGCTGCGGCACCGCGCGCACGTAGTCGGTGGCGGCGACCACGGGCAGCGTGCCGCCGAGGCAGGCTTCGACATGGCTCACCGGTGTCAGGCGTTCTTCCGGCCCCGCGGGCTGCAGGCGTGCCTCGCGCTGCACCTCGCGCGCCTGGCGCGCGAGTTCGCCGAAACTGGTGGCGCTCCACACCTCGGCCTCGATGTCGAACTGCTGGTGCAGCAGCGCGGCGGCGGCGATCACCTCCTGCAGGATCATGCCGCTGCCCACTAGCCGCACTTGCGGTGCGGCTTCGGCAGACCCCCGCACTTGCGCTGCGGCCTCGGCAGACCTCCGCACGTGGGGTGCGGCTACGCCTGACTTCCGCCCCTGCGGTTGCCCGGCGCTGGTGCGGCCGGGCAACTTGTACAGGCCACTCGTGATGTCCTCGGGCGTCACTCCCGCGGGCATCAGCGGTTGCATCACGTTCTCGTTCATCACCGTGATGTAGTGGAACTCGTCGCGCTGCTCGTCCAGCATGCGCCGCACGCCATGCGCCACGATGTGCGCGAGCTCGTAGCCGAAGGCCGGGTCCCAGGCGCGGCAGTTGGGCACGGTGCTGGCCGCGAGCAGGCTGGTGCCATCCTGGTGCTGCAGGCCTTCGCCGCTCAGGGTGGTGCGTCCGGCGGTGGCGCCGATGAGGAAGCCGCGCGCGCGGCTGTCGGCGGCGCAAAGGATGAGGTCACCCACGCGCTGGAAGCCGAAGCACGAGTAGAAGATATAGAAGGGCAACATCGGCACGCCATGCGCGCTGTAGGCGGTGGCGGCGGCGATCCAGCTCGAGATGGCGCCGGCCTCGTTGATGCCTTCCTCGAGGATCTGGCCCGACTGGCTCTCCTTGTAGTAGAGCAGCTCGTCACGGTCTTCGGGTTCGTAGAGCTGGCCCTGCGCGGCGTAGATCGCCACCTCGCGGAAGAGGCTTTGCATGCCGAAGGTGCGCGCCTCGTCGGCCACGATGGGCACGATACGGCGGCCGATGACGGGGTCGCGCAGCAGTTGCGTCAGCTGCTGCACGAAGACCATCGTCGTGCTCTGCTCGCGCTGCGCCTGGCGTTCGATGAGCCGCGCCGTCTCCGCCGCCGTGGGTGCTGGCAGCGCGGCCGCGCTGCCGCGCCGCGCCGGCACGTAGCCGCCGAGCGCCTGGCGTCGCGCATGCAGGTAGCGCATCTCCGGGCTGTCAGCGGCGGGTTTGCAGAACTCGAGCGCCACCACGTCGGCTTCGCTCATGGGCAGCGCAAAGCGCTCGCGGAAGGCAAGCAGCGCCTCGTCGTCGAATTTCTTCTGCTGGTGCGAGCCCATCTTGCCCTGGCCCCAGTGGCCCATGCCGTAGCCCTTCTTGGTCTGGGCGAGGATGACGGTGGGGCGGCCGCGGTGCCGCACTGCGCAGTCATAGGCGGCGTGGATCTTCACCGGATCATGACCGCCGCGCTTCAAGCGGTCGATGTCCTCGTCGCTCAGGTGAGCGACGAGCGCCTGCAGCTCGGGGTACTTGTTGAAGAAGTGCTCGCGGTTGAAGCGGCCGTCGGTGGCGGCGTACTTCTGGAACTCGCCGTCCACCGTCTCGTGCAGGCGCTTGACGAGGATGCCTTCGTGGTCGCGCGCGAAGAGCGGGTCCCAGTCGCTGCCCCACATCAGCTTGATGACGTTCCAGCCGGCGCCGGCAAAGAGGCCTTCGAGTTCCTGCACGACGCTGCCGTTGCCGCGCACGGGGCCATCGAGCCGCTGCAGGTTGCAGTTGACGACGACGACGAGGTTGTCCAGGCCCTCGCGCGCGGCCAGGCTCAGGCCCGCGAGCGATTCGGGCTCGTCCATCTCGCCGTCGCCGACGAAGGCCCACACGCGCCGTTCGCCGCGCTCGTCCGCCTTCGCCAGACCCCGGTCGCGCAGGTAGCGCATGAAGCGCGCCTGGTAGATGGCGGTGAGCGGGCCGAGGCCCATCGATCCGGTGGGGAACTGCCAGAAGTCGGGCATCAACCACGGGTGACAGTAGCTGGACAGACCGCCGCCGCGCGTCTCCTGCCGGAACAGCGCCAGTTGCTGTTCGGACAGCCGGCCTTCGAGAAAGGCACGCGCATAGACGCCGGGCGAGGCATGGGGCTGGAAGAAGACGAGGTCGCCCTCCTGCCCGTTCGAGGCGCCGCGGAAGAAGTGGTTGAAGCCGACCTCGAACAGGTCGGCGATGCTGGCGTAGGTGGCGATGTGGCCGCCGAGCTCGGCCGACTCGCGGTTGGCGCGCACCACCATGGCCAGCGCATTCCAGCGCACGATGCCGGCGATGCGCGCCTCGAGCTCGAGCTGGCCGGGGTACTGCGGCTGGCCGTCGAGCGCGATGGTGTTGACGTAGGGTGTATTCAGCACCGGCGGCAACGGCACGCGCAGGCGGCGTGCCTCGTCGAGCAGGCGGCGCAGGATGTAGGTGCCGCGTTCGCGCCCTTCCTCGCGCACCAGGGTCTCGAAGCCTTGCAGCCACTCGGCGGTTTCGGTGGTGTCGGTGTCGGTGGGCATGACGCGCCAGAAGGCGGCGTTGAGCGCGGCGGCGGCGAGGTTTGCCGGGGGCTGCGAGCTCTGCGGAGATTGCGGGGTCTGCGAGTTTTGGGGGGTCTGCGGGGTCTGCGGCGTCTGCGGATCTGGCGCGGCGGGCGGCGTCGTGCTCATGGTCTCTTTCGCGGGCGGTGTCACGGCAACTCTACGACGAGGCGACCACCGGGCTTGGCGCGCGAGCAGCACAACGCGACCTTGTGCCGCCGCTCGGTGGCGGTGAGGCAGTGGTCGCGGTGGTCCGGTTCGCCACCGGCCAGCATTACCACGCAGGTGCCGCACACGCCCTGCGAGCAGGAGGTGGGCACGTCGATGCCGAGATCGTGCAGCGCGTCCACCGCGCTCTGGTCGGCAGCCACCGGCACCTCGATGCCGCGGCCTGCGATGACGAGCGTGAACGGCTCGTCGCTTCCCGCCTCACCGGCCGCGCCGGCCTCGGTGGCCGGTGGCGCGAAGTATTCGAGGTGCACGCTCTCTTCGGGCCAATCGGTAGCCGCGGCCGCGGCGAGCACGGCCTGCATGAAGCCGCCCGGGCCGCACAGGTACAGGTGCGTGCCGGGCTCCCGCCGTCGCAGCAGATGCGCCATGTCGAGCCGCTCGGCCTGCGGGCCGGAGGCCGGCTCGTCGAAGTGGCGGCGCACGGGCGGGCCCAGCGCGGCAAGTTCGTCGGCAAACGCCAGGTGCGAGCGGCTGCGTGCGAAGACGCACAGCGTGAACGATGCGCCCTCGCGCTGCAGTTGCTGCGCCATCGCCAGCAGCGGCGTGAGGCCGATACCGCCGGCCAGCAGCAGATGATGCCGAGCCTCGTCGCGCACGGGGAAGGTGTTGCGCGGGGTGCTGATGGCGAGCAGATCGCCCTCGCGCACGCGTCGGTGCATCGCCGCCGAGCCGCCGCGGCTGGCCTGTTCGCGCTTGACGCCGATGACATAGCGCGCGCAGCCGGTGTCCTCGGGCCCCGGCCCGGCGAGCGCCAGCGAGTACTGGCGCATGAATCCCCCGGGCAGATGCACATCGATGTGCGCGCCCGCGCGGTAGGCGGGGAGCGGCCGGCCCCAGGGGTGCGCGAACTCGTAGGCGCTCACGTCGGCCGTCAACTGCCGGATGCGCGAGACGCGCACGGTGAGGGTGCGGTCGAGCATGGTGTGCTTGTGATCAGCGCTCGAGTGGAATGAAGGCCGTCGCTTCGACCTCGATGCGCACTTCGCGGCTGGGCAGCATGCCGCTCACTTCGACGACCGTGCTGACGGGCGGCTCGCCCGGGTAGAAGAGGCGGCGCACGCGGTTGTAGAGCGGGTAGTCACGCAGGTCGGTGAAGTACTGGACGAGCTTGAAGACGTCGCCCATGCCGCCGCCGGCCTGCTCTGCGAGTTCGCGGATGCGGTTGAGAACGAACCAGCTCTGCACGAGCACGGGGGCCTGGAAGATGTCGACGCTCATCTCGCCGGTTTCGCCGAGCTGCTGGCGCACGTCTGGCGGCAGTTGCTCGAAGTTCTGCACCACGGTGCGGGTGGCGGGGTCGACGGCGATGACGCCGGACATGTAGACCATGTCGCCGATGCGCTTCATGGCGGCATAGCGGGCTAGGGGTTGGCCGGTGGACATAGTCGTTGGTGCTCCAGAGTCAACAACTGCTTCAACGATCTTTGGGGGGCAAGGGGGTGTGCGCGCAGGGCGAGGCGGGAGTTCGCGTTCGGCGAGCGGTGCGGCAAGGGGATGCGCGGGCGCGGTGCGGCGCGCAGCTGCGGCGGTCGGCGCTGCGCGCCGACTGCGTTCCGCTGCTCGGGCTCCTGGCCCGCTCACAACTCGCTTCGCTCACTTCGTTCGCTCCGCTCAGACAATGTTCGCGAGTCAGTTGACGAAGCGCGCGAGTACGCGCGCGGCCAGCAGCCCTGCGCTGCTCAGCGCCGCAGATGCGCGCCGCACCGAGACCGCACAGCCCTTTGCGGAAACCGAGTGGCTCTCGCAAACCCCTGCAACGCACACATGCCACCTTGCG
>JANNRI010000024.1:0-3900 GCA_031401195.1 Burkholderiales bacterium
GTGGCAGTTACCGACGCCTACCCGGGATCGACGGCATTGACGCGTTCTTGCGCGCCAGCATGCTGCTGCGAGGGCAGTACGAAGCAGCACTGCGCGATTGCCTCGCCGGGGCCGGTCCGGACTTGCCCCTGGCACGCGCCACGCTGGCGCCGGTAGTGCGCAACCCTGGCAAGGTGATCTGTTTGGGGCTCAACTTCCTGGCCCATGCCAAGGAGGGCGGCAACCCGGTGCCAGACTACCCGACAGTGTTTTTGCGCTGTGCCAGCTCCCTGGTTGCCCATGGTCAGGCGATCATGCTGCCAGCGGTGTCCGACAAGCTGGATTTTGAAGCGGAGCTCGCGGTTGTCATTGGAACACGCGCAAAGAACTGCCCGATGGAGAATGCGCTGGCCCATGTAGCTGGCTATTCCTGCTTCAACGACGCGTCGCTGCGCGATTACCAGCGCAAGACCACGCAATGGACCATGGGCAAGAATTTCGACCAGACCGGTGCGCTGGGCCCCAGCCTGGTGACCGTAGACGAACTTCCCGCTGGCGCAACCGGCTTGCGCATGCAAAGCCGGCTGAACGGCCGGGTAATGCAGGACACGACGCTCGACGACATGATTTTCAGCGTTGCGCAGACCATCCACCTGATGTCGCAGGTCATGACACTGGAGCCGGGTGATGTAGTCTCCCGGCCCCGGGGCGCCGGGCCTCGAAAGCGATTCATTGGATCTCGGTCAGGCCGAGGTCAGGCCAATCGCAGCGCCTGAGCAGGCGCCGCAGCCCGCGGCGGCGCGCGCGCCTGCAGACCCAGGTGCGTGAGGATCTTCTCGACCACCGGCGCCTCCAGGATCGCGGCGATGATCTTCAGCTCACCGCCGCAGTTCGGGCAGTCTCGCTGCGTCGCGACGCACCACTGTTCGATAGCGTGGAGCAGTTGCTTTGGCGAGGGCCGACGGAACGCTTCGCAGAATGGACCCAGCGCCGGGGTGCGCCTCGGCTGCTCGAGCGCTGCGTAGCGGCAGCGGCCAGGTGAGTGACGACGGCGGTCGCCGAAGCGCAACTGACGTCAGCGGAGGCCTTTCGGTCGCAATGTGCTGCGCCCACGCGATCGACGTGCACTAGGCCCGTCATTGCGGGCCCCGGCTTGCGGGGGTGCCGCCTCCCGGCGAGCCCACATGGTGGCAAGCTTTTCAGTGACGCACACACGCCCACCCGGCCCTTGGGCGAAAAGGCCCCAATGCACACCGCTATCCCGCTCACCATGATGTCTTGTCACGCAACCTCGACCCGCGCCATCTTCGTCCGCGGCATGCTCACCGCAGTCGCCACGGCGGCGCTTGCCGCCTGCGGCGGTGGAGGTTCGGACGAACCACCCAACGAGGCGCCGACCGTGGCCCTCGGCGCGCCCGCGGCCGGCACCACGGTGGTGTGGGGGCAGCCTGTCAGCCTCACGGCCACCGCCGCCGACACCGACGGAACCATCGCACGCGTCGAGTTCTACGACGGCGCCGACAAGATCGGCGAAGACACCGCTGCTCCATACCAGTTCACCTGGACCAACGCACCGGCCGGCACGCGCGTCGTCACCGCTCGTGCCATCGACAACGCGGGGGGCTCCACCATCTCATCGGCGCGTACGGTGGTGATCTCGAATCAGGCACCCACCGTGAGCGTCACCGCGCCGGCGCCCGGCGCCGCGGTCGCGGCGGGCCGATCCGTCAAGATCACGGCCACAGCCGCCGACACCGAAGGCTCGGTCGTGCGTGTCGAGTTCTACGACGGCGCCACCAAGCTCGGCGAGAGCACGACGGCCCCCTACGAGTTCATCTGGACGAACCCGCCCACGGGCACCCACTCCCTCACCGCCCGCGCCATCGATGGAGCCGGCGCCGCGACGGCGTCCGCCGTGCAGTCGCTCGTCGTGACCGATGTCGAGGCCCCGTGGGCCAGCCTCGGCGCCGCGTTGCAGGGCGGCATCACGGCCGCGCCGAGCAAGCCGATCGAAGCCGGCGGCCTGGACGCGTTCGAGGTGCTGTCGGTCGTGGGCATCAACAAGCAGGCGCCGGTTTGGCGTGCCGCGATGGCCCAGGCTGCCAAGAGCATGGCCACGGCCAACTTCACGCCAGCCGGCGGCTTTCTCGACTGCGCCGGCGGTGGCCGCATGCTCGTGGCGCCCGGCGCCGGCACGCGCCGGCTCGTCAGCTTCGACAACTGCGTGCTCGGCGGGTTCACGTTCTACGGCGGCGTCAACGTGGCCCCATACAGCCACACCTCGGTGACAGGCGCCACCCCCGGCACGATCCAGGTCGGCTCCACGGTCAACTGGGATCCCACGGCCAATGGCTTCACGCTCACGATCAATGGGGTGCGTGTTACCGGCAACGGCGCGCCCGACGCCGGCACCGGCGACTATCCCCGCAACGCCATCGGCGTGACCACCACCGTGACGTGCACCGGCACCGGTGCCAGCCTGAGCTGCCTCACGACCTATCTCACGGGCTACAACTGGGGCACCGACCTCGCCTGGGACAGCTTCTCGGCTGGGCCGCTGGCAGTGGCTGCCGCCGGCCCCCTGTACGCCACCGACGACGCCTTCCGCGTCAACGGCACCTTCCGTGCGGGCTTCGGAGCGGGCATCGAGCGCAACATCCGCTTTGAAGACTTCACCCAGGCCAGCGGCCGCGCCATCGTCTACGGCAACAACGGCTGGTCGGTCGTCACGCGGCTGGCGCCGCTGTCGCCGGGGGTGGAGCAGGTCCAGGTAAAGCGATTCCTCACCTCGGAAGTGACGGTGGGCGCCGTGACCTATCCGGTGGGCCCCGGTCCCACGGAGCGCTATCGCTGCGAAGTGGGCGCCGCCGGCGAATGGGGGTGCGCGGGGATCGTCGCGCCCTGAGGCCGATAGCGCCGTGGCATTGTCGGTCTTGGCGATGGCGCGGCATTGCACGCCTTCGTCGTCCGAGCACAGCGCGGTGTCGTTGCCGGCGGGGTCAGCGGCGAGAAAAAGGGCGTTTGAATTCACTAGCCACTGAATTCACTATCCACTCGATGATCGCAGTCAGTGATAGTCCTCTTCACGCTGATGGCGCACCGCCAGCACGACGACTTTCGACGTACTGACGATTTCATACAACGCGACATGCCCGGTGCCTCCGAACGGGATGATCAATTCCCGCTGTGCTGGGTTCTGGGCCGCTTTGCGGAAGCTGAAGGGCGTGATCGCCAGCCGGTGCTGCACGGCCGCCCAGATAGCGTCGATCGCAGCTTGGGCGCGATCAAGGTCTTCGGGTTGTGTCGGCTTGGTCGAGCAAGAAGTCAAAGAGGCGTTCCATGTCAGCTTCGGCCATAGGAGACAGCTCAACGACAAAACTCATCGGCCGAGCTTCTTGCGCCTGGCGTCAAGCTTGGATTGGAGTCTTTCCAGGACGGTCTCGACGGGCACCGAAACCCCCGTCTGGTGGTACCCCTCGGACGCTGCTTGCGCACGAGCACGGAATGAGGTCTGGAGGCGCCGGAAAGCGATGGCAGTTCGCACAGTCGCTTCGACGAAGTCGGTCAGGGTTTCGCCCTGCCTGAGTACGGACTCAAGCTCAGCGCGCAGCTCTGGCTCGACGCGGATTTGGGGTATGACGGCGGACTTCATCGGACGATTGTATTCCGTTTGGGTTACGCTCGGAGTGAGCCTCTCTGGTGTGCCCGCCCAGATTCAGCGCGGCCGCGGCACCCGGCACAACCTGCAGGCATGGCGCGCATATGAGCGCTTGCGAAAGCGCCACGGGCTCACCCCGATAGACTCAGTGCATGGCTCCTTCGACCCTGGCCGTGGAGGCGGCGCGCGCGCAATCGCTCGCACTGGCCGCTGCAGCACTGGCCGCGGGTGGGCTGTGGTCAGGCCGGGACAGACTGCAGGGG
>JANNRI010000025.1:0-9229 GCA_031401195.1 Burkholderiales bacterium
CGCCACCCCTATGCACGCTACATCGCTGCCTTCGGTACGGATCTCGAACCCGTGCACCGCTCGCCCGATCTGATGGTGGTGTGCGTCAACACCACGCGGGCCTGGCGCCACAAGCATGGCGAGATCTCCGGGCGGCAGGTCAACCGTGTGGTCCGACTTCTGGAGGGCGCCGAATCCGCACAGCTGAGGGTGGTGGTCGTGCACCAGCCCGTGGCCGTGACGCGGGCCGAGGACCTGTCCAACCGTCTGCGTGGGCATGCGGCCGCGCTCGAGCGTTGGGCTGCGGCTGGGGCCGACCTCGTCATGGGCGGGCACCTTCACCTGCCCTATGTCATGGCGCTCCAGGGCCTGGCACGTCCGTTGTGGGCCGTGCAGGCGGGCACGGCCGTCTCGTCTCGAGTGCGAAAAGGCGTGCCCAACTCGGTGAACCTGCTGCGCTGGGGCGCGGATTCGGCGCCAGGGTGCTGCCGGATCGAGCAGTGGGACTTCTCGGCTGACGCTCAAGCCTTCTTGCTCGCCAAGGTCACAGAGGTCCGGCCGGCCAGGACGTGAGTGGGGCGCCAACCTCCGGCAAAGGGCAAAGCGCAGTCCTTGCGGCGATCTGCGCTCTCCGCACCGGCTCACGCTGCATCCGCTGGTCCATGCCGGGGCGAAGGCGGCGCTGAAGGATCGGCGGCGTCAGGTGCAAACATCGTGATGCCGCGACGGCCACGCCAGTCGCCCAGGAACAGCAGAATGGGCGCCGCGATGAAGACCGACGAGCACGCCGCGATGACGATGCCCACGGCCATCGGCACCGCGAAGCTGGCCACAGCCGTCCCGCCCCAGAGGGCCAGCGGCAGCACGGCCAGGAATACCGTGACCGAGGTGTAGAGGCTGCGCGTCAGCGTTTGGAGGGCCCCACCACCTCGGTTCGCTCGAAGCTGGCCTGCGGGTCGACCTCGAGCAAAGCGGCCTTGAGCCGTTCGACGGCGACCGTCTGCTGCACCTCACCGCCGGGCTGTCGCTCGACGCGCACCAGCAGGCGCCCGTCGTTGCCCAGCGTCTGCAGGGACACTTCACCAAGCCCCAGCCCGTCGAGCTGCGCTCGATAGCGCGACAGGTCGTCGGGCGTGCTCGTGGCCACGTCCATCTGGATGCCGCCGCGGAAGTCGATGCCGAAGTTCGGGCCCGGCTTGAAGAGCAGCAGCACACTGCCCAGCACCAGCAGAGCTGAAAAGCCCAGGCCGGCGAAGCGCGCCTTCATGAAGTTGAACCGGGTGCCGTCGGGCAAGGGGCGAAAGCCGAACAGCGGGCGGATCTGGATCGTCTTCAGGCGCTGGCGCCGCACGATGGACAGCATCATCACCTTGACCACCGACACCGCGGTGAACATCGAGATCACGATGCCCAGCGCCATGGTGATGGCAAAGCCATGCCGCTGCACATGCTGCGCACTTGCCGCCAGCTTGTTGGCAAGGGTCTGGGAGGCGACACCCATGCTGCCGCCGAGCCCGGTGCACAGCACCGCTGCCCAGGCCAGCATTGAGAACAGCAGCGCCTGGAGCCAGGCGCCAACGCCAGCCCGACCGTTCGACAGCGCGAGCGGCTGCGGTGGCGGTGGCGATGGCACTGGCGGGTTGCCAACAGGACGGACGGCGCTGATGTTCACGGCCGGCACCATAAATCTGAGCAGGTTCGTAGTTTCCTGAGTTGGGCTCATGAAAACGCCGCTTCCTCCGAAGTTGTGCCAGCGGCACATTCCAGCGCATCGACACTCTCCGTCCATCCAGCCATGAAGCTTTCGTTGCGTTCTGCGTCCTTCGCGCTCGTCCGGCTCGGGCAAAGCCTGCAGTCGTTGCAGGAGTCACTCAAAGGGTGGGTGCCGCAGCAGGCACCGGCGCTCGTGCCCATCCCGATCCGGGCCGACCGCCGCACACGCGGGCCGGTCAGCCGGCATCCGTACCGGGGCGACTGAGCCCCGCTCCCGTGTTGTCAACCCCGACAGTGTGATTGAAGAGGATATCCACCATGCGCAGCTATCCCCGCAACAGCCCCGAAGCCGCCGCACGCATCGTCGCGCTGGTTCTCATCTCCGACGGTCACGTGTGCAGCTCCGAGTTCGACATCCTCAAGCAGCTGGGCGCCGAGCGTGAACTGGGTCTGGAGCCCCATCTCCTGCCACACATCGTTCACACGCTGTGCGAAGAACTGCTGGCCAGCCGGTACGAGACTGGTTCGCTCATGGGCAACGTCGATGACAGCACCTTGGCGTCATTGATGGCCAAGATCTCGGATCCGGCACTGCAAAGGACTGTCCTGCGTCTGTCCTTGGCCGCCGTGCGTGCTGACGGTCACCTGGCGGACGGCGAAACCTTGGTCTTGGAGGCCGCCCGGCACCATTGGAAGCTGGTCGATGGTCAAGAGTCGAGCGCTCCTGCATCGGCGCGCGCCGCCACACCGCCTGACCGCAGCCGCTCGAACGCGCTCAAGCACGTTCAAGGGCACGCCGCAGCGATGACCCGCAGCACCAGCGGGTGATGTTGCCCGCGGCGCGAGCGGATGGCGTGGATTTCCTCCTTCACGTCGTCGCAGCGCCCGAGCAAACGCAGTCCGCGCATCAAGCCCACGTCACTGGCGCCGAGCCGGCTGACCGGGAACACCCCCAACCCGCGCGCGGCGAATACCGCCAGCAGCGCGCTGTCTTCGAACTCGCCGACGATGCGCGGCCGCAGTCCCTGGGCGTCGAACCAGCGATCCAGCGTCGGGCGCAGCGCCGAGTGGCCGGTGGGCAGCAGCACCGGCAGCCGGTTCAGCGATTGCGGAAACTGCTCCCGATCGGCCTTGTGCACATGGGCAACGGGCCCGTACCACTCCACCGGCGACTCGACCAACCGTTCGCTCGTCAGGCGCAGGTTCGGGTTGCGCGGCGCCGGCTGCCCGGCCAGCACCAGGTCCAGGTGATGCAGCGCCAGTTCAGCCAGTAACTGCTCGAATTCGCCTTCGTGGCACACCAGCCGCAGTGATGGCGTGGCCAGCACGGGCTCCAGCAACGCGTGCGCGGCGAGCTTGGAGATGCCGTCCGACATGCCGACAGCCAGACGGGCGACCTTGCCGCTGGCCGCCTCGCGCACCTCGTCGGGGATGACCTGGCCGATCTGGAAGATTTCCTCGGCGCGGGCGAATGCGGCCTGGCCCGCTTCGGTCATCGTCACGCCGCGGCCGGCGGGCTTGAGCAATTGGTGGCCGAGCGCACGCTCGAGTTCCCGTACCTGGGCGCTGATGGTCTGCACCGCCATGTCCAGCCGCTCGGCCGCGCGCGCAAAGCCGCCTTCCTTGGTGACGACCCAGAAGTAGTACAGATGGCGGTAGTTGAGCATGCCGGTCTCTGTTCGGTAAAGCCGAAGTCTATCTCTGGCGAGAGCTGGTTTCTCCGAATCTCGAACAGCTGAAAACTAGCTCCTGACGCTGTTCAACAAAGAGGAAACGAACATGTTCTACGCGCTGAGTTGGTTCGCCGTGTTCAGCCTACTCGCACTCTGGTCGCTCGCCGCCTGGGCGTTCCACTCGGTAGCGGCATGGACGGTCGCGAATGCGGGTGTCCTGGCAGGTGGTTCAGGGGCTATCGAGGCCATGCGCATGCCGGACTGGCTCGCGCCCTGGGTTCCACCCGAGTTCGCTGCCGCGTTGACTTCGATCGTGTTGGCTGCCACGCCTGCCATCGAAACCGTGCTCGGATGGGCGCCCGCGTTGGCAGGCGGACTGTCCGTGGCGGTGTGGGTGGTCTGGGCCATCGGGAGCATCATCCTCATCGTCCTGGGCGTTGTGCTCAGCGGATTGGTCGCCGTGCTGCGCCGAAGCGCATTTGGAAAGGCAAGCCCATCGATGGCCGCCGAAGCGCGAGGTTGATGGTGTCGACGGCCGAAATCTCGAATGCGTATCCTGCGCAGGGGCACGCACCCCGATAACGAACGCTCACACCGTGGGCGCAGTACATGCAGAGCTTCCTCGACCCGGCCATCCTCTTCTTCGTGTTTGGCCTGCTCGCAGGGCGATTGAAGTCCAATCTCGAGATTCCGCCGCAGGTATCGCGCTTCCTGTCGCTCTACCTCTTGATGGCGCTCGGGCTCAAAGGGGGCTTCGCGCTGGCCGAATCGGGGCTCACCTCCGATGTGGCGATCAGTCTGGGGATTGCGCTGGCGCTGGCGTTCATCGTCCCGGCGCTGGGGTATGCGGTTCTTCGGCGGTTCCTTAACGGCTTCGACGCGGCCGCGATTGCGGCCACTTACGGCTCGGTCAGCGCGGTGACCTTCATCACCGCCGTGCAGTACCTCGACAACATCGGCCTGGCCTATGGCGGGCACATGGCGGCCGCGATGGCGCTGATGGAGTCCCCCGCCATCGTCATGGCGGTGGTGTTGGCCAACGTGGTTCGAACACGGCAGGCCCGGACGACCAGCCATGTCGGCCAGAGCGTGTCGGCCGCAGATCGGGCCGGTGCCGCGGCGAGCGTGCCGATGCGCAGGATCCTCCACGAGTCACTGACCGACGGCGCACAGCTGCTGCTGCTCGGAGCGATGGCCGTCGGTATCCTGACCGGCGAAGCGGGTGAAGCAGCGATGCAGCCCTTTGCGGTTGATCTGTTCAAGGGCATGCTGGCGTTCTTCCTGCTCGACATGGGCTTGCTGGCCGCGCGCAACATCGGCGGGCTCAAGGGCCACTCTCCCTGGCTGTTCGTCTACGCCGTAGCCGCACCGGTGGTTCATGCGGGCCTTGCTCTGGCACTGGCCGTGGCGTTTGGAATGTCGCCGGGCAATGGTGGCCTGCTGATGGTCCTGGCTGCCAGCGCGTCCTACATCGCCGTGCCGGCCGTCATCCGACACGCCATCCCCGAAGCCAACCCGTCGCTCTACTTCGGCATGTCACTCGGCCTGACTTTTCCATTGAACATCTTGATCGGCATTCCTGTTTACGTTCACCTGGCACAGCGATTCCTGTCTTGAGCGGGCACGGCGCCACCGCATGGGCTGGCTTCGGGAAAACCGAACCCGCGCTCACTCAAGTGCTGGTTTTTCTCAAAGTCAGAAGTGCCGAACATTCACCATCCCTTCTTCGGCATACAAGCACATGGACCCCATCGTCATTCTCCTCGGTATCATGACCGCCATGATGTTCGCTGTCACCTTCCACGCCAGGCGTCTTGGCAACGAGAAGCGCGACGTGATCCTGCTCGGCGCGGTGGGCGGCTTGTGCGGTGTCGGCACTGCCGTCGCCGCGATCATCTGAGGTCCTGCAATGGACTCGTTGATTCCCTTTCTAGCGGCCGACTTCCTGGGTACACCGGCCTGGGTCTGGCTCACCTTCGTCGGCATCGTCGTCGCGCTGCTGGCCTTCGACCTTGGCGTCCTGCACAAGGACGACAGGGAGATCGGCGTGCGTGAGAGCCTTCTGCTCTCCGGCGGCTACATCAGCGCCGCGCTGATCTTCGGTGCCTGGGTCTGGTGGTATCTGGGCGCGCAGAGCGGCATGGACTACTACACCGGCTTCATGATCGAGAAGTCGCTGTCGATGGACAACGTCTTCGTGATCGCGCTGATCTTCAGCTTCTTCGCGATTCCGCGGCAATACCAGCACCGGGTGCTGTTCTGGGGCATCCTGGGTGTGATCGTCCTGCGCGCCATCATGATCGGTCTCGGCGCCACGCTG
Organism: Burkholderiales bacterium; assembly: GCA_031401195.1. Lineage (GTDB taxonomy): Bacteria > Pseudomonadota > Gammaproteobacteria > Burkholderiales > Burkholderiaceae_C > Rubrivivax. Next base: position 5,686 of record JANNRI010000025.1, read on the forward strand.
GTCAGCCAGTTCAGCTGGGTTCTCTACCTGTTCGGTGCCTTCCTGATCTTCACGGGCATCAAGATGTGGATCATTGCCGACCACATGCCGGACATCGAGAACAACCCGCTGCTGAAGTTCCTCAAGAAGCACATGCGGGTGACAGAAGGCCTGCGGGGCAACGCCTTCTGGGTACGGGAAACCGACCCCAACACCGGAAAGGTAGTGCGCTTTGCGACACCACTGTTTTTGGCGCTGGTGCTGATCGAATTCGTCGACCTGGTGTTCGCGGTGGACTCGGTGCCGGCCATCTTTGCCATCACCACCGACCCCTTCATTGTCTATACGAGCAACATCTTCGCCATCCTGGGGCTGCGCGCGCTGTACTTCGCGCTGGCGGCGATGATCCATCGCTTCAAATACCTGAAGTACGCGCTGGCCCTGGTGCTGGTGTTCATTGGTTCGAAGATCTTCTTGGTCGGCATCATCGGCAAGATCCCGCCGGTGATCTCGCTGACGGTGACTTTCGGTCTGATTGCCGGTGGCGTGCTGGTGTCGCTGTGGAAGACGCGCGGGCAGCCCACTGTCGTCGTGCCGACATGACGGCGCCCATCGTGCAGCGGCTGCGCGACGCAGCCGCGGCCTTGCCTGCCGAGCGGGTGTCGATGCAAACCATGGCGCAGGCCCACGGGCCCGCGGCACACGGCACCATGCTGCTGCTGATGGCAGCGCCTTGCCTGATGCCTGTACCGGGCGTGGGCACAGTGCTCGGCCTGGGAATTGCCGCGCTGGCGGCAGCGATGTGGCGGGGCCATTGCGCGGCATGCCTTCCCCGGCGGGTGGCCGAGCTCGAACTGTCGCGCCACTGGGCGCAGCGAGTGCTGGGCTTGCTGGCCTCCAGCTATGCCATTGTGGGACGCTACGCCAAGGCCCGGCTGAGTCATCTTGCATCCGCGGACAGACGGTCATGGACTGCCGCCGCGATTGGGCTGATGGCCGTCATCGTCGTGCTGCCAATTCCCTTCGGCAATCTGCTGCCGGCACTGGCGATGATGCTCATCGGGCTGGGGCTGGTGTTCCGCGATGGTGTCGCAGTGTTGCTTGGCCTGGCCACGGCGGGGCTGGCGTTGTTCGTCACCGCGGGCCTGATGCTGATGGTGTGGGTCTGGGGCAGCGAGTGGATAACGCGCTGGGTTTCAATGTGAGCGGGCCTGTTCGATGATCTACGCGAGCCTCAAGACGCTGCATGTGCTGTCCATCATCGTGTGGATCGGCGGCATGGTGTTTGCTCACTTCTTCCTGCGCCCCGCAGTCGCCCAACTCGAGCCGCCGCTGCGGCTGCGGCTGATGCATGACGTGCTCGGCCGCTTCTTCCAGGCCGTGCTGGCAGCCTCGCTGCTGACGCTGGCCAGCGGCATATGGATGCTGGGCCGCGTGGCCAAACAGGTGGTGCAGTCCGGTGGCAGCTTCGAGATGCCGTTGGCGTGGATCATCATGGCGGTGCTGGGCACCGCGATGGTGGCGATCTTCATGCACATCCGCTTCGTCCTCTACAAGAGGCTGGGTCGCGCTGTTGCTTCGTCGGAGTGGGCCGCCGGCGGTGCGGCCCTGGCACAGATCCGCCGTTGGGTCGTGATCAACCTCAGCCTTGGCATCTTGGTAGTGCTCGTGACGCTGCTGCGTTGGACGGCCTGAGTCAGTCGCTGCAGTCCAGGCTGCGAACGCCGCCTCGCACAAACCTTCAACAGCCACCCACGGGGCGGGCATCCGGATGCCGGGCTCGCGGCGCTGTGCTACGGCCTCACGCGTGAGGCCGGCGTGAGGCCGGCGTGAGGCCGGCATGAGGACGATCAGCGACCGCTTCAGCGCAGCACGCCCTTGGCGAACCACTGCCCCCACACCACCACCGGCGCCCCGCCCTTGACGGCGGGCAAGTTGGACAGCGCGGTCTGCAGTGCCTTGTCGTCCTTGTTGCGGCTGAAAAGGATCTCGGCCACCGGCCCGCTCTCCAACGTGTACCAGGCACCGAACGCACCCTGGTCGACGAGGCGCTGCAGCATCGCACGCTGCGCAGCCGCTTCCGTGGCCGAGAGCCCCTTGTCGCCGCGCATCAACTGCACGATGCGCCCCTCCTCGACGGCGCTGCTGTCGATGCCCTCGGTGGCCAGCGGCCGGTTCACCAGCGCCGGGGCGGCGTTGAGCTTGAGATAGCCCTCGCGCACGTACTGGTCGCCCTGGAAGTAGCTGCCCAGCTCCTGCTGCGTGGGTGCTTTCACGATCACGATGCCGCGCTTGAGCTCGCTCGGGTCGCGCAGCGGCCCGGCCGCGAAGAGCTTCTTCTCGCCGAACAGGCGCTGGAAGTTTGCGATGTGGCCGCGCTGCATGGCCGCGGCCGCCTCGCGGTCGGCCGGCGAGGGCTTGCCCGACTCGAGGAAAACGAACCAGATCTCGTCGCGGCTGGGCGCGCGTTGCTCACCGGTGGCAACGCCTTCCGGCGCGCCGGGGGGCGCGGCGCAGGCTGCGATCATCCATGCGGCAATCACGACGGCTGCCCGCATCAGGTTTCGGACCACGATGGTCATGCAACTCCTCCTGGAATGGCGGAAGCTCTGGATGCGGAATCGTATCCGCCCAGGCACGACAATATGGCCTCATGAAGATCCGCGCCGCCACGCCCCGAGACGCCGCCGCTGTGCAGGCCATTTACGCGCCTGTCGTCCTGCACACGCCGATCTCCTTCGAGACCGAGCCGCCCACGGTGGCCGAGATCGAGCAGCGCATCACCACCACGCTCACGCGCTTTCCGTGGCTGGTGGGTGAGGACGGTGCCGGGCGTGTCAACGGCTACGTGTATGCCAGTGCGCACCAGGCCCGCGCCGCTTATCGGTGGTCGGTCAACGTCACCGCCTATGTGCGGGAAGACTGCCGCGGGCAGAAGGTCGGGCAGCGGCTGTACCTGCGCCTCATCGAGCAGTTGGCCGCACTCGGCTATCACCAGGCCTGCGCGGGCATCACGCTGCCCAACGCAGCGAGCGTGGCGCTGCACGAGTCGGTGGGCTTCAGACCCGTGGGCGTGTACCCGAATATCGGCTTCAAATTCGGCGTGTGGCGTGATGTGGGATGGTGGCAGTGCGAGTTGCTGCCGGCAGTGGCGCGGGTGGGAGAGCCGGCTGAACCGAGGGCGTTTGCTGGGGGCGTTGTCTGAGGGGTGATCGTCGGAGGTTTGCGCGGCGCAGGCTCTTCGGCGATGGCTGAACGGCAAAGGGCTGTGCGGCAAAGGGCTGTGCGGGCTCGGCGCGGCGCGCAGCTGCGGCGGTCGGCCCTGGGGGGCCGACTCCCTTGCGCTGCTCGGGCTCCTGGCCCGCTCACAACTCGCTTCGCTCACTTCGTTCGCTCCGCTCAGACAATGTTCGCGAGTCAGTTTACGAAGCGCGCGAGTACGCGCGCGGCCAGCAGCCCTGCGCTGCTCAGCGCCGCAGATGCGCGCCGCACCGAGACCGCACAGCCCTTTGCGGAAACCGAGTGGCTCTCGCAAACCCCTGCAACGCACACATGCCACCTTGCG
>JANNRI010000026.1:0-156603 GCA_031401195.1 Burkholderiales bacterium
GTAGGCCTTGGCCTCGCCACCGAACTTCGCCGCCAGCACCGACGTCATCGCCGCCGTCAGCGTCGTCTTGCCATGGTCCACGTGTCCAATCGTGCCCACGTTCACGTGCGGCTTCGTGCGCTCAAACTTGCCTTTTGCCATCTTCGAACTCCTGGCTGAATGCTGAGAAAGACGAGATCAATACTGTTGACGGTGATTGGTGCCCATGGCGCGGATCGAACGCGCGACCTCTCCCTTACCAAGGGAGTGCTCTACCACTGAGCCACATGGGCATCGCTACGGGGCTGCTGACATGGGTTCGACAACAAACCGGTATCGACGACAGAATTTTCTTGAACCGAACCTCCGGAGCCTCTGGAGCGGGAGACGGGAATCGAACCCGCGTCATTAGCTTGGAAGGCTAAGGTTCTGCCATTGAACTACTCCCGCGGGACCCTGGAACTCTCTGGCAATCCTGGTGGAGGAGGCTGGATTCGAACCAGCGTAGGCGTAAGCCAACAGATTTACAGTCTGCCCCCTTTAGCCACTCGGGCACCCCTCCAGGGAGAACCCGGAAGTATAGCAGCGCCGTCGTTGTGGGAGGCAGGGCTCAAGCCCGGCTGAGTTGCGCGATCACACCGTCGCACCAGACGCCGATGCGCCCGGCGGTGTTGCTGGCGCCGGCAATCATGTTCACCGATCGCTGGCTCAGGTGTCGGGCCTCCGCCACCGCGGCACCGCAAGCCCCACCTTGGCGAAGCGCACGCATCGCTGCATGGGCTTGCGCGCCGCAGGCCACAACCATCCCTAGCCCCATCAGTTCACCGGCCAGACGCCGCAGACTCTCGGGCCGCAACACTTCCTCCACAGTCGGCACAGATCGTCCCGTGAGTCCCGGATACTCAACGCTATCCCACGAGTTAGTGATCACATACGATTCGCGATTGGGGCTCGGGAATCGATCGGGCAGCCTGGCATGCAACACTGCCAGAGCACGCCCCAGGTTGGCCCCGGTGCCTGCAGCACAGGGGTAACCGCGCTGGGCCTCGAAACGCCCTGGGCAGATGAAGACGAAACCAGTGCGCGCGCCCGGGCTGGGCTGATGGTGGGGAGTCATTCCGGGGCAGGGCTCAGCGGGACCACGTCCCCCGCTCATGCAAAGAGCGTTGCCAGGGCCTGCCCGGGGTCGGCGGCCCGCATGAATGCCTCACCGACCAGGAAGGCATTGACACCTGCCGCCCGCATACGCGCTACATCCTCGGCGCTCAAGATGCCAGACTCCGTCACCAGCAAGCAGTCGCCGGGCACCCGGTCGCGCAGGGCCAGCGTCGTCTGCAACGTCACCTCGAACGTGCGCAGGTTGCGGTTGTTCACACCGATCAGGCGCGTCTTGAGCCGCAGCGCACGTCGAAGTTCATCCTCGTCGTGCACCTCCACCAGCACCGCCATGCCCAGCGAAAGCGCACAAGCCTCGAGATCGACCATGCGCTCTTGCTCGAGACAGGCCGCGATCAGCAGGATCGCGTCGGCCCCGATTGCCCGCGCCTCCACGACCTGGTACTCATCGACCATGAAGTCCTTGCGCAGCGCCGGCAAGGCGCAAGCTTCGCGGGCCTGGCGCAAGTAGCAAGCATCGCCCTTGAAGAACGAGACGTCAGTGAGCACACTGAGGCAGGCCGCACCATGCCGCGCGTAGCTGGCCGCGATCTCGGCCGGCATGAAGTGCTCGCGCAGCACGCCGCGGCTGGGGCTTGCCTTCTTGATCTCCGCGATCACCGCGCTTGCGCCAACCGCCCCCTTCGCGCGCAGCGCAGCTTCAAAGTCGCGCAGGCCACTCCTGGCCTCGGCCGACTCCGCCTCTTGGCGCCAGCTGGCGAGCGAGCGCCGCGCGCGGCCGGCGGCGACTTCATCGTGTTTGACGGCAACGATGCGCTGCAGGATGTCGTCCATACCGCTTCAGTCCATCCAAGCCCGCTGCTGTTGAATCTTGAATTCGGGCAGGCCGCAGGTCACGCAGCCGGCCGGAATTTGTTCGTCACGCTCACGAACTGGCTCAGCTTGGCCAGCGCCGCGCCCGAAGCAACCGCCTCGCGGGCGCGCTTCACACCATCGGCCACTGTGGCCGACACCCCGGCGCAATACAGCCCTGCCCCGGCGTTGAGCAGCACCACGTCGCGCACCGGCCCGTCCTCGTTGGCCAGCGCGCGCTGGATGCACTGCACCGACTCCTGCTGGTTGGCCACCCTGAGCACGCGCGAGTCGAACACCGGCAGCCCGAAGTCGCTCGGGTGCACCACGTACTCGCGCACCTCGCCGTCTTTCAGCTCACCCACCAGCGTCTCCCCCGACAGCGAGATCTCGTCCATGCCGTTCATGCCGTAGACCACCATCACATGCTCGCTGCCCAGGCGCTGCAATACGCGCACCTGGATGCCCACCAGATCGGGGTGGAAGACGCCCAGCAACTGGTTCGGAGCGCCTGCCGGGTTGGTGAGCGGCCCGAGGATGTTGAAGAAAGTGCGCACGCCGAGCTCCTTGCGCACCGGCGCCGCATGCTTCATGGCCGCATGATGATTCGGCGCGAACATGAAGCCGATGCCCGTCTCGGCCAGACAGGCCGCCACTTGGTCGGGCTTGAGCCCGATGAAGGCTCCCAGCGCCTCCAGCACATCGGCGCTGCCGCTGGTGGACGACACGCTGCGACCACCATGCTTGGCCACCCGGGCCCCCGCGGCCGCGGCGACGAACATCGACGCCGTCGAGATATTGAAGGTGTGCGAGGCGTCGCCCCCAGTACCGACGATGTCCACCAGGTGCTTGCGGTCGGCCACCGCTACCGGCGTGGCGAACTCTCGCATCACCTGCGCCGCCGCGGCAATCTCGCCTATGGTCTCCTTCTTGACGCGCAGCCCCATCGTCAGTGCGGCGATCATCACCGGGCTCATCTCGCCACTCATGATGCGACGCATCAGCGCCAGCATCTCGTCGTGAAAGATCTCGCGGTGCTCGATGACGCGCACCAGCGCCTCGGTGTTGGTGATGGGCATGGGCGCTCCTCTTGACTCGACGTCTCGTTGTCTTGTGTGGTGTAGCGTTCAGTGCGCCGGGCGCAGGAAATTTCTCAGCAACGCGTGCCCGTGTTCGCTCAGTAGCGATTCGGGATGGAACTGCACCCCTTCCAGCGGTGCCGCGGTCGCCGCAAGTTCCCGGTGACGCACCCCCATGATGACACCGTCGTCCGTGCTGGCACTCACTGCCAGCCCGGGCGGCAAGGTCTCGGGTTCGATCACGAGTGAGTGATAGCGAATCACGTTGAAGCGCTCAGGCAGCCCGGCGTACACCCCACGCCCATCGTGGCGGATGACACTCGTCTTGCCGTGCATCGGTTTGGGGGCGCGCACGATCTGCCCACCCAACGCGGCACCGATGCTCTGATGCCCCAGGCACACGCCGAGGATCGGCAGACGGCCCATGAAGTGCCGGATCGCCTCGACGCAAATACCTGCTTCGGCCGGCGAACATGGGCCTGGAGACAGCACCAGCCGCTGCGGCTTCAATTCGGCCATGCCTTCCAGCGTGACTTCGTCGTTGCGAAACACGCGCACTTCTTCGCCCAGCTCGCCGAAGTACTGCACGAGGTTGAACGTGAAGCTGTCGTAGTTGTCGATCATCAGCAGCATGGTCAGAACCCCTCTTCGACCAGTTCCGCCGCCCTCAACACGGCGCGCGCCTTGGCCTCGGTCTCCTTCCACTCCAGCTCGGGCACGCTGTCGGCCACCACGCCGGCGCCGGCTTGCACATAGAGCACCTGGTCCTTGACGATGCCGGTGCGAATGGCGATGGCCACGTCCATGTCGCCAGCAAAGCTGAGGTAGCCGACGGCGCCGCCGTAGATGCCGCGCTCGGTGGGCTCGAGTTCGTCGATGAGCTGCATGGCTCGGATCTTGGGCGCGCCCGAAAGCGTGCCGGCCGGGAAGCTTGCCTTCAGCACGTCCAGCGCGCTGAGCCCCTGTCGCAACCGCCCTTGCACATTGCTCACGATGTGCATCACGTGGGAGTAGCGTTCGACGCCGAAAGCCTCGGTCACCTTCACGCTGCCCACTTCGGCGATGCGGCCGATATCGTTGCGCGCCAGGTCGATGAGCATCACATGCTCGGCACGCTCCTTGGGGTCGGCCAGCAGCTCGGTTTCCAGCGCCGCGTCGGTTTCTGGGGTGACGCCGCGTGGGCGCGTGCCGGCAATGGGGCGGATCGTCACCGTCTGCTGGCTCGGCTGCGCCGCGTCGCGCTCCTCGCGCACCAGGATCTCGGGGCTGGCACCCACGATCTGGAAGCCGCCCATGTCGTAGTAGTACATGTACGGGCTTGGGTTGAGCGAGCGCAGCGCCCGGTACAACGCCAACGGGCTCTCGGTGTAGCGCTTCTTCAGCCGTTGCCCCAGCACCACCTGCATGCAGTCGCCGGCGGCGATGTACTCCTTCGCCCGCAACACGGCGGCCTCGAAGTCCGCCTTGGCGAACTCGCGCTCCACCCCATAGCTCGGCCCGCGCTTGACCTGCGGCGCCGCCACCGAGAAGCGCAGCTTGTCGGTGAGCTCCGCCAGCCGCCGTTTGCCGCTGAACCAGGCCTCGGGCTGCGTGGGATCGGCGTAGACGATGAGGTAGAGCCGGCCCGACAGGTTGTCGATGACCGCCAGCTCCTCGGTCTGCAGCAGCATGATGTCAGGCGTGCCGATGCCCCCCGGCAGGCGACGGCCGGCGAGCTTGTTCTCGATGAAGCGCACGGTCTCGTATGCGAAGTAGCCCGCAAGTCCGCCGCAGAAGCGTGGCAGCCCCGGGCGCAACGCAACGCGGAAGCGCTGCTGGTATGCAGCGATGAAGTCCAGGGGGTTGCCCTGGTGGGACTCGACAACCTGGCCCGCGGTCACCACCTCTGTGAGCGCATCGTCGCCCGTGCCGCTGGCGCGCAGCAGCGTACGCGCCGGCAACCCGATGAATGAATAGCGCCCGAAACGCTCGCCCCCCACCACGGACTCGAGCAGGAAGCTGTGCTTCTGCGCACCGGCCAGCTTCAGATACAGCGACAGCGGCGTCTCGAGGTCGGCAAAGGCCTCGGCGATGAGCGGAATGCGGTTGAAGCCCTGGCTGGCCAAGCTCTTGAATTCAAGTTCCGTGATCACGGTGCTTTCCTCGTGCGGCGGCGGCAGGGCCGCGCGCTTGGCAATTCGATCGGGCGGCGTGGCGCCGCCCTGGCTGGCCACCCGACGCTCAGGTCAGGCGATGACGGGCCAGCGGCGCCAAGGCCAGGCTCCCCGGGCCGCAGCAAAAGCGGCACCGTCGTTCACGGAGCAGGTCTGAAAGCACATCGTGGCGGCATGTTAGCAGCGTGCTCAGGGCAGCCATGCCAGCAGCCCGTCCAGCCTGTCGAGCACCGCGTCGGCACCCGCGGCTTCCACCGGCTCGCCGCGGTTGTAGCCATGGCTGAGCAGCACCACTGGGCAGCCAGCGGCGCGTGCGGCTGCGGCGGCACACGGCCCGCAGCATCAGCGCCTGAAGGGCGAGCCGCCCTCAGCCGATGCTCTGCACCTGCCGGCTTTGCTGGTAGGACTTGCCGAAGCGGTTGGCCAGGAAATCCGGCAGCGCCACCTGCTCCTGGCGAATGAAGCCGCGCTGCGGCAGCTTGCCTTCGCGGAAGAGGTCGAGCGCGGCGCAGATGCCGGCAGCGGTGGTGATCTGGATGGCCGATAGCGGCTCCGTTTCACTGCGCTCGGCAAAGATCTTGCGCGCAAACACCTCCTGCACCAGCGCGCCCTGCTTCAGGCCGCTGACGGTGACGAAGACCAGCACCACATCCTGCATCGTGCTCGGGATGGCGCGGCGCATGATGCCCTTGAGCGTCTCCTGGTCGCGGTTGAGCTGCAGCTCTTCGAGCAGCATCTTCATGAGAAAGCGGTGCCCGGGATAGCGCACGCTCTTGTAGTCGAGGTTGCGCACGCGCCCGGCGAGCGTTTCGCACAATGTGCCGAGTCCGCCGCTGGTATTGAAGGCCTCGTACTCGGTGCCGTCGAGCGAGAAGTGCTCCAGGCCTTCCAGCGGCAGCGCGTCGATGATCTCGCCCTCGCGGATGGCTTCGCAGGGGTGGCAGTACTCGTTGATGAGGCCGTCCACGCTCCAGGTGAGGTTGTATTTGAGCGAGTTGGTCGGGAAAGCGGGCAACGCGCCGACGCGCATCTTCACGTCTTGCAGTGTCTCGAAGCCCTGCGCCAGGTGGTGGGCGACGATGCCGATGAAGCCTGGCGCAAGACCACACTGCGGCATGAAGGCGGTGGCGGCACCGTCGGCCAGGCGCTTGATCTCGCGCGTGGCGGCCACGTCTTCGGTGAGGTCGAAGTAGTGGCAGCCAGCCTCACGTGCCGCGCTCGCCGCCAGCGTGGCCAGGTGGTAGGGCAGCGCGTTGAGCACCGCGTCCTGGCCAGCCAGTGCGCGGCGCAGCGCCGTCGCATCGCTGGTGTCGATTACGCGTGTGGCAGCGGCCGAGTCGCTCTCGGCGGCCAGCAGCGCCAGGGCCTGCGCGCTGCGGTCGACGACAGTCACCTGAAAGTCACCGCTGCGTTGCAGCAGGCGTGAGATGGTCTGGCCGATGTGACCTGCGCCGAGCAAGGCGATGCGCATGGCGGTACTCCTTCAGGGCATTGCGTTTGATGGCGCCAGTCTAAAAGCTTGCACTGGCAAATGAGCCGGCGATTTCGTCAGATCGGCAGCTATCGCCATCGCCTGCTTGTCTTGTTGCCCGCCGATGCCAGCACCTCAGCCTCCGCCAAGCTCGCGCCGCATCGCGTCGATCACCGTCTTGTAGTCAGGCTGGCCGAAGATGGCGCTGCCCGCGACGAAGGTGTCGGCCCCCGCGTCGGCCACGCGCCGAATATTCTCGACCTTGATGCCGCCGTCGACCTCGAGCCGGATGTCGCGTCCCGAGCGCGAGCGCTCGTCATCAATGAGCTTGCGTGCGCGTTCCACCTTGCGCAGCGCACCTTCAATGAAGCCCTGACCACCGAAGCCGGGGTTGACGCTCATCACCAGCACGAGGTCGACCTTGTCGATCACCCACTCCAGCAGGTCCAGCGGCGCGGCAGGATTGAACACCAGGCCCGCCTTGCAGCCCTCGGCCCTGATGAGCTGCAGCGTGCGATCCACATGCGTGCTGGCGTCGGGGTGGAAGCTGATCAGATCGGCCCCCGCGCGTGCGAAGGCGATGGCCAGGTCGTCCACGGGCCGGACCATCAGGTGCACGTCGATCGGCACCGTGCAGTGCTTGCGCAGCGCCTGGCACACCATGGGGCCGAAGGTGAGGTTCGGCACGTAGTGGTTGTCCATCACGTCGAAGTGCAGCCAATCGGCACCGGCGTCGATCACCGCGCGCACCTCGTCGCCCAGGCGTGCGAAGTCGGCGGACAGCAGGCTAGGCGCGATGCGGTAGGTGGTGCTCATGCGAGTCATTCTAGGAACCCGCGGGGCCGGTGCTCGGGCCGGGCTACCTAGAATACGCGTATGCCCTTATCGCTCAAGACCGCCGGCGGCGGCGCCGCACAGGCGGAGTTCAGCTGCGAAGTGCGGGTGCAGTTCCTGGCCGAGCAGTCGCGCCCGCCCGATGGGCCCTACGCGTTCTCGTACACAGTGACGATCCGGAATACCGGCAAGGTCACGGCGCAGTTGATCGCGCGCGAGTGGATCGTCACCAACGCCCATGGCCAGCAAGAAGAGGTGCGCGGGCTCGCAGTCGTCGGGCAACAGCCCCTGCTCAAACCGGGTGAGCACTTCGAATACACGAGTTGGACCCGCATCGACACGCCACACGGCCAGATGCGCGGCGTCTATCACTGCATGACCCAAGACGCGCAGGCCTTCGACGCCGAAGTGCCCGAATTCCAGCTCGTCTACCCCGGCTTGTTGCAGTAGCGGCGCCCCTCCGGTGCCCTTACCGGCGACTTTACCGGTGCCTTTACCTGCGCCCGATCTTGCGCACTCAGGGCGAGTTGCGGTCCTCTGGTGCCGGGTTGTCGACCCCGGCCGGCTCTTCTCGGCGACGGCGGCCCGCCATCGTCCAGGCCACGATGAAGACCAACAGCGCCAGCGCAGCGAGCGCTTCCAGGATCAACAGCCACATGCCGTGAGCGTGCGCGTCCCGGGCCGCATCAGCGCCGCGCCGCGGTGAACGCGCGCACGTTGGCGGCCACCACCGGTGCCATGCCCCCCGTGCCTGCGGCGCCGTGCGCGGCCCCCGAGGCCTGGCGGTCACGGGCCACCTTGGCGTCCACCAGCGCGGCACCGGCCCGCCCTATGGTCTGCTCGATCGACTCGCCGGCGTGTCGCTCGGCAATGCCCGCCGTGAGCGTCACCGACAGCGTCTGGTTGCCGTGCACGATGCGCAGTGCGGCCACACGCTGCTGCAAGCGCTCCAGGCCGCCGCGCACGAGCGAGGCACGTGTGTCGGGCAGCATGAGCATGAACTCCTCGCCACCCCAGCGCGCCAGCACGTCTGAGGCGCGCACCTGCTGCATCGCCTCTTGGGCCACGGCGCGGATCACGGCGTCGCCCACCGCGTAGCCATGGGAGCTGTTGATGCCGGCGAAGCGGTCGATATCGAGTTTGGCCAGGCAGAAGGTCTGGCCGGAGCGCGTGCAGCGCTGGTGCTCATGCTCAATCAACTCCTGCATGTGGCGGCGGTTGATGAGCCCGGTGAGCTCGTCGCGCGTGACGAGATCGCGAATCTGCGAGAGCGCCTCGGCCAGATCCTGGCGGCGGCGGCGCAGCCTCTCGCGCATGCGCGACAGGCGCACCGCGAGCACCGACACGGTGGGCACCATCGTCGCCACCATGAGGAAGTGGCCGAACTCCACGGCCGGGGGATAGCGCACCGGGTCCAGCCAGCACATGGCACCCGCGGTGGCCGCGAACAGCGCCACCGCGTACACGCTCACCCAGACCATGTGCAGCGGCGAGACCACGAACATGCCGAACATGAGGATGACCATGAAGATCGGGAACATGCTGCCGCGTGCCGGGCCAAGCATCGTGTAAGCCATCGCGGCGCAGGCCAGCGCAAATACCATCTGCGGCACGGTCAGAGAAGGATCTTCCCAGCGCCGCGACCAGCCGCCGCGGATACAGCCGAACAGCACCACCATGCCGGCCAGCGAGAACACCGTCCACAAGGCCACGGGCCACGCACGCGCGACCCCGGCCCAGACGAAGAACTGCATCGCCACCACGCTCACGCCCACCATTGCCATCGCCAGAGCGGCCTGCGCCAGGCGGATGCGCTGTACAGGCTCGTTGGTGAACAGCAGCGTCTGCAGACGCTTGACCAAGGCAGGCGCAGCGGCGGTGGGGTCGCTCAAGTGGTAGACCTCTGTGCGATCTCTTCGCTTCATGCCTCTTCAACGGCCGCGACACGGTTGTCGCCGGGTCCGCAGGGCAAGCAAGCTCGGGGATAGGGAGGTTAGCACCAGTTGCTGGCCGCCGGGCCGGCCCGTCTGCTGGGGCCCCGCAGATGGGCGAACGGCAACCGCGCCTCACGCCGTTGCCACGCGTCGGCCCCAGGCACGCCCGATCGGGCATCGAAAGAAGGACCACGCGGCAGGCATGCCGTCCTAAACTTCCGGCCATCTTTGCCCCATTCACTCTTACCCGAAACGCAGGAGCCGCCACCGATGAACGCCCCGCTGCCCGAGTCGATCCGCAAGGCGCTCGAAACTGCGACCCTGGACGACAAGTACAGCCTGGAACAGGGCCGCGCCTTCATGAGCGGCGTGCAGGCCCTGGTGCGGTTGCCGATGCTGCAACGCCAGCGCGACGCACTCGCCGGGCTCAACACCGCCGGTTTCGTGAGCGGCTATCGCGGCAGCCCGCTCGGCGGCTACGACCAGGCCTTGTGGGCGGCCAAGAAGCACCTGCAAGCCAACCACATCGTCTTCCAACCGGGTGTCAACGAAGAGCTCGCAGCCACGGCCGTCTGGGGCACGCAGCAACTCGACCTCTACCCCGAAAGCAAAAAGCACGACGGGGTATTCGGCATCTGGTACGGAAAGGGCCCGGGCGTCGACCGTTGCCTCGACGTCTTCAAGCACGGCAACATGGCCGGCACCGCGCGCCATGGAGGCGTGATTGCGGTGGCCGGTGACGACCACGTGGCCAAGAGCAGTACCGCCGCGCACCAGAGCGACCATGTCTTCAAGGCGTGCGGCTTTCCGACCTTCTTTCCGAGCAATGTGCAGGACATCCTCGACATGGGCCTGCACGCGTTCGCGATGAGCCGCTATGCCGGCGTGTGGACCGGCATGAAGACGATCCAGGAGGTGGTGGAGTCGGCCGCCAGCGTGACCGTGGACCCTGGCCGCGTGAAGATCGTACTGCCCGAGGATTTCGTGATGCCGCCGGGCGGTGTGCACATCCGCTGGCCCGACGGCGCGCTGGACCAGGAGGCCCGCCTGTTCGACCACAAGTGGTATGCGGCACTGGCCTACGTACGCGCCAACAAGCTCAACCACAACGTGGTGCAAGGTAGCCACGATCGATTCGGCCTCATCGCCAGCGGCAAGGCCTACAACGACATGCGCCAGGCGCTGGTCGATCTCGGCCTGGACGATGACGCCTGCCGCGCGCTGGGCATCCGCGTGCACAAGGTCAACGTGGTGTGGCCGCTGGAGGCCACGATCACGCGCGACTTCGCGCAGGGGCTGCAGGAGATCCTCGTCGTCGAGGAAAAGCGCCAGATCGTCGAATACCAGATCAAGGAAGAGCTCTACAACTGGCGCACGGACGTGCGGCCCAACGTGCTGGGCAAGTTCGACGAACCCGACGGTGACGCCACCGGTGGCGAGTGGAGCATGCCCAACCCGAGCGAGAACTGGCTGCTGCGCGCCAAGGCCGACCTGACACCGGCCATCGTGGCCAAGGCGATCGCCAAGCGCTTGTTCAAGACCGGCATGGTGCCGGCGGGCAGTGACATCGCTGCGCGCATGAACCAGCGCCTGGACACCATCGCCGCACGCGAGCGCCAGCTCATCGAGCTCAAGACCAACACCGGCGAGCGCCTGCCCTGGTTCTGCAGCGGCTGCCCGCACAACACCAGCACCCGCGTGCCCGAGGGCAGCCGCGCGATGGCCGGCATCGGCTGCCACTTCATGGCGGTGTGGATGGACCGCGAGACCAGCACCTTCAGCCAGATGGGCGGCGAGGGGGTGGCCTGGGTCGGCCAGGCGCACTTCACAAAGGACAAACATGTCTTCGCCAACCTCGGCGACGGCACCTACTTCCACAGCGGCAGCCTCGCCGTGCGCCAGAGCATCGCCGCCGGCGTGAACGTCACCTACAAGCTGCTCTACAACGACGCGGTGGCGATGACCGGCGGCCAGCAGATCGGCGAGCGGCCCGAGGGGCACTCCGTCCTGCAGATCCAGAAGAGCCTCATCGCCGAGGGCGTGACCCGGCTCGTCATCGTCACCGACCAACCCGAGAAGTACGACGGCGCGGCGCTGGAGGCCGGCGTCACCGTGCACCACCGCGACGAGCTCGATCGCATCCAGCGCGAGTTCCGCGAGATCCAGGGCGTGAGCGCGATCATCTACGACCAGACCTGTGCCACGGAAAAGCGCCGCCGCAGGAAGCGCGGCAAGATGGTCGACCCGGCCAAGCGCGTGCTCATCAACGAGCTCGTCTGCGAAGGCTGCGGCGACTGCGGCGTGGCGAGCAACTGCCTGAGCGTCGAGCCCGTGGAGACCGAGTTCGGCCGCAAGCGCCGCATCAACCAGAACACCTGCAACAAGGACTACTCCTGCGTGAAGGGCTTCTGCCCGAGCTTCGTCACCGTCGAAGGTGGGCAATTGAAGAAGCCGAAGAAGGAGAAAAAGGGTTCACTCGACGGCCTGGCCGTGCTGCCCGAGCCGCCGTTGCCGCTGGCTGAGCAGGCCTGGGGCATCGTGGTGGCCGGCGTCGGCGGCACCGGGGTCATCACCATCGGCCAGTTGCTCGGCATGGCCGCGCACCTCGAAGGCAAGGGTGTTGTCACGCAAGACAGCGCGGGCCTGGCGCAGAAGGGCGGCGCCACCTGGAGCCATGTGCAGATCGCCAACCGGCCCGAGGCCATCCACACGACCAAGGTCGACACCGCCAAGGCCGACCTCGTGATCGGCTGCGACGCCATCGTCGCCGCGTCGAAATCCACGCTCGGGGTGATGCAGCCCGGGCGCACTTACGTCGCGCTCAACACCCACGGCACGCCGACGGCTGCCTTCGTCAAGCAACCCGACTGGCAGGCGCCCGGCGCGCAGTGCGAGGCGGCGCTGCTCAGCACCGTGGGCGACGAAGGCCTGGGCGCCTTCGACGCCGAGACCGCTGCCGTGCAACTGCTGGGCGACAGCATCTACACCAACCCGCTGATGCTCGGCTATGCGTGGCAAAAGGGCCGCGTGCCGCTTACCCACGCGGCGCTGATGCGAGCCATCGAGCTCAACGGCGTGCAGGTCGACAACAACAAGGCCGCCTTCGAATGGGGCCGCCGCTGCGCGCACGACCTCACCTCGGTGCAGGCGCTGTTCAAGGCGCAGCAGGTGATCCAGTTCGTCAAACGCCCGACGCTGGGGGAGGCGGTGAAGACCCGCGTCGAGTTCCTCACGGGCTACCAGGACGCCGCGTACGCGACGCAATACAGCACCTTTGTCGAGCGGGTGCGGGCCGCTGAGTCACCGCTCGGTGGTGGCCTCGCGCTCAGCGAGGCCGTGGCGCGCTACCTCTTCAAGCTCATGGCCTACAAGGACGAGTACGAGGTCGCCCGCCTGCACACCGACCGCGCCTTCACCGACAAGGTGGCCGCGATGTTCGAGGGCGACTACAAGCTCGTGCACCACCTCGCGCCACCGGCCATCGCGAAGAAGAACGACAAGGGCGAGTTGCTCAAGCGGCCCTTCGGCCCTTGGATGCGTACGGCGTTCGGCCTGCTGGCGAAGATGAAGGGCCTGCGCGGCACCATGCTCGACCCCTTCGGCCGCACGGCCGAGCGCCGCCTGGAGCGCGCGCTGATCGGCGAGTACAAGGCCTGCGTCGAGGAACTGCTGCGCACGCTCGGGCCCGAGAACCGTGCGCTGGCAGCCGAGATCGCGCGGCTGCCCGAAGAGATCCGTGGCTATGGACACGTGAAGGAGCGGCACGTGGCTGCGGCGCGCACCAAGTGGGGCGCGTTGATGCAACGCTGGCGCGCGGTCTGAGAGCCTCAGAGTCTATCGATCATGCCCGCTCATCACGCCAAAAAGACGCCCGCTCGTCGTTGCAAATGCTCGCTGTAGCCCGAGCTACAGCTGCGCTTTGCGCCTAGATCGGACGCCTTTTGACGCGCTGCTCGGGCACGCTCGAAAAACTCTCAGGCTCTGACCCGAGCCAGCGTTAGGCCGCCTCCTGACGCAATCACCGCGCACCGGGGAATTGCCCATGCACACGCCACTCGCACGCCACCACCAGTTGCACGGCGTGCAGCCGGTTCTGCCCGTGCCCGACGTGCCCGCCGCCGCCGCGTGGTTCTGCCGCGTGCTCGGCTTCTCGGTCGACTTCCTGCACGGCGAGCCGCCGTTCTACGGCCGTGTCAAGCTTGGCGACCGCAGCTGGGGCGATCCGGTCTTCATCCACCTGCAGGGCACGAGCGAAGCCATGCACCCGACCGGCGAGACCCGCCTTCATGTCGGCAACGACATCGACGGCCTGCATGGCCACGTGCTGGCCGAAGGCGCCGAGGTGCTGGAGCCGCCCACCGACCAGCCCTGGGGCCTGCGCGAGTTCGTGCTGGTCGCGCCCGGCGGTCACCGGCTGGTGCTGGGCGCCGAGGTGGCGCAAGAGGCCGAGGCTCAGGCCCAGGCGCGGCCGCGGCCGCGCGCAGTCATCGCCAGCTTCAAGCCCAGGCCCGGCCGCGCCGAAGCCCTGCTCGAAGTGGTGCGCGAGCACGTGCCCACGCTGCAGCGCCTGGGGTTGGCCACCGACCGCGCCTCACTCATCATGCGCGCCGCCGATGGCACGCTCCTGGAGGCCTTCGAGTGGGCGTCGAGCGCGGCCATCGAGGCCGCGCACAAGCATCCCGACGTGCTGGCCCTGTGGCAGCGCTTCGAGGCCGCATGCGAGTACACGAGCCTTGAGGAGCTGGCTGAGGCCCAGCATCCATTTGCGGAGTTCGAGCTGCCTTGATCCGCGGGCCCGCGCAGCAGCCTTGCTCTCGCACCTTCTCAGTCCAGCGTCACGTCGGCCCGCACCCTGCCGGCCCGGTCGGCAGTGGCGGTCAGTGCGATGGCTGCGCCGCGCGGACCGCTCACCACCCACTCCACCACGGCGCGGTCGCCGGTGATGTCGCGGGTGGGAAGGAACGCCTGCAACGAAGAACGCGGTGCATGGCCCTCGAGGTGGCCGGCCTCGACGCGCTCATGCCCGCTCACGAGCGTGACGCCGAGCGGCAGGTGGATCTGAAACACGGTGCCGCGCGCCACCTTGCGCTCGAGCGCCCGCTTGCTCACGTAGGACGGCAGGTAGCCGGCGTTGGCCACCGCGAAGCGCACGCGCCAGCTCTCGGGGCCGAGCGCACGCACCTCGGCACGCAGCACTTCGAGCTTGGGCAGCGAGAGCGCCAGTTGCATCAACCACGCCGGAAAACGCGCCGCCTCGCGTTCACGCAGGTTGGGCGGCGGGTTGCGCCAGAAGTTCAGCTTGTCCCAACCACCGAGTTCCACCATGCCCAGCTGCGGGTGGCGGAACGGGTACCAGTCGACGTGCGCGAGGCCGGCGCACTGCTCGTCGCTCCACTTCAGGAGCTTGAGGTCGTCATCCACCGGATGCTCGCGGTACCACTCGATCCACTGGTAGTCGTCGATGCCGGCCTCCTTGTTCGGGGCCCAGATCTCCACCGTCCAGAACAGCGCCCCAAGGTGCTCGTAAATCCAGTCCTGCGTGCCGGTGATGATCTCCTTGGGGTGGTACTTGAAGTCGTGATGGATGCTGATGGCGGGGTAGCCCGTAAGCTTGGCGCCGAGCTCCGACAGGCGCTTGTACATCCACAGGTCTTCGGGCGTCATGTCATCGTCGCTCTGCGTGCCCATGGGCCGCAAGATCACGCCGCTGTGGGTGTGGAAGCTCACCGCCGCGCCGATGTTGGGGTGCTGGGTGATGAAGTCCACCATCGCCCGCACCTCGGGCTCGCTGGTCGGGTAGGGGCCGGCACCCGCCTGCTCGAACTCCTGGCGCCAGTAGGCGGGGAAGTTGCGGTTCAGGTCCAGGCCTTCGCGGTCCTTGTTGGCGCTGACCTTGATGCCGTCGAAACTCTTCAACGTGCCCTCGGGCATGAGGCGGAAGTACCCACCACCGAACTCGCCGGGATCGCGCGGCACCATCAGGCGCGGGTCTTTCTCGCACTTCTTGTAGGTGCCGTGCGGGTCGGGGATGCGCATGGTGAGCACGCGGCCGTCGCCGTCGGCATCTTCGATCGTGAGGCCCTCGACCGGTTGCTCGTCGTAGGGGTACGGGCGCGTGCTGCTGCGAATGTGGCGCGGCCGGTCGGCCAGCGCCAGCTCGGCGCCGTCGGGGTTGAGGCGCGGCACCATGTAGACCACCCGCGTATCCAGCAGCTGCTTG
Source organism: Burkholderiales bacterium (assembly GCA_031401195.1). Classification (GTDB taxonomy): domain Bacteria; phylum Pseudomonadota; class Gammaproteobacteria; order Burkholderiales; family Burkholderiaceae_C; genus Rubrivivax. The sequence continues at coordinate 15,639 of JANNRI010000026.1, forward strand.
ACCTGCGCATCGCTGTCGTACTTGCTCACGAGCTGATGCAGCCAATACAGGCAGGCGGTGCTGGCGGTGAGTTCGGCGGCGTGGATGTTGCCGTCGACCCAGAAGGCGGGCTTGTCCTCGGCGGCGCCGGTCTCCTGACGCGTCAGCGTCACGAGCCAGATGTCGCGGCCCTCCCAACTCTTGCCGATGGAGCGCACCTGCAGCAGGTGCGGCACGGCCTTGGCGTAGTCGTGCAACAGCCGCGTGAGGTCGGCGTGGCGGTAGAAGCGGTCGAACCGCGGGAGCGGAAGTTCGCTCGACTTCTCTGAGGGCATGTGGGCCTGCGTCGGCGGAGGCAAAGCACGATGCTAGCGCTGCGAGCCCAGCCAGCGGGTGAGTTGTTCTACCCGGTTCACGGCCGGCGGCCCGCGGCTGGCTTGCGGCTACTCCGTGAGCAGCTTGCGCATGCCGCGAAAGGTCAGCAGGAAGCCGGGGTTCTGCTTTTCTTCGATGACCGCGCTCATGCGCGCCATGATGCGCGCGCTCTTGTTGGCCCGCCAGATCACCAGATCGGCCAGCCAGGGGTATTGATTGACCAGGCTCGCCCGCTCGTAGAGGTCGAACTTCGGCTTCAGGCCCAGGAGGCTCGCCTCGTAGCGCGGCCGGATCGCAGCGTCGTCCACACTGACGCGGCCGGCAGTCTGGCGCGCCGACGCCAGCATGGCATCGGCGGCGAGCAGCCCCGACTCCAGCGCCTTGCCGATGCCCTCGCCGCTGAATGCGTAGGTGCTGCCGGCAGCTTCTCCGGCGACGAGCAGGCCGTCGCGCGACCAACGCGCGCCCAGCAACGAGCAGCGCAACGGCGCGCCCTTGAGCGCTTCGAGCGGTTCACCTTCGCTCATCAGCCTGCCGGCGGGCTCGTAGACCTCGCAGAAGATCTCGAAGAAGCGGCGCAGGTTCACGTCCTGCATTTGGCCCTTGCCGCTTTTCAGCTTGAGGTGGCTGCCCGGGTGGCCGGCACCGATGTTGAAGACGCCGCCCGGGCAGGGAAAGATCCAGCCGTAGCCGCCGCGCATGCGCGGGTGCCACACGAACTGCAGTTGGTGGAGGCTGGACACCAGCCCGGGGTGGCGCACATAGGTGCGCAGCGCCACGCCGCTGGGCGTGTGGCGCTCGCACATGCCGGCCGCCGACAGCGCCTGCGGCACAGCGCCCGTGGCGAGCACGACCCAGCGGGCCTGGACCTCCAGCAGCCGCTCGCCGCTGCGCAGCCGCGCGCCGGCGACGCGGCCACGCGCGTCTTCGAGTGGTGCCTCGAACCGCCACGGCGTCAGAAGGCGGGTGCCGGCGCGCTGCGCCGCGCGCACGAGTACCTCGTCGAGCACCTTGCGCGGCAGCACCGACACCGTGCCCGGCACGTCGCAGTGCTTGCCGCGCGGCCCGACACACCGCACATGCTGTGCCGGTTGCCACAACGCGGTCAGTTCGTCGTAGACGCCAAGCTGACGCAGCGCGCGGTGCGCGTCAGGGATGAGGCCGTCGCCGCAGATCTTGTCGCGCGGGAAGTTGTGCTGGTCCACCAGCAACACATCCACCCCGGCCGTGGCCAGCCGCTGTGCACAGGCGCTGCCCGCCGGGCCCGCGCCGACCACGAGCACATCGCAGCGCTCGGGCAGGGCGGTGGCCCGCGTGATGGGTGTCGATTCAGCGGCTTCGGGCATGGGGCGTCGATTATCGCGGTGGCCGCGACGCGTTGAATCGGCCCCGATGCCCCGATGCCCCGGGTGCCGTGTGCTGGGCGGCGACCCGTGCGGCCTAACGTGGGCGGTCGCGGGCGGTCAGCGGGCAGTCGCGGACGGTCGCGGGCGGATGGTCAGGCGCGCGCAGGCTGGCTCAGGCTGCGGCCTTGACCTTCAGCCGCCACGCGTGTAGCAAGGGCTCGGTGTATCCGCTGGGCTGCGCCATGCCCTTGAAGACGAGGTCGCACGCCGCCTGGAAAGCGGCCGACTTGCCGAACCGCCCGGCCATGCTCGCATAGGCCGGGTCGCCGGCATTCTGTTTGTCCACCACCGCGGCCATGCGCTGCAACGTATCGCGCACCTGCGCCTCGCTCACCACGCCGTGGTGCAGCCAGTTGGCCATGTGTTGGCTGCTGATGCGCAGCGTCGCACGGTCTTCCATCAGGCCCACGTTGTGGATGTCGGGCACCTTGGAGCAACCCACGCCCTGATCGACCCAGCGCACCACATAGCCGAGGATGCCCTGCGCGTTGTTGTCCAGCTCCTGCTGCCGCTCGGCATCGGTCCACTTCGCGGACTTCGCCACGGGCACGGTGAGCAGACCATCGAGCAGCGCTTCCCGTTCGGCCTCGGCGTCGACCTTCTCGAGCGCCTTCTGCACCTTGAACACATCGACCTGGTGGTAGTGCAGCGCGTGCAGAGTGGCGGCGGTGGGGCTGGGCACCCAGGCCGTGTTGGCGCCGGCCTGCGGCTGGGCCAGCTTGTATCGCATCATCGCGGCCATCATGTCTGGCACGGGCCACATGCCCTTGCCGATCTGCGCCTTGCCGCGCAGCCCGCAGGCCAGGCCCACGAGCACGTTGTTGCGCTCGTAGGCCGTGATCCACTCGCTGGCTTTCATGTCGCCCTTGCGTCGCATGGGGCCGGCCCACATCGCGGTATGCATCTCGTCGCCCGTGCGGTCGAGGAAGCCGGTGTTGATGAAGGCCACGCGGTCGGCGGCGGCGATGCAGGCCTGGAGGTTGACGCTGGTGCGGCGCTCCTCGTCCATGATGCCGAGCTTCACGGTGGCCTTCGGCAGGCCAAGCATCTTCTCGACGCGGCCGAAGAGCTCGCTCGCGAAGGCCACTTCGGCCGGGCCGTGCATCTTGGGCTTGACGATATAGACGCTGCCGCGGCGGCTGTTGCGCAGGCCGTTTGCGCCGCGGCCCTGGATATCGTGCAGCGCGATGGTGGTGGTGATCACCGCGTCCATGATCCCTTCGGGAATCTCCTGGCCGCCCGCATCGCCCTCAGCGCCCCAAAGAATGGCCGGGTTCGTCATCAGGTGCCCGACGTTGCGCACGAACAGCAGCGAGCGGCCGTGCAGCGCCACATCCTCGCCGCGCGGGCCGGTGTACAGGCGATCGGGATTGAGGCCGCGAGTAAGGCTCTTGCCGCCCTTGTTCACCAACTCGGTGAGCGTGCCCTTCAGGATGCCCAGCCAGTTGCCATAGGCGAGCACCTTGTCCTCGGCATCGACGACGGCCACCGAGTCCTCGAGGTCGAGGATCGTGGACAGCGCCGATTCGAGCACCAGGTCCGCGACGCCGGCAGGGTCGGCGGCACCGACGCGGTGGCTGCGATCGATGCGTATGTCGAGGTGCAGCCCGTGGTGGCAGAGCAGCACCGACGAAGGCGCGTCCATCTCGCCCTGGAACCCGACGAACTGCGCCGGGTTTCTCAGACCGACCGTGGCGCCGCCATTGAGCGTGACCGCGAGCTGGTTGTCGACCACCGCGTAGGCGACGGAGCCGATGTGCGTACCCTTCGTCAACGGCGCGCAGCGGTCGAGCACATGCCGCGCGTACTCGATGACCCTGGCGCCGCGCACCTCGTTGTAGCCGGGACCACGCTCGGCGCCGCCAGTTTCGGGCAACACATCGGTGCCGTAGAGGGCGTCGTACAGCGAGCCCCAACGCGCGTTTGCCGCATTCAGCGCATACCGCGCGTTGGTGATGGGCACCACCAGCTGTGGGCCGGCCTGCAGCGCGAGTTCGGCATCGACGTTTTTCGTCGTCGCGCGCACGTTCTTGGGCACGGGCACGAGATAGCCGATCTTCTCCAGGAAGACTCGGTACCTCGCCTTTGCACGCACGCCACTGACCGGTCCCGGATTGGCCTTGTGCCAGGCGTCGATCTCCCGCTGCAGGCGGTCGCGTTCGGCAAGCAATGCGGCGTTTCGCGGCGCAAGGTCACGCACCAGGGCGCCAAACCCGGCCCAGAAGGCCTCGCGCTCGATGCCGGTGCCGGGCAGCACCTTTTCGTTGACGAACTCGTACAGCGTGTCGGCCACATGGAGGCCATGGATGGAAGTGCGCATGTTCGGGGTTCGGGTCGAGGTTGGGTCGGAAAGCGGTCGGGATAGAAGGAGATCGGGGTGGGCGCGACGCGTAGGCGAGCGGGCGGGCGCGGCGGCAATCAAGCCGGCACCAGCGCAAGCACATCGCGCAACGACCGGCTTGTGTGGCTCGGTGCGGTACCCAGTTCCTCGGGCGGCGCGCCTGTGCGATTGACCCACAGCGTGGTGTAGCCGAACCAGGTGGCGCCGATGGCGTCCCAGGCGTTGCTGCTGACGAAGAGGATTTCGCGCGCGGCCAGCCCCAGCACGGCGGGCCCCAGGGCGTAGGCAGCCGGGTCGGTTTTGAAGCGGCGCACGCTGTGCACGCTGATCACGGGCCCCAAGAATTCGACCAAGCCCGCGCTCTTGATCGCCACGTCGAGCATTTCGGGGTCGCCGTTGCTCAGGATACCGGCGGTCACGCCGCGGTCGCGCAACGCCTGCAGCACCTCGCGGTTCTCGGGGAATGCCGAGAGGTGGCGGTACTCGTTCATCAGCCTGTCATCGGCAGCCGCGTCCAGCGGCAGCGCCAGGCGCGCACAAGACCAACGCAGCGCGTCGCGGGTGATCTGCCAGAAGGGGCGGTAGTGCTCGGCGCCCGCACTGCTCATCGTGATCAGGCGCGTGTATTCGATCTGCTTGTCGCGCCACATCTGGGCCAGGCGCTCACCCTGGCCGGGGAAGAGCTGTTCGGCAAGCAGACCCACGCTGTAGACGTCGAACAGCGTGCCGTAGGCGTCGAACAGCACGGCGCGAATCCTTGGCGGGGTCTTGGGCGGGCTGGCCATGCCGGCACTGTATTCGGGATGACAAGGATCATTAAGCGTCGCCAGCGCCGGTTATTTTTGCGTTGGCCACGCATAATCCGCAGGCATGGATCGGCTCAAGCAGATCGAGTCATTCGTCGCGGTGGTAGCCAAAGGCAGCCTGACGGCCGTGGCCGCCGCCGAAGGGGTGGCGCCGGCGGTGATAGGGCGGCGCATCGATGCCCTGGAAGAGCGCCTGGGCGTGAAGCTGTTGCGTCGCACCACCCGCCGTATCACCCTCACCCACGAGGGCAGCGCTTACCTGGAGGATTGCCAGCGCATCCTGACCGACCTGGCCAACGCCGAAGCGAGCGTCAGCGCGGGTGGCGTCAAGGCCAGCGGACACTTGCGGGTCACGGCGCCCGGTGGCTTCGGACGGCGGCACGTGGCGCCGCTGGTGCCGGGCTTCATCGCTCAGCACCCGGAAGTCAGCATCAGTCTCAACCTGAGCGATCGCGTCGTTGACGTCGTCAACGAAGGCTACGACTGCGCCATTCGCGTGGGCGACATGGCCGACTCCAACCTGGTCAGCCTGCGCCTGGCCGACAACCGCAGGCAGTGCGTGGCCGCGCCCGAGTATCTTGCCAAGGCCGGCCGGCCACGCACGCCGACCGATCTGGCCCGGCACCAGTGCCTGACGCTGAGTTCCGAGGCCAGCCAGACCCGCGGCTGGGCGTTCCGCATCGATGGTGAACTCACGCACGTGCGCCCACAAGGGCGGCTCGACTGCAGCGACGGCCAGGTGCTGCATCGGTGGTGCCTCGCCGGGCTGGGCATCGCGTGGCGCAGCACCTGGGAGGTGGAACGCGAGATCGCGGAGGGGCAACTCGAGGAGGTGCTGGCGGGGTTTGCCGCTCCCGACAACGGCATCTTTGCCGTCTTTCCCCAGCGCAAGCACATGCCGCTGCGCGTGAGGCTGTGGATCGACTACGTGAAGCACAGCTACGCCGCCGCCGACTTCTGGCAGCGCGCCATGTAGTCCTGCTCGCGGGCAGCAGTGCCGCCGCGCTGGGCGCCGAAATGAAAAGGGGCGCCGTGAAGCGCCCCATTCCGTCCGCGCCCGGAGGCCCGGCTTACTTCTTCTCGCCGGCGGCGGGCTTGGCCGCGGCAGCCGCAGCAGGCTTCTTGTCGTCGGTCATGCACTTCTTGATGTGGCTCGAGCGCGCGGCGCCGGCCAGCTTCTTGTCGTCGGCCGACTTCTCGCAGGCTGGGTTGCCGGCACCGGCGCCGGCATCCTTCTCGCACTTCTTGACGTGGCTGGCGCGAGCGGCGCCGGCCAGCTTCTTTTCATCGGCGGACTTTTCGCAGGCCGCATTCGCGGCGTAGGCCTGGCCGGCCATCAGGCCGAGAGTCAGGAAGCAGGCGGTGATCAGCTTGTTCATGGTGGGAAGGTCCTCGTATCGTGTGGTGAATGGAATGGTTGGCGGTCTGCCGCGGGCGATTGCACAGCAGCGCTGGCCGCCGGGCAACCTGGAAAACGCGCGGAAGCTGCAATCGGACGACACGGCGCCGCCCACGCCCGCCGCTGAGGCACCTACAGAATGCGCCGTGGATGCGCCAATGCCTCGTGCGCCGCGTGCAACCGCCGCACCAGCACGCGGATGAAGGCCTGGTCGAACGCATGCAGAGTCGTCGGCGACAGCCGTGCCAAGGTATCGGGCGTGAACGAGACCGTGGTCGTGGCTTGCGCCACCAGCACATCGGCGCTGTGCACGCGCAGATCAGCGCTGGGCGCGAGGTAGGCCATCTCGCCCACCGATGTGCCGGCGCCCAACCGCGCCACGAGTTGCCCCTCGCGGAACACTTCGACCTGGCCCTGCGTGATGATGTGAAACGAGCTGCCCGTCTCGCCTCTGCGGTAGAGGGCTTCGCCAAAAGTGTGGCGCTCCCACTTGGCGCGGTGCGCCACCTCCCACAGCTCCACGTCGCCAAAGCCGGCGAAGAACTCCTGCGCCCGCAACGACGTGAACCGCTCGGAGTCGAGCACCGCCTGCAGCGGCCCGTGGGGCACAAGGCGTGCGGCGGCCATCTCCGACAGAGCCTGGGCGAACTCGTCCCAGTGGGTCTGCCTGTGGGCGCGGTCCTTGGAAAGACCACGGTGGATCAACTCGGCCAGCGGCGCCGGCAAGCCCTCGCGCAGTGCCGCCAGCGGCGGCGGCGTGGCGTTGAAGATCTGGTACATGATCGCGCGCTGCTCGGTGGCATCGAAGGGCGGGCGCCCGGCGATCAGGTGGTACAGCACGGCGCACAACGAGTAGATGTCGGCGCGGCAGTCCACCTCGTCGCCGTCGAGCTGCTCAGGGGACATGTAGGCGAGCGAGCCCACGCGATGCACCTGGGTGTGGTCGGCGCAGTTGTTGAAGACGCTGCCGAAGTCGGTGAGCTTGAGGTCGACGACATGGTCACCTTCGAGCAGCACGAGCACGTTGGCGGGCTTCACATCGCGGTGGATGAGGCCCTTGCGCCAGCAGTAGTCGAGTGCCATCGCGCACTTGAAGCCGATCTCGATCACCTGCGCCAGCGGCAGCAATGCATCGGCACGGCAGAAGCGCCGAAGTGTCGTGCCCGGCACGTACTCCATCACCAGATAGGGCAGCTCGTCGTCGGAGACGGCGTCGAGGATCTGCACGACGTTGGGGTGCTGCAACTGCCCCACCAGCGCCGCCTCGGCAGCGAAAAAACGGCGCTGAAAGTGCGCCTCGCGGGCATCGACCAACGTCGAAGGGCGCACGCGCTTCACGGCCACGTCGTGGCCCCGGAAGGGGTCGTGGGCAAGAAACACTTCGCTCGTGGCGCCCTCTCCGAGCTTGGCCTTGACCGGATACTTGCCGATGCGCGGAGGCAGGGGTTCGGTGGCGTCACCACACGGGGCGGTCGCGACGATTTCGAGGGAAGGTGGGCGGGCGGTCATGGCGGCAATGCAGCAATCGCCATCGTCTTCGATGGCACGCCGCCCTAAGCCACGAACAGCGGGCCAATCCCGGCGCTAACGGCCCGCATCCAGCACGCACGCGTAGCCGCGCATTGAAGTGGTCGCGTTCAAGTGCCGCGCGGCCCGTGTGCGGCCCGTGTGCCGCGTGCGAGCGCCGCGGGCACCAGCGCAGTGGCCCAAGGGGGCGACCGTAGAATCGTGCGCATGATCCAAGCCAAGCAGGAGTTGCTGCATGCTTTGCAAAAGGTGCTGAGCGACTTGGCCGCGGCGGCCGGCGTGGCGGCACCGGCCGCGGCCTTCGAGTCCCCCAAGCAGCCCGCGCACGGCGACCTCGCCATCACCGCGGCCATGCAGCTCTCGCGGGCGCTGAAGAGGAACCCGCGCGAGCTTGCCGACCAGCTCGTGGCAGCGCTCGAGTCCACCGCCGCGTTCCAACGCTGGGTGGCCAAGCTCGAGATCGCCGGGCCAGGCTTCGTGAACCTGCGGCTGGCACCCGCCGCGCGCCAGGCTGTGGTGCGCGAAGTGCTCGCGGCCGGCACAGGGTACGGCCGCCAGCCGCCAGCACAGCGCGGCCGGGTGATGGTTGAGTTCGTTTCGGCCAACCCCACAGGCCCGCTGCACGTGGGCCATGGCCGCAATGCGGCGCTGGGCGACTGCATCTGCAACCTGCTGGAAACGCAGGGCCACGAGGTCTTTCGCGAGTTCTATTACAACGACGCGGGCGTGCAGATCCAGACGCTGGCCGTCTCCACGCAGTGCCGACTGAAGGGATTGAAACCCGGCGACTCCGCATGGCCCGAGCAGGCCTACAACGGCAGCTACATCGCCGAAATCGCGGCCGACTTCGCCGCGAGGAAGACGGTGCACGCTGACGACCGCCGGTTCACCGCCAGCGGCGACGCCGAAGATTTCGAAGGCATCAAGCAGTTCGCCGTGGCCTACCTGCGCCATGAACAGGATCTGGACCTGCGTGCCTTCGGCGTGCGCTTCGACCACTATTACCTTGAGAGCAGCCTGTACGCAGACGGACGCGTCGATGACGTCGTGCGCCGGCTCGTCGCCTCGGGCAAGACCTACGAGGAAGGCGGGGCGCTGTGGCTGCGCACCACCGAATATGGCGACGACAAGGACCGCGTGATGCGCAAATCGGCACCGGCCGGCGCCACTGCACCGGGAACCGACGGCGCCGCGTACACCTATTTCGTGCCCGATGTGGCCTACCACCTGGCCAAGTACGAGCGTGGCTTCGCCAAGGTGATCAACGTGCAAGGCACCGACCACCACGGCACGGTGGCGCGCGTGCGCGCAGGGCTCCAGGCGGCCGGGCTTGGCGTTCCCGCGGGGTACCCCGACTACGTGCTCTACAAGATGATCACGGTGATGAAAGGCGGCCAGGAGGTGAAGATCTCCAAGCGCGCTGGCAGCTATGTGACGCTGCGCGACCTGATCGACTGGACCAGCCGCGACGCGGTGCGCTTCTTCCTCGCCAGCCGCAAGGCGGACTCCGAGTTCACTTTCGACATCGATCTCGCGCTGGCCACCAACCTCGACAACCCGGTCTACTACGTGCAGTACGCGCACGCGCGCATCTGCTCGGTGCTGGCGCAATACACCGGCCCCAAGGACGCCGGCAGTCTCGCCACGGCGGACCTCTCACGACTGATTGCGCCCAGCGAGGCGGCGCTGATGCTGAAGCTGGCGGAGTACCCCGAGATGCTCGGTCGCGCCACGGCCGACCTCGCGCCGCACGATGTGGCGTTCTATCTACGCGAACTGGCCGCCTGCTTCCACACCTACTACGACTGCGAGCGTTTCCTGGTCGACGATGCCGGCCTCGCCCGCGCCCGGATGGCGCTGCTCAGCGCCACCGCCAACGTTCTGAAGAACGCCTTGGCCGTGCTGGGTGTGTCAGCGCCGGTCGCGATGCAACGCGAGGCGACCCTGTCAATCCCGTCCACTGCGGCCGCGGCTGCCGATGCGAAAGCTTGAAGAGATGAACATGCAACGTGGCGGCTTTGCCATCGGCGTCGTCGTGGGCCTGCTCTCGGGCCTGGTGCTGGCGCTGGGTGTGGCCCTGTACATCGCGAAGGTGCCGGTGCCGTTCGTCAACAAGGTGCCCGGACGCACGGCCGAACAGGACAACGCGGAGGCCGAGCGCAACCGCAGCTGGGATCCGAATGCGCCTCTGGGCAGCCGCTCGCCCGCCCGCACCGGGGCCACGGCGTCGCAGCCGGCCACGGGCGGCCTCGTCGTGCCCCCACCAGCCACTGCGCCCACTGCGCCCACGGCGCCGCCGCCCACGGCAACGGCTCCTGCGGGCGCCGCCGCCCCGGGCCAGGCTACCGCTGCGCCGGCGGCGGCGCGCGATCCTGCAGCCATCCTGTCCGGCGCTCCAGCAGCCACCGCAACTTCGGCGCCGCAGCGGTCCACCGCGCTCGGGGGAGAACCGTTCGTCTTCTTTGTGCAGGCTGGTGCCTATACCCGCAATGAAGATGCCGAACAGCAGCGTGCCAAGCTCGCACTCATGGGGCAGGTGGCCAACATCACTGAACGCGAGCAAGCCGGGCGCGTGGTCTACCGCGTGCGCGTGGGCCCGTTTCGCACACGCGACGACGCTGACGTTTTGCTCGTCAAGCTGCAGGCCGCCTCCGTGGAGGCCCAGATCGTCCGCGTCGAACGGCCCTGACCAAGAGCCGGGACGGCGCCGGCCAAGGCAGCCAGCACCGATCGCATCGCTCACTTCTCCAGAAAGGATTTTAGATGTCTAACCGGCGTGATTTCTCCCGCCAAGTGCTTGCCGCTGGCGCAGTTCTCGCCGCTCCGCAGGCCTTGCTCGCACAGGGAACGGCCGCCGCTGGCCTACCGGTGGAGGGGCGGCACTTCGTGCGCTTGAACACCCCAGCGCCGGTCAGCCTGGCTTCTCCCGACAAGAAGATCGATGTCGTGGAGTTCTTCTGGTACGGCTGCCCACACTGCAACAGCTTCGAGCCATTGCTCGAGGCCTGGATCAAGCGCCTGCCCGCCGACGTGGCCTTCCGCCGCGTGCATGTGGGCTTCGGCCCACAACACCAGATCCACCAGAAGCTGCACTATGCGTTGGAGGAGATGGGTGTGCTGGCCACCATGCACCGCAAGGCGTTTGCCGCCATGCATGCGCCCAGTAACCGGCGCCAGCTTGTCTCCGACAGCGAAATCAGCGCCTTTGGCACCGAAAGCGGCATCGACGGCGAAAAGCTTGTGGCGACGATGAAGTCGTTTGGCGTCAACACCAAGGCCGCGCGGGCACGTCAGCTCACCGATGCTTACAAGATCGATGGCGTGCCTTCGCTGGGCGTGCAGGGCCGCTACTTCACGTCGGGCAGCCTGGCTGGCTCGCTGGAACGCATGATGGCTGTCACTGAGTTCCTCATCACTCGCGCTCGGGGTTGATCGGCTCAGCGGTCGGCCGCTCCGGCACTGCGGCACTGCGGCACTGCGGCACTGCGGCACTGCGGCACTGCGGCGCTGCGGCGCTGCGGCACTTCTGGCACCTGCCGGTTAGCCATACCAAGGAGGCGCTCGGCCAACCGACGTGAGTTCCGCCGCGCGCCGAGGAACTTGAGCCGCGCTCCGGCAAATGGCACAGCTAAAATGGCATGCAACTTGCGTGCCACCCGATGAGCATTCCCCATGACCTGATCGATCGACCGCCGACGCGGCAGGCGCGTGTGCGCACCAGCCGTCGAGTGCCGTTGCGTGAACTGGCCCGGGGCGTGGCCCTCATCGCCGTTCTCATGCACAGCTCGCCCGCGCTGGCCGAGCGGGCCGACCGCACCAAGCCGATGGTCGTGGAAGCAGACCGCCCCGGCACCGTCGACCTGCAGCGCCAAGTGGTGGTTTTCAACGGCAACGTGGTCATCTCGCAAGGCACCATGGTGCTGCGCGCCGACCGCGTCGAGATGCGTGAAATGCCCGATGGATTCCGTGCGGCCAGCGCCATCGGCACTGCCACGCGGCAAGCCACCTGGCGCCAGCGCCGCGACGGCGTCGGCGACGAGGTGGTCGAGGGTGTGGCCGACCGTATCGAATTCGACGCCAAGGCCGACACGCTGCGGTTCTTGGGCAGCGGCGTCGTGCGACGCATGCGTGCCGGCGTCGTTGCCGACGAGATCACCGGCGCCACGATCGTCTGGGACAACCTGGCTGAGGTGTTCCGGGTCGAGGGCGGTGCCCCCACAGCGGCCAACCCAAGCGGGCGCGTGCGGGTGGTACTCAGCCCGCGCGTGGAGCCGGCATCTGCAGCCGCTTCGGGCGCTGCGCCGGCGGCTTCAGCGACGCCACTGGCACCCAGCCGAGCCCTGGGCGGGGCGCAGCGTTGAGCGCCGAAGGTGCCATCTCCGGGCCGCAGGAGCCCGGTGCGCCGCAGTCTGCGCCGCCAAGTGTGCCGCCTGGTGTGCCGCTTGTTGCACCGCCTGGTGCGCCGTCGGGTGGGCAGCCCGGCCGCAGTCGGCTCGAGGCGATGCACCTGCACAAGCGCTATGGGCCGCGTACGGTGGTCAAGGACGTGCACCTCGCTGTGGCGGCAGGAGAGGTGGTGGGTCTGCTTGGCCCCAACGGGGCCGGCAAGACGACCACGTTCTACATGGTCGTGGGCCTGGTACGTGCCGACGATGGCGAGATTCGCATCGATGGCAAGCCGGTGCAGACCTTGCCCATCCATCAGCGCTCGCGACTGGGTCTGTCGTACCTGCCTCAAGAAGCGTCGATTTTTCGCAAGCTCACGGTGGCCGAGAACATACGCGCTGTGCTCGAACTACAACGCGGGCCAGACGGCCGGCCCTTGCCGAGCCGACGCATCGAGGAGCTGCTGACCAAGCTGCTCGCTGACCTTTCCATCGAGAAGTTGCGCGACTCGCCCGCGCCGGCGCTCTCGGGCGGCGAGCGCCGCCGCGTCGAGATTGCCCGTGCACTGGCAACCCAACCACGCTTCATCCTGCTGGACGAGCCTTTCGCGGGTGTCGACCCCATCGCCGTGATCGAGATCCAGCGCATCATCGGCTTCCTGCGCGCGCGCGGCATCGGTGTGCTGATCACCGACCACAACGTGCGTGAAACGCTCGGCATCTGCGACCGCGCCTACATCATCAGCGAGGGCAGCGTGCTCGCCGAGGGCACCCCGGCCGAGATCGTGGCCAACGCCGACGTGCGCAAGGTGTACCTCGGTGAACACTTTCGCATGTGACGACGCGGCCCCAAAGCTTGACGCTGCGCGCACTTGCAGCGCCGCCGCGCTGAGCCCATGTCGATGAAGCCCACGCTGCAGGTTCGCCTGTCGCAGCATCTGGCGCTGACGCCGCAGCTGCAGCAGTCGATCCGCTTGCTTCAGCTCTCGACCCTGGAGTTGCAGCAGGAAGTCGAGCAGATGCTCGACCAGAACCCCTTCCTCGACGTCGAGGAGGACGGGGCCAGTCCGTTCGAGACTTCGCTGGAGCGGCCGCAGGTCGATGCACCGCCGGCGGATCGCATTGACGAGCCCATGGAGGGTGGCGAGCGCGCCGACTCGTCGGACCGCGCCGACGCCGACGAACTGCGGGCTGACGATTTCGGCACGCCCGGCCGCGAAGACTGGGAGAACGGCACCGAGGGCGAGGACTTCGACGGCATCCGCGAGACCCCGCGTGGCGCACAGCCTGAGGGTGACGACGACAACGAGTGGTCGCAGCGCCGCAGCGCCGACACCACGCTCACGGAGCACCTGCGCCGCCAGGTGATGGCGATGCGCCTGTCGCCCGAGGACCGCGTGGCCGTGCTCGCGCTGGTGGAGTCGCTCGATGGCGATGGCTACCTCGCCGACCCCCTGGAGGAGATCGGCGCCCGCCTCGTCGAGATGGGTGGCATGCAAGGCGACGCCGAGGCCACCGAGTCATTGCACGCTCGCCTGCGCTGCGCGTTGCGCTGGCTGCAGAGTCTCGAGCCGGCTGGCGTGGGTGCTCGCGATCTCGGCGAATGCCTCGCGCTGCAATTGCGCCACCAAGCGCCCGGACCGGCGCGCAGCCTGGCGCTGCGCATCGCTCAGAACTACCTCGATCTCCTGGCCAGGCGCGACTTCCGCCGTCTGACAGCACTGACCGGTGCCGCCGAGGAACTGGTGCGCCAGGCACAGACCCTGATCGTGGCCTGCGAGCCCAAACCGGGGCGCCCGTTCTCGGACGCGGAGGCCAATATCGTCGTGCCCGATGTCGTGGTGCGCAAGTCGGGGCGCGGGCTCTCGGTGGCGCTCAACCCGGACGTGATGCCGCGCCTGCGCATCAACGACCTCTACGCGCAGGCGGCTCGCGCGCAGCGCGGGGCCAACAGCAATCCAGGGCTGTCTGCTCGGCTGCAGGAAGCGCGCTGGTTCGTGAAGAACGTGCAGCAGCGCTTCGACACCATCCTGCGCGTGAGCCGCGCCATCGTCGAGCGGCAGCGCGCCTTCTTCACGCATGGCGCCATCGCGATGAAGCCGCTCGTGCTGCGCGAGATCGCCGACGAGTTGGGCCTGCACGAGAGCACCATCTCGCGCGTGACCACCGCCAAGTACATGGCCACGCCGCAAGGCACGTTCGAGCTCAAGTACTTCTTCGGCAGCTCGCTCCATACCGAGGCCGGAGGCAACGCCAGTTCGACGGCGGTGCGCGCGCTCATCCAGCGCTTCGTGGCGGCCGAAGACGCCGCACACCCGCTGTCGGACAGCCAGATCAGCCAGATGCTCGAAGAGCAGGGCATTCAGGTCGCCCGCCGCACGGTCGCCAAGTACCGCGAAGCGTTGAGGATCACGCCTGCAGCCATGCGCAAGGCCTCATGAACCCCCGTGGCCCTGTTCGTGGCCCAGTTCGTGGCCGTGCCGAGGCCGCTACGCAAGTGCATCTGTTCCTGCCCTGTCCGCAGGGCGTGGAGGCGATGCTGGCCGAGGAGGTGCGTGGCTACCTGTCGCCTGGCCACGCGGTCGACGCCGGCCGCGGCGGCGTCTTCGTCGAAGGTGACGCCCAGGTCGCGATGCGTCTGAACCTCGAGTGCCGCCTGGCCACACGCGTGCTGTGGCCGCTGGCCGAGGGCCCCTACGGCGACGAGCATGATCTCTACGCGCTGGCGTGCACTGTGCCCTGGGCGCTATGGGTCACGCCAGAGCAGACGCTGAAGGTCGACGTGAGTGCGCGTCGCTCGCCCTTGACGAGCCTGAACTTCGCCGCCCTGCGCATCAAGGACGCGGTGTGCGACCACCTGCGCGAGGCCGCCGGCGCCCGGCCCAGCGTGGACACGCGCCGGCCTGACCTGCCGCTGGTGCTGTTCGTGGGCGAGGAGCGCGCGGCCCTGTACGTCGACCTCAGCGGCGAGCCGCTCTTCAAGCGCGGCTGGCGCGACGACACGGGCGAGGCCCCCTTGAAGGAGACCCTCGCCGCGGCCATGCTGGCCGCCGCCGGCTGGCGCGGCCGCGCCGAGGACGGCCCCTTGTTTGACCCGATGTGCGGCGCCGGCACCATCGCCATCGAAGCTGCGCAGCTGGCCTGCGGCATCGCGCCCGGTCTCTCGCGCCGCTTTGCGTTCGAGCGGCTGGCGCCCTTCAAGCCTCACCAGACGGCCTGGCGTGAGATGCAGGCGGCTGCGCGCTCGCGTGTGCACGCGCCGGCTGTGCCGGTGTTTGCCGGCGACGTGAGCTTCCGCATGACCGACTTCGCGACGCGCAATGCCGAGCGCGCCGGGGTCCGTGCGGCGATCGAGTTCAAGACGGCCGACGCCCTGCAACGCAGCCCACCCGGTGCGGCACCCGGCACGATGCGCAACGCGGGCAAGTTGGGCACGATGGTCCTGAACCCGCCCTACGGCGAGCGCATTGAGGCCAAAGGCAGCCGTGCATCCGCGACCCCCCGCGGCGCCTCGCGCGAGGGCTTCGACGGCGGCGGTGGCCCGGCCGATTTCTTCTCCGCTCTGGCCGCTCATTGGAAGCGCGAGTACGCCGGCTGGACGGCGTGGGTGCTGAGCCCCGAGATGGCGTTGCCCTCGTTGATGCGGCTGAAGGAGAGCCGCCGCGTGCCCCTGTGGAATGGCCCGATCGAGTGCAGGCTGTTCCGCTTTGACCTCGTGGCTGGCTCCGCGCGAGGCTGATGGGTCCCGCGAGGCCGATGTGATAATCATGCGTTGCCACAGCCGGAGCCCTTCGTTGGACCCGAGCCCACCACGGTGAGCCGACACCCCACGTTGCCGTCGCCCTGACGGGCCCGCGCACGGGGGTGGATCGGTTGACCTCCCGTCCCGACACCCTCGCAGCAGCGGATGCACGTCATGCTGAACGTCTTCACGCTGGCCAATGGCCGGCTGTTTCAGGAAGAGATCGTAAGCGCCGAGGAGTTGGCCCAGTCGCTCGCTCACGTGCAGCCGGTGTGGGTCGACCTCGAGGCACCCAGCGCCGAGGAGAAGGGCTGGATCAAGAGCCGCTTCGGCCTCGTGATTCCCGATGACATCGTCGAGACCGACCTCGAGGAGTCGGCCCGCTTCTACGAGGAGGACGATGGCCAACTGCACATCCGTTCCGACTTTCTCATCGACGACGATGTGGCGCCGCGCAACGTGCGAGTGGCCTTCATCCTGCTGAAGAACGTCCTGTTTTCCATCCACGCCGAGGACCTGCCCGTCTTTCGCCTGCTGCGCCTGCGCGCGCGGCGCATTCCGGCGCTGATCGAGGATGCCAAGGACGTGCTGCTCAAGCTCTATGACGCCGACGCCGAGTACAGCGCCGATGCGCTCGAGGCGATCTACGACCAGCTCGAGCGAGTAAGTGCGCGTGTGCTCAAGGAGGATGTCAACGACCGCACCGCCGCCGAGGTGCTGGCCGCCATCGCCCGCGAGGAGGACGTCAACGGCCGCATCCGCCGCAACGTCATGGACACACGTCGCGCGTTGAGCTTCATGATGCGCAGCCGCATGCTCAACGCCGAGCAGTTCGAGGAAGCGCGGCAGATCCTGCGCGACATCGACTCGCTGGATTCGCACACGGCCTTTCTGTTCGAAAAGATCAACTTCCTCATGGATGCCGTGGTCGGCTTCATCAACATCAACCAGAACAAGATCATCAAGATCTTCTCCGTGGCCAGCGTGGCTCTGTTGCCGCCTACGCTCATCGCCAGCATCTACGGCATGAATTTCCGCCACATGCCCGAGCTTGAGCAGTCGTGGGGCTACCCTCTTGCGCTCATGTTGATGGCGGCCAGCGTCGCGGCGCCCTTCATCTACTTCCATCGCAAGGGATGGTTGCGTTGAGACCGGTTTCCGTCGCGCTGGCGCTGACGATGGCCGGCGCCTGCGCGCCGACACCGGCGGCGGCCCAGTTCAACATGGTGCCGCCGCCGCTGTGCCGGGCGCCCGCACCGGCCACCAGCACCACGCCGCAAGCCTATCGCGTGGAGGCCTCGCGCCACATCTACGACTGTTTTCCCGGGCGCGTGTATCCCGACACGTTGCCGCCCCTGGTGTTGGGCATCATGTCGATAGAGGCCGAGATCGACGAGAAGGGTCACATCGTCGTGGTCAACGTCGTGCGCAAGCCTGCAGCCGAAGAGATCGAGCCTTGGGTGCTCGCCGTGCTGCGGCGCGCCGGGCCTTACCCGGCACCGGCGAAGATGCCCGGCGGCACGGTCCGCTTCGTGGAGACCTTCTTCGTCGACCGATCCGGCCTGTTCCAGACCCTCTCGCTGACTGAAGGCCAAAAGGGCCTGCCGGCCGTGGATGTGGCCTCGCCGCTGACGACGAAGCCACCCTAAGCGCCTGCGGCGCATCGCGCATAAAAGCTGTCGTGCAGCGCCCCCGGGCGAACGAGGGAGGGAGGGAGGAGGAGGAGAACCGCCCGGGGATTTCAGCCGGATCACCAGCCGGCTGCACGACAGGGAACTTCGCGTGCGCCGCAGCGATGGACGCGCGGTTTGCGTGTCACAGACACCTACTGCGGCAGCGAGCTTCACTATGAGCGGGCGGCATCGAGAATAGTTCCGCCGCCAGCGCCACACGCCAGCGACCCCCCCTAGTTTCAAACACCATTCAAACACCACGGGCGCGTCGAAGCGGGATCACATTGCCCGCCCGGCCATGGCAGACCGCTCGCGCCGTCAGCCCGGGTCAGGCCTCCTTGGCCGTTGCCGCCGCTGCCGCCGCGGCCATCGCGGCCATCGCGTCGAGGTCGCGCTTGCGGTCGGCGTTCACGCGCTGCACCGAAGGCCGCTCGCCGAGCACCTTCAGGTAGCCCTTCCAGTCGATGCCCGCCGCAGCCACCATGTCTTCACCCAGCACCGCCTTGGTGGCCTGCGCCGTGACGGGCAGGCTGGCGAACGCCGAGGCATCGGCCAGCGTGAAGTTCTCGCCGGCGGCGTAGGGCGACAAGCGCAACAGGCGCTTGAGCGCCGGAAGGTTCCTGGTCAGCCGCTCGCGCACGCTGGCCTTCACCTCGTCACTGACCTTGCCACCGAAGAAGGCCTCGGAAAAGAGTTCGCGGCCGACGAGCTCGACGTACAGCTCCATGAACGTGGCCAACTCGCGCACCTTGGCCGCGCCGTAGGCGTCGGCCGGCACGAGCGGCGGGCTCGGGTGCATCGCCTCGATGCAGTCGACGATGACCTGGCTCTCGCACAGGGTGCGGCCATCGATGCTGACGAAGGGAATCTTGCCCAGCGGCGTGGCCGCGAGCACAGATTCGTCGGTGGATAACGTGCGCTGCGCCTGCTCGGTGAAGGGCAGCCCCTTCTCGAGCAGCACGAGTTTGACCTTGTTGTAGTAGTTCGAGACGGTGGATCCGTACAGTGTGATCATCGGGGTCTCCTGATGGCATCGGGGTGGAGAAGTCATTTTGCCGCCCACCGATAATCGGTTTATGGCCATCCAGACCGACGACTTCGGCGCCAAGCAGGATGAAGGTGCGTCTGGGCCTGTCGGTCGGGCCCGCGTGTTGGGCACGGTGGCTGCCTCGCCCAACGAGGAAGCCATCGAGCGTGCGCTGCGCCCCAAGGGCCTGGCCGAGTATGTGGGCCAGCACAAAGCCCGCGAACAGCTCGAGATCTTTATCGGCGCTGCGCGCAAGCGCGACGAGGCACTCGACCACGTGCTGCTGTTCGGCCCACCGGGTCTGGGCAAGACGACGCTGGCACACATCATTGCCGCCGAGCTTGGTGTCAACCTGCGGCAGACCTCGGGCCCTGTGCTCGAAAAGCCGAAGGACCTCGCCGCCATCCTCACTGGCCTCGAAAAGCACGACGTGCTCTTCATCGACGAGATCCACCGACTGTCGCCGGTGGTGGAGGAGATCCTCTACCCGGCGCTGGAGGACTACCAGATCGACATCATGATCGGCGACGGTCCCGCCGCGCGCTCGATCAAGCTCGACCTGCAGCCCTTCACCTTGGTCGGCGCAACCACGCGCGCGGGCATGCTCACCAACCCGTTGCGCGACCGCTTCGGAATCGTTGCGCGACTGGAGTTTTACTCTGCCGAAGAACTGGCGCGCATCGTCAGGCGCTCGGCCGGGTTGCTCGAAGTGCCCATCGACGAGCCCGGTGCGTTGGAGATCGCTCGCCGCTCCCGCGGCACGCCGCGCATCGCCAACCGCCTGCTGCGCCGGGTGCGCGACTACGCGCAGGTCAAGGCCCAGGGCCATATCAATATACAAATCGCCGACCGCGCGCTCGTGATGCTCGATGTCGACCCGCTGGGCCTGGACGTCATGGACCGCAAGCTGCTCGAGGCGGTGATCCACCGCTTCGACGGCGGGCCGGTGGGCCTGGACAACGTTGCCGCAGCCATCGGCGAGGAGGCGGGCACGATCGAGGACGTGATCGAGCCCTATCTCATCCAACAGGGCTACCTGCAGCGCACGCCGCGCGGGCGTGTCGCCACGGCGGCCGCCTGGCGCCACCTCGGGCTTGCCCCGCCCGGGCGCAGTGCCTCGGACGATCTGTTCGAGAGTTGAGCGCGGCTACCGCGGCGCCTGCGTGAAGCGCTTCACGCCACGCTGCGTTCGCTGAACAGCCAGCGCACGTTCTTCACACTTGGAAGCAGCCGGCGGCGCTCAAGTCGCTGCCTTGCCGTGCCGATACCTGGGCATGGCAGTGGATCGAGACGCGCTCCGTGCGCGCCCGGCCCCACCGCCGCCCCGTTGGCTCTGAACGCCAAGACAAGGTGCCCGGCATGGCTCGAACACGATTCCGACAGACCGCACAGCATGGCTTCACGCTCATCGAGTTGATGGTCACGATCGCCATCGTCTCCATTCTGGCCGCCGTCGCGCTGCCGTCCTACAACGGCTATGTGCAACGCTCACGAGTGCCACCCGCGCTGGACGGGCTCAGCGCCTTCGCCGTGCGCATGGAGCAACGCTTCCAGGATGTGGGCAACTACACCAACGCCGGCACCTGCGCGGTGGCGGTGCCCACGGCGACCAATTTCACCATCGCCTGCGTCATCAGTGGCGGCGGCACCGGCTTCACGGCCACCGCCACCGGCTCGGGGCCGATGGCCGGCTACACCTACACCATCAACCACCAGGGAGCGCGCAACACGACCGCGCACCCCAAGGGCACGCCGGCAACGGCCTGCTGGACAACACGGGGGGCGACATGCGACACCTGATTCCGGGCCGCGGCCTCACGCTGATCGAACTGATGGTGGCCGTCACCATCAGCGGCTTCCTGCTCGTGGCCGCGGCACCGCACTTCGGCGAGTTCACCAACAACTCCCGCCTGCGCGAAGGCGGCACCACGTTGCAGACCGAGGCTCTCTTCGCACAGAGCGAAGCCATCAAGCGCAATCGTGTCGTGCGCCTCAGCGCGACCGGCTCCACGATGCAGGTGCTGGAGGCCAACGACCCGGCTGCCACCACGCTGCTGCGCGAGCGCACGCTCGCCGGCGGTGTCGCGATGGCCACGGTCACCGTGGACTTCACACCGCGTGGCTACCCGGTCAATCGTGCGGTCGTGCCCTCGGTGGACTTCGTCGCCGCGAGCATCGACCTTTCGCTGCCCGGAGTCACCTGCTCGTCCGAACAACGCTGCCCTGGCCTGCGCGTCGACGCTGGCGGTGGCATCCGGCTGTGCGGCAACAAGCTCTCAGGGTGCTGAAGATGGCCTCGCTTCATTTCCATACGACACACCCGCGGCTGCCGATGGCGCGCGGCAGCGGCCTGCTCGACGGCCTCGTCGCGCTCGCCATCCTCGCCTTCGGCATGCTGGCCATGACACGCTTCCAGGGCCGCATGTTGGCGCAGACCACCGAGGCGCAGTCGCGCCAGGTGGCCACGCAGATGTCGTCCGAACTGCTGGCCACGGTGCTGGTCGACAACGCCAACGCGGCCTGCTACACGCTGCCGCAGGCGGGAATCTGCACCAACACTGCCGCGGCGACTCGTGCCGCGGATTGGGCCACCCGTGTAGGCACCGCACTGCCCGGCACCGTGACCAGCACCGCCACTCTGAATGCCGCCACCGGCCGCATGACCTTGGTCGTGGGCTGGACGGGCAAGGACAGTGGCGAGCCCCGACGCATGGAGACCGAAACCGATGTGCGCTGACCCCGTCGCACGCCGCCTGGGGCTGCGCCGCACGGCGCACCTCCTGCGCGACGCCTCGCAGGCCTCTCGCCCCGCGCCCCTCGGGCGCGGGCTCTCGCTCATCGAGCTGCTGGTGGGCATCGTCATCGCCTTGTTGGTGAGCCTCACCGCCACCAGCGGCGCGATGATGTTCACTGCCAGCCAGCGCCAAGGGGTCGGCACCGGCGGATCGATGGTCAGTGCCGGCACGGCGCTGGCGGCGTTGCGCGATGACGTCTCGGCGGCGGGTCTGGGCTTTTTCGGCGATTCGCAGTTTCTGTGCCAGCGCCTCAACCTCAGCGTCGGCACCAGCGTGCTGCTCGACGGCGCCGCCTTCACTCCAGTGTCCATCACCGCCGAGGCGGCGGGCGACCGCGTCGACGTGCTCTACGCCACCCAGGTGACTTCGGGCACCAACGTATTGCTCAACGCCGCCACCGCAGCGAGTTCGGCGCAACTGCGCTCGCTGCTGCCCGTGAGCATCGGCCAGGCCGTGCTGCTCGCGCCGGCCACGCCGGGTGACCCTTGCGTCGTGCGCACCGTGACCGCGAATACCGCAGCCGGCACCGACACGCCGCAGACCATCGAGTTCGACACCGCCACCACGGCACGCCATAACCGCGCCGCCTTCACCACCAACGTCACCTTTCCCGACCGCGGGCGGGTCACGATGCTGGGCGACCTGCGCTGGTCGCGCTTCAGGCTCGTCGGCACCGACCTCACGCTCGAGCGGCCGCTGGACGGCACCAGCGTCGTGCTGGCACGCAACGTCATCGCTTTCCGTGTCGAGTACGGTCTGGCCGCTGCCGGCACCACGGCGCTGGCATCGTGGCAGGCGGCCAGTGGTGCGTTCGCCACCCTGGCACCGGCCAGTCTGCCTCGCGTGCGCGCGTTGCGCATCGGCCTCGTCACACGCAGCCCGCAGCGCGAGAAGCCCAATGCGAACAACGTCTGCGAGGCCACGTCTGCCATGCCCACGCTGTTCGACGCCGCGGTCACCTCCGATGTGGCCGACTGGCAGTGCTATCGCTACCGCAGCGCCCAACTCGTGGTGCCGCTGCGCAACCTCGTACTCGGAATGGTGCCATGAAGACGCCCAACCAACGCGGCCGTCATGTCCGGCGCCGGACCTCACCTGCCGGCCGTGTCCAACGCGGCGTCACCATCCTCGTGGTGCTGATCCTGATGTCGGTGATGGTGCTGGGCGGCCTGTCGCTGGCCCGCATGACCGAGATCGGCACGCTCACCAGCGGCAACAACGCAGCGCGCGAAACTTCGCTGCAGGCCAGCGAGGTGGGCATCAACACCGCCTACCTGGCCGTGCGCGCAATCACCAGCGAAGAGCTCGACTCGGGCAACTGGTACTGGGCCACCACCCAGGGAGCAGACGCCAGCGGCATGCCGAACGTCGCCTGGGGCACGGCACCCGAACTCACGGTGGGCAGCTACAGCGTGCGCTACATCGTCGAGCGGCTATGCACGGTGGCCCCGGTCACCGACACGCTGCGCCAGTGCCTCGTGCGACAGGTGCCGCAGCAAGAGTCCAGCCGCGTCGGCGCCGAGGCGATCGATCCGCCTAACGCCCGCCAGTTCCGCATCACCGTGCGCATCCTCGGCCCGAAGGATTCGGAGACCTGGGTGCAGACGCTGGTCACCAAGGGTTGATCGCGCTGACAGGCGCCCCGGAGATTCACGCATGAAGACCACCATCCAGCTCATCACGAGCGCCCTCTCGGCCGCGGCGCTGATGTTCGGCGCCGCCGCGCAGGCCACCAACCTGTCGGAACTGCCGCTCAAGGCCTCGGTGCTGGCCAAGCCGAATGTCATCCTGGGCATGGACGACTCGGGTTCGATGGATTCGGAGTTCATGCTGAACACCTCCGACGGCGTGTTCTGGTGGAACTTCGACACCGGCCGGGGTTGGGACAGCGCCGGCGTCCTCCACCGCCACGTCAACCTGGGCGAGTACTGGTCCTCGACTTGGCGGCGGTACTTCTACCTGTTTCCCAACGGCAACGGAACCGGCCTGAACATCAAGCCGGAGAACGAGTATGGGGACTGGTCGCTGCCCCCCACCAGCGAGTTCGGCTGGGCCCGGTCGTCCGCCTACAACCCGCAGTACTACAACCCGGCGGTGACCTACCAGCGCTGGGCCACCGCCCATACCTATAGCGCCTTCGCGAACGCGACGCCGAGCGCAGCCCGCGGCCACCCCATCTACGGCGGCGGCGGCAACGTGGTGGGCCTGACCAGCACGCGGGCCGCCAGCCAGGCGACGAGCATGTACTTCACCGCAGTCAACGGCATGACACTGCCGGCCGGGGCCGCGGTGAGCGTGTGCAACGGGACCATCGGCGGCTGCGGCGCGTGGACGGCCGTCGGCGCATCCGACTCCGCCGCGCAGAACAACAAGGTCACCCGTCTGGCAATGGACTATTGGACTGCGACCTATTGGGTCAAGGCCGGCGGAGCATTCGACTGCACGGTACCGGCCGTCAAGTCGGTGGGCACCGACGATTGCGCCCTGGCGCCCGACGGTCAAAAGCTGCGCCGCATCGAGATCCGCCCAACCAACACGAGCTATCCCAGTGGGCGCAGCTACGCCAACGAGTTGCAGAACTTCGCCAACTGGTTCCAGTACCACCGCAAGCGCCGACTGTCGGCCAATGCCTCGCTCGGTCAGACACTCGATGGCCTGAACGGCCTGTCGATGGGTGTCATGCGGATGAATGCATTGCCCGCCGATGCCACCCGCACCACGATGTACGACCTGGACAACTCCACCGCAGCCAACAACGGCAAGGCCTTGCTCAAGTTCGTCTACGAGATCGACAGCAATGTGGGCACCCCGACCCGTGCGTTGCTACGCCGCATCGGCCACGAGTTTGCGCAGCCCAGCGGGCCCATCACCTACGCGTGCCAGCGCAATGCGGCGCTGATCGTCACCGACGGCTACGCCGCCGCTTCCAGCGTGACGCCGCCGAGCTACACGAGCGCAACCTGGGGCGCTGCCGCACCTTATGACACGACATATGCCGACACGCTCGCCGACATCGCGCTCTCGTACTACACCAACACGCTTGGAGCCGGCACGTTCCCGACGGGCAAGGTGCCGCCCGGGACGATCGACACCAATACCAACCTGCACATGAACACCTACGCCCTCACCCTGGGCGCAAAAGGGGACCTCTTCGCCGGCGAGGGCACACCCCATCCGACGACCACCGGCGCGTGGGTCAACCCGAATACCGACTTCAACCCGTCGGCCGTCGATGACCTGTGGCATGCCACCATCAACGGCCGCGGTCAGCTGTACTTGGCCACCGCGGCCAGCGAAACCGCCTCAAAACTCCAGGCAGCCTTCCGAGACATCCTGGACCAAGTCGGTGCGCAGGCCTCGATCGGCGTCAGCTCCGTCAATCTGGGGCGTGGCGACGACTTTGCCTACCTCGGCCAGTACAACGCGCGCGGATGGAGCGGCGACGTCACGCGCAACGCTGTCAACAACGCCACCGGCGCGGTGAGCACGACGGCGGCGTGGTCGGCCAATGCGGTGCTGGTGGTGCGCGACTGGACGACGCGGCTGATCTTCACTTCGAACGACAGCACGGGCCTGGACTTCACCGCCGGCAACGTCGGCAGCACGGTCAACCCCGACACGGCGACGTTCAGCAACGACCAGGTGGTGAACTGGATGCGTGGCAGCCGCTCCGGCGAGGGCGACACGGTGCGCCTGCGCTCGAGCCTCATCGGTGCGGTGATCAATTCAGAGCCCGTGATCTCGCGCGCCGACGGCGTGGTCTACCTTGCCTCCAGCGAGGGCCTTCTGCATGCCTTCGACACCGCCACCGGCGCCGAACTGTGGGCCTACCACCCGGCCGAAACGCTTGCCCCGGCAGGCGCGTCGGTGCAGCGCGGCTGGGTCTTCAAGACGCAGCTCGACACCACGCCCGTCTTCGCGCAGCTGAGCAGCACCTCCAAGATGTTGGTCGGCGGCCTCGGTGCCGCGGGGCGCAGCTACTACGCGCTGGATGTCAGCAGCCCGCGCCCCGCCACCGCGACCGTCGCCGCAGCCCAGTTCCGCTGGACCTTTCCGGCGAGCTCGGATGCCACCAATCGCGCGCTGATGGGATACACGATCGGCAAGCCCGTGGTCGCGAAGGTCGACGTCGGAGGCACATTGACCAACGTCGCGCTGGTGACCTCGGGCTACGACAACGGCCTGTCCATCGGTGACGGCAAGGGCCGCCTGTGGATGCTCAACGCCAGCACGGGCGCGGTGATCAAGACCTTCCGCACCACCGAAGGCAGCGCCGGCAACGAGGCGGGCCTCGCACATGTCTCGGCGTTCAAGGAGGCCGATGGCAGCGTGCGCTATGCCTTCGGCGGCGATCTCAAGGGCAACCTGTGGCGCTTCGACCTCCAGACGGCCGGCGCCGGCACGCACGACGCCGCCCTCGTGACGACCTTCTTCGATGCCGCGGGCAACCGCCAGCCGGTCACCGCCGCGCCCGAGCTGGTGCGGCAGGGCACCAAGCGCTTGATATTGGCCGGCACCGGCCGCCTGCTCGACATCGGGGACTTCGGCAGCACGCGCACGCAGAGCTTCTATGCCGTTGTCGATGGCAGCACGATCGCCAACGCCCGCAACACCCTCGTCACACGCACCTACAACCGCACCAATGACAACGGGACCGTGGCCTCCACGCCGCTCACCGGAAGCACGGTCGACTGGAGCACGCAGCGTGGCTGGTACTTCGACATGCCCGCGGGCGAGCAGGCCAACACCTACCCGGTCGTCACCTACGGCACGGTGGCGTTCGTGAGCAACAAGCAAGGCGGCTCGGACTGTTCGCAGTCTTCGTACCTCTACTTGGTGAATATTGGCGACGGGCTCAAGGTCGCCGGCTCGGACTTCGTCGCCACGCTGATCTCCGACAACGCCACCAGCTCGCGTGTCATCCCGCTGCGTACGGTGGGAGGGCAGGTGTACGGCACCACCCACCGCTCCGACAACTCGGTGTACCAGCGCCCGCTGGCCATTGGGACCTCCATCCCGCCTTCCAAGAATGCGTGGCGCGAACTGAGGCGGTGAAGACGGACGCAGGTCAGCGGGTGCCTGCGTGGGCGCTCGGCGAGGGCTCCGATGCCGCATGGTGCAGATGCGCGTCGTCGTTCCAGCCCACCAGCACGAAGCCCTCGCCGTGCCACAGCAGCCGGTTGACGCTGGCGTTGCCGAGATGCCAGCTGCGGGCCGCCTGCAGACCCACGCCGGTGGCGGCCCGGTAAAGGCAATCGAGCACGCCGCCATGCGCGACGATGGCGATGGCCTGGCCGGGGTGCCGCGCAGCGATCGCGGCCGCCGCGGGCACGCAGCGCTGATTGAAGACCTCGAGGGTCTCGCCGCCTCCGGGTGCAAATCCGGCCTCGCGCTGGCGCCAGCGGCGCGCGTCGTCGGGCCAGCGTTCTTCCACCTCAGGATAGGTCAGTCCCTCGAAGCGGCCGAAGGCGCGCTCGCGCAGGGCGGCGTCGGCGTGAACCTGCGCCACGCCCGCCACGCGTGCAACCGCTTCGGCAGTGACGCGTGCTCGCTGCAGGTCGCTGCTGTAGACATGCGCCAGTCCTTCGCCGCGTAGCGCCAGCGCCACTTGCCGCGCCTGCCAGAGGCCACGCTCGTTGAGCGGGGCGTCCAGGTGGCCCTGGATACGAAGCGCCACGTTCCAGGCCGTCTCGCCATGTCGCACCGCCACCACGCGGGTCGGCTCGAGCGCGTTCAGGCGGCCTCCAGCAGCCGCCGGTTCAGCGTGTAGGTTCCCGAAAACGTGGCCTCGGCCAGCACGCGCCCCGCCAGTGCGCGGCGCACATCGGGCCCGTCGAACACGCCCTGCAGCGGCAGCCGCGGCAGCGACACCGCATACAGCGTGAAGACATAGTGGTGGACCAAGGCATCGTTCCAGGGCGGGTAGGGCCCGTCATAGCCGAAGTAGTCGCCGGCCATGGCCAAGTCGCCAGCAAACCAACACGTGTAGTCGTTGCGGCCATGGCGAGCGCCGTTCGGCGCCGCTGGGCCGGGCTTGCCGCGCGGCACGAAGCCGCGACTGAACTCGCCCTCACCGATGACCATGGGCAACGGTGGCAGGTCCACCAGCACCCAGTGGAAGAAGTCGCTGCGCTCCAGGTCCGCGGGTGCCTCGACGCCTATGCGATTGACCTGGCTGGCCTCGGCGGGTGCGTCGAAGTCGTGGCAGATCAAGACCATCGAACGCGTGCCGGCGGGGACCTCGCTCCACGCGAGGTGCGGGTTCAAGTTGTCGCCAAACGCGGCCCGGCCGGCACCGTCAGGCCGGCCGGCGGCATAGCGTGGCGGGATACGGTCGCCGTTGGTCCAGCTGTCGCTCCAGAGTTTCATCGCAGTTGGTTTGGCTAGTCGCTTGCGATGGGTGCCGGGCTCAGACGCCCCACACCACGGGCACGTCGGCGGCGGCGGCCCGCTCGAGCATGTCGATCATCGGCCACAGGCGCCGGCGCAGGCTGACCGCCGTTTCGGCACCGGTCGCGGCTCCATCACCACCAGTGCCGGCCGCTGCAGCACCAGCATCCGCATGAGGGTCAGCCACGCGCCGCTCGGCTTGTTCGATGGCCGTGCGCAACGCCGCCTGCGCGGCGGCGACGTCGCGCGGCTCCACGATGCCTTTGGCCGCGGGCTCGCGCCCGAGCAGGCGCAGCATCGCGTCGCCGTGCGGGCCGAGCATGATCACGTCGCCACTGGCGGCGCTCTTGAACTTGTAGATCATGGAGAGGGCGCGCAGGCGGATCGTTGCCTGCACCCGCGCATTGTCGCCTCAATCAACGTACCGGCCCCGAGGCAGCAAGCTGCCGCGCCGTGCTCGATGCCTCAACCGCGAACGAGCCGAACGTGGCGCCCGTCGTCGCCGACCGGCATGGCGGCCGGCTCGTCGGCCGCGAGATGCGCCAGCCGCCGCTCGAAACTCAGCGGGTCCAACGCCGGCGCGAACAGGAAGCCCTGCATCTCGGCGCAACCTTCGCGCACGAGGAAATCGCGCTGCGGCTCGGTTTCCACGCCTTCGGCAATGACGCGCATGCCCAGCGCGCGCGCCATCTGCAAGATGGCGCGCACGATGCCGGCATCGGTCTCGTCTGCAGGCAGGCCCTGCACGAAGCTGCGGTCGATCTTGAGCTTGCCGATCGGGAAGCGCTTGAGGTAAGCCAGGCTCGAGTAGCCAGTGCCGAAGTCGTCGATCGACATGCGCACGTCCAACCGCTTCAGCGCCTGCAGGCGCGCCAGCGCCTCGTCGGCATCGTGCACCAGGATGGACTCGGTGAGCTCCAGCTCCAGCAACTGCGGCGGCAGCGCGCTCACCGCCAGCACGCTGGCCACGCGCTCGACGAAATGCGCCTGCTGGAACTGCAGTGCCGAGACGTTCACCGCCACCGGAATCCGCCAGCCCTGCTGGTGCCACAGCGCTGCCTGGCGCACAGCCTGCGCGAGGACCCAGTCCCCGATCGGGACGATGAAGCCGCTCTCCTCGGCCACCGGGATGAAGCGCCCGGGTGAGATCTCGCCCAGCTCCGGATCGTGCCAGCGCAGCAGCGCCTCGGCGCCGACGATGGCGCCATCGGCCAGGGCCACCTGCGGTTGATAGGCCAGGCGAAAGCGCCCGCTCACCAGGGCCTGGCGCATCGCGTGGTCGAGCACCATGTGCGAGCGGCGGTCGACCTCGGCACGCATCTGGTGAAGGCGAACATTGGCGCAACCCGCCAGCTTGACCGAGCGCATCGCGGCCTCGGCGTGCTGCGCCAACTCGTCGGCGTCGCGCCCATGCGCTGGCGCCAGCGCGATTCCTATACTGCAGGTCAGCGTGAAGGCTGCCCCTTCGAGGTTGCACGGCTGCGCCACCACGTGAAGCATGCGGCGCGCAGTGCTCTCGGCCGATTGCGCGCTGGCCACGCCCAGCAGCACCCCGAACTGGTCGCCACCGATGCGGGCGAGGCGGTCGTCATCGCGCAGGCAACTTTGCAGCCGCTTGGCCACATGCTGCAGAACGCGGTCGCCCATCGCGTGGCCGAATGTGGCGTTGATCTGGCGGAAGCGGTCGAGGTCCACCACCATGAGGGCGAATGAGCGCGGCGCCCGGCCCCCCTGGGCCGCCTCCCCCGCTGCCGACGCCACCCAGGCGGCCATGCGCGTGCGGTTGGGCAACCCGGTCAGCACGTCGGTGCTCGAGAGCGTTTCGATGCGCTCCTCTGCCGCCAGGCTCTCTGAGAGGTCGCGGAACGCCCACACGCGCCCCTGCGGTCGACCCTCGCGCCACAGCGGCCGTGTCACGCGTTCGAGCACCCGGCCACCCGACAAGCCGATGCGGTCGGTAGCGGCCAGCAGCGGCGACTCCATCAAGCCGACCAGGCGAGCGGCGTAGGCTTCGGGCTCGACCACGTTGCGTTGCATCCAGGCAGCGATGCCACCTTCGTCGGGGGCCTGCAACAGGGTCTCGGGCAGGCCCCAGACCGCCGCGAAACGCCGGTTGAAGGAGCGCACACCCCCATGAAGGTCGGTGACGAGCAGCCCATCGGCGGTGGACTCCAGCGTGGCCTCGAGTTCGGCGACGCGCGCCTCGCGCTCGGCAGCGAGCGCTTGTTCCTCACCGCGGTCGATCACCATCACCAGGGCCCACGCCGCTGTGCCACCGGTGCCGCCGGTGCCGCCGGTGCCGCCGGTGCCGCCGGTGTCTACCGCATCCCCGGCCTGCAGCAGGCTGATGCTGCGTCGCACGTGACGAATGCCGCCGTCGGCGGCGGCGAGCACGGTGTCGGAGTCCAGCACCAAGCCTTCGCGCCACCGCTGCGGGTCGCGCCAGTCGCGCGCGGCGGCCGCGTCCCACCAGGCCAGATCCTCCGGCGCAGCAGCCAAGTGCCGCGCCGCCACGCCGATGAGCGCTTCCGGCGGCCGGCCGGCCAGACGTGCCGCCGCCGCATTGACCGCCACCACCGCACAACGGGGCAACGAGACGAGCCAGGCTGCATGCGGCAAGGCCCTGAGGAGCGCGCCAGCGCGGACATCCTCAAGACAGGGCGTCGCATCCATCGTGTCTCATGCCGCTGCTGCAGCGGCAGCAGCGACAGCAGCGGCAGCCGGTGGCAACGCGGCGAAACCATCGGTCGTGGCAAGGGGCTCGAAGAAGTAGGTCACGCGTGGACGCGGGTCGAGGTACCGCAGTGCCGCCTCGGGCATCTTCGCTGCGGTGAGGCTGCGGCGGATGCCCAGGTCGGGCTCCAGTTCCAGGTCGAGCAGCAGCGCCTCGCTGCGCGGCACCTTGCCGTCGTGCACCAGCACCCGCGGCTTGAGTGGCCGCGAGGCATTGACCGACATCACCATCGCAAAACGTTCATCGGTCAGCTGCACCAGCGAGCCTGCCGGGTACACACCCATCATGCGGATAAAGGTGTTGAGAACGGCCGCGTCGTCACGCTGGCGGCCTTGTGCAAACATCGTCGCCACCGCCTCGTGCGGCGTGAGCGGGGGCATGCGCGTGGCCGGGTTGCACAGGTTGTCATAGCGGTCGACGATGGCGACGATGCGGCTGGCCAGCATGAGTCGGTCGCCCCCGATGCGCTGCGGAAAGCCGCTGCCGTCTGCATGCTCGTGGTGCTGCGCAATCACCGTCAGGGCGCCCTCGGGCAGGCCCATGCGCCGCGCGGCCGCCACGCCGCGAGTGACATGGTCGCGGTAGGCCTGCATCTCGGCGGCGGAACAACCCGTTTCGAGGTGCCGCGCGCGCTCGGGCAGCTCCAGCTTGCCGATGTCGTGCAACAGCGAACCTAGCGCCAGATCGCCCAGTTCCTCGCGCGCCAGCCCCAGCGTGCGGCCCAGCAACGTGGCCACGACGGACACGTTCAGCGCGTGCGCCGCGGCGCGGTCGTTGCCCGGCATCGGCAGCAGGCGGATGCCCACATCGCCATCGGTCATGAGCTTGTCGGTCAATGACCGGGCCAGCGCGGCGGCGCCGGCAGCCGCCCTTTCGGGGTGGGACGAGATCGCGCCGCTGGCTTCGCGCCAGGCGGCCGTCGCTTCGGCGAAGTGCGCTTCGCAGCGACGCTGCGTTTCCCGTTGGCCGGCCACCGCCGCCACGCGCTTCATGGCGGCCTCGGCCCTCGCATCGGCACTCGTGTCGGCGCTCGTACCGGCACTCGCATCAGCACTCGCATCGGCACTCGTATCGGCACTCGTACGGGCAATCGCATCCACCATCGCATCGGCGCTCACGCCGGGCCCGGGGCTTGGAGGGGCGGCCGACGAGGCGGCGTTGTCCGCCGCACCGGGCAGCAACCCTCTGCCGGCGGGCAACTGGGAATCGCTCAGCTCCGGGCTCCAGCGCACGCGACCCAGTTTCAGCCCTTGCAGCGTGGTGATCTGCTGCGCATTGGCGATGCGGAAACTCGACAACGAAAAGGGGTGCGAGAGCCAGCCGCCATCGAGGTGAATGAACATGCCCACCCGCAGGTCTTCGACCGCGACCGTCGGCGCGGCCTTGTGGCCGTCTCCCTGATGCGCCGGTGCGCTGCGGCTGCTGAACATGATCTCTGGGCTCCTGCCTCAGGGGCGTCCACGGCGGGGCCCCATCCAGAGACTTTTCGGGCCCCAACCGGCCCAACTTGAGGCCAGCTCAGGCCGTCACGGCGACTCGCGCGCCAGGTGTGCCATTTGCACGCTGTCGTGCGCCGATGCACTCAGCGGTGCTTCATCTCCAGCCAGAGCAGGTAGAGCCCGCTCGCAACGACCACACTGGCACCGGCGACCACGAAGGCGTCCGGCACCTGGCCGAACACCAGCCAGCCCCAGAAGACCATGTAAAGGATCTGCTGATAGAGGAATGGCCCCAGCACCGCGGCCGACGCAAGCCGGTGCGCGTGCGCCGCGCTCAGGTGCCCGAGGCCGCCCGCCAGCCCGAGCACCGCCACCAACGTCCAGGTGAGCCAGCCCGTAGGCCACTGCCACTGCCAGAAGGCCAGCGGCGCGATGGCCACGGCCGCGCCTAGCGCCGACAACCACTGCATCGACTCGGGCGTCTCGGTGGCGGCCATGCGTCGCGTGAGCAGGTTGAACGCGGCGTACAAGACGGCGTTGAGCAGCGACAGTCCGATCGCCGGGTGGAAACCCTGCGCGCCCGGGCGCACCACAAGCAGCACGCCGACGAAGCCGCAGACGATGGCGAGCCAACGCCGCGCATCCAGCCTCTCGTGCATCAAGACAGACGACATCAGTGCGATCAGGATGGGCACCGAGAACTGGATCGCCGACGTCTCGGCCAGCTGCAGATAGCGCAAGGCAGCAAAGTTCATCGCCGTCATCACCACCATCATCAGCGCGCGCAGGGCCTGCAACCTCCAGCTGGCCACACGCACAAGCGCGGCGCCGCGGGTGGGCGCGAGCAGCGCGGCCATGACCACCGTGTGGCTGGCAAATCGCAACCACACCACCTCGGCAACCGGCAGCGTCTGCACCAGCCACTTGGCGCAGGTGTCCAGCACGGCGAAACACAGCGTGGTCAGCGTGACCAGGGCGATGCCGATGCGGCGGTGGCGGGCTTCGTCGCCCGTGGCGTGGAGCATGGAGCTGCATGCTAGCCGCGGGGCGCGCACGGTCTGGGTGGCACGCGGCGATTGCACGTGGCAATTGCACGCGGCGATTGCACGCGACAATCGGCCCGCCGCACTAGACTGCACTCGCACCCACCGGGAGCCTGACCTCGTGATCCTCGAACTTGCCGACATCCGCATCGCCCCCGGCCAGCAGGCCGCCTTCGACGAGGCCATCCAGCGAGGCCTCAGCACTGTCATCTCGCGCGCCCGCGGCATGAAGGGCTGGAAGGTCAATCGCGGCGTCGAGAACCCGGAGCGCTACATCCTGCAGATCTTCTGGGACACGCTGGAAGACCACACGGTGCACTTCCGCGGCGGGCCGCTCTTCGCGGAGTGGCGCGCCATCGTCGGGCCCTTCTTCGCATCGCCGCCGGTGGTGGAGCACTTCTCGCTCGTCGGCAAGTCTTGAGCCTGGACCGATGAGCCGCGCGGCCGCCCTCGCCGCTGCCGCCGCACATTTCGACAGCGGCGGATTCGTGCGCGACCTGGCGCGCCGCGTCGCCTTCCGCACCGAAAGCCAGGATCCAGCCTCCGGGCCGGCGCTGCACAGTTACCTGGCCGACGAGATCGGCCCTTCGCTCGAGGCGCTCGGCTTCACGAGCCGGCTGCATGCGAACCCGCAGCCGCCGTTCGGGCCTATGCTGATCGCCACGCGCCACGAAGGCGACCATCTGCCCACGGTCCTCGTCTACGGCCACGGCGACGTGATCCGCGGCCAGGACAAGAGCTGGACACGAGGCCAGGGTCCCTGGGTGCTGGCCGCCGAAGGTGAGCGCCTCTACGGCCGCGGAACCGCCGACAACAAGGGCCAGCACAGCATCAACATCGCGGCGCTGGCGCAAGTGCTCGTTGCGCGGGCCGCGGCCGACAGTGCTGGCGCCGCGCCCGACTTGCACCAGGCGCGGCTGGGCTTCAACGTCAAGTTCCTTGTCGAGACGGGTGAGGAAACCGGCTCACCTGGCCTCGCCGAGTTCTGCACCCGGGAGCGTGAGGCGCTGCACGCCGATGCGCTCATCGCCAGCGACGGCCCGCGCCTCGCGCGCGACCGGCCCACGCTCTTCCTCGGCACGCGTGGCGTGGCCAACTTCGATCTCTCGCTCACGCTGCGCGAGGGGGCGCATCACTCGGGCAACTGGGGCGGGCTGCTGCGCAACCCCGGCACGGTGCTGGCCAACGCCATTGCCAGCCTCGTCGACGGCCGTGGCCGCATCCTCGTGCCCGGCCTGCGGCCGCCGCCCATCCCGGCCAACGTGCGCGCGGCACTGGCGGGCGTGGAGTTCGGCGGCGACCCGGGTGACCCGGCGGTCGACCGCGAGTGGGGCGAGCCCGGTCTGACGCCCACCGAGCGCGTGATCGCGTGGAACACGCTCGAGGTGCTGGCCTACCGCACCGGCAACCCCGACCACCCGATCAATGCCATCCCGCCCAGCGCCCGGGCCACGATGCACATGCGCTTCGTCGTCGGCACCGACGTCTCAGGCCTGCGCGAAGTGCTGCGCTCGCACCTGGCTGCGCACGGCTTCGCCGATATCGATGTGAGCGAGCCGGTGGTCATGGCCGCCACCCGCGCCGACCCGGACAACGCCTGGGTGCGATTCGTGCAACAAAGCATGCAGCGCACGACCGGCCCGCCGCCCGTCGTGCTGCCCAACCTCGGCGGCTCGCTGCCCAACGACGTGTTCGCCGACATCCTCGGCATGCCCACGGTGTGGGTGCCGCACAGCTACCCGGGCTGCTCGCAGCATGCGCCCGACGAGCACCTTCTCGCGCCCGTCGTGCGCGAGGCGCTGCAGATCATGACCGGCGTGTTCTGGGATCTGGGCGAGCAGGCGGCGAGCCTGCCGCGGCGTGCGGCGGCGGCGGCGTGATGGCCGCGGGGTTCAACCCACCGCCACCCACACGCGCCCGCCCTCCAGGCGCACCGGGTAGCTGCTCACGGGCTCGGTGAGCGGCTCGCACAACGCGGCGCCGGTGGCGAGATCGAAGCGGCCCTGGTGCAGCGGGCACTCCACACTGGTGCCCTCCACGAACCCGTCGCACAGCCGCGCCTGGCCGTGCGTGCACAGCGCATCCAGCGCATACACCACTTCGCCCACGCGGAAGAGAGCGATCTCGCGGCCCGCCGGCCGCACATCGAGGCCTGCGCCGTCCCACACCTCGTCGGCCGCGGCGGCGTCGACCCAGTTCGGTTCAGTCATGCACGTGCTCCGTCTCCGACGGTTCAGATCGGATAGATGATGGAGTTGGGGATCATCTCGCTGTCGTAGACCACGAGTTTTTCGGCAAAGCGCAGCCCTTCGACGGTGACCACCACCGTGTCGAGATAGCGCCCGACGTTGAACACGGTGGACAGGCCGTTGAATTTGGTGCGAAATACGGCGTAGTTCGTCTCGGCGCGCAACCTGCCCGGCTCCTCAGCGAGAAGGCGCGGCAGGCCGATCACGTGGCGCTGGTAGTAGGGGTCGTGGAACAGCGTCTCGCGGATGGCATAGGCGCGGTCCTTCAGCATGCCCTTGCTCGTGAACGCCAGCGTGGCGAGCGGGAATCCGCGCTCGTGGTTCTCACGTGGTACGAGGCGGTAGACGCAGTCGTCGGTGAAGAGTGCGCACCAGGCGTCCCAGTCGCCCGCATCGGCCAATGCGGCGTAGCGGGCGTGCAGGTCGACCAGGCCGAGCAGGTGTTCGGTGCGTGCGCTCATGCGCGCGTCCTCATTCCGGCCGCCGCCGGGCCGCCCCAAAGAGGTTGACAGCCTCCACGGGGGGTCTCCAACGAAGTGAGCGCGGGGGCTTCATGGACTCTCCATGACTTCTCTCCAGTAGCGGTACATGCCGCGGATCAGCGTCTCGGTGACCATGTGATCGGTGTCGCCCACCTCGCGCCCACCGAGCTCGGCCAGCGCCCGGTGCCCGGGCTTGCTCTCGAAGCCCTGCTGCGAGAGCTCGATCACCTCGCCGTCGTCGGCCGAGACGAAGCCGGCGGGGCCGAAGAGGTTGGCCTGCTTCAGCCGGCGCTCGGTCATCGCCTCGTCGTCGTCCTCGAAGCCGAAGTGCGTCCACTCGAAGTTGAAGGCGCCGTGGCCGTCGGGTTGGATATGGCGCGTGGAGACGCTGTTGACCTGCTGCTGCAGAATCAAGCTCGGGAAGATGGTCGTCATCACCGCCGTCGGGCCACCCCACCAGGGCTCGGGCACGATGTCGAGGAAGCTCGGATCGTGCAGCTGCATGTCGGCCTTGAAGCTCGTCACCTGCGAGACCTCGCCCGCGGCCTTCGCATTGCCGCGGCGCGAGATCATGGCCGCGTGGCGGTGCCTGGCGTCCATCTGCAGCCGCGCCTCGTTGTCGGCGCGCCAAAGGCCGAAGGTGACGAACCAGGTGTGCAGCAGCCCCGGGTGGTAGGGGTCCTTGATGTTCTCCTGCATCAGCTTCCAGTTGCCCGGGATGCGCTGGCGGTTGTAGCCGAGGATCTTCAGCTTGCGGCCGTTGAAGAGGCGGTCGAACCAGCCGAGGATGGTGGGGCCGAGAAAGTCTTCGAAGGGCTCGACCTCGGCATCGAAGCTCGCGAAGACCACACCGCCGCGCGCGGCAACCTTCAACTTCGTCAGGCCCTGCTCCCTGGGGTCGAAGTTGGCCGGCATGCCACCGTGCACCTTCGGCCCGTGTTCGGTCATGGCGCGCACGCCGCGGCGGAAGGGCACGCCCTGCAGGTCACCGGCGAGCGTGTAGCTCCACTGGTGGTAGGGGCAGACGAACTCCTTGCGGTTGCCGTGGCGCTGGCGGCAGAACTGCATGCCGCGGTGCGCGCAGACGTTTTCGATCACATGCAGCACGCCCGCCGTATCGCGCGAGAGGATGACCGAACGCTCGCCGACCACGGTGCGCTTGAAGTCGCCCGGGTTCGGCACCTCGGCCTCGAGGCCGACATAGCACCAGTGGCCCTTGTAGAAGAAACGCTCGAGTTCGCGCCGGTGCAGATCGTCCTGCGTGTACACCCCGAAGGGAATGCGATGGGTGCCGGCGCCCGGCCATTGCGGCAGGGAGGGCGATGCCGACGGCGCTGGCGGGGCTGCCTGGGGTTGCGAGCCTGGAATCTGCGCCTGCGTGTTGGAGATCGGGTCCATGGGCGATGATGGCCGGTCGCGAGGGATCAGCCAAGTGGCAGTCCCACAGTGTGTCCCGCAGCGGCAGTCCCGCACCACAGCGCGCAGAGTCGCGGCCGATTTGGGACAATCCAGCCTG
Organism: Burkholderiales bacterium; assembly: GCA_031401195.1. GTDB lineage: Bacteria > Pseudomonadota > Gammaproteobacteria > Burkholderiales > Burkholderiaceae_C > Rubrivivax. The sequence goes on from JANNRI010000026.1 coordinate 52,947, forward strand.
CCATGGACCCGAACGACATCAACGCCTACATGGCCCACGTGGGCACCGCCGCACGGGCGGCCTCGCGGCGCATGGCCGCGGCGCCCACCGCGGCGAAGGACGCGGCCTTGCGGGCGCTTGCGCGCCGGCTGCGCGAGAACGCGGCAGTGCTCGCGCTGGCCAACGCGCCCGACTTGCGCGCTGCCGAGGCAGCTGGCCTCGCCGCGCCTCTGGTCGACCGGCTGCGCCTCACACCCAAGATCATCGAGACTGTGGCCGAGGGCTGCGAGCAGCTCGCTGCCATGCCCGACCCGGTGGGCGAGATCACCCACGTGAAGCGGCGCCCGAGCGGCATCAGCGTCGGCCACATGCGCGTGCCGCTGGGTGTATTCGGCATGATCTACGAGAGCCGGCCCAACGTCACCATCGAGGCGGCGTCACTGGCCATCAAGAGCGGCAACGCCTGCATCCTGCGCGGCGGCTCCGAGGCATTCCAGTCGAACCTGGCGCTGTGGCGGCTGGTGCAGGCCGCGCTTGTCGAGGCCGGCTTGCCGGCCGAAGGCGTGTTGCTCGTCGAGACCACCGACCGCGCCGCCGTCGGCCGCCTGATCACCATGCCCGAGAGCGTGGACGTGATCATCCCTCGCGGCGGCAAGGGCCTCATCGAACGCATCAGCCGCGAGGCCCGCGTGCCGGTGATCAAGCACCTCGACGGCAACTGCCACGTCTACGTCGATGCCGAGGTCGACCTCGATCTGGCCGTGCGCGTGACCGACAACGCCAAGACGCAGAAATACAGCCCCTGCAACGCCGCCGAATCGCTACTCGTGCATGCGGCGCAGGCGGGCGCCTTCCTGCCGCGCATCGGCGACGTGTTCGCGGCCAAGGGCGTTGAGATGCGCTGCTGCCCGCGTGCCGCGGCGTTGCTGGCGGGGCGGCCGAAGGTGGTGGCCGCCACCGAGGCCGACTGGACCGAGGAGTACCTCGCGCCCATCATCAGCATCAAGGTGATCGACAGCCTCGACGAGGCCCTGACCCACATCGAGCGCTATGGCTCCCACCACACCGACGCCATCCTGACGACGAACCACCCGAACGCGATGCGCTTCCTGCGCGAAGTGGATTCCGCGAGCGTGATGGTCAACACCAGCACGCGTTTTGCCGACGGCTTCGAGTATGGCCTGGGTGCCGAGATCGGCATCTCCACCGACAAGTTCCACGCCCGCGGGCCGGTGGGGCTGGAGGGGCTCACGTCACTGAAGTGGGTCGTGCTCGGCCAGGGCGAAGTGCGCGACTGAGGCACCAGCGCCCATGAGCGACGCAGCCTGGGTGTTGATTGCAGTGGCCGCGGTGCTCGGCTTCTGGGTCCTGGGCGCCTACAACCGCCTGGTGGCGCTGCGCAACACCGTGGCCGACGCCTGGGCCCAGGCCGACGAGGCGCAGCGCCGCCGCGGCGTAGGCACGGAACAGCTCGTGGCCGCGTTGCGCGCTCCGCTGGCCGGCGAGCAAGGCGCGCTCGATGCGCTGTGGTCCGCGCAGACGCAATCGGCGCGCGCCGCGGGTGCGATGTCGGCGCGACCCCTGATCAATCAGAACGCCCATGCCTGGGCCGAAGCCGAACGGCACCTCGGCGCCACGGCGTCGCGTGTGTTCGCGCTGGCCGAGGGCGATGCCGAAGCGATTGCCGATGAGGGAGCCTTTGCCACTGCGCGTGCGGCCTGGACCGAGGGCGAACAGCGCCTGCGCTTTGCGCGCCAGCTTTACAACGACGCGGCGGCGGCGTACGACGCCGCCATCACCGTCTTCCCGACCTCGGTGCTGAGCCCGGTCTTCGGCTTCCAGGCCTGCGGGCGGATCTGATGACTACGGCCAGCCATCCGCCAGCCATGCGCCGGCCATCCGCCGACCATCTGCCGACCATCTGCCGGCCATCTGCCGGCGATCTGCGCCGGCACCCAGGGCGCCTCGGCCCCGCCGCCGCGCCACCCTGCTCACGCTTCAGCCTTTCAGTGTGGCCAAGGGTGCGAGCCTGTCGGCCGCCGCGATCGCGTGCTCGCCATCGAGCTCGACGGCAATCTGCATGCACACGGCGCGGCACAGCGTGGCGGCACGCTCGCTGGCGATGCGGTAGTAGATCTGCGTGGCATCGCGCCGCTTGCCGACCACGCCGGCGCGGTACAGCGCTGCGAGGTGCTGGCTCATGTTGGGCTGCGTGGTATCGATCTCAGCCAGCAGCTGCGTCACGTTTTTCTCGTGGCCGCACAGCGCGCTGATGATCCTCAACCGCATCGGCGTGGCCAGCAGGCGGAACAACTCCGCCGCCGAGGCGAACACGGCATCGGACCCGTCCTGCTCGGGTGGCGCAGCGTCGGCACCGGCCCGCGCCGCGGGTGCCTGGGTGCTCGAAGGCTTTTTCATTGCGCGTGTTGGGTTGGTGGCGAGGGCCTGCGCGCTCAAGGCGTCGCCTGCGTACCCGTCGCGGCCACGGCCGGGAAGCGGTAGTGATCACGTTGCAGCACGGCCGCGATCGCCGTCACCTCCTCCGCAAAGAGGCTGAGCTTCAGCTCCACGCTGCAGTAGTCGACCATGCCGCGCAGGGCCCCGGGATTGTTGATACGGCCACGCGGCCGGTAGATCGCCGAACCATCCCCACCCACGCGGCGCACATGGCACTCGGCGCATCGGTTCTCGCTCAGCAACCGCTCGCCCAGCGCGATGTCGGCATCCGCGTAGCGGTGCAGTTCGTTGGCACTGGCGCTTTGGGGCGGCCACGCGAAGGCAGTGAGAGCCAACGCGGCGGCGGCGATGAACCGGTGGCGCGCCAAACCAACCGGCAGGCCGGATCTTTGGACAAAGTTCATCATGCGCCAGTTTGCTCCATCAGGAGGTAGGCGTTGTAGGCATGGATGCGGCAGCGGCGCCGCGGGAAACCGGGCCGCGGTGGGCGGCGATGGCCGGATCTTCAAACCGTACATTCGCATGCAGTGATATTAAGACCGAGCCCGCGCCGGCGGTGAGCCTTCTTTCCGCTGACCCCGTTCCCGGGGCACACTGCGGCCTCGCCGAGAATTCGACAAGTCACTCGAATCACCAGGAGTAGCCCCGATGAACGTCACTTCCCGCGGCCGCCGCCGCGCCGCTGTGCCCGCTTATGCCGCAGCGGTAGCCGTCACGGCCTCCTTGCTGGCGCTGCCCGCGCTGGCGCAGAACGCCCACCTCGCCCGCAACCTCGCCGCCACCTGCGCCAACTGCCACGGCACCCAAGGCAACGCGCGCGGCGAAATGAAGCCCCTGGCCGGCATGCCCGCTGACAAGATGCTCGCCATGCTGGCCGACTTCCGCAGCGGCAACCAGCCCGCGACGATCATGCACCAGATCGTCAAGGGCTACACCGAAGATCAGGTCAAGCTCATCGCGGGCTACTACGCGGCGCAGAAGCCGGCACCGAAGTGAAGCGCACGAGGAGCACAGCGCCCATGACACATCCTTCCAACAGTCTTGATTTCTCCCTCGAAACCTCGGCGCTCACCCGCCGCGGACTGCTGCGCGCCGGCGTCGGCGCCGGCTTGGCCGCCAGCACGCTCGGTCTGGCGGCCTGCGCAAGCCTGGGCGGCGCGCCCATCGGCCGCGTGGTCGTTGTCGGTGGTGGTTATGGTGGCGCCACCGCCGCGCGCTACCTGCGCTTGTGGGGCGGCAATATCGACGTCACGCTCGTGGAGCGCAGTGCGACCTTCGTTTCCTGCCCGATCAGCAATCTCGTGCTGGCCGGAGCACGCCAGATCTCCGACGTGACACGCGGCTACGACGGCCTCAAGGCCGTCGGCGTGAAGGTGATGCAGGACGAGGTCACCACCATCGACACGGCCGGCAAGAAAGTGCGGTTGGCCGGTGGCACCGAGTTGCCCTACGACCGCCTGGTCGTTTCTCCCGGTGTCGACTTCATGTGGGACCTGATCGCTGGCCTGCTGCCTGCCGTCGATGCCGGCCGCATCACCCATGCGTGGAAAGCCGGCCCGCAGACCGTGGCGCTGCGCCAGCAACTCGAGGCCATGCCCGACGGCGGCGTGTTCGCGATGTCGATCCCTCGCGCGCCTTATCGCTGCCCGCCCGGCCCCTACGAGCGCGCTTGCATGGTGGCCGCCTATCTGAAGCAGGCCAAGCCGAAGAGCAAGGTGCTCGTGCTCGATGCCAACCCCGAGGTGCAGAGCAAGAAGGCACTGTTCGAGAAGGCCTGGAAAGACCACTACAGCGGCATCGTCGAGTACCGCCCGAATGCCGAGTTGAAGTCAGTCGAAGGCCTCACGGCGAAGTTCGAGTTCGAGGACGTGAAGGCCGATGTGCTCAACGTCATCCCACCTCAACGGGCCGGCGATATCGCACGCGCGAGCGGGCTCATCAATGTCAACAACCGCTGGGCTGGCGTCAACTGGCTGAGCATGGAGTCGACCGCCGTGCCCGGTGTGCACGTATTGGGCGACTCGACCTTCTCGGCGCCGGCCATGCCCAAGAGCGGGCACATGGCCAACCAGCACGCCAAGGTGGCGGCCGCGGCGATCATCAACCTGCTCAAGGGCGATGCGGTGAACCCCACGCCCGTGGTGATGAACACCTGCTACAGCTTCGTCACCACGCGCGACGTCGTGCATGTGGCGAGCGTGCACCAGTACGACGCCAAGGACGCCACCTTCAAGACCGTGCCGGGCTCGGGTGGCCTGAGTGCGGCGGCCAACCAGATCGAGGGCCGCTACGCGCACAGCTGGGCCGACAACATCTGGGGCGACGCGCTGGCGCTGTAGGAAATGCTTCAGGGGCCTACTTCAATCCGCTGATGTAGGCCGCCAGCGCCTTCATCTCCGCCTCGCCGAGACGGGCTGCGATGGTCTGCATCGTCGCGCTGTCGTTGGTGCGCTCGCGCTTGTTGAACTGCCGCAGCTGGTTCTCGATGTACAGGGCGTGCTGGCCGGCCAGGCGCGGCAGGTCTTCGCTGCCTTCGCCGCCGTTGCCGTGGCAGCTGCTGCAGGCCATCGTGGTCTTGCCGGGGATCGGGCTGTCGAAAAGCACACGGCCCCGGGCCGCCAGTGCAACGTCTGACACCGCGTGCGCCTGTGTGGGCTTGGCGGCGAAGTAGGCGCCGAGCGCAGCGAAGTCGGCCGCACCCAGGTCATCGACCATCGGCTGCATCGCGCTGCTCTTGCGGCGGCCACTGCGGTAGTCGGCCAGTTGCCGCGCGAGGTACGTGGCGTGCTGGCCGGCCAGGCGCGGGAAGGCGGGGGTCGAACTCTCGCCATCGGCACCATGGCAGATGAAACATTTGCCCGAGACGATCTCCTGCGCCCTCGCGGTGTCCACGGCTTTCGCGGCGAGCGCGGGCGTGCCCGCACCCATGCCGCAGGCCAGCAGCAAACCCGCGGCGCGGGCCATGCGGCACACAAAACGGTGCGTGGAGGTCATCAAGGTTTGATGTAGGCGAAGCCCATTTTTTGCAGCTTCGTGATGCGCACCACCCCCGAAAGCGTGAACTCGGCCTCCTGAAGGAATTGCTCCCTTTTCAACCCGCGGTTGCGCAGCGTGATCTCGCAGACCTCAAACCTGACGCCGCGCGCCACCAGCGCTGCCACTGGGCCAGCAAACAGGCCCCCGGCGGTATCCTTGGCTCCTTCCATGAGCAGGTCCACACCATTCGCATGCGTCACCACGGTGATGCGCGCGGCGGGGTCCGTGTCAAGGTGGTTGCGGATGTTGCGCAGGCCCTTCAAGCCCTGATTGGCGACGTCGTCGATGTGATAGACGACCTGGTCTTGCGCCCAGACGCCACAGGCGAGTAGCGCGAGGGCGAGGGCGAGGATGGGTGAGCGCAGGTGCATGGTTTCTCCGGGTCGGCCGATTTCGGCGCGAGGGCGTTGGCGCAGGATCCGGCGGGGCGACCCGCAGGGCGCATGAAGGTGGACGATAGCCCCGGAAAATACCACCCGGCGCGGCCGATGCTGCCAGGGACAATCACTGCCCATGTCACCGCCCACCCCGCATTTCGACAAGGAACTCGACGCCGCGGGCCTCGCCTGCCCGCTGCCGATCGTCAAGACCAAGAAGGCGCTCGCTGCCATGGCCCGCGGCGAGGTGTTGCGCGTCTTCGCCACCGACCCCGGCTCGGTGCCCGACATGGCCGCCTTCGCCGAACACACCGGGCACACGCTGCTCGCCAGTGGGCAAGATGCGGACCGCTACGTCTACTACCTCAAGAAAGCATGAGCGAAACCGCCTCCACCCTGGCCACGACGGTGCTCGCGGGTGGCTTCGCGCTAGGCCTGGCCTTTGGCGCCGTCGCCCAGCGCGCCAACTACTGCAGCATGGGCGCACTGTCGGACATCGTGAACATGCAGCACTGGGGGCGTGCGCGCATGTGGATGCTCGCCATTGCAGTGGCGATCACTGGCGCCACGGTGCTGCAACTCACCGCGCAGGCCGACCTCGCCGCCTCGATCTACCGTCGCGGCACACGCCTGCCCTGGCTCTCACTGCTGCTCGGCGGCCTCGTTTTCGGCGTCGGCATGACGCTGTCCGGGGGCTGCGCCAACAAGAACTTGCTGCGCATGGGCAGTGGCAGCATGCGCTCAGCGGTGGTGCTGGTGTTCATGGGCCTGTCGGCCTACATGACGATGAAGGGCCTGTTCGCGCAGGCGCGCGTGGCCACCATCGACCGCGTGGCGCTCGAACTGGGCGGCGCGATGAAGGATGCCAGCCTGCCGCAGGCCGTCGCCGCGGCAAGCGGCCTTGCGCCGGCCCAGGCGCTGGGGGCCACCGCGTCGGTGGTCGTGCTGGCGCTGCTGTTATTCATCTTCAAGGATGCCCGCTTCCGCGCCAATCGCGTGCAGGTGGGCAGCGGCGTCGTGCTGGGCGCACTCGTCGTCGCCGGCTGGTACGTCAGCGGACACCTCGGCTTCGGCGAGAACCCCGAGACGCTGGAGCAGGTGTACTTCGCCACCAACTCGCGCACCATCGAGTCGTTGAGCTTCGTCGCGCCCACGGCTTATTCGCTGGAGCTGCTCCTGCTGTGGACTGACAAGTCGCTGCACATGAGTCTCGGCATTGCCACGCTGGTGGGGGTGGTGCTGGGCGCCGCCATCGTGGCCCGCCTCACAGGCACGTTTAGGTGGGAGGGTTTTGCCTCGCTGGCCGACCTGCGCCGTCAACTGCTTGGGGCGATGCTCATGGGTGCCGGTGGCGTCACTGCCTTGGGCTGCACCGTGGGCCAGGGGCTGACCGGCATCTCGACCCTGGCGCTAGGTTCCTTCATCGCGCTGGCCGGCATCCTGGCCGGTTGCATCGTCACCCTGCACTACCTGCTCCAGGAAGCGGAGCGCCAGACTTGAACCAACCCTCATGAATCCTGCGTGGTCCGTCATCTTCCTCACCACGCTCACGGGCGCGGCGCAGGGCCTGTTCCTGGCGCTGTTCGCGGCCGAGCTTGCAGGCCACGCAAGCAGCGGTGGCCGCGGTTTTGGCTTTTTCGCCATCGGCGGGCTCGTGGCCTTCGTGCTCGCCGCTGGTGGGCTCGTGGCCTCCTTCTTCCACCTCGGGCGGCCCGAGCGCGCCTGGCGCGCGGCCACGATGTGGCGCACGTCCTGGCTCTCGCGCGAGGTGATCGTGCTGCCGGTGTTCATGGCCGGCACGCTCTTGTGGGCGCTCGGCCACCAAAGCGCGGCCTGGCCGACACTGGCAGTGGGCGCCGCGACCTCGCTCGCGGCCCTGGCGCTGTACCTGTGCACGGCGATGATCTACACCAGCGTGCGCTTCATGCAGGAGTGGGCCAGCCCCTACACACTGCTCAACTACACGCTCATCGGCCTGGCCAGCGGCGCCATGGCCGGGGCGGCGCTGGCGGGCTTCCATGCGCCGGCGCTGGTCGGGCCGATGGGTCAGGCGGCCATCGCCCTCACCCTGGCGGCGCTTGCGATTCGCGTCCTGTCGCTGCAGCGCAATGCGCGCCTGGCCCCACGCCCCACACTGCAATCGGCCCTCGGCATCCGCCACCCGTTGATCCGCCAGCTCGCCATGGGCTTTACGGGCGGCTCGTTCAACACGCGCGAGTTCTTCCACGGCCGCACCCCCGGGGCGCTGGTGAGGGTGAAGTGGTTCTTCATCGCCGTGGGGTTCGTGCTGCCGGTGCTGCTCGTCGCGCTCGTGCTGTGGGGTGGCTTGCGCGGGCAAGAAAGCCCATGGTTGCTCGCGCTCGCGTTCGTCACGCAGTACCTCGGACTGCTGGCGGAACGATGGTTCTTCTTCGCCCAGGCCAATCACCCGCAGAACCTGTACTACCAGGCCGTGTCGTGAGGCCTGAAGCCGGCCCCGGTCCTGAGGGTGAATCCGCAGTGCGCGGCCACGAACTGCGATGAGCTACCGGCCCAGCCTACGCCTGGTGGCGACCGCGGCGCTGCTCGTGACCTCGTGCACCGCTGTGATGGCCGCCCCGGCCGCGGGCGCCGCGGCGTGGCCTTGGTGGGTGTGGCCGCTAGCGCTCTTCGCGTGCTGTTTCGTGATGGGTGTGATCGCGGTGCCCGCGGGCATCGGCGGGGGCACGCTCTTCGTGCCGGTCGTCGGCAGCTTCTTCCCCTTCCATCTCGACTTCGTGCGCGGCGCTGGCCTGCTGGTGGCGCTGGCCAGCGCACTGGCCGCCGGGCCGATGTTGATGCGCAGCGGCCTGGCAAGCCTGCGCCTGGCCCTGCCGCTCGCGCTCATGGCCTCGATATCGTCGATCGGTGGCGCCTTTCTCGGGCTGGCCATGCCCGCCCATGTGATCCAGGTCTTGCTGGGTGTGCTTGTGCTGGCCATCGCGATGCTGATGACGGTGTCCAAGAAGTCCGAGTTCCCGCAGGTCGAGCAGCCCGACGCCCTCTCGCAGGCACTGGCGATGCACGGCATCTTTGTCGACGCCGCGTCAGGCCGCGTGGTTCACTGGCAGGTGCACCGCACGCTGCCCGGGTTGGCGGTGTTTCTCGGCATCGGCGTGCTCGCGGGTATGTTCGGCATCGGCGCCGGCTGGGCCAACGTGCCGGCGCTCAACCTGCTGATGGGCGTGCCGCTGAAGCTCTCGGCCGGCACTTCGGGGCTCGTGCTGTCGCTCGTGGATTCGTCAGCGGCCTGGGTCTACCTCAACCAGGGCGCGGTGCTGCCGATGATCGCCGTGCCCTCGGTGGTGGGCATGATGTTGGGTGCGCGCATCGGGGCGCGGCTGCTCACGGTGCTGCGCGGCTCGGTGGTGCGTCGTCTGGTCATTGGGGTGCTGCTGTTCGCGGGCCTGCGGGCACTGCTCAAGGGGACTGGGGTGTGGGTGTGACACGGCCGGATTCCCCTGCAGGTGCCGAGGCCGCAGCGGTCGGCCAGGGGCCGCTGCAGGAACGCTACGCACGCTGGATCGAGCGGGGCACGTGGATCGGGCTCGCAACGCTGATGGCGAGCTTTGCCGCCTACCTGTCGGGGTTGCTGCCGACGCGCGTGCCGGCGCAAGAACTGGCGCAGTGGTGGGGCCTGCCCGTGGCCGCCTACCTGGAGCGCACGGGGGCGCCCACCGGATGGGCCTGGGTCTTGGCACTGCCGCACGGCGACGCATTGGCTTTGGTCGGCATCGTCGTGCTGGCAGGCTGTTCGGTGCCTTGCCTGCTGGCGCTGGTGCCGCTGGCGTGGCGCGGCGGCGAGAGGCGCTTGGCCTGGCTGTGCGTGGCCGAGGCGGTGGTCATCACACTGGCGGCCTCGGGGCTGATCGCCGCGGGGCACTGAAGATTGCGCCTTCAGGGCTTGGGCGTAGCCTCGGCCGGGCCTGGCGGGCCTGGCAAAGGCCGCGCGGCGTTGATCGGCCCCTGCTGCGACGCCGGCAGCTTTTTCCAGGCCTGGAAACCCCCACCCACCGAGAGCGCCTTGCCGTAACCGAGCGAACGCAGCATCTGCGCTGCATGCAGGCTGCGTCGGCCGCTGTTGCAGATGCACAGCAGCAGTTTCTCGCCCGCGTGGTGGATGCGGTTGATGGTGGTGAAAAACTCGCGCACCTGGATGTCGTTGGGTCGGCCGGCGTCCAGCGTGTCCTGCTCGTCCTCGGTGAGCGCGTCGCCGAGCATGCGCTTGACCTCGAACATCGGCAGGTGCACCGTGCCGGCGATGCGGCCCTTCATGTCCAACTCGAAAGACTGGCGGATATCGATCATCGTGCCCAGGCCCAGTTGCGTGAGCTCGATGGCGCTGGCCAGGCTGATCTCGAGCACGGCGCGATTGGCCGGGCTCTCGGGACTGGCATCGGGCTCGGGCAGGGCGCTTGTGGGCTCAGGCATGCAGGGCAGTGTAGCGGCGGGCAGTCTGCGCTCGACATCTGCGCTCGGCGCCGGCACGACGGGCGCTGGGCGCTGGGCGGGCTCAGAACTCGATCGCGTCCTTGATCGCCTGGATGCCCGCCAGCGCGCAGCTGTCGTCGGCGTCACCGCCGGGCCCGCCGGAAACTCCGATGGCGCCAAGAATGCTGCCACCGCCCTCGATGACCATGCCGCCGCCGGCCGCCATCACACGCGGGTGGCTGCGCAGGCCGCTCATCGGACGGCCGGGCTGCGTCTCGGCGGCGAGCGCGGTGGTACCGGTGCGAAAACTGGCCGCTGTCCATGCCTTCTGCGTCGCGATGTCCACCGTGTGCGGCCCGGCAAAGCGGTCCCGCAACAGTACCTGGGTGATGCCGGCGCGGTCGACCACAGCCACGGCCACCTGGAAGTTCTGGCGCCGGCAGGACTCGAGCGCAGCCCGTGCCGCCGCGAGTGCCGTCTCCGGAGTGAGCAGGCGCAGCTGGTAGGTGGCCGGGGCGGTGGGCTGTGCCACCGCCGTCATCGGCACCACGATGGCGGCCAGCGCTGTCAGTGCGGTGAGCGCGGTGAGCGCGGTGAGGCGGTCCAGGGCAAAACGGGTGATCGTCATGGTTGTCCTTCGGGGTTGGGGCTGGCCGGATCTGGGGGCCTTGCGTCAACGCAAGGCGAGTCGAGAGTTGCGCGGGGTGGGGCAGTGCCGCTACTCACGCCAGCCCCGGGTTGCCCTGCACACCCACCAGCCGTGGTGTGTTCAACCGCCGGGGCTTCACGCGCCCGCCTTGCCCCTTGAGCCACGTCTCGACGAGTTCCCACACCGGCTTGCCGCCCGTGCGCGAGGCCTCCTCGGCCACCGGTGCCCAGCCCGCCACCTTGTAGGTCTTGCCCGCCTCGATGGGCCGGCCGCCGAGCCGCATGTCGCCGATGCGTCCGCCCATCCTCGCCAGCGGCTCGAGCGTGTACTCGAGCCCACCCACGCGCACCATGTCGCCGCCCTGCTGGTAGTACGGGTCCGGGTTGAAGAGGTTGTCGCCCACATCCTCGAGGATGGTCTTGATCATCGCGCCGCTCATCTCGGTGAGCGTGGCGTAAGGGTAGGTGATGGCCACCTGGTCCATCAGCAGCTCGCGGGTGATGGTCTGGCCGGGCAAGAGGCTCGTGCCCCAGCGAAAGCCGGGGCTGAATGCCATCTCGGCACCCTGCACCTCCATCAGCGCGTCGCAGATGAGCTGGTCCCAGCTGCCATTGAAGTTGCCGCGGCGGTAGAGCAGCCCGTCGGTGACAGCGAGCTTCTCCGCGAGCTTGTCCTTGTACGGCGCGCGCACCTTGTCGATCAGCGCCTGCATCTCGGCATCAGGCTTGAGCAGATCCGCGAACACCGGCAGCAGCCGGTAGCGGTGCTGCACCACCTTGCCGCCCTTGACTTCGAAGTCCATCAGCGCAAGGAACTTGCCGTTGCTGCCGGCGTTGGTGACGAGCGTCGTGCCGCCGGCGTTGCCCACGGGCACGGCCACCGGCACGCCGTCGTGCGTGTGGCCACCGAAGATGGCGTCGATGCCGCGTACGCGGCTCGCCATCTTGAGGTCGACATCCATGCCGTTGTGGCTGAGCACCACGACCACCTGCGCGCCACCCCTTGGACCATACGCCCGGGCCTCGTCGACGACCTTCTGCAGGTTCTCTTCCTGGATGCCGAACTCCCATTCGGCCACCATGTAGCGCGGATTGGCGATCGGGGTGTACGGGAATGCCTGGCCGATGATGGCGACCGGGACACCGTTCATCTCCTTGATGACATAGGGCGGGAATACCTGGTCGCCGAAGTCGGTGGTCTTTACGTTCTGGGCGACGAAGTCCACACGGTGCTGCGAAGCAGCGGCAGCGGCCGCTCTTCCTTTGAACTCGCCCTTGAAGTCGCCCTTGAAGTCGCCCTCGACGATCTCCTTCACCCGCTTCATGCCATAGGTGAACTCCCAGTGGCCGGTCATCACGTCCACGCCGAGCAGCTTGCAGACGTCGACCATGTCCTGCGCGTTCGTCCACAGGCTGGTGGCGCTGCCTTGCCAGGTGTCGCCACCGTCGAGCAGCAGCGCGCCGGGGCGGCCGGCCTTGAGGCGCTTCACGAGCGTGGCCAGGTGCGCGAATCCGCCCACCTTGCCGTAGCGGCGTGCGGCACGCTCGAAGTCGAGGAACGTGTAGGCATGCGAAAGCGCCGTGCCCGGCCGCACGCCGGCCTTCTTCAACAGGTGCTCGCCCACGAGGTGCGGGATCTGCCCGGCCATCGACCCCACACCCAGGTTGACGCTCGGCTCGCGGAAGTGGATCGGCAGCAACTGCGCGTGGCAATCGGTCATGTGCAGGAAGCTGACGAAGCCTACCCCTCGGCCCGCCCCCGGCAGAGGCGGGATGTCGAAGAGCGCTTGCTCGGCCGTGGCCGCATCGGCATCGGCCCAGCGCGCCAGGCCCATGCCGGCCACGGTGGCGCTGGTGAGCACCTGCATGAAGTCACGCTTGCTCAGGTTCATGGTTACTCAATAAGCGTTGGCTTATGTTTTGCGGCCAAAAAAGCCCGGCGGCGCCGGGCTCGAGTGCAGGTACAGGCCCGTGCCTCACTCGTTGACCGGAGACTTGGGGTCCAGCAGCAGCGCCATCACGTGGCGCATCTGCTCCTCGGTCATCAAGCCGGCATGGCCGAATCGCGGCATGTTCGAGCAAGCGGAGTAACTCTTGGAGTTGTAGATCTTCTGCCAGGTGTACTGAATGATCGGCGCTGCGGTCGGTGCGCTCACGTCGCTCAGGCCGCGGTTCTTGCCGTAGTTGTAGAGGCTGGGCCCGATGTTGCCGAAGCTTATTTCGGCCTTGCCGATCTGGTGGCAGTTGTAGCAACTGCCGCCACCCGAGCCCGCAGCGGCGCTGGTGTCGGTCCAGGTGAAACCGCGGCCGTTCTGGGCGATCTTCTCGCCTTCGCGCCAGTCGCCCAGGTATTGGCCGCCCGCCGGCCACTTCACCGTGGCCTTGGCCTGCGCCATGACCTGCTCGGCCACGGCATCGCTGGGCGGCTGGTCTGACGAGCAGGCGGTCTGCCCGAGGTCTTGCTGGATGCGGTCGACTTTGGCGATGCCCTGGTCTCGGAACGAGGCCTGCATCACCGCTAGCGCCTGGCGGTCGAGCTCATCGGCAGAAGGCAGGGCGGCGCAGCCCAGGAGCGCCGCCGTTGCCAGTGCCAGCGCTCCAAGGCGGATGGCATGGCGCTGTTTGTCGTCTGTAGCCACGGACTTCTTCATGGTGTGCAACTCGCCTCAGCGCTTGATGGTGGGCACGGCCGACTTCGCGCCCTTGGCATTCACGCCCATGTAGGTGCCCAGAGCGATGGTCGCCTCGGAGGCAAACCCCGGAAACGGAAAGCGCTGCTGGCGGAAGCAATCGTTCAGCCGCAGCTGCATGCTCCACATCTGCCCGGCACTCACGCGATAGGCTGGCCAGGCGGCGAAGCCGATACCGTCCCCCGGGTTCCGGGTGAGGTTGGGCAGGTCCTGCAGACGGATGCGCTGGCCTTCGGTGGAGTGGCAGCCGGCGCAAGAAAAATCCATCGGCCCGCCGCGGAAGAAGAAGACGCGCTTGCCAATCTCGTAGCTGCGACGTTCCTCTGCATGGCCCTGGGGAAGATTGAAGGGCATGTCCTTGGAGGCCGTGGCCACGTAGGTGGCCAGCGCAGTGAGGTCGTTCTGCAGACCGCTGCCGAAAGGCGTTCGGACGATCTCGTCCCAGGTGTAGCCCTGCAGCTGCACCATGCAGGTGGCCAGGCGCGACTCGAGGTCCTCTACCTTTTTCGTATCGTCGAACCAGCGCGGCAGCTCGACGAAGGCCCCCTTCACGACACCCGCGCCCTTGCCGAGATCGCACTTCTCGAGCGAGGCGTTCTTGGGCCCGCGCCGGGCTTTCCAGAGGCTTTCGCCCTTGGCTTCGAACAGCTCGGCCGGGTTGCCGTCGGCCAGCAGCGCACGGTATTCGGCAATGCCGTCGGCCGTCGACTTCTGGGCCTGGCAAATGACCGGTGCAGCAGCCAACAGGGCCGCGATGCTCGCGGCCCTGATCAGGGTCGGGGTGTGCTTCATGTCTCCTCGCAGGTTGGTCTTCCCGGGACGGCGCGGCCGGCCCGGTGATGGGCAGCGCACCGTCAAGTGACGGTGGCTTCGTCGGTGCGTGTCTCGCCCTTGTTGTCCTTCCAGGTCACGGTGATCTTGTCGCCGGCCTTGGCGCCTTTCACCGCGAACTGCATGAACGGGTTCTTCGCCACCGCAGGGCCCCACTGCGCGGTGAGCACCGGCTTGCCGTTGTGCGTGGCGCTCACTTCCTGTATGAACCAGGCGGGGATGGTCTTGCCGGCGCTGTCCTTGCGCTGGCCGGTTTCCATCTCGTGGCTCATGAGCACGCGCACGGTCGCCTTGTCACCTGCCACCTGGGCGCGGATGCGCATCGGGTCTGCCATGGTCTGTTCTCCTTGGAGGTCTTGATCGATGAGGGTGCGCTCGGGGCCGGCTGTCAGCCGCCGCAGCCGCCAAGCGTGACCTTGATTTCTTTCTGCGCGAAAAGCATGCGCCCGTCGTTCATCAGCGCCACGGCGTAGACGTTGCTCGACTGGCCCATCTTCACGCGGGTGCTGAAGCTGGGCTCCACCGCGTCAGTGATATCGAAGGCGGCAGCCAGTGCATTGGGGTTCTTTTCCACCAAGATGGCCAGGCGCTTCACGCCCGCGAGCGTGGTGGCGCAACCCACCGGCACCACGGCGCCGTTCTCGGCAATGTCCGGGCCGGTGAGACTCACCCCGGCATTCACCACAGGGGCTTGGCCGCCAAAGGCCTTGGCCACGTCGGCCATGGTCTTGGCATCGAAGGCCACCTTGTCCCAAGCGGAGGCCTGGGCGTGTACAGCGGTGGGCAACAGCCCGGCGGCGGCCAGCAGGCCAGCGACCTTGGCGCTGGTGGTGAGCATGTCGCGTCGATGGAGGGTCATGGAGAGGCTCCTGGAGCTGGAACGGTCGATGGGGACGAATTCTGGGCCAAAGCCAGGGTTCGGGCTGGCGCCAAGGTCTAAGCGCCCAATGTGGCGTGCGCGCCCGCATGCCTTGCGATGCCTGCATGGCCAGGCCTGCGCTCACGGCGCACCGGCCGCGATCCAGTTGGCGAGCACGCGCGTGTCGGCGGCAGGCAGGTTCTGCGATGGCATTGCCACGGGGCCCCACACACCGCTGCTGCCCTGGACGATGGCACGCGCCAGATGGTCGGCGCTGTCGGCACGCGCAGCGTACTTGCGGGCCACATCGCGCAGGCCGGGGCCGACCACCTTGCGGTCGAGGGCATGGCAGGTCAAGCAGTTGTGCTTTCGCGCCAGCGCTAGCGCCTGCGCGGCGGAGTGTGGCGAGTCGCCCGCCGCTGGGGTTGGCGCACCAGCGGTCGGGGCGCGCGCCGGGGCCGCCCCGGCCGCGCGGGTCGTGTCGACCCCGTGTTGTGGACCGACAAGCCGGTTTTGCTCCGCGAGATTGCCATGTGCATTGCGCGCGTGGTCCGGCAGGAGCGACGCCACTGTCGGCTCGGTCGCGCATAGGCTCATGCAGGCCCTGGCACGCACGTCCACCGAACCGCGCCGGCCAAAGCCGGCGCCTGGCCACAGGCCATGTTCGAAGGTCATGCCCAGCCGGTTCGGCAGCTGCTTTTGCGCCTCGGCAATGTTCTCGTGGCTGAGCACGAAGCTGTCAGACACGACTCCGCCCAGGTTGAGCATGAAGGCCGTGAGCGCGTACACCTCGTCGGGCTTGAGTGACTTGGGCGTATTCCACGGCATCGCGCGGTGGATGTAGTCCCACAGCGTTGAGAGGCTGGCGAGCTTCATCAGTGTCGTGCGGCCCGGGAAACCCGCATCGGTCAGGCGCGCCACGCGTCCGCTCTTGACGTCGGCGGCCGTGGTGCCGCCTATGAGCGGACTAAAGGTCTCGTTGCTCTCACCGAAGATGCCGTGGCAGGAGGCGCACTGGGCCTCCCACAGGTCTTGTCCCTGCGCCACCGAGCCGCGGCCCGGTGGCAGGCCCTTGAAGTCGGGACGCACGTCGATGTCCCAGGCCTCGACCTCCTTGACCGTGGCGGCACGGCCGATGCCCTCGAAACTCACATGGGCCGGTGTTCGGGGCTGCGCCAAGACGCCGCCTGGCACCGCGATGACCCACACGCCGAGCAGAACGAGCAGCATTGGCAGCGGGCAGCGTGAGCGGGCGGCGGCGGTGGTGTAGGCGGCAACGGCGGCATAGGCGGCATAGGCCGAATGGGCGACGGAGGCGGCCCGTCCGGTTCCGCGTCCGCGCTCGTCGCGGCGGTCACGAGAGCTGGACATTCTTCACCTCCCCGCTCTCCTGCACGAGCCAGGTCTGGATGGCGTTGTTGTGGTAGATCGAGCGCGTGCCGCGCACGGCGCGAAGTTGCCGGTAGGTGGGCTGCACGTAGCCCGTGCTGTCTGTGGCGCGGCTCTGGATCAGGGCCGGCAAGCCGTCCCACACCCACGGCAACGAGAAGCGCGCGAGGCACTTGTCCATCACCGGTGCGGACAGGCTGGCGGTCTTCCAGGAGCGCCCGCCGTCAACCGACACATCGACCCGCCGGACCTTGCCGCGGCCCGACCATGCCAGGCCCGTGATCTGGTAGAAGCCGCGGTCCAACAGCACCTGCCCGCCCGAAGGCGTGGTAACCACGCTCTTGCACTCCTGGATGCTCGTGTACTGGCGGTGCAGTCCGCCGGGCATCAGGTCGACGTAGTGAAGCACCTCGTCCTTGGTGCCGTAGGGTTTGTCGCCGACCTCGATGCGGCGCAGGTACTTCACCCAGCTCACGCCTTGCACGCCCGGCACCACCAGGCGCAGCGGGTAGCCGTTCTCGGGGCGCAACATCTCGCCGTTCTGGCCGTAGGCGACGAGCACCTCGCCGCTTTCGATCATCTCCATCGGGATCGTGCGCGTCATGCCGGAGCCATCGGCGCCTTCGGCCAGCACATAGCGGCCGCGCTTGTAGTCGGCACCGGCCAGATCAAGCAGGATCCTCAGCGGCACACCGGTGAATTCGCTGCAGCTGAGCATGCCGTGCGAATACTGCACGGTAGGCACCGCCACGTTGCCCCACTCCATGCCGCTGTTGGCGCCGCACTCGATGAAGTGGAAGCGGCTCACGGAGGGCAGGCGCATCACCTCGTCCACGGTGAAGACCATGGGCTTGCGCACGATCTTCTCGTCGCTGCCGTTGACCATCAGGCGGTGCTTGGAGGGGTCGACGTCCCACCAGCCCTGATGGTGGCGTTCGAAGTGCAGCCCGCTGGGCGTGACGATGCCGAACAGGCTTTGCAGCGGCACGAACGACACCGAGGCCTGCGTGGTCTGCGTGAGGCCGGGGCTCATGCGACGCTGCACGTTGGCCTCGAACTTCGAGGGCTTGCCGTAACCGTCGGTCGCCACGGGCTGGCCAAGACCGCGGCTGTGTTCGGGCAGATTTAGGATGTTGGCATCGCCGCCCTCCGAGGGCACCGGGTTGGACGGCTGCGCCACCGCCAGAGTCGCCGTCGCGGAGGTGCCTCCGGCCAGCGCCGCGGCAAAAGCACTGCGGATGAAGTCGCGCCGTCCGTGTTGCGCCTCGCGGAACACGATGCCGGCACCGCCACGATCGAGAAAATTCTCCGGCGCCCTCTTCAGGCGCGCGGGCGAGGCACCCGGCACAAGCAAGGGTGTCGGTTTGTGGGCGGTCACGACGGCAGCCTCCAGCAACGGCGGCAGGCGCCCGCCACGAATCCGTCTATAAGCAACTATGGATATTAAGCCTGGGAGGATGGCCAGGGAACCGGAGTTACCCGCCCCTTGCGACTGGCTCAGCCCTGTCCCACGACTGAGGCCGTGGCCACCAGTTCCTCGAACAGGGCCATCGACACACGCCCCGAGACGGAGAACGGGTCCAGCTCTGGCGTGGCAGAGTATTTGAGCAACAGCGAGGGGTTGAGCCGGGCCAGGTTGACCTGCCCCATCGACCAGCCAGCGAACCGCCGCTCGCCGATCTCCTCGTACAGCATCAACTCGACCTGGTGGTGGCGCGGGTCGCCGACGATGCGGTTGTAGAGGCGATTGACGGAGCTGCGCCCGCCCTCAAGCACCTGCAGGAAGATGCCCTGACTGAAGCACAGCACGCCCGTGATGCCGTGCTGCGGGTTGGCCGCCTTGCACTGGCGCAGGATGGCCTGCAGCTCTTCTTGGTCCAAGCCCGTCGCGGCGCGGCTGGCATACATCAGGCGAATGAGCACGATCAACCCCCCTGCTTGCGCGAGAGCAGCGAGAGGAACTCGCGCCGCAGGTTGACGTCCTTCAGGAATGCGCCGCGCATCACGCTGTTGACCATGGCGGTGTCGGTGTCCTTCACGCCGCGCCAGTGCATGCAGAAGTGGTCGGCCTCCATCACCAGCGCCAGGCCGTCGGGGCGCACACGCGCCTGCAATTCGTTGGCGAGCATGGTCACGGCCTCCTCCTGGATCTGCGGGCGGCTCATCACCCAGTCGGCGATGCGCGCGTACTTGCTCAAGCCGATGAGGTTGGAGTGTTCGTTGGGCAGGATGCCGATCCACACCTTGCCGAAGATCGGGCACATGTGGTGGCTGCAGGCGCTGCGCACGGTGATGGGGCCCACGATCATCAGTTCGTTCAGGCGCTCTGCGTTGGGGAACTCCGTCACCGCGGGCATCGGCTTGTAGCGGCCGGAAAACACCTCGTCGATGTACATCTTGGCTACGCGCGTGGCGGTCTGCCGCGTGTTGTGGTCGCTGTCGGTGTCGATCACGAGCACCTTCAGCACCTCCTGCATCTTCGCAGCCACCTCGGCCTTGAGCTCGACGAGTTCGCCGTCGCGTACGAACTCGGCGATGTTGTCGTTGGCGTGATGGCGGCGGTCGGCAGTGACGAGGCGATAGCGGATGCGCTCGCTGGCGGGCAGGCGCTGCAGATCCTCCTCGCTGCGCAGCAGACGCGGAGTGTGGCCGGTGGTGGCGGGCGCGGCCACGGCTTGGGGCTTGTCGGCCATCGGAGTTTCCTGGGTTGCACGCTTGCAAGGCGCGGGCAGCGTCCTCAGGGCAGGCGTGCGCGCATTGTGCCGCGACAGGCTCGATAGACTGTGACAGTGACCCCACCCACGGCTGCCTCGTTGCCCACCCCCGGGCTGGCCCGCCTGCTCGAGCACACGGCCGAAGCGGTGCAGGCGGTGCGCGCTGGTCGCTCGTTGTCCGATCTGTTGCCGCGTGTGCCCGAGGCGCTGCGCCCAGGCGTGCAGGCGCTGGCCTTCCAAGTGCTGCGCCGGCTCGGCGCGGCGATGGAGGCGCGCACGCAGCTCGCGCCCAAGACGCCGCCACCGGCCGTGGAGGCGCTGCTGCTCACCGCGCTGGCCCTGCTGTGGCCCCCAGAACCCGAGAGCGCACCGCCCTACGCAGACCACACACTGGTGGACCAGGCCGTGGCCGCCGCGCGCCAGCGCACGCCGGCCGCCGCCGGCTTCGTCAACGCGGTGCTCAGGCGCTTTATCCGCGAACGCGCGCAATGCGTTGAGGCGGCTTCGCACTCGCCTCTGGGCGCCTACAACCACCCGGCCTGGTGGGTGGAGCGGCTGCGCCAGGACTGGCCGCGTCACTGGCAGGCGCTGCTTGGCGAGGCCAACCGCCGGCCCCCGATGACGCTGCGCGTGAATGCGCGCCGCAGCACGGCGGCCCGATACATCGAACACCTGGCGCGCCACGGTATCGTGGGCCATCTGCAGCGCCTGCCAGGCAGCGCGCCCGCCGGCTTAGACCACCCAGCCGTGGTGCTGGCCGAGCCGCGCGGGGTGTTGCAACTGCCGGGGTTTGCCGAGGGCGATGTGTCGGTGCAGGACGCGGCGGCGCAGTGGGCCGCACCGCTGCTGCTCGGCGGCGCCCCCGGCCTGCCGCGTCTGGCCGGCGGCGCTCATGTGCTGGACGCCTGCGCCGCGCCCGGCGGCAAGACCGCCCACCTTCTCGAACTGGCCGACATCGACCTCGTGGCCCTCGACATCGACACCCATCGCCTGGCCCGTGTGCATCAGAACCTGAAGCGGTTGCGCCTGCCCCCATCCACCTCTGCCCAGGTGCTGGCCGGCGACGCCAGACATCCCGCCACCTGGTGGAACGGGCGCCTGTTCGATGCCATCTTGCTCGACGCACCGTGCACCGCCTCGGGCATCGTGCGCCGCCACCCCGACGTGCGCTGGCTGCGCCGCCCGGCCGACATTGCGGCGTTGGCGGCGCTGCAGGCGCAGATGCTGGCCGCCTTGTGGCCGCTGCTGGCGCCGGGCGGCCGGCTGCTCTACGCCACCTGCTCGCTCTTCAAGGCCGAGGGGGAACACCAGATCGACGCGTTTTTGCAACGCCTGGGGCCCGAGGCGGCTCGGCGTTGGCCCCAGGCGCCCGGGCACCTGCTGCCTCTGGCCGACAATGCCTCGGCAGGGGAGCCGGGCATCACCGCAGTCCCCTTCATCCCAGCTGTCCTGGCTGTCCCTGCCGGCCCGGCTGCCCTGACCGCGGCCCCGAAGCGGCCGACCAGCGACGGCTTCTTTTATGCGCTGATCGAGAAGACCTGAACCTGCCGACGCTGCCATGCCGATCCCAACCAAGGTCCACCGACGCACGCTGCTGGGCCGAGGGGCCGCGCTGGCGGTGGCTGGACTGGCCGCGGGCACCACACTGCCGGCGCGGGCCCAGCAAGGGGTCGAGCTGACGGCGCTGCGCACGGCGCGTGCCGACGGGCAGCTCACACTGGACTTCGCCGCGCGCGTGGCGTTACCCCGCGCAGTGGACGAGGCTCTCTCGCGTGGCGTGCCGGTGTACTTCCTCGCCGAAGCCACGCTGTGGCGCAACCGGTGGTACTGGCGCGACTTGCGGGTGGCCCGGGTCTCGCGGCAGTGGCGCGTGGCGTTCCAGCCGCTCACGGGTTCGTGGCGGGTCGGGTTTGGCGGCCTCAACCAGACCCATGCCACCCTGGCAGAGGCGCTTGCAGCGGCGTCGCGCAGCGCGGGCTGGCCGCTCGCCGAGCTTTCACAACTCGACCCGGGCCAGGGCTACTACGTCGAGTTCGAGTACAGGCTCGACGCTTCGCAGCTGCCAAGTCCGATGCAGTTCGGGCTCGTCACCCAGGGTGACTGGGCTGTGGGCGCATCGCGCACCATCCGCGTCGAATGACTGTGCTGAGGGCGCGCGACTCCGCCGAAGCGCATGCTGAATGCGTGGGTAAAGCGCGGGTGAAGCGCGGGTGAAGCGTGAGTGACGCATGAGTGACGCATGAGGACGGCAGCACGGTGGGCCTGGATGCTCTCGGCGGTGGTCGCCACCGGCGCCGGACTCGTGCTGGCCTTTGTGCTCTCGTTCGCCCGGCCCGGCGGCTTCTACGAGCGGCACTTCGTCTGGCTGGTGTGGGTCAACGCCGCGGTCGCGCTGTCGCTCGTGCTGGTCATTGTCTTCGTGGCTGTGCGACTGCTCACGCGCCTGAAGCGCGGCAAGTTTGGCAGCCGCCTGCTCATCAAGCTGGCGGGCATCTTCACGCTGGTGGGCGTGCTGCCTGGCGTGGTGATCTACGCCGTGTCCTACCAGTTCGCCACGCGCAGCATCGAGTCGTGGTTCGACGAGCGCATGGCCAACGCGCTGGACGCCGGCCTCGCGCTCGGCAAGGGCACGCTGGACACCTTCGCTGGCGAGCTACTCGTCCAGACGCGTGCCGCCGCTGCCCGCCTCGAAGAACAGGGGCCGATGCTGCCGCTGTCACTGGAGCGCGCGCGTGAACAGTTGGGCGTGCGCCAGGCCATCCTCGTCGGCGCCGCGGGCCAGGTGCTGCGCAGCGCGAGCCCCGGCACAGGCAACACCGCCGGGATCGCGCCGCAACGCCCCTCGCCGGCGCTGCTGCGCGGGGCCCGCAACAGCGGCGGGGCGAGCCAGATCGACGGCCTCGACGACGAGACAGTGCATGGTGGCGAGGGTGCCATCGTGCGTGCGCTGGCGCGCTTGCCCGACAACCAGATCCGCCTCGTGCCCACCGAGGAGCGTTACCTGCTCGTCGTGCAGCCGCTGCCACGCGCGCTGGCGGTGAATGCCTTGCAGGTGCAGGCTGCCTACAGCGAGTACCAGCAACGCGCGCTGGCACGCGACAGCCTGCGCCAGATGTACGTGGGCACGCTGACGCTGGCACTGATGCTGGCGGTGTTCGGTGCCGTGCTGTTGGCCATCGTGCTGGGCAACCAGTTGGCACGGCCGCTCATCTTGCTGGCCGAGGGCGTGCGGCGCGTGGCCGCGGGCGACTACACGGCGCCCGAGGTGTTCCGCTCGAGCGATGAACTCGGCGGGCTCACGCGCAGCTTCGCCGACATGACCGCCCAGGTCGCGGAGGCGCGCGAACAGGTGCAGCGGGGCATGCTTCAGCTGGAGACCGCGCGCACGCGGCTGCAGACCATCCTCGACACGTTGAGCGCCGGCGTGATGGTCTTCGACCGCGAAGGCGCGCTGCAGACCGTCAACCCCGGCGCCACGCGCATCCTGCAGCGTCCGCTGGCCGGGTATCGCAACAAGCGGCTGGCGGAAGTGCCCGGGCTGGAGCGCCTCGCACAAGCCATCGAGCAGCGCTTCGCGTTGCTCGCCAACAGCCCAGAGGTCGGCGAGCGCGACCATTGGCAGGACGCCTTCGAGCTCGCACGCGCCGATGGCGGCGGTGAGGGTGCCTCCCTCTCGCTGCTGGTGCGTGGCGCGCGCCTGCCCTTTGGTGCCACGCTGGTGGTGTTCGACGACATCACCGAGGTCGTTTCGGCGCAGCGCTCGGCGGCCTGGGCCGAAGTGGCCAGGCGCCTCGCGCACGAGATCAAGAACCCGCTCACGCCGATCCAACTCTCTGCCGAGCGTATGTTGGCCAAGTTGGCACCCAAGCTGGAGGGCGCCGATCAGGCGCTGCTGCAACGATCGGTCAACACCATCGTGGCCCAGGTCGACGCGATGCAGGGCCTCGTCAACGAGTTCCGCGACTACGCGCGGCTGCCCTCGGCGCAGATGATGCCGCTCGATCTCAATCAACTGGCCGGCGAAGTGCTCGCGCTGTACGGGCAGGCGCAGGACAACGGGCTGCTCGCGGCGCAATTCGCCGACGGCCTGCCCACCATCATGGGCGACGCGACGCAGCTGCGGCAGGTCATCCACAACCTCGTGCAGAACGCGCTGGACGCGGTGGCCGACCGGCCCGATGGCCAGGTCGAGATCACGACCTCGGCAGCGCGCGGCGCCGACGGCTCCATCGCACAGGTGCGCCTGGCGGTCATCGACAATGGCCCGGGCTTCGCCGAGAAGGTGCTCAAGCGCGCCTTCGAACCGTACGTCACCACCAAGGCCAAGGGCACCGGGCTGGGCCTGGCGGTGGTGAAGAAAATCGCCGACGAACACGGCGCACGGCTGCGTGTAGCCAACGTGCGCGCAGGCAACGAGCCCGATGCGCCGGTGACCGGCGCGCGGGTTTCGATATCATTTTCAATCTTCGCCCCATTCGAGGCGGCACCACTCACCGAGCAAGCCGTCGAACCGACCCTGGGCCCGACACCGACAAACCGGTGAGTACGAACACCGCGGCCCCCACAAAGAGCGCATGGCAACGATACTGGTAGTCGACGACGAGTTGGGCATTCGCGCCCTGTTGTCGGAAATCCTCGCTGACGAGGGACACACCGTCGAACTGGCCGAGAACGCCGCGCAGGCGCGACTGGTGCGCGAGGCCATGCGCCCCGACCTCGTGCTGCTCGACATCTGGATGCCCGACGTCGATGGCGTCACGCTGCTCAAGGAGTGGTCTGCGGCCAGCCTGCTGAACATGCCGGTGATCATGATGAGCGGCCACGGCACGATCGACACGGCCGTGGAGGCCACCAAGTACGGTGCCAGCGCGTTTCTCGAAAAGCCGATCACCTTGCAGAAGTTGCTGCGCGCGGTGGATGGCGCGTTGGTCAAGCCCGGCCCACGCGCCGGCGCGGCGGCTGGTGGGGGGGCAGGCGCGGCGCAAGGCGGCTCGACATCCGGGCTACGCGGCGACGGCTACGACCTGGCAGGCAGCCAGCCGGGCGGCGGCCAGGCCCAGGCCGCGGCGGTGCTGCCGCCCAGCGGGCCCCTTTCCGAACAGAGCTTCGACCTCGACCGCCCGCTGCGCGAGGCGCGCGATGCGTTCGAGAAGAGCTACTTCGAGTTCCACCTCGCCAAGGAGGGCGGCTCGATGACGCGCGTGGCCGAGAAGACCGGACTGGAGCGCACGCACCTCTATCGCAAGCTCAAGCAACTTGGCGTGGACCTGACGCGCAACAAGCGGGGGTAGTCATGACCCCCCCGAAGCGGCCTGCGGCCGCCTCCCCCAGGGGGCAACACCGTCGGACCGGCAGAGCCGGATCCGCGGTGTTCGCTGGGCTGTTCGCTGGGCTGGCCCACGTCGACGGATCGATGGCTGGGCTTGGTGCTTCGGCCACAAGATCGCTGGTGAGTCACACCTATAATCTTGCGCTCTCGGCCTGGTAGCTCAGTTGGTAGAGCAGCGGATTGAAAATCCGCGTGTCGGTGGTTCGATTCCGCCCCAGGCCACCAGACAGATCGACGGCTTGCATGCGTTTCCGCGCTGCAAGCCGTTTTGCTTTGTGTAGTTCCTGTGTCACGGTGCCGAGAAACCCGCTTGCGCCGGCGCTGACGACTCCGTCGATCCCTGGAGTGCGTGGCCGAGAATGCCCCCGAGACCGCCCGGGAGGCGCCGCCCACCATGTTCGAGCAAACCTTCAAGAACATCGACGACATCCTGCACAAGGACGCCGGCTGCACCAGCGAGCTGGACTACACAGAGCAATCGTCCTGGCTGCTGTTCCTGAAGTACCTCGACGCCCTGGAGCACGACAAGGCCTCCGAGGCCGAGCTCGAAGGCAAGACCACCACCTTCATCCTGGCCGAGGCGTTCCGCTGGGAGAGCTGGGCCGCGCCCAAGACCGGCGACGGCAAGCTCGACCACAACGCCGCCATGACCGGCGACGACCTGCGCGACTTCGTCAACGGCAAGCTGTTCCCGTACCTGGCCGGCTTCAAGCAACGCGCCAGCGGCCCCAACACCATCGAATACAAGATCGGCGAGGTCTTCGGCGAGATCAAGAACATGGTGCAGAGCGGCTACAACCTCCGCGACGTGATCGACTTGGTGGACGAGCTGCGCTTCCGCTCTCAGACCGAGAAGCACGAGCTGTCGCACCTGTACGAAGCCAAGATCAAGAACATGGGCAACGCCGGGCGCAACGGCGGCGAGTACTACACGCCGCGCCCGCTGATCCGCGCCATGATCAAGGTGCTGGACCCGAAGATCGGCGAGCGCATCTACGACGGCGCCTGCGGCTCGGCCGGCTTCCTGTGCGAGGCCTTCGACTACCTGCTGCCGCGGGCCACCAAGGCCGATGACCTGAAGACGCTGCAGACGCGCACCTTCTACGGCAAGGAAAAGAAGAGCCTGGCCTATGTCATCGCGATCATGAACATGATCCTGCATGGCATCGAGGCGCCCAATGTCATCCACGCCAACACGCTGGCCGACAACATCAGCGACATCCAGGAGCGCGACCGCTACGACGTGATCCTGGCCAACCCGCCCTTCGGCGGCAAGGAGCGCAAGGAGGTCCAGCAAAACTTCCCGATCAAGACCGGCGAGACGGCCTTCCTGTTTCTGCAGCACTTCATCAAGACGCTGCGGGCCGGCGGGCGCGCGGCCATCGTCATCAAGAACACGTTTCTCTCCAACACCGACAACGCCAGCACCAGCATCCGCAAGCTGCTGCTGGAGAGCTGCAACCTGCACACCGTGCTGGACATGCCCAGCGGCACTTTTCAGGGCGCTGGCGTCAAGACCGTGGTGCTGTTTTTCGAGAAGGGCGCGTCCACGCGCCAGGTCTGGTTCTACCAACTGAACCCGGGCCGCAATATGGGAAAGACGAATCCTCTGAATGACGACGACCTGGTCGACTTCATCGGGCGGCAGAAGACCTTCGCGGATTCGGCGCAGAGCTGGTCGGTGGACGTGGTGGGCATCGACGGCGCCACCTACGACCTGTCGGTCAAGAACCCGAACGGTGGCGGCGAGGTCGCGCTGCGCACGCCCCAGTACATCCTCGATGAGATCGCAGCGCTCGATGCGGAGAGTGCGGACGTGCTGGCGGTGATCAGGGGGTTGATATGAGGCAGAAGCAAGTGGCCTGGCCCCAGTCGGCGGGACGGGAAGTGGTGGCCACCGATGACGCGCTGTACGCGCGCATCCATGCCCTGGTGCTTGCTGCAAGGCACACCGTGGCGCGCGGGGTGGATCTGGTTCAGGTGCGCACCTGTTTCGAGATCGGGCGCCACATCGTCGAGCACGAGCAGCGCGGGCGGGGCCGCGCCGCCTACGGCAAGGCCTTGCTCAAGGGCCTGGCAGAACGCCTTACGCACGCCTTCGGGCGCGGCTTTGCCAAGAGCAACCTCGAATACATGCGCCGCTTCTACCTCGCCTACCAGGGGCGCACCGACATTGCCCAGTTGGGTACTGGGCAATCGCCGACTGGCGCTGCCTCGAAGGCAATTGCCCAGTTTGAAACTGGGCCATCGGCCGCAGGCACGAACCACGCCCCCAACTTCGGCCTGAGCTGGACGCACTACGTCTTCCTGCTGGGGATCGGCAATGAGAACGAGCGCAGCTTCTACGAGATCGAAGCCACCCAGCAGGGCTGGAGCCTGAAGGATCTGCGCCGTCAATTCGACAGCGGCCTGTACGAGCGGCTGGCACTGAGCCGCGACAAGGAAGGCATTCGGAAACTGGCGCGCCAGGGGCAGATCGTCAGCCAGCCGGCTGACTTGCTGAAGGAGCCGCTGGTGCTGGAGTTCCTTGGCCTGTCCGAGCAGGCCAGCTATTCCGAATCCGACTTGGAAGGCGCCGTCATCAACCAGATCGGACGCTTCCTTTTGGAGTTGGGCAAAGGCTTCCTGTTCGAGGCGCGTCAGAAGCGCTTCAGCTTCGACGGCGACCACTTCTTTGTCGATCTCGTCTTCTACAACCGGCTGCTGCGCTGCTACGTGCTGGTGGACCTGAAGCTCGGCAAGCTCACCCACCAGGACCTGGGCCAGATGCAGATGTACGTGAACTACTTCGATCGCCACGTGAAGGCCGAAGGCGAGAACGCCACCGTGGGCATCGTGCTGTGCAAGAAGAAGAGCGGGGCGCTGGTAGAGATCACGCTGCCGGCCGACGCCAACATCCATGCGCGGGAGTACCGGCTGTATTTGCCGAGCAAGGAGGAGTTGCGGTTGAAGTTGCAGGAGTGGACCCGGGCGAAGAGCGAATGAAGCGACGCACACGGGAGGAGATTGTGGCCTTCGATGCCGAGAGCGCGGGAGTGCTGGCGACGATTCGGGAGTCGGGGGCGTGATGGCGGGCTGGGAGACCAAGACACTTGGCGAAGTCGTCCAGCTTGAGTACGGCAAGCCGCTGGCTCCGTCGGACCGCAATTCAAGTGGCTTGTATCCGGCCTATGGCGCTAACGGAGAGAAGGATCGAACCGACAAGTTCTACAGGGACCAACCTAGCATCATCGTGGGTAGAAAGGGCTAGGCTGGCGAGATCACGCTGACCGAGGAAAAGTACTGGCCTCTCGATGTCACCTACTTCGCCGAATTTGACCGCCAGCGGTACGACCTGCAGTTCCTGTACTACCTCCTGACGACACTGAACCTGCCCAGCTTGGCGAAGGGCGTCAAGCCTGGCATCAATCGGAACGAGGTCTATGCGGTGCCAGTGCTGGTGCCGCCCCTGACCGAGCAGCGCCGCATCGTCACCATCCTCGACGAAGCCTTCGAGGGCATCGCCACCGCCAAGGCCCACACCGAGAAGAACCTGCAGAACGCCGGCGAGCTGTTTGAGAGTGCCCTTGCGAAGACCTTCAGCGCCGACTGGCCCCAGGTGCGGATCGAAGACGCCTGCGAGTCCATCATGGACTGCGTCAACAAGACCGCGCCAACGGTTCCAGACGCCACGCCCTACAAGATGATCCGTACAACCAATGTTCGGAACGGCGTCGTCAGTCTGGCATCGGTCAACTACGTGTCCGAAGATGTCTACAAGGTTTGGACGCGCCGCCAGGTGCCCCGCCGAGGTGATGTGATCCTGACGCGAGAAGCCCCGATGGGCGAGGTCGGCATGCTGGAATCCGATGAGCTCGTTTTTCTGGGCCAGCGCTTGGTTTCGTATCGCGCTGAGCCGACCAAGCTCGACGGTCGGTTTCTCCTCTACGCCCTGCAATCCGAGCCTCTGCAGCGCCAGATCCACGCCCTGGCTTCTGGCTCAACGGTTCAGCACATGCGCGTCCCGGATTCGAAAAGCCTGAAGTTGCCGCTGCCCACTCTTAAGCAGCAGCGTGAAGCAGTGGCCGCGCTTGACGCTATGCGTGACGAGACAAGTAGGCTCGGAGGCATCTACGAGCTCAAGCTCACCGCCCTCGCCGCCCTGAAGAAATCCCTCCTCCACCAAGCCTTCAGCGGCGCCCTGTAGTCCGGCATCATCGCGGCACAGAACTTGGACAGGGAGCGAACCGATGCAGATTCTGCCCACTCAGTTCGAAGGCCAGGACATCCGCCGCGTCTATGACGATGCCACCGCGACCTGGTGGTTTTCGGTCGTGGACGTGGTGCAGGTGCTGACCCAGCAGCCCGACGACCTGACTGCGCGCAAATACTGGAATCAACTCAAACGCCGCCTGGACAAGGAAGGCAGCCAACTGGTGACAGCTTGTCACCAGTTGAAGATGCCGGCCGCCGACGGCAAGCTGCGGCTCACCGACGTGGCCACCGCGCCAACGCTGCTGCGCCTGGTGCAATCGGTGCCCAGCCCCAAGGCCGAGCCCATCAAGCTGTGGCTGGCCAAGGTGGGCTACGAGCGCATGCAGGAGATGGCGGACCCCGCCCTGTCGCTGGACCGCGCGCGCCAGACCTGGCAGCAGCATGGCCGCAGCGACAAGTGGATCCAGCAGCGTATGACCGGGCAGGAAACGCGCAACAAGCTCACTGACTATTGGCGCGGCCACGACATCCAGGAAGGCCAGGAGTTCGCCATCCTGACCAACATCATTCACCAGGAATGGAGCGGCGTCAGCGTCAAGGACCACAAGAAGATCAAGGGCCTGAAGAGCCACAACTTGCGTGACCACATGACCGAGGCCGAGTTGATCTTCACCGCGCTGGCCGAGCTGTCCACGCGGCAGATTGCGCAGAACACCGAAGCCACCGGCATGGCCGCCAACAAGACCGCTGCGCAAGCCGGCGGTGGCATCGCCAAGCGGGCGCGCTTGCAACTGGAAAGCCAGACCGGCCGGCGGGTGGTGTCGGGGGACAACTACCTGGCCCCACCTGCGAAGAAGGCCTTGAAGCCACCACGCAAGGCCTGAGCCCGATGCGATGAACGAAGCGGAAACCCGCGCCGAGCACATCGACCCTGCCCTGAAGGCCGCTGGCTGGGGCGTGGTCGAAGGCAGCCGCGTGTTGCGCGAACACGGCATCACGCTGGGCCGGTTGCAGGGCAGTGGCGGCAAGGGCGCGCGGGCCAAGGCCGAGATCGCCGACTACGTTCTCGTCTATCGCAACACCAAACTGGCCGTCATCGAGGCCAAGGCCTGGGACAAGCCCCTCACCGAAGGCGTCGGCCAGGCCAAGAGCTACGCCGCAAAGCTGGCGGTGCGCCACAGCTACGCCACCAACGGCCAGGCAATCTACGGCATTGACATGGCCACCGGCGCCGAAGGCGATGTGGGTAGCTATCCGGGCCCCGAAGAACTGTGGAAGCTCACCTTCGCCGAGCTGAACGCCTGGCGCGACCGCTTCGCCGCCGTGCCCTTCGAGGACAAGGGCGGCACGTGGCAGGGGCGCTACTACCAGGACATCGCCATCACGCGCGTGCTGGAAGCCATCGAGGCCGGCGGCGACCGCATCCTGCTGACGCTGGCCACCGGCACGGGCAAGACCTTCATCGCGTTCCAGCTTGCGTGGAAGCTATTCCAGAGCCGCTGGAACCTGGCCGATTGGAAGAGTGGCGCCGAGCCCGACAAACTCGGAACCCGCCGGCCGCGCATCTTGTTCCTGGCCGACCGCAACATCCTGGCTGACCAGGCCTACAACGCCTTCTCGGCCTTCCCTGACGATGCGCTGGTGCGCATAGCCCCTGACGACATCCGGAAGAAGGGCCGCGTGCAGAAGAACGGCAGCATCTTCTTCACCATCTTCCAGACCTTCATGAGTGGCCCCGGCGGCTCGCCGTACTTCGGCGAGTACCCGGCGGACTTCTTCGACTTCATCGTCATCGACGAGTGCCACCGTGGCGGCGCCAACGACGAAGGCCCCTGGCGCGCG
This sequence comes from Burkholderiales bacterium, assembly GCA_031401195.1. Classification (GTDB taxonomy): domain Bacteria; phylum Pseudomonadota; class Gammaproteobacteria; order Burkholderiales; family Burkholderiaceae_C; genus Rubrivivax. Next base: position 83,741 of record JANNRI010000026.1, read on the forward strand.
ATCCTCGACTACTTCGCACCAGCCGTGCAGCTCGGCCTGACCGCCACGCCCAAGCGCACGATCAACGCCGACACCTACGCCTACTTCGGCGAGCCGGTGTTCGTGTACTCGCTCAAGGAAGGCATCAACGACGGCTTCCTCACGCCGTTCAAAGTCAGGCAGATTGCCACCACGCTGGACGAGTACGTCTACACGCCCGACGATCAGGTGGTGCAGGGCGACATCGAGGCCGGCAAGCGCTACGAAGAGAAAGACTTCAACAAGATCATCGAGATCAAGGAGCGCGAGGCCTACCGCGTCAAGCTCGTGATGGGGATGATCGATCAGCGCGAGAAGACCCTCGTGTTCTGTGCGACCCAGGCGCATGCGCTGGCAGTGCGCGATTTGATCAACCAGGCCAAGACCCTTGATTCCCATGGCCGCGACCCGCTCTACTGCGTGCGGGTGACGGCCAACGACGTCGCGCTGGGCGACCAGTACCTGCGCGACTTCCAGGACAACGAGAAGACCATCCCGACGGTGCTGACGACGTCGCAGAAGCTTTCCACGGGCGTCGACGCGCGCAACGTGCGCAACATCGTGCTGATGCGGCCGGTGGCCTCGATGATCGAGTTCAAGCAGATCATCGGCCGCGGCACGCGCCTGTACGACGGCAAGGACCACTTCACGATCTACGACTTCGTGAAGGCGCACCACCACTTCAGCGACCCGGAGTGGGATGGAGAACCCCTTGCACTGGCAGAGCCTGACCTGCGGCCACCGCGCACCGGGAACGGTGCGACCGATTTGCGGCTCGGCGAGCCCACGCCGCCGCCGCTCATCGAACCGCCGCCAGCCAAGATAAAGGTCAAGTTGGCCGATGGGAAGGAACGCAAGATCCAGCACATGACCGCAACGACGTTCTGGAGCGCCGACGGGCGCCCGATGTCGGCGGCGCAGTTCCTGGAAGTGCTGTACGGCGCGCTGCCCGAGTTCTTCAAGGACGAGGATGAACTGCGGCGCATCTGGAGCGCGCCGGACACGCGCAAGTCACTGCTGGCCGGCCTGGCCGACAAGGGCTTCGGCCGGGGACCCCTGGCCGAGATGCAGAAGATCATCGAGGCAGAGAACAGCGACCTGTTCGACGTGTTGGCCTACCTGGCTTTCGCCGCTGAGCCCGTGACGCGCGCCGAACGCGCGGCGGCGGCCCACGCGGCGGCTGCAGCCGAGTTCACCGACACGCAACAAGCCTTTGTCGATTTCGTGCTGGCGCAGTACGTCAAGCAGGGCGTCGATGAGCTCGACCAGGAGAAGCTGTCGCCGCTGCTGCGGCTCAAGTACCGGGCGCTGAGTGACGCCTTCGCAGAGCTGGGCAAGCCCGACCAGGTGCGGCGTGTGTTCGTGGGGTTCCAGCGACACCTATACGCCGGCAGTCCTGCGAGCGGCGCTGCGCAGGCGAACTGAGGCCAATGGCGAACGACGGCCGGTGTAGTTCCTGTGTAATCCTGCGAGGAAGACTACACAAAACGGGGGAAAGCGCTGGAACGGAGTGAGGGGCCGAACTTGTGGTCTTCCTCGGAGAATCAACAACTTGGGAACAGTCAAGAATCGGCGAGAACGTCAGCAATCAACATTGAAAATCCGCGTGTCGGTGGTTCGATTCCGCCCCAGGCCACCATAGAAATCAACGGCTTGCACGTTCCGGCGCCGCAAGCCGTTGGGCATTTGGCGGCCGTCGGATGCCGCCTTCAGGCCGCCAGCAACGCACGCGCGCGGTGCAATCGCACAAACAGGTTGTTCTCGCTGATGCCGAGCGCGCGGCAGACGTCGGCGCTGTCCTCGTCGGCGAGCACGCGGCGCTGGAAGGTGCAGCGCAACGTCTCCGGCAGGGCTTCGATGCGCGCCAGCGCGCGCGCGAGGCGCTGGCGATGGGTGGCCAGTTCGTCGGGGCGCGGTTGCGGGCACTCGAGCTCCAGGGCGGGCTCGCCATCTTCGTCGCCGTGGAAAGCCTGGTCGAGGCTCTCGTGGCCGCGCCGCGCGCGGACCAGGTCGACGATCTTGTGCTTGAGAATCGCGGTCAGCCAGGTGCGCAGCGAGGCGCGGCCATCGAAACGTGCCCGGCCGCTGACCACCGCCTCGAAGACGTCGTGCACGAGATCCTCGGCCAGGCTCGGGTCGAGCAAACGCCGGCGTGCAAATCGCACCAGCGCGCCGCGTTCAGCCACGAGACTGTCCCAGCCGGGGTTGGCGGCGATGGCGGTCGGAAAGCCGAGGACGGAAGACGCAGCGGCGGCAGTCAGGGTAGGCATGGTGGTGGCAGTCGTTGGGTGGCGGAGTCGATGGCTACACTGTCTGTGCCGCGCCTCGCGGTTTGCTCACCAAACATCACAGCCAGATCACATCTCGCTGCCCAGCCGCAAACGCCGGCATGCCAGCGGGTAAGAAGCACCCGCTCAGGCCCGACCGACCTGACATGGCCCTTTCCATGGCGAACCGCGTGCACTGCCCGCACATCCTCGTGGCCGAGGACCAGGCCGACATCCGCGACCTCATCACCTTGAACCTGCAGGGTGCGGGCTATGAGGTGCAGGCGGTGCCCGACGGCCCGGCGGCGCTGGCCAGCCAGGCCGAGCGCACCAGCGACCTGCTCGTGCTCGACCTCATGATGCCGGGCCTGGACGGGCTGGAGGTGTGCAAGGCGCTGCGCGCGCGTGGCCGGGCCACGCCCATCCTGATGCTCACCGCCAAGGCCACCGAGCTCGACCGCGTGCTGGGGCTGGAGCTGGGCGCCGACGACTACCTGACCAAACCCTTCTCGATGGCCGAACTGCTGGCCCGCGTGAAGGCGCTGCTGCGCCGCGCCGAGTTGCTGCGGGCGGCTCAGCTCGCGGATACCGGGCCCGCATCGGCAGGGGCCACGCCGCTGCGCAATGGCGAGCTCGAAATCCAACCCTCGAGGCGCGAGGTGCGCGTGGCCGGACGCGCGCTGGAACTCACCGCGCTGGAGTTCGACCTTCTGCTGCACTTCGCCAACCACCCGGGCCGCGTGTTCTCGCGTTCGCAGTTGCTGGATGCGGTGTGGGGCTATTCGCACGAGGGCTACGAGCACACCGTCACCACGCACATCAATCGCGTGCGCGCCAAGGTGGAGCAAGACCCGATGCGGCCGCGCTTCATCCTCACCGTGCGCGGTGCCGGCTACAAGATGCGCGATGCGCCTCGGTGAGTTGGATCGCCCCCGAATCGCATGACTGTCCGTCTGCGCTTGGCGCTCACAGTGCTGATCACGGGGCTCGCCACGGCCCTGGGTGTGCTGGTGGCGGTGGCGCTGGCCTTCGAGCGTTTCGAGCGCGAGGCGTCCTACGCACGGGCCGACGCCTTCCTCGGCCGCGTCGTCGTCATGCACAACGACCTGCCCGACCAGCAGCGGCGTGATCCCGAAGGATTCATCGCATTCCTGCGCAGCCTGCTGCTGCTCGAACCGGACAGCCAGCTGTACATGCTCGCCGCAGACGGCACCGTGCTGGCGAGCAGCGGCAGCAAGGTGCTCGGGCCCAACTTCAAGGTGGCCATCGCTCCGGTGCAGGCGGCCGCGGCGGCCGCGGGTCCTGGGGCCGCTTCCACGCCCGGGCTGCCGCGGCGCGGCGCGGCCTACGTCATGGGCGACGACCCCGAATACATGGACGATGGCGCCGTGGTGGCCGCACGCATGCTGCGCCGCCCCTCGATCCATGCCAGCGCCGATATCGCCGGCTACCTCTACCTGGTGTGCCGCGGTCCGGGGCTGCCGGCCTCGCGCCTCGCGCGGCTGGCCGGGCACCTGGCGGGCCCCGCGTTCGGCCCGGTGCTGGCGGTGGTGCTGCTGGCCACCCTGCTCGCCGCCTGGATCATCTCCACCGTGACGCAGCCGCTGGCGGTACTCAGTGCCGAGGTCGCGCGCGCCGCACGCACAGGTTTCACGAGCGGCGAGGCGCCGGCTGCGCTGCCGCCCGCGCGTGCGGTGGCCAATGACGAATTCGGGCGCCTGCAAACCGGCTTTCAAACCCTGCTGACGACGCTGCGCGCGCAGTGGGACCAGTTGCGCCGGCTCGATGCCTTCCGCCGCGAGAGTGTGAGCAACCTCTCGCACGACCTGCGCTCGCCGCTCACCGCCGCCGCGGCCAGTCTGGAGATGCTGCAGCAGCGCTTGCAAGTCGCAGCGGCAGCGGAAGCGGCGCCCGACCCAGCCCGCGCGGAGGACGCCCGCCTGGTCGAGGTGGCCTTGCGCAACACGCACAACGCGGCACGCCTGGTGCGCTCGCTGGGCGACCTGGCAGTGCTGGACGAGGCCGGCTTCAAGCTGCGCCTGGCACGGCTCGACCTGGCCGAGATGCTGGATGACATCGCGCTGCGCTTTGCTGAGCGAGCGGCACGCCAGGGGGTGAAGCTGGCGTGCGACTTCGGCGGCGGCACCGAGGCCGGCAGCGCAACAGCGCCCGACGCCGTCGAGCCCTTGGCCGCGGAGGTGGACGTGGAGTTGCTCGAGCGCGCCATTGCCAACGCGCTGGACAACGCGCTGCGCCACACACCTGCGGGCGGCTGCATCGTGCTCTCGGCGCGCCCAATTGCGGGGCCCGGAGGCGGTCGTGGCGGCGCTGTTGCAAATGTTCATGCGCCGGGCGGCGCCGGCGGCGTGCGCATCACCGTGAAGGACACCGGCAGCGGCATCGCTCCCGGCGACCTCGCGCACCTGTTCGACCGTCACTTTCGCGGCATCCATGCCGCGGGCGAAGCGCGAAGCGAGGGTGGCAAGGGGCTCGGACTGGCCATCGTTCAGCGCATTGCCGAACTGCATGGCGGCCAGGTCGCGGTGACCAGTGCACCGGGCCAAGGCACCACCGTGACGCTGGACTTGCCGGCGAGCCCCGCGCAGCCGTCCTGAGCGCGGCCCGCGACGAGGTGACGGAAGCCCTGGCCGCCTGTCGGCCAGCCGGCGCCGAAAAGCCCGCCAATCCCGCGCCTGCTCCAGCGATCGGACGCGGTGCCGCCGCGCGAGACTGGGCAGATGACGGTCGATGCGGTCCTCGTGCTCCAACGCAGCGATGTGGTGCGCCTGGCCGCCGCGCCGTCGCGCCATGCCGGCGCGCGGCTGATCTTCGTCGACGCCGGCTTGCTCGACGACGCCGCGCAGCGGGGCCTCACCCAGTCGGCCACCTATGAATTCCGCCGCCTCGACCTGGGCCCCGACATGCAGGCCCGCGCGGCCACCGATGCCATCGCACGTGCCACTCTGATCGACCTGCAACTCAGCGCCGAGCGCGAGCGCTTGTGGGGCGAAGGCAGCGCGGGCGGCGGCGGGCAGGTGCTCACCGGCTGGGACGTGGGCCTGTTCTTCCTCGCCCTGCAGCGCGCCGCCGTGGCACGCGCCCTGGCACGCGCCATCGGCGCCAGCTTCAAGGAAGCCAGCATCGGCCTGCTGCGCCCGAGCAATGCGCAGCAGATGTACTTCGACTCCTTCGTCAGCACCGATCTGGTGGGACAGGATCCGCAGCGCTTCTCGATCATCGATCGTTACCACGACGCCCGCTGGCAGCGAGCCGACGCCTACGACCAGGTGCTGGACGCCCACACCATGGGCGCACTGCTGGCGCGTGGCGTGATCACGCTCGTGAGCCACGTGCCCACCTGCTTCTATGACCGCGCCTGGCTGGCCCGGGAGGTGGCGCGCTCGCACGCCTACACGCTCGACTTGCCGAGCCCTTTCTGGGACGTGCCGCTGCATCGCGGCGCACCTCTGCTGGTGCCGCGATGCAATCTGGCCGGCGAGGCCGAGGTGGCCGAGTACGGCGCGCGTGTCGTGCGCGTGCTCGAGCCGCTGCTGGCCGACCTGTTGCCGCATCAACGTGCGCGGGAAGAGCAGATCACCGCCTGGGCCGGGCGCGCCCGCTGGCAGGCCCTGAACTTCCTGCAGCTGCGCCGTGCTTTCGAGCGCCTGGGGGCCGCCACCGTGCCCGAGTTCCTGGTGGCCGACCAGGACACCGGCCTCAACGGACCGCTGTTCTCGATGGCAGCCCGGGTGGGTGGCGCCATCACGGTGATGCCGCACTCGGGGCACGCCTCGATGCTGTTGCCGCACGGTCGCAACGTGCAGGTGGTGGAACGCGCTGGCTACGGCTGCGCCCCACGCACGCTCATCGGGCAGGCGGTGGCGGTGCGGCCGGTGCGCTTCAACCAGCTCGCGCGGCGTCGGCCCGCGACAGCGCAGTCGGCACCGACCCACTTGCAACGCATCTGCCTGCTGCTGAACAGCATCAACACCGAAGGCCTGAGCCACGTCGACGCGCACGCGCTGGCCGAGTTCTACAAGCCGCTCGCCGCGCTGTGCAAGGCCGGCGGCGTGGAACTCGTGTTGCGCCCCAAACCGGGCGCACCGGCGTTCGCGGTGCTGGCCAGTGCGCTGGAGGTACCCGCTTCCCAACTGACCGGCGCGGTGCAGCAGCCGCTGGAGTCTCTGGCCGAGACGAGCGAGCTGTGCCTGGCCTGGGGCGAGCCCACGACCGGCATCGCACCCTTCCTCGACGCCGGCAGCCTCGTGCTGCAGGTGATGCGCGAGCGCTGGCCGGTCGACTACCTGGTGTGCATGCCGCTGGTGCGCGATGGGATCGTGCCCACGCTCACGCCCGCCGAAGCGCTGGACGTGGTGCGCAGCCTGATGGACGACGGCGCCAAGCTCGCCGGCGAAACCGCCCGCCAGAGCGCTGCCTTCGACGCCCGCGCCGCATACGCCCACGACCATCTCTTCGAGCGCGAACTGGCCCCGGCAAGCCGCGCCGCGGCCTGAGATGCCGCATCTGCACGCAACCGCTCTGACTCATCGCCCCCCATCCTTCCCCAAAGCGCCGCGCCCCATGCTCAACGACCAGTCCCTACTCATTACCGGCGGCACCGGCAGCTTCGGCCGTGCCTTCGTCAAGACCGTGCTCGAGCGCTACCCGCAAGTGCGGCGGCTCGTGATCTTCTCCCGCGACGAACTCAAGCAGTTCGAGATGGCGCAGCAGTTCCCGCCCAGCCGCCACCCCTGCCTGCGCTTCTTCATCGGCGACGTGCGCGATGCGGCGCGCCTGAAGCGCGCGATGGAAGGCATCGACTTTGTCGTGCACGCCGCGGCGCTGAAACAGGTGCCGGCCGCCGAATACAACCCGATGGAGGCGATCAAGACCAACGTGCTCGGAGCGCAGAACGTCATCGAGGCCTGCCTGGACTCGCAGGTCAGGCGCGTGGTGGCGCTGTCCACCGACAAGGCGGCCGCACCGATCAACCTCTACGGCGCCACCAAGCTGTGCAGCGACAAGCTCTTCGTTGCCGCCAACAACATCCGCGGTGCCCGCGATTTGCGCTTCTCGGTCGTGCGCTACGGCAATGTCATGGGCAGCCGCGGCTCGGTAATCCCGTTCTTCCTCGGCCAGCGCGAGATGGGTGTGCTGCCCATCACGCACCCGGACATGACACGCTTCAACATCTCGCTCGAGGACGGCGTGGCGATGGTGCTGTGGAGCATCGAGCAGGCCTGGGGCGGCGAGATCCTGGTGCCCAAGATCCCGAGCTACCGCATCACCGACGTCGCCGACGCGGTGGCGCCCGGGGCCCGCCAACGCATCGTCGGCATCCGCCCGGGCGAGAAGCTGCACGAGGAAATGATCACCGCCAGCGACAGCCCGAACACGGTGGACCTCGGCCGCTACTACGCCATCCTGCCCGGTGGCGCCGACTATCACATCGACGACTACTGCAAGCGCATGGGTGGCCACCGCGTCCAGCCCGGCTTCTGCTACGACAGCGGCAGCAACAGCGAATTCCTCTCAGTGCCGCAGTTGCGCGCGCTGATCGACAAACACGTGGAGAACCCCGGTGTCGCTCATCACTGAAATGTCGCGCCGCGCCGCGCCGCCCGACCCCAAACAAGGGCCCGTGGTGGTGCTGGGACACACCGGCCTGCTCGGCCAGGCCTTGATGCGCGTGGCCGTGCGCCGTGGCTGGCGCACGCTGGGCATCTCGCGGCGCAGTGTGCCGGGCCTGAGCCTGGCGCGCGTGGCCGACCTCGCGCCTTGGCTCAATCCGCTCAACCCCTCTTTCGTGATCAACGCCGCGGCCATCACCGACCTCGGCGCCAACGAGGCCGATCCGATGGCGGCGATGGAGCTGCATGCCCGCCTGCCCGGCCTGCTCGCTGATTGGGGGCGCGCGCGTGGCACGCCCTGGGTGCAGGTGTCCACCGATCACTACTGGGGCGGCAACGAGAACCAGCTGCACGACGAACACGCCGCGGTGCGACCGCCCAATGTCTACGCGCGCAGCAAGCTCGAGGGCGAGCAGCTCGCGCTGCGCGATCCCGGCTGCCTCGTGCTGCGCACCAACATCGTCGGCTTTCGCGCCCGCGCGGGCGCGCCGACCTTTGTGGAATGGGCCCTCGCTACGCTGGACCGCGGCCAGCCCTTCGACACCTACACCGACGTGTGGGCCAGCAGCATCGAGGTCCATCAGTTCAGCGAAGCACTCTTCGATCTGGTCGAGGTCGGCGTCACCGGGCGGCTGAATCTCGCCAGCAGCGAGTCCACCAGCAAGGCCGACTTCATCGAAGCCCTGGCCCACGCGAGCGGGCACGACCCCGGCCTGCTGCGCCGCGTGTCACGCCCAGCCCGAATGCGTCCGCGCCGCGCGACCGCGATGGGCCTGGATGTGGCGCGTGCCCAAGCCTGGCTGGGCCGCAGCTTGCCCGGCCTGGCCGAGGTCATCGACGCCATCGTCGTGAGCCCCGGCATGCCCAAACCCACCCTCAAGAGGCAACCCGATGTCGAACTCGCCTGATCCGATCCGCATCGCACAGCGCGTGCTCGCGCTCGATGCGCCCACCTACTTCATCGCCGACATCGCCGCCAACCACGACGGCGACCTGCAGCGCGCCAAGGCGCTGATCTGGTTGGCCAAGGAGGCCGGCGCCGACTGCGCCAAGTTCCAGCACTTCAAGGCCGACAAGATCGTCAGCGCCCGCGGCTTCGAGGCCTTGGGCGCGCAACTGGGCCACCAGGCGCAGTGGGACCGGCCAGTGTTCGAGGTCTATCGGGCCTGCGAGCTGAACCGGGAGTGGAGTGCGGAGCTCGCTGCCACCGCACGCGAGGCCGACATCCACTTCATGACCACCCCCTACGACGAGGAAGCGGTGGTGGGTCTGGATGCACTCGTGCCGGCGTGGAAGATCGGCTCGGGCGACATCACCTGGACCGAGTTCATCCGCAAGGTTGCCGGCACCGGCAAGCCGGTGCTGCTGGCCACCGGGGCGAGCAGTCTCTCCGATGTCGACCGCGCCGTGCGCGCAGTACTCTCGGTGAATCGCCAGCTGGTGCTGATGCAGTGCAACACCAACTACACGGGCTCGTTGGAGAACTTCCGCCACATCAACCTGAACGTGCTCAAGACCTACGCGGCGCGTTATCCACGTCTGTTGCTGGGCTTGTCCGACCACTCGCCCGGCCACACCACGGTGCTGGGCGCAGTGACGCTGGGCGCGCGCGCAGTGGAAAAGCACTTCACCGACGACAACGCGCGTGGCGGCCCCGATCACGGCTTTGCGATGAACCCGGCCAGCTGGCGCGAGATGGTCGACCGCTGCCGCGAGCTCGAAGCCGCGCTGGGTGACGGCATCAAGCGTGTCGAGGCCAACGAGCAGCAGACCGCCGTGCTGCAGCAGCGTTGCCTGCGCGCACGGCGAGAGTTGCCGGCCGGCACGGTGCTGACGATGGATGACCTGGAGCCGCTGCGCCCCGCGCCCTCCGGTGCGGCACGCCCGCACGAGCTGAGTGCGCTGCTTGGCCGACGGCTGCGGGTGCCGCGCGCCTTCGGCGAGGCGCTCGCCCTGGACGATGTCGAGCGCCTGCAACCGGTGAACCCACGCCTCATCGAGCGCGTGGGCCTGGTCTGACATGTTGCACGGCAAGACGGTCGGCCTGCGGGCGATCGAGAGTCACGACCTGCCGCAGTTGCTGACATGGCGCAATGACCCGCGTCTGCGCCGCTACTTCCGCGAGGTCCGCGAGTTGAACCTCACGCAGCAGCGGCAATGGTTCGATTCGAAGGTCAACGGCGACCCGACAACGCGCATGTTCGCCATCGTCGAGCGCGGTCGCGAACGCCACGTGGGCCGGCTGCTCGGTGCCTGCGGCCTGTGCTACATCGACTGGGTCAATCGCACGGCCGATTTCAGCATCTACATCGGCGCCGACGATCTGTACATCGACGAGCGCTTCGCGCCCGACGCCGCGGCCACGATGATCGGCCACGCCTTCGACGAACTTGGGCTGCATCGCCTGTGGTCGGAGATCTACGGTTTCGACGCCCCCAAGCAGCGCTTCTTCGAAACCCTGGGCTTCTCGCTCGACGGTCGCCACCGGCAGACACATTGGGCCGAAGGGTCCTGGCACGACTCACTGTTCTATTCCCTGCTGGCCACCGACCGGCGGCCAGATCCCATCATCTCGGCCAGCGGAAAATGAAGACCGGCAAGCCCATGAAGAACCTCGCCGTCATCCCTGCCCGCGGTGGTAGCAAGCGCATCCCGCGCAAGAACATCCTGGCCTTCGGCGGCAAGCCGATGATCGCCTACGCCATCGCAGCCGCTCGCGCGTCGGAGCTCTTCGACGAGGTGATCGTGAGCACCGACGACGATGAGATCGCCGAGGTGGCGCAGGCGCATGGCGCCACGATCCCGTTCCGCCGCCCGCCCGAGCTCGCCGACGACCAGACGACCACGGTGCCGGTGATCGCCCACGCCGCGCAGTGGTTCGTCGACCGCGGCGGCGCGCCCGCGGCGGTGTGCTGCATCTACCCCTGCGTGCCTCTGCTGCGTGCCGAAGACCTGCGCGGCGCCTACGCCATGTTCGTCGAACGTGCGGCCGAGTACGTTTACCCGGTGGTGCAGTTCCACAGCTCGCCCTGGCGCGGCATGCGGCGGCCCGAGAACGGTGCGATGGAGTTCGTGCACCCGCAGTTCGAGCTGACACGCACGCAGGACCTGGAACGCATCTATTTCGACGCCGGCCAGTTCTACTGGGGGCGCACTTCAGCGTGGTGCTCGGGGATGCGCATGCACTCCAACGGGCATGGCTATGTCGTCGACGGGCATCGTGTGGTCGACATCGACACCGTCGACGATTGGAAGCGGGCCGAACTGATTGCGCGGGCGCTTTGAGCGCCCTGGCCCGGGTCTCGCGCTCGGGCACCGCAGCGGCTCAAGAGAGCGCCTCGTCCACCACCTCAACCCAATGCCGCACCGGCAGCTCGGTGCCGCTTTGCAGATGCTGGATGCAGCCGATGTTGGCGCTGATCACGGCATCGGCCTCGTCGGGTCCCGCGGGCAGCAGTTGCGCGAGCTTGCGGTCGCGCAGCGCATGGGCCAGCTCAGGCTGAAGCACGCTGTAGGTGCCCGCCGAGCCGCAGCAAAGGTGACTCTCGCTCGACGCCAGGAAGACATCGAATCCAAGTTCGCGCAGCGCCCGCTCGACGCCGCCGCGCAACTGCTGGCCATGCTGCAGCGTGCAAGGCGGGTGCCAGGCCAGCTTGCGCCCCTTGGCACCATGCATCTTCTTGGCCAGCATGGGCACGAGTTCGGGCAGCAACTCCGACACATCCTTGGTCAGCTCGCTCACACGCCTGGCCTTCTCGGCGTATTCGGGGTCGTGCGCCAACGCGTGCCCGTACTCCTTCACGGCCACACCGCAGCCCGAGGCGTTCATCACGATGGCCTCGACCTTGCCCTCGCTCGTGAGACCCTGCACCAACGGCCACCAGGCATCGATGTTGCGGCGCATATCGGCCAGGCCGCCCGCGGCATCGTTGAGGTGGGTGCGGATGGCGCCGCAACAGCCAGCGCCATCGGCCACCAGCGTCTGGATGCCAGCGGCATCGAACACACGCGCGGTGGCGCTGTTGATGTTGGGCAGCATCGCCGGCTGCACACAGCCCATCAGCATCAGCACCTTGCGCTTGTGCGTGCTCTGCGGCCACAGGCTCGCCCGCGGGCTGCCGCGGGCGGGCACCTTGTTCTTCAACGACGCGGGCAGCAGCGGGCGCACGAGCTGCCCCAGTTTCATCGCCGGGCCGAAGAGCGGCGAGGTCAACCCCTCCTTCAGCAGCCAGCGTATCGCGCGTTCGCTCTTCGGGCGATCGACCTGCGCCTCCACGACCTGACGCCCGATGTCCACGAGGTGGCCGTACTGCACGCCGCTCGGGCAGGTGGTCTCGCAATTGCGGCAGGTGAGGCAGCGGTCGAGGTGCAACTGCGTGGAGCGCGTGGGCGTCGCGCCTTCGAGCACCTGCTTGATGAGGTAGATGCGGCCACGCGGGCCGTCGAGCTCGTCGCCGAGCAACTGGTAGGTGGGGCAGGTGGCGGTGCAGAAGCCACAGTGCACGCACTTGCGCAGGATGGCTTCGGCCTCTTCGCCTTGACGGGTGCCCTTGAACTCGGGGGCCAGGTTGGTTTGCATCGGAAGGGGGTTGGTCCGGACTCGGTCGGGTGCGCGGCGTGCCGCTCAGCGCAGGCGGTAGCTCAGGATCCAGTAGTGCGTGTGCGCCATCCACCGCGGCTGCACTGCCCGCGGGCCGAGGGCGGTGATGGCGTCCTCGGGGGCCGGGAAGTTCTTCAGCACTTCGTGCGTGCTGCCGTCGTCGAGCACGCGCTGCTGGTAGGTGTTGCCCTCGGCGTCACAGCGCGACAGCGGCGTGCTGCTGGTTTGCACGAAGTTGTTGTCGAGGAAGACCACGCGCGCGCCGGGCGCCAGACGCGAATGCAGGGTCTCGAGCCAGGGCCTGAGGCGCGAGAGCGGCACGTGGCTCCACCAACAGCCGGCGTAGGCGGCGTCGAAGTGCACACCGTCGCGGGCATCGCCGAACGATGCGGAGTCGGGGGACGGATCGCGCGCGGCATCGGACAGGCCCGCCAGCGTGTAGGCGTCCACTTGGGCAAAGCGCACGCAGGCCGGCAGCGTCTTTGCGCGCGCGATGGCCAGGGTCTCGGGGTTGACATCGGTGGCCAGCCAGCTGGCCGCTTTGCGCGCGCCGTGGGGCGTCCACCAGCCGGTGCCGCAGGCGACCTCGAACACACGGCGGCCGACAAACTGGTCGCTCAGCCAGGCCTCCATGGCGCGCAGGTCGGCCTGCCTCTCCGGCTTGAAGTACACGCGTTCGTAGTAGGCCGCTCTTCGCGCGTAGTACTCGCGCATGCCCTCCACTGCTTCGGCAACGACACCCATCGCGTCAGAGATCCGGGTACAGCCGACCAGGGTTGAACACCCGCTCGGGATCAAAGGCGAGCTTCAACTGGCGGTGGATGCGCGCCAGCGGCGGCGCCAGTGGCGCGAAGACGCCGGCCGTCTTGTCGTGGGCGCGAAAGAGCGTGGCATGTCCACCCACCGCAGCCGCCGCTTCGCGCACCGCCGCTGCCGGTGCCCCGGTGCACAACCAGCGCTGAGCGCCACCCCACTCGACGAGCTGCTCGCCAGGCAAGACCAGCGGCGGCGCGGTCGAGGGCACGCCGAGGCGCCACAAACAGGCGCTACCCTGGGTGGCTTTTTCGGCGCTGGTGAAGAACTCGTCGTGGTGGTCGCGCAGGCCGCCCCAGAAGGTCTCGGCCATCGTGGGCTCGATCACTTCGCCGCCGAGCTTCTTCGCCGCGGCTTGCACGGCCGCAACCGCCCCCGACAGTCGCACGACGAGCGTGCGCTCCCACCACGCACTGGCGTTCAGCGGCAAGGGCTCGCCGCCCCAAGCGTTCAAGCGCTTCAGCGCTTCTGCCTGATCGATGTCGAAGCGCAGCGTGGTGGTGGCCGGCGCCCTCGACAACACCTTCAACGAAACCTCGAGGATGGCGCCCAGCACGCCGAGCGAGCCCGCGAGCAGGCGCGAGACGTCGTAGCCGGCCACGTTCTTCATCACCTGGCCACCAAAACTCAGCACCTCGGCGCGGCCGTTGAGCAGCGTCGCGCCAAGAACGAAGTCGCGCACTCCACCCACCGCAGCACGCGCCGGGCCTGCGAGCCCGGCAGCGACCATGCCGCCGACAGTGCCTCCAGCGGCGAAGCGCGGCGGCTCGAAGGCAAGGCACTGGTTCTTCTCGGCCAGCGCCGCCTCGAGTTCGGCCAGTGGCGTACCGGCGCGCACCGTCACCACCAGTTCACTCGGCTCGTAGCTGCTGATGCCCGCAAGATCACGCATCGGCAATGGCTCGCCGCCGCGCACGGGCTCGCCGTAGAAGGACTTGGTGCCGCCACCTTCAATGTGCAGCGCGACCTTGCGGGTGCGCGCTGAGCGCACCTGGTCCACGAGACGCGTGAGCGTGGGGTCACGCAGATCGGTCACGCCGGCGAGGGCAACGTTGGCCGCGGTCGCAAAGCCGGTCTCGCCCGCCATCAGAAACGCTCCAGGCCCGGGAAGGGCAGCAGCCCCTTCTTCACATGCATCTTCCCGTACTCGGCGCAGCGCGCCAGCGTGGGAATGACCTTGCCCGGGTTGAGCCCGCCCGATGGATCGAACGCGCGCTTGAGCGCCAGCATCTGCTCGCGCTCGGCAGGGCTGAACTGCACGCACATGCTCGAGAGCTTCTCGACGCCCACGCCGTGCTCTCCGGTGACGGTGCCGCCGAACGCGACGCTGGTCTCGAGGATGTCGGCGCCGAAGAGCTCGGCGCGATGGAGCTGATCGGGGTCGTTGGCATCGAACAGGATCAGCGGGTGCAGGTTGCCATCGCCGGCATGGAAGACATTGCAGCAGCGCAGGCCGTACTTCTGCTCCATCTTCGCGATGGCGAAGAGGATGTCGGCCAGGCGCCTGCGCGGGATGGTCGAGTCCATGCACATGTAGTCGGGGCTGATGCGGCCGCTGGCCGGGAAGGCGTTCTTGCGCCCGCTCCAGAACTTCAGGCGCTGCGCCTCGTCCTTGCTCACCTCCAAACGCGTGGCCCCGGCGCCGGCGAGCACGGCGAGCAAACGCTCGATCTCCTCGGCCACCTCCTCGGGCGTGCCGTCGCTCTCGCACAGCAGGATGGCCGCGGCATCGAGGTCGTAGCCGGCATGCACGAAGTCTTCCACCGCGGCGGTCATGGGCTTGTCCATCATCTCCAGGCCCGCGGGGACGATGCCCTCGGCGATGATGGAGGCAACGGCATCGCCGGCCTTCTGGATGTCGTCGAAGCTGGCCATGATGCAGCGCGCGAGTTGCGGCTTGGGGCAAAGTCGCACCGTGACCTCAATGGTGACGGCGAGCATGCCTTCGCTGCCGACGACGATCGGGAGCAGATCGAGCCCCGCGGCATCGAGCGCCTCGCTGCCGAACTCCACCGCCTCACCCTCGACGGTGTAGCCACGCACGCGCAGCACGTTTTGCAGCGTGAGGCCGTACTTGAGGCAATGCACGCCACCGGAGTTCTCGGCCACATTGCCACCGATGGTGCAGGCGATCTGGCTGCTCGGGTCGGGTGCGTAGTACAGCCCCAGGTGCGCCACCGCCTCGCTGATGGCCAGGTTGCGTACGCCGCACTGCACGGTGGCCGTGCGCGCGGCGCGGTCGATCGCGACGATGCGGTTGAACTTGGCCAGCGACAGCGTCACACCCTCGGCATGTGGCAGTGCGCCGCCGGACAGGCCCGTGCCCGCGCCTCGGGCGACCACCGGCACCTTGAGCGCATGGCAGGCCTTCAGCACCGCAGCCACCTGGGCCTCGCTCTCGGGCAGCGCCACCACCAGCGGCGGCTGGCGATAGGCCGTGAGGCCGTCGCACTCGTAGGGCACGGTGTCCTCGCGCTGCCAAAGCAGCGCATGCGCGGGCAACAGAGGCGACAAGGCGGCCACGACTTCACGCCGCCGCGTGGCGCGCTCATCAGCGCCGGGCGAGGCCGCGATGCTCGGGGAGGCGGCGATTGGCTTCATGAACAGAACACGGTGAGCACGCCGGTGTAACCGTAGAGCTGCTGCCGCGCGATCTCGCCGGCGGCGAAAAACCCCACCAGCGGCACGTCGCCCAGCGCGTGGCGAACGAGCTGCAACTCCGCCGAAGGGCCGCCGAAGTGCGGGCCCCCGCGCCCCGAGCAACTCACGTACACAGCGCCCAACACCCCCGGCCCGCGCGGGGCCTCTGGCACTCCACCGGCACCGACGACACCGCTGGCCGCGTGCGTCACTGGGTGCAGCGCCTCGGCACGGTTTTCGAGTTCGTCGCGGATCTCCGTGCACATGCGCACGAGGTCGCGGCGTGCAGCGGTGGCGTCGCGCTCGCAAAAGCTCAGGCGCATGCCGGGGTGCACACCTTCGGCCACCGCAAAGCCCTGGCGCGCCGGATCGACACCGATCAGGTGGCGCACGCGCACCTCCTCGCCGAAGTTGCCGCGCCGCACACCGGCGGTTGTGCCCTCGGGTTGTCCGTTGGCAGACTCGGGCTCGGTCAGTCCGACCAGAGTGCGACGCAAGCGTGGCACAGCCTCGCGCAGCGTGCGTGTGGGCACGGGCCCGCCGGTGCCGCCGCGCGTCGTGATCTGCAGGTCGGCGAGCAACTGTGCAAGCGCGGGTTGGCCGTCCAGAGTCAACACCACGGCGCCGTCACTGGCTGTGACCCGGCGCGCGGGCCCAAGCGGCGTGCAACCTTGGGTGACCCGCGAGATCACCGGCACCCGCGTGCCAAACGCCACGCCCGACAGGCCACCTTGGAAGACCCCGTCGGCGAACTGCACGTGCCGCTGGCGCGAGGCCGTGACACCGCCGAAGAGATACCCGGTCTCGGTGCGCGCGCCCAACTCGGCGAGGAGATCGGGCAGGTCGGGCGTGTGCGGGTCGGCGTGCACAAGCGCGGTCGAGAAGCCCGGCGACGATCGCCGCACACCCGGCAGCCCGGCCGCGCCACTGAAGACCTGGAACTGATCACGTGGCAGGCTGGCCAGCATGACCACCATCGCCGGCTCGTCGAAGTATTCGACGCCGCTGGCGCACACGCCCACGCCCACCGTGCCGACAAAGGCCACGCGGGGCCAGCGCTGCCGCAATGCGGCGAGCAAGGGCTCCGCGGCAGCGGCGTAGGCGTCGGTGATGTAGACGAGGCCCAGTGTGGGCGCGCCGCGCTCGGTGGCACGTCGGGCGGCCGAATCCTCAGGCCGTGCATCGGCGCCCATGCCTGGCTTTGCGTGCTGTGCCGCGGCATCTGCCTGGCCGTCTGCCTGACCACGTGCCTGACCACCTGCCTGGCCATCATCCCCTGCATCCGCGCGTCCATCCGCCGCCTGCAACTGCGCGTCGAGTTGCGCGGCCACGATCGCAAAGGCCCCGGTCCACTCGGGGTGGGTGGCATGACCGACGATGAAGGGCTTCATGGGATCTGGTGCGGTACCGGGCCGACGCCGGGGTTCAGCCCTTGCGCCGCCGCACGGGCTTGGCCGCGCGGCCCAGGGCCTTGCCGGCCACGGCGGCGCCGGCCTGGGCGGCGAGCGTGGCGGCCTTGCCTGACATCGCCATCGCGCGCTCGATGCTGTCGCCGGCGCTGTCGATGCCCTGCTTCACCGCGGCCCCAGCGGCCTTGCGTGCCACCTCGGCACTGCCGTCCTTGAACGCCTGCGTCGCCAACTCGGTGAACTGCTGGGTCAACGCGCCCCACCACTGCATGGGGTCGATAGGCGCGGCGGTGCCCGCAACGCCCAACTTGGCGCGCGAAGCCGGTGCCGGTTTGCCCGCGGCAGAGTGCATCGCAGAGGCGGCCGACGAAGTTGCGCTCGGAGCAGCAGAAGCCGTAGCCGCCTTCGGCTTGCGGATCATCAGCGACTCGGTCAGTTCGGCCAGGGGCAGGTTCATGCCCTTGAGCGTGGCCAGTGTCATGCGCTGCACTTCCAGCGCCTGGATGGTGGTGCCGATCAGCTTGCCGTTCTGCTCGAGCCAGAACTGCACCGTGCGCAGTTCATCGATGCGGCGCTGCAGTTCCTCGACCTCGAGCGTTGGCGCAATCCACTGACCCATGCTAGGCAGGCCAACGCCGCCGGTCTTCAATAAGCCTTGCAGGAAATTGAAACCGGGCACGAGCTTGGCGAGGTCGTTGGCATTCGTCATCGGGGTTCTCTCCGGCGATTGGCGGGCGGCCCTCCTGCGAGTGGCTCGGCCCCGCCCATCGACGCATTGTGCGGGTTGTGGCGAACCGAAATCCAGCGCGGCGCTTCAACCCGCACCCACACGCGGGCCGAACTCAACGCGACGGGGTGAACGGCACGCGCTCGACCTTGAAGCCGCGGTCGGCCAGCAGACGCGGCAAGGCGGCGCCACCGGTCATGTGCAGTACGCCCACCGCCGCAAAGAGACGCCGGCCCTGCCCATGCAGCGCCGCGATGCGGTCGGCCAGTGGCCCGTTGCGTTCGTCATTGAGGCGCCGCAGGAAGGCACGTTCGTCATCAGTGGCCGCGCACTCGCACCAGTCTTCGTAGCGATCGAGGGTTGTGAGGTCGCCGAGCTCCCAGGCGCGGACGAGCCGCTCGAGCACGCGGCGGCTGACCAGGCTGTCGAGCTGGTCGAGGGTCTGCTCGACCATCGCCACGGCCTCGGCGGCATCGGAGGGCACGAGGGCCTGTTTCTGCTGCTCGGCCGACTCGAGGGAAACCACGCGCTTGTGTTGCGCCTTGGCGCGCAGCACGAGCAGCATTTCCATGGAGTGGTTGGGGTCCAGGCCGAGCCAGCGCGCGTCGAGCATCGTGAGCGTGGTCGCCTGCAGCACGGGATGCAGGTTGGCCAATGCGAGCAAAGGCACGCAGGCGCGCTGGGTGGCCGACAGCAAGCGCTGGTTCAATGCCTCGGGCAACGGCGGCGGCGGGGTCTTGTCCTCGAGCGCTGCCAGTATGGCGGGGTCGGTGGGGTCGACCTCCAGCGCAAGCAGGTCGCTGGCACGCAGCGCCGCCGCCGTGACCGGGCCCAGCACATGCCAGGCCGGCTTGCCCAAGTGCACGGTGCCAAACAGGTAAGACACCCGGCCATCGCGGCTGATGCGCCACAGCAACCCGCGGTCTTCGCCGCGTGCCGGCACCCTGGTGTCGACCGCCGGCGGGCAGGTCGACGACCTCGCGGGTGCGGGCGGCGGGATCGATACCGGCTCCGATGTGGGCACGGATGCCGGCGCAGACGCCGGGGCCAGCACGGGCTCGGCGGCAGCCGGCGCCTCGCTCTTTGCCAACTGAGCCACGCCACACGAAGGCAATGCCAAGGTGGCCGCGAGGGCCATCGCGCGCAGGACCGATCCGCAGCCAGCGCGCGATCCGAACTGCCGCATTCAGCCGGCCCCCCGGCCGTCTCCGCCGCTGCCGGGCAGGCGCTCTTGGCGACCGCGCCCACCCACGTCTGGATTCGCGGGGCCGCGAACCCTCTGCTCGATGGCTCCGAACACCGACTGTCCGGCGCCGTCGACCACCTCGATGCGCACCATGTCGCCGAACTGCAGCCAGCCACTCAGGGCCGGATCGCCGCGGCCGATCTCCAGCGCTCGCCGCTCGGCCAGACAGGAGACGCCCTGCGCCTCGTTGTCGTGGCTCACCGTGCCGCCGCCGACGATGGTGCCGGCCCGCACATTGCGGGTGCGCGCCAGGTGCGCCAGCAGTTGGCCGAAGTGGAAGTGCATGCCCGCACCGCCATCGACGTGGCCCAGGCGTTCGCCGTTGATATGGCTGCTGACCGGCAGGCGCACGCGGCCGCCACGCCAGGCGCTGCCGAGTTCGTCGGGCGTCACCGCCAGGGCGGCGAAGGCGGTCGCTGGCTTGCTTTGCAGGAAGCCGAATCCGCTGGCCACCTCGGCGGGCACCAGCGAACGCAGGCTCCAGTCGTTGGCCAGCATCAGGAGGCGCACTGACTCCAGCGTTGTGTCGGCGCCGGCTCCCATGGGCAGGTCGCCGCACACCACGGCGAGCTCCGCTTCGAGGTCAATGCCGAACTCGACGTCGGCAAACACCGCGTCGTCATGCGGGCCGAGGAAGTCGTCGCTGCCGCCCTGATACATCAGCGGCACCTCGAGCAGGCCGGCCGGCACCTCGGCCCCGCGCGCGTGCAGCACGCGCCGCACATGGCTCGGGTAGGCGGAGCCATCGACCCATTGGAAAGCGCGTGGCAACGGGGCCATGCAGGCCTTGGCGTCGAAGGTGAAGGCGTGCCGGGCCTTGCCGCCGTTGAGCGTGGTGTACAGGTCTTCGAGCTGCGGGCTCAGGAAGTTCCAGTCGTCCAGCACCTGCTGCAGCCGCGTGGCGATGCCAGTGGCGAAATGCGCGGTGGCCAGATTGCGCGAGACAACGGCGAGCTGGCCGTCGCGCGACCCGTCCTTCAGAGTGGCTAGCTTCATATTCTTGTGGGGGAGGCCTGGCGGCGCCGGGGATGGCACTATTGTGCGGTGAGCCCAGCACCCGATAGCGGCACCTCCGCACGCAGGAATCCGGCGTCATCCCCCCCGGCCAAAGGAGGCGCGGCGGCGGCGTTGCTGCCAGCGCGCGGTGAGCACCGGCGGGCGCTGCTCTGTGCGATGACTGCCGCGGCGCTGGGCCATGCATGGGTGCTCAGCGGGTGGCCGGCCCGCGCCGACGAACGCCTGCTCGGCGCCTCGGCATCTGCCACCTGGCACGTGCGGCAGGTACAGCAGGTGCGGCAGATCGCGCATCCCGTGGGGGCCGCAGCGACGCCGGCGGCCGCAGCGCTGCAGGGCCCCCCCGCGCGGCACTCGATCTCTGCGGACCCAACGCCCCGCGCGCCAGGCGTTGACCCTATCGCCTCGAACCTAAGCCAGGGAGGGCAAGGCGGTGCAGTGGCACAAGCCGCCATTCAAGCCGCCCATTCAACACCCGCCCCGGCGCAAATGCAGGGTCATGTCCAAACGCCAGTCGCTGCACCGCTCCCAGCGCCCGCTTCGGCAGCGCCCAGCACGCCAGCCCATCCCGCCACTGCGTTGTCGATCGATGTCGCCGCGGACACCGCACCGGCGGCGGCGCAAGCGGCAGAGGCCTCGCCGCCTGCCCCACCGACCTACCGCACCTCGCCGCCCCCGGCACTGACCTTGCACTACACCGTGTCGCGCGGCCAACGCGTGGGCGATGCACGCCTGGACTGGCGCCTGGGCGACGACGGCCGCTACGAGATTGAGCTTCGCGGCGCCGCCGAAGGCCAAACGTCGCCACGCCATGGCGCAGCCACGCCGTCCGCGCTTGCGCCGCACTGGACCAGCCGCGGCACCCTGGACGCCGCCGGTATCGCGCCCGACCGCTTTGCCGTCGCACGCCGCGGGCGTGAGCGGCACGCCGCAAACTTCCAGCGCGAAGCCGGGATCGTCAGCTACGCCGGGCCGGCACGCACCTGGCCGCTGGCGCCCGGCGCGCAAGACCGCGTGAGCTGGATGATCCAGCTGGCCGCGGTGCTCCAGGCCGAGCCGGCGCTGACGAGCACAGGCCAGCAAATCTCGATGATGGTCGTCGGCGCGCATGGTGACGCCGACCTGTGGACCTTCACGGCGCTCGCGCCTGAGCGCATGGAGGGCCCGGGCGGCGAAGAGTTCGACGTGGTGCCCCTACACCGCCCGGCGCGCCATGCGCACGATCCGCAAGTCCAGGTGTGGGTGGCGCCGGCGCTGCACCATCTGCCCGTTCGCTTGCGGCTTACCCGCATTGGCACTGCCGAGTCCACCGATTTCCGACTCCGCGCGTTGCAGGTCCCGTGAGCCAAGACAAAGACCGAGACGAACAAGATGCTCGCGCCGTGGCTGACTTGAAATCCGCCATCCACGACCCATCTGCCCTGCACTTGCCCACAGCGGAGGAGTCCGAAGCCATGCAACTGCTCTACCACTCCGACAGTTTTGTCGTCGTGCGCTTCGACGTGCCCGCCGAACAGCCGGGGGCCCTGAGCCGCGGCGGCTACGAGATCGTGGACAAGTTCGCACGCAAGGAGATCTTCCTCGAGGGCCTGCTCGCCGAGAGCTTCAAGGCCGGAGTCGAACATCTCGCCGAGCAGGAGCCCACTGTCGAGGAGTTCGATGCTTACATCGCGCGCTTCTCTGCCCTGGCGCAACAGCCCGTGGCGATGCACTGATCGGCGCGGACGCCCGGCCGGACGGGGCGCAACGTCGATCAGGTCTGGTCGGTGATCATTTGCGGCGGATTCCGCCCGCCGGGACTTGTGCATACGCGCGGCCTGCGACAACATCATCGTAGACCGTCGCGACTTCTCCCCCCATTCAACGCACCATGCGGAGGGCAGACATGGCCCGAGCGAGCGCGCGTAGCGCTGAAATGCGGCAGGTGTTTTCCCCGGGCCTCTCCGAGGCGCCGGTGCTTGAGCTATTGAGTTCGCACTTCGTGCTGACGCTGGCGCTGCGCGGCCGCGGTCGCTTCAACCTGCGGCGCGACTGGAACAGTCTGCTGGCCATCGTTGGCCGCCATCTGGTGTGGACGACGCCGGTGCTGACGCGCGTGCGCACGTATCTGCGCGAGCGCTGCAAGGGCAATGTGCTGTGGCGCGGCCACGACGCACTCTCCGACGAAGCCTTTGTCGAGAAGTACGGCCCCTGGCGTGGCCCGTACGAGGAAGGCACGCTCTTCTTCTACATCGACGAGTACATCAAGGACTCGCCGAAAGATCTGCTCACCGTGCTCGGCGCCAGTTGCGAGTGGATCGCGCGCCGCCTGAAGAAGGAGCACACGCTGGTCGAGAAGAACATCGACGCACTGGCCGGGCTTCTGCAGCTGAACCCGGCCGAACGCGCGCTATTGCTGTATGGCACGCTGGCACGTTACCAGCGCGACCTGCGCGGCCTGCTGGTGGAGTTCAAGGTCAGCAACGCGCACGAGGCCTATGCGGCGCTGGCCGCGGTGGCCGGGGTCGAGGCGGGCGAGGTCGCCGAAGCGCTGCGCGCCGGCTCGCGGCTCGAACGCATCGGCATGATCGAAAACCTGATCTCCGAGCAGAACATCACCGATCTCGCCGACCTGATGAAGGTGAGCGAGCAGCTGCCGCCGGTGCTGATGCGCGAGTACCGGGCGCCCGGAGAGTTGATGGCGGTATTCACGCGGCCGGCGGTCAAGAGCGAGCTCGCGCTGTCCGACTTCTCCTTCGTCGAAGAAGACGCGCGCGTGCTCACGGCACTGCTGCAAAACGCCACAGCGCGCAAGGAGCCGGGCGTGAACGTGCTGCTGTACGGGCCGCCCGGCACTGGCAAGACCGAGCTCGCACGCGTGTGTGCCGCAGCGGCGGGCCTCGAGCTCTACGAGGTGGAGTACGCCGACCGTGATGGCAACAGCCTTTCCGGCCGTGACCGCTATCGCAGCCTTCAGATCAGCCAGGTGTTTCTCAAGGGCAGCCGCAAGGTCGCGCTGCTCTTTGACGAAGTGGAAGACGTCTTCCCACCCATCAGCAGCGAAGCGGCGCAGTTGCTTGCGCGGATGGACAGCTCCGATGCCCCCGCCTCGGGCAGCGTGAGCGGCAAGGCCTGGGTGAACCAGATCCTCGAGACGAACCCGGTGCCGGTGCTCTGGGTCACCAACCGCATTGAGCAGATCGACCCGGCGTTCCGCCGCCGCTTCCAGTACCACCTGCTGCTGAAGAGCCCGCCACCGGGCGCGCGCGAGGGGTTGGTGCGGCGCGCGCTGGCAGGCGCCGAGGTCACCGAAGGCTTTGCCGAAAAGCTGGCGGAGCGGCGTACGCTCACGCCGGCGCAGATTCGTACGGCGGTGCGCTTCGCGCGGCTGGCGCGGCCCGCTGGTGAGGCTGCCGCAACTTCGGACACCGGCGCAGACACCATGGAGTCCCTCATCCAGCGCCAGCTCGCCAACGCCGACAAGGCGCTCGGCAGCGCCCCGGCCGAGCGCGGTGCGCGGCCGGTGGTCACGACGTATGACCTGACGCTGCTCAACGTGGAGACGCGCTTCGAGATACCCAAGATCATCGAGGCCTTGGCGCGCCGCGGCGAACGCCAGAGCAGCACGCTGTGTTTCCACGGCTTGCCTGGCACCGGCAAGACGGCGTTGGCCGAGCACATTGCCCAGGCGCTCGGCCGCCCGTTGATGGTCCGCCAGACCAGCGATATCGCCAGCAAGTATGTCGGCGAGACCGAGCAGAACATGGCCCGCATGTTCGAGGAGGCCACCACCGAAGGCGCGGTGCTGCTGCTCGACGAGGCCGACAGCTTCCTGCGCAGCCGCCGCCTGGCCGAGCGGCACTACGAGGTCACCGAGGTCAACGAGATGCTGCAGGGCATGGAGCGCTTCGCGGGCGTGTTCATCTGCACCACCAACTTGTTCGAGGACCTTGACGAGGCGGCACTGCGCCGCTTCACCTTCAAGATCCGCTTCCACCCCTTGTTGCCCGAACAACGACAGCGCATGTTCGTCATCGAGGCGTTGGCGGGTGATGAGGCACTCCTCACCGGCGAGCAGCGATCGCGCCTCTCCGCGCTCGATTTGCTCGTGCCCGGCGACTTTGCTGCAGTGCGGCGGCAGGTGGAGATTCTTGGCGAGCCCTTCGAGGCCGACGCGTTCCTCAGCCAGCTCGAGAGCGAGCATCGGGTCAAGCCCGAGGTGCGACAGCGGCGAGGCATCGGCTTCGTCGGGCAAGCTGGCACCCCCGCCGGCAAGCGCTGAACAAGCGCGGGCGGGCCGGTGATGGTTTCGTGCCGCGCCGGTGCCCGCATCACGCGTTTCGCCGCGTGAAGTAAAGCATGCGCGCTCAACCCCATAGCCTGCGCCGCCGATAAGCCGGAATGCCCGGTTCGATCGACTCGCTGCTGCCGTGGGCCTCTCCAGGATGGGGGCTCTGGCTGCTGTTCGGGAGCATGGTGATTGCGGGCTTGAGCCTGGCTGCCCACCTGGGCCAGCGAGGGCGCGCAAGGCTGCGCGCCAAGCTGACCCAGACGCAGGCGCACTTGGAGGCCAGCCGCACACGCGACGCACTCACGGGATTGGCCACGCGCTCGGAGTTTGAAGCCATGATCGAGCAAGCCGCGTGGCAGGCCGAACAACCGGGCGGACTGCCGGTGGCCGTGCTTTGCGTCGGCATCGACGAACTTCGAACCATCAACGACGGCTGGGGGCTGCAGACAGGCGACGCCTTGCTCGTGCAAGTGAGCAAGCGCCTGGCACGGTTGCCCGGTGCGGCGCCGGTTGCCGTCTCGCGGGTCAGTGGCGACGAGTTCGCGCTGCTTCTGGCCGCCGACGAAGCCACTGCCATCGCCGTGGCCGCACAGGCCTGCGCCGCGATCGCGATGCCCGTCGAAGTGCAAGGCGACTCGTTGGCGCTCACGGGCTCCGCAGGCCTGGCCTGCTACCCGGCCCACGGCGCCTGGTCACGCCTGTTGCCCCACGCTGCAGCCGCGATGCGCCACGTGAGGCAGGCCGGTGGCAACGGCCACGCGGTCTATACGCCCGCGATGGCCGTGGACCTCAGGGAGCAGGCTTTGATGCTGCAAGATCTGCGTCAGGCCGTCGCGCGCGGCGAACTGAAGCTGGTGTATCAACCCAAGATCGACGCCGCGAGCCTGCAGATCACGGCTGCGGAGGCGCTGTTGCGCTGGGAGCACCCCGTACGAGGGCTCGTGCCTCCCTCGGATTTCATCCCTCTGGCCGAGCGACATGGCCTGATGGGCGCCATCGGCAATTGGGTGGTGGGCGAGGCCTGCCGCCAAGCGGCGCTCTGGCGCGAGAGCGGCCTGCGCATGCGCATCGCGATCAATGTCTCCGGCCTCCAGTTGCGTCACGATCGCTTCGTGTCGCAACTCGAGGAACACTTGCGCTGCCACCAGATCCCTGCGTCGAGGTTCACCTGCGAGATCACGGAGTCGGTCGCGATGGAAGACACCGCGCAGACGCGCATCGCCTTCCAGCGCCTGCGCCGTGCCGGGTTTCATGTTTCGATCGACGACTTCGGCACCGGCCACTCCAGCTTGGCCGTACTGCAGCGCCTGCCGGCGGCGGAGTTGAAGGTCGACCGCGGCTTCATCGTGGATCTCGAAGTGTCCGAGTCGGCGCGCTCCATTGTCGAGGCCGTGCTGAGCGTGGCGCGGACCTTGGGCATGCGTGTCGTGGCCGAAGGTGTCGAGACCGAAGCGCAGCGCGACATCCTGGTGCGCATGGGCTGCGACGAGCTGCAGGGTTATCTGTTCGCCAAACCGATGAGCGCCACGGCGCTGGCCCTTTGGGCCGAAGCCGGCGCATCCGGCGGGGCGACGGCGGTGGCTGCCTTCCGACCCTCGCTGTTTGACGCCACCCGGCCGGTGCCCATCGACGGCGCCTGAGGCCTGCCGCGACCCGGCGATGCGGCGATGCGGCGATGCGGCATTTGCATGCAGATGCCAGCACATTCCGAAGCGCACGGTGCGCCCCGATAGCGCCTGAGGTGCGATGATGCTGGATGGGCTGCTTCGAGCAACCGGCCGCGCGTCCAGTCATCCATGTCGTCTGAAGCCTTCTCCCTGCAATCGTCGCTCCTGATGTGGTCGCTGGCGGCGCTGATCGTTGGCCTGGCCGCGCACGTCATGCTGGGCTGGATGCGCCAGGCCCAGGAGGAGTGGGAGTGGGATCTGGGCCGGCTGCGGCAGGTGGCCATCGCCGGCGTCAGTTTCGCCACCGCGCTGTCGGTGGCGGTGCCACTGGGCCTCGCGGGCGAGTCGCTCGGCTTCCCCCTTGGCTACCACCCACTCGGGGCGCTCACCCTGTGGTTGGGCACGAGCATCGTCGTGACGATGCTGGCCCTGGTACCGGTGTGGCGCGAAGAGGGCGCATCGGCGGCCGGCGCCGGCTTGTTGCTCGGCCTGTTGCTGACCGGGCTGCAGGTGGGGTGGATGATGGCGGCGGCATTCAGGCCAGGCATCCAGTGGAACCCCGTTTTCGTCGGCGTGGCGGGTGTCATCTCGGCGGCGGGCTGCGCCACGGCGATGGCCATGGCGTTCCCGTATGGTCATGCGCGCAGGTACCGCTACTCTTGGCGCATCGCCGCCGCAGGCTTGATCAGCCTCAGCTTTCTTGCAGGCTACGCCCTCGTGCTCTATGCGGCGGACCTGCCCACGCAGATCGGCTCGGTCTACCGCCACGACCTGCCCGGCAACGTGATCTCGCTTGTCGGTGGCGGGCTGATTCCCATCGTGCTGCTGCTGATGGTGATGGATCTGGAGACGCGCCGAAAACAACGCCGCCGTCAGTGGCGCTCCCGCCGCCGCGGCGAACCGAGTTCGTCTTACGTGCGCGAATCGGTGATGGCGCCGATGGATATGCAGCCCTCTCGCTTCCTCATGCAGGAGGGGCCTGGCAGCGCTGAGCCTCAGGCGGCGCCATCCCCCAAGGCCCCTCCGGCCGCGCCATCCGCAGCGTCGCCCGCGGCGCCTATGGCCGACGACCCCGCGCGTGGAAGCGGCCCACGACCGCCCCTGCCGCGACAGGGGTAGCGCCGGACCGGCCCGTCCGGCCCGTCCGGCCCGTCCGACCAATCCGACGCCAGTCAGTTCCTACAATTGCGCCATGAATCCCGCCGTTTCCCTTCCCTACACCCGCGGTGGCGCGCTGCCGGCGCTGCTGGCCCGCCGCATCCTCATCCTCGACGGCGCCATGGGCACGATGATCCAGCGCCACCGCCTGAGCGAGGCCGACTTCCGCGGCGAACGATTCCGTGACCACAGCAAAGACCTGAAGGGCAACAACGACTTGCTGGTGATGACGCGCCCGGACGTCGTGCGTGAGATTCATGAGCAGTACCTCGCCGCGGGCGCTGACCTCATCGAGACCAATACGTTCGGCGCCAGCTCCGTCGCGCAGGAAGACTATGGCCTGGCGCACATCGCCCGGGAGATGAACGTCGCCGCAGCGCGCATCGCGCGCGAGGCCGCAGATCGACATGCCACTGCGCAGTGGCCGCGCTTCGTGGCCGGCGCGCTGGGCCCGACACCCAAGACCGCGAGCATCAGCCCCGACGTCAACGACCCCGGCGCGCGCAACGTCAGCTTCGACCAGTTGCGCGACGCCTACCGCGAGCAGGCCGAGGGCCTGCTCGAAGGCGGCTGCGACCTGTTTCTCGTCGAGACCATCTTCGACACGCTCAATGCCAAAGCGGCGATCTTCGCGCTGGACGAATTGATGGAGCAAAGCGGCGAGCGGCTGCCCGTCATCATCTCCGGCACCGTCACCGACGCATCGGGGCGCATCCTCTCCGGGCAGACCGTGCAGGCCTTCTGGCATTCGGTGCGCCACGCGCGGCCTCTGGCAGTCGGCTTGAATTGCGCGCTCGGCGCTGCGGTGATGCGGCCGTACGTCGAGGACCTCTCGAAGGTGGCATCCGACACCTTCGTGAGCTGTTACCCCAACGCTGGCTTGCCCAACCCGATGAGTGAGACGGGCTTCGACGAAACCCCGGAAGTCACGGGCACCTTGCTCGAAGACTTCGCCAAGAGCGGGTTCCTCAATATCGCCGGCGGATGCTGCGGCACCACGCCCGAGCACATCGCCGAGATCGCACGGCGCCTCAAGCCCTACCGCCCGCGCCACCGACACGACCCGCTCTTCACGCAATTGCAAGCGGCCTGACCGGCACCTGCTGAGCGACCAGTCCAGCCGGCGTGCACGGATCCGGCTCTGCCGGTCCGCTGCGCGAGCCCCCTCCGGGGGCAGCGACCGGCAGGGAGCGTGCGGGCTAAATTTCTACCTTCGTCCCCAACTCGACGATGCGGTTCGTCGGCAAGTTCAGGAAGTCCGCCGCCGCGGCCGCATTGCGGTGCATGTTCGCGAAGAGCTTCTCGCGCCACAGCGCCATGCCGCCGCCAAAGGTGGGCACCACGGTGTCGCGGCTGAGAAAGTAGCTCGTCTCCATCTCTTCGAGCACGACGTGACTGCCGGCCAGCAGTTTCAGCGCCTCAGGCACGTCGGGGTCGTTCTTGAAGCCGAAGTGCAGCGTCACCTGCCAGCAGTCGTGGCCCAGGGGTTCGACCTCGACGCGTTTGTCGAACCCGATCCAAGGCACCTCGTGCTGCATCACGGTGACGAAGAGGTTCTGCTCGTGCAGCACCTTGTTGTGCTTGAGGTTGTGCAGCAGCGCGAAGGGTGTGGCGCCCTTCTCTGCGTTGAGAAAAACCGCGGTGCCAGACACGCGCAGCGGCGGGTTCAAGAAGATGCTCTCGATGAAGACCGGCAATTCGATCGACTCCTCCCGCAGCCTGGCCGCCATCAGGGCGCGGCCCTGCTTCCACGTGATCATCAGCGCGAACATCGCACCACCAATGACGAGCGGAAACCAGCCGCCCTCGAAGACCTTGACGGCGTTGGCGGCGAGGAAGGTGACATCGACCAGGAAAAAGACCCCGGTGCTGGCCAGGCAAAGCGCCAGCGGCAGCCGCCAGGCGAAACGGATGACGAAGAAGGTCATCACGGTGGTGATGGTCATGTCGATCGTCACCGCGATGCCGTACGCCGAGGCCAGTGCACCACTGCTGCCGAATACGACGACGGCGAAAACCACGCAGGCGTACAGCGTCCAGTTGACGAACGGCACATAGATCTGCCCGGTGTCGCGGATGGAGGTGTGCGCGATGCGCAACCGCGGCAGGTAGCCCAACTGCATGGCCTGCTTGGCCACCGAGAATGCGGCCGTGATGAGCGCCTGCGACGCGATCACGGCGGCCAGCGTGGCCAGCGCAATGAGCGGAAACAGTGCCCACTGCGGCGCCATCTCGAAGAACGGGTTCTTCACCTTCTCGGGGTGCTGCAACAGCATGGCACCCTGCCCGAAGTAGTTGATCAGCAACGCCGGCATCGCGACCACGAACCATGCCCAGCGGATCGGCGGCTTGCCAAAGTGCCCGAGGTCGGCGTACAGCGCCTCTGCCCCGGTGACACACAGCACCACCGAGCCCAAAGCGATGAAGGCGATGCCCGGGTTGCTGAACAGGAAGGCCAGCGCGTGGTGTGGCGATAGCGCCGCCAGCACCTGCGGATGCTGCACGAGGTGCGGCAACCCCAGCGCCGCCATGACGAGGAACCAGACGAGCGTGACCGGCCCGAAGAACCGCCCCACCATCGCCGTGCCGAAGCGTTGTGCGGCAAACAGCATCGTCAGTACCCCCAGGGCCAGCGGCACCACGAAGCGATGCAGCGCCGGTGCCGCCACCTCGAGCCCCTCCACGGCAGATAGCACTGAAACGGCCGGTGTGATGACGCCGTCGCCGAAGAAGATGGCCGTACCGAAGATGCCGAGCATCAGCAGACGGCGGCGCAGCGCGGGCCGCTCGCGCACCGCCTGCGTGGCCAGCGCCAACATCGCGATCAGGCCGCCTTCGCCGTTGTTGTCCGCGCGCAGGATGAGCACCACGTACTTGAGTGACACCACCACGGTGAGCGTCCAGAAGACGAGCGAGAGCACGCCCAGGATGTTGCTCTCGGTCAGCGGGACCCGACCCTCGGCAAAGACCTCTTTCAGCGCGTAGAGCGGGCTGGTGCCGATGTCGCCGTAGACGACACCGAGCGCAGCCAGACTCAGCCAAGCCACGGCCACAGATCGGCCGGCGGGCTTGCGGCTCGCGGAATGCGATGGGCGCGCTAACTGTCCAGGCATGTGCATCTTGGGTGGGTAACCGGTCCGCGTAGCCTGTGCGGCCGGCCATTCGACGACCGGACGCCTTGAGCAATTCTGCGCGCCGGTTGATCAGGCGTCCGCGCGATCGCCCTCGGGGTCCGTGGCCTCGAGCTCGTAGGACGCGCCCAGCATCGCCAAGCGACCGATGACTCCGTACATGTAGAAGCGGTTGGGCGCGCTCGCGCCCGGCTTGGCCCCTCGTCGCGGCAACTGATGGCTCTCCGCGAAGGCCAATGGCACATAGGCCGAGCCAGGCGCATCGAGACTTTCGTCGGTGCCCCGCGCCGCGTGCACGCGGTAGAAGCCGCCCACGACGTAGCGGTCGATCATGTACACCACCGGTTCGGCCACGGCATCGTTGACGCGCTCGTAGCTGGGCACGCCTTCCTGCACGATCATCTCGCGCACGGGGGCACCGGCGGGCATGCTGTTGAGCATTCGAGCGCGGCGCTCGGGATCGTCCAGGTCTTTGGCATCGCGCACCGTGAGCACGTCGGAGGCACCCGGTCCATCGGACTTGACGACGACAAAGGCGCGGTCGGCGATGCCGTACTCCTTGTGCTTGCGCCGCACCTTGGTCAGCAATGAGTCGACGTGGGTCTTGACGCACTCCAACCCGACCTCGGTGCCGAAGTCGACCTGCCCGCACTGGCCATGCATCGGGTGGATCAGCCATGGGTCCATGCCCAGTAGCTTGGCGAAGCGTTTTGCCACCTCCTCGTAGCTGTGGAAGTGGCGCGACTTGCGCCGCGACGCCGAGCTCGCGTGCAACGGAGGCAGCAGGTATTGCTCATGCAGATCCTCGAGCAGCCCGGGCACGCCGGCGGCAAGGTCGTCGTTGAGCAGGATCGTGCAGGGGTCGAAGTCTGGCAACCCAAGGCGTCGCTTGCCCCGAACCATGGGTTCAACGAGCAGTTCGCCCCCATCCGGCAAGGCCAGCTTCTCTGGCTTGTCGAGCCGGCGCGCGAGGCTCCCGAGGCGCACGTTCAAGCCCGCGAGAGTGAACACTTCCATCAGCCGTTGCAGGTGCGTGAGATAGAAAGGGTTGCTGCTCTGCGCTTGCGGCCCGGGCACCAGCAACAGGTTCTTGGCCTCGGGGCAGATCTTCTCGATCGCGGCCATCGCAGCCTGCACCGACAGGGGCAGCATCTCTGGCGTGAGATTGTTGAAGCCTGAAGGGAAGAGCTCGGTGTCGACAGGTGCCAGCTTGTAGCCCGCGTTGCGCAGGTCCACCGAGGTGTAGAACGGTGGCGTGTGCTCCATCCACTCGAGCCGGAACCAGCGCTCGATGGCCGGCATCGATTCGAGCACACGCGCTTCAAGCTCGTTGATGGGGCCGGTAAGCGCGGTGGTCAGGTGCGGGACCATGGGAGCATTCTAGGGAGGTGCTCAAGGCGTGAAGCCGGCCAACCACGCCAGCAAGGGTGTGTTGTACGCTTCCTGCCAGTAGTGCACCTCGGCGCTGCGGGTGCCGCCGCTGAGCGTGAACGGCGCGGTCTCGGGGTAGCCGCGTGCGCTCAGCTGGCGGCGCTGCTTCTCGACGCAGCTGCGGTCGAGAATTCCGTCCTCGGCGTGGTGGAACACGCGAAAGGGCGGCTTACGACCCATCGCCTCGCCGTCCCAGCTTGTCTCGTTGGGATAGGCCGGCGCATCGCAGGCGCCCGGCTCGACGATCTGGCGGCGCGTCTCGCGGTCCAGGCCGATGCCCGCGACACTTGCCCTGTCGCCGGCGCGCCGCGTGCAGTCGCGAAACCAGCCGTAGGGGTCGCCGCTGGCCACGGGGGCGAAGGCGGTGACGAGTGGCGCGAAGCGCGTGGCCGCGCGCACGGCCATGAAGCCGCCCGAAGACAGTCCCGTGAGGAAGACGGCCGCGCTGCTGCCAGGCGGCCTGCGCGCCGGAATTTCCCTCGCCAGCACGTGTTCGATGAAGGACAGGTCGAGATTGGGTCGGGCACGCACCTCGTCATCCCAGACCTTGCCGCAGATGCGGCCGCTGTCGTCGCTGACCTGATCCGAGGAGTCCAGCAGGAAGACCGCGAAGCCCTGCGCCAGCGCCTCGTCGGTGAAGCGCACTTGCGGCGCGATGAGTGCCACGTTGGCGACGCAGAAGTTGGTGTGCGCCCCACCACCACCGTGCATCACGACGATGGCGCCGCGAGGCCAAGTGGTCGCGGAGGCCTTCCACAGCCCGAGGCGCGGCCGGCCTTCGGCACGCACGACGAGCCGTTGCCAGCCCGCGGCCCTGCACTGCTCTTCCTGGACAGTCGGCACCTGATCGGGAATCGATGCGTCGCCCTCAGAGCCGCCGCTTCCGCCGCAGCCCAGCAGCGAAAGCACCAACATCCCTGCGAACCGACAGCCGATCATCTGCACTCTCTCGCGCCCCAAGACGCAAAAAGGGCCGGCCCTTTCAGGCCGGCCCCGGCGGACTGAGTCGCGCGCGAAGTGCGTCGACTCCAGCCCGACGAAATATTCCGGCCGACCGAAGGTCCGTCCGGAATATCTTTAGTTGTACGCGGTTTCCCCGTGCGCCGTGATGTCGAGGCCTTCGCGCTCCTCGTCTTCGGGCACGCGCAGCCCGATCGTCACGTCGACGATCTTGTAGGCGATGAAGGCGACCACGCCCGACCAGATCACCGTGACGCCCACCGCCTTGGCCTGGATCCACACCTGCGCCAGGATGCCGTCTGGATTGGTGGCCATCGCGGCGGTCGTCCAATCGGGAACCATGCCGGGGCCGCCCAGTGACTGGGCATGGAACACGCCAGTCAGCAGCGCGCCGACGATGCCACCCACGCCGTGCACGCCGAACACGTCGAGCGAGTCGTCCGCGCCGAGCATCTTCTTCAGGCCGTTCACGCCCCACAGGCATGCCACACCGGCCACCGCGCCGATCACCAGCGCGCCGACGATGCCCACGTTGCCCGCTGCCGGCGTGATGGCGACGAGGCCGGCCACGGCACCCGAGGCCGCGCCCAGCATCGAGGCCTTGCCGCGCATCAGCGCCTCGGCGGCACACCAGGCCAACACCGCCATCGCGGTGGCCGAGAAGGTGTTCATGAACGCCAGCGCGGCGCTGTTGCCGGCTTCGAGCGCCGAGCCAGCGTTGAAGCCGAACCAGCCCACCCACAACATCGCGGCCCCCACCATCGTCAGCGGCAGGCTGTGCGGCGTCAGCGCCTCCTTGCCGTAGCCCACGCGCTTGCCGAGCACGAAGGCACCCACCAGGCCCGCCATGGCGGCGTTGATGTGCACCACGGTGCCGCCGGCGAAGTCGAGCGCACCCCACTGCCAGAGCATGCCTGCCTTGGCGTTCATCTGGTCGACGACCTCCTTGCCCGTGTAGGCGTCGGGGCCCATCCAGTACCACACCATGTGCGCGATCGGCAGGTAGGAGAAGGTGAACCACAGCACCATGAAGAACAGCACCGCGCTGAACTTCATGCGCTCGGCGAATGCGCCGACGATGAGGCAGCAGGTGATGGCCGCGAAGGTGGCCTGGAAGGCGACGAACACGATCTCGGGAATGACCACGCCCTTGCTGAAGGTGGCCGCCATCGCGAAGGTGCCGTCCTTGGGCGTGAACACGCCGTTCAGGAACAAGCGGTCGAAGCCGCCGATGAACTTGTTGCCCTCGGTGAATGCCAGGCTGTAGCCATACACCACCCACAGCACGGTGATGAGGGAGAAGACGACGAACACCTGCATCAACACCGAGAGGATGTTCTTGCTGCGCACCAGGCCGCCGTAAAAAAGCGCGAGGCCGGGGACGGTCATCATGATGACCAGCGCCGTGCAGATCAACATCCAGCTCACGTCCCCCTTGTTGGGCACCGGGGCCGGCGCGGCCGCAGTCGCGTGGGCCGCTGCGGCCGCGGCTGCGGTGGCTGCGGCCGGCGCGGCTGCGTACAAGGTCACCTCGACCTTGCGTGCCTGCTCGCCTTCGCCGGCCTTGATGTCCTCGGGCTTTTGCAGGACGACGCGGTCTTCGGCCACGCCCGCTGCCTTCAGTGCATCGCGCACAGCGAAGGCGCGCTTCTTGGCCAGTTCCTTGTTGACCTCCGCCGACCCGGTGGAGTCGGTGTAGCCAGACAACTGCACCTTGGCCTCGGTATTGGCGGCGAGAAATCCGGCCACGGCCTTGATGTCGCCGGCGGAATTCGCCGGCACATCGGCCTTTCCAGTTTCAAACAGCACTTTCGTGCCGGGGAAATCGGCTGCGTGGGCTGCACTCCAGCCGAGGGTTGCCAGCGCCAGCCAAAGCAGCAGGTTGCGGAAAAACTTGTTCATGGCTCGTCTCTTGTGGAAGGTTTCGTCAGGCGTGTGGGAAAGATCGGACCTCTCGGGCCCGTCAAGACCCGTCAAGACCCGTCAAGACCCGTTGGACCGAACAGGGGCAGGATGCTCAGAGGGCGTCCTTGCCCGTCTCGCCGGTGCGGATGCGCACGACTTGCTCCAGCGTCGTGACGAAGATCTTTCCGTCACCGATCTTGCCCGTGCGTGCCGAGGCCTCGACGGCCTCGATGACACGCTCGACGAGCGCATCGTCGACAGCGGCCTCGATCTTCACCTTGGGCAGGAAGTCGACGACATACTCGGCGCCGCGGTACAGCTCGGTGTGGCCTTTCTGGCGCCCGAAGCCCTTGACCTCGGTCACGGTGATACCCTGCACCCCGATGCCGCCGAGGGCTTCACGCACCTCGTCGAGCTTGAAGGGCTTGATGATGGCAGTGACCATCTTCATGGCTTGATCCTCCTCTTGGATGTTCGGGTCAGAACACGTACTTGACGCCGAGCACGGCGCCGGCCTTGCCCAGGTCCTTGCCGGCGGGGCTCACGTAGGCGGGCGTGCCAGCGATCTTCTTGGTCTCTGCGCCGACGAGCGCGCCGCTCAACGTCAGGCCCTTGACCACTTCCTTGCTCACGGTGAGCGAGTAGTCGGTGTAGGTGAAGGAGGAGTTCTTGGCCACCTTCTGGTAGCCCAGGTGCGGCACGAGCGAAAGGCCGGCCAATTCGAACGTGGCGCTCAGGTCGACATAACCGCTGCCTTTGCTGTCGGCAAAACCGAACAGGTTGGACACGCTGTGCGAGTACTTCAGCGTCGCCGGGCCGAACGTCAGGGCGCCGTAGACCTCGGTCGTCTCGGCCTTGGTGGCGAGCTTGTTGCTCGGGTACTGGTAGGTGAGCACACCGACGTCATACGACAGCCTGTCCTTGACGATGGTGCCCTTGTAGCCGCCATAGAGGTCGTACTCGGCCGGAGCGTCGCCGCCGGCATCCTTGATCCACTTGATCGAGGAGCCCCAGGCGCCGACGTAGAAGCCATTGGTGTCGAAGTCGACGCCAGCCTGCACCGCGGGCTTCAACCGCGATTGCGAGATGCCGCGGTAGCGATAGTCGCTGAAGCCGCCGACGTTGAACACCAGGTCGGCCAGCGCCACCGAGGGCAGCGCGAGCGCGCTGATAAATGCAGCCGACGACGCGGCCAGTGCAACCAACGAGACTGACTTCTTCAAGGAGCTTCTCCAAGTTCTAGGTGGACGGGATCATTGCGGTCTTCAACGGAGCGAGCAGCTTCCGTGCCAGACCCACCGCCCCTCTCGGCCCCAGACTGGGGCGCACGCCAACACTCGGTCGAGCACTCCGTCGCGGAAAACCGTCCTCGCTCTCCCTTGTGTCGCCGGCCGTGCCTGCGGTTGCGCCGAGCTTTGCAGGCGTGCTTGCCGTCCACGCGCCCATCGCATCCGGCACCCCAGGAGGAGGCCCAATCGGGTGCACCACATTGGAGGGAGCCATCCTGGTGCACTCTTCCGGTGCGGATCGGCGCGCCCCGGGCGCCACAGAATCGGTCGCAGGGAGAACTGCAAGGCACCATGTCACTGGCCATCGTCTACAGCCGTGCACTTCTGGGCATGGACGCGCCGGAAGTGCGCGTCGAGGTGCAGCTTGCCAACGGCCTGCCGTCATTCACTCTTGTCGGGCTCGCGGAGACCGAGGTCAAGGAGTCGCGCGAGCGCGTTCGAGCCGCGCTGGCTCAAAGCGGCTTTGCCTTCCCGCACAACAAGCGCATCACCGTGAACATGGCGCCGGCTGACCTGCCCAAGGAATCCGGCCGATTCGACCTGCCGATTGCCGTGGGCATCCTGGCAGCGGCCGGCGTGCTGGACATGGCTCGGGTGGAGGCCTTCGAGTTTGCCGGCGAGCTCTCCCTGGCAGGCGGCCTGCGCGGCGTGCGCGGCGCCCTGGCGCTGGCCCTCGGTGCGCGCCGTGCGGCCAGCGGCCGGCACTTGGTTTTGCCACATGCCGACGCCGAGGCGGCCGCCCGCGTGCCAGGCCTCGTGGTGCTGGCTGCGGCGAGCTTGGCCGAAGTCGCTGCCGCCCTGGTGCCGGGCGAAGCCGCCGTGCCGCTCTCGCCTCCGCCAGGCAGCGTGTCGAGCGCGGCTCGCGCCCCCGCGCCGCACCACCGAACCATCGACCTGGTGGACGTCAAGGGCCAAGCCGGCGCCAAACGCGCGCTGGAAATCGCCGCGGCCGGCTCGCACAGCCTGCTGCTTGTGGGCCCCCCTGGCACCGGCAAGTCGATGCTGGCGCAGCGGCTGCCGGGGCTGTTGCCGCCAATGAGTGAGGAAGAGGCCTTGGACAGCGCGGCGCTTCTCGGCCTGGCCGGGGACGGTTCGGTGCCCTTCGGCGAGCGCGCCCTGCGCACGCCGCACCACACCGCCAGCGCGGTGGCCTTGGTGGGCGGCGGCTCTCCGCCGCGGCCCGGTGAAATCTCGCTCGCCCATGGCGGCGTGCTGTTCCTCGATGAAATGCCCGAGTTCCCACGCAAGGCGCTGGAGGCGCTGCGTGAGCCTCTGGAGACCGGCACCATCAGCATCGCACGCGCCGCGCGGCGTGCGCGCTTTCCGGCGCGCTTCCAGCTCGTGGCGGCGATGAACCCCTGCCCCTGCGGCTGGCTGGGCGCCGCAACCGGTACCGGCCGCGCCTGCCGCTGCACGCCCGAGGCGGTGGCGCGCTACCAGGGCCGCCTCTCGGGGCCGCTGCTCGATCGCATCGACCTGCAGGTGGAGGTGCTCTCCGCTCGGCCCGAGGAGATGCTGGCGGCAGCCACGGGCGAGACGAGCGCGCAGACAGCCCGGCGCGTGCTCGCCGCGCACGCACTGCAGCTCGAACGCCAAAGCCTGCCCAATGCCCGGCTCGACGCGGCAGGGGTCGATCGGCACGTGACTCTCGACGAACGCGCGGTCGCCTTCCTCGAAGGCGCGGCACGCAGGCTCGCATGGTCGGGGCGCCGCATGCACCGCGTGCTCAAGGTCGCGCGCACGGTGGCCGATCTGGCCGGCAGCGAGCGTGTGCAGGTGCCGCACCTGGCCGAGGCGCTGCAGTACCAACGCGCACTGACCCCCTGAGTCACACCGCCGCGTCACCTGGCGCAGGCTTCAGATGGCCATCGGATCGACGTCGACCGCCCAGCGCAGCACGCCCTTGTGGCGTTTGCGCAAGGCGCCGAGCATGGGCAACCAGACCGCCAGGGCACGCTGCAAGGCTGGCCGCGAAGGCGACTCGAGCAGCATCTGCACACGCTCGACATCGGCCACGCGCGCCAGCGCCGGCGGCACCGGGGGATAGGCCCGCACACCCTCGGCGCCCAGGGCCCGGAATTCGGTGGATGCTTCGCGCAGAAACCCCATCGCGACATCCGCCTCGCGCGCTTCGGCACGCACCAGTGCCAGGTGGGTGAACGGCGGCAGGCCCGCTGCGGCACGCTCGGCCAGTTGCGCGCTGGCGTAGGACTCGTAGTCGTGCCGCACCAGGGCCTGGTACAGCGCATGCCCCGGGCTGGTGGTCTGGATCCACATCTCGCTGCGCCCCGACTGCGCGGCGTCGCGACCGGCACGGCCGCCCGCCTGCATGAGCAGCGCGAAGAGCCGCTCGGGGGCACGAAAGTCGCTGCTGAACAGGGCCCCGTCGGGGTTGACCGCGGCCACCAGCGTGACACGGCGGAAGTCGTGGCCCTTGGCCAGGATCTGCGTGCCCACGAGCACATCGACGTCGCCATCGTGCACGGCGGCCAGCTGGCGCGCGAGTTCGCCGGCGCCGCGCGTGCTGTCAGCATCGATGCGTGCGACGCACGCGCCGGGCAGCAAGTCGGCGAGCTGCTCCTCGAGCTTCTCGGTGCCACGCCCGAGCGGCGAGATGTCGAGATTGCCGCACTCCGGGCAGGCGCGTGGCACACGCTCGGTGTAGCCGCAGTGGTGGCAGCGCAAGGTGCGGTCGGCCTTGTGAAATACGCGCCAGGCACTGCAGTGCGCGCAGCCGCTCTTCCAGCCGCAGGCGGGGCAATGCAGCACCGGCGCATAGCCGCGGCGGTTGAGCAACAGCAGGCTTTGCTCACCGCGCTCGATGCGCTCTCGCACGGCGGCCAGCAGGGGCGGCGCCAGCGGCGCGGCGGCCTGCGCTGCGGCCGTGCGCGCGGGCTCGGGCAGTTGGCGCATGTCGAGCAGCCGCACGCGCGGCAACTCGCCGCCGCCGATGCGCTGCGGCAAGGCAATCCGCCGGTAGCGTCCCTGCTGCACACGATGCCAGGTTTCCAGCGAAGGTGTGGCCGAGCCCAGCATCACCGGCACACCGAGCTGGCGCGCCCGCCACACCGCCAGGTCGCGCGCCGAGTAGCGCGCACCCTCTTGCTGTTTGAACGAGGGGTCGTGCTCCTCGTCGACCACGATCAGTGACAAGCGCGGCAGCGAGGCAAACACCGCCAGCCGCGTGCCAAGCACGAGATCGGCTCGGCCCTCGTGCGCCAGCAGCCAGTGGCGCAGTCGCTGTGCGGGCGTGAGCGCGCTGTGCAGGCTGGCCAGCACGCGGCCTGGAAACCGCTCGGCAAAGCGCGCCTCGAGCTGCGGCGTGAGATTGATCTCGGGCACCAGCACGAGCACCTGCCCGCCAGCGTCCAGAGCGTGGGCGGCGGCCCGCAGGTAGACCTCGGTCTTGCCGCTGCCGGTGACGCCGTGCAGCAAGGCCGGCGCCGTGCCTACGCCGAACGAGGCCAGCGCGGCGCTCTGGTCCGGACTGAGGTCGGGCATGGCAGGGTAGACGGCTTTCGCCTCCGGCCCCACGACATGCTCCTGGCCTGGCAGCTTTGCCTCGTCACTCGCCAGCCGCCCGAGCCGCCCGAGGCGGCGCTCAAGCTGCACGTTGTCGATCTGGCGCAACTGCGGCGGTAGTACCGCCAGCGCCAACTCGCCGATGCTGCGTTGGTAGTAACCAGCAGCGAAGTCGATCAGCGCACGCCATGGTGCCGCCAGCGGCGGCATGGCATTGAGCACAGCCTTGACCGGGCGCAGATCAGCTGCGGCGGCACTCGCCGCCGGTAGCAGGCGGTCCCAGACGATGCCGGCCACCTCGCGCCTGCCCAGCGGCACGCGCACCAGCGTTCCAGCGCAAAGCGGGCGCTCGCTGAGGTAGTCGAGAAGCCCGGTCGAATCGGCGAGTGCCACGTGCCGGGGCGCCTCCACCGCGACGGTGAGCCGCACGGTGAGACTGGCGGGGGCGGCCGAATCGATGCTCATGTAACGACACGCACGCCGCGACAGCCAACCCAATGAATAACCTGAGATCTCACGCCCAAGCTCATGATTCCCAAGGACTTTTCGATCTATCCAGAAAATCTGTGGATAACAATGTGTGCAAGCTGCTTCCACCCCCTGCAAGTGCTTGATTTTCCGACCACCTGGCTGACTTGCTTCTGGATGAGGCAGGGGCGCGATGCCAATGAAATCAGAGACTTAGCACGGGTGCCGTGAATTCCCGCCATGCCGCGCGCAGGTTCGCAGGCCGACCCCCCTCGAACACGGGTCGTGGGGATAAGTCAAGCCCTGAGCGCTCACTTACCCGCACTGCACGACATAGCGCAATGGGCCGGGCACCGACGGGCGGTTACGCGCCGTTGCGCACCCGCCGCGAGTGGCCATGCACCGCCTCGACCAGCGCCGACACGTGCTCGGGCGGCGTGAACTGGCTGATGCCATGCCCGAGGTTGAAGATGTGCCCGCCGAACCGGCCGTCGGCTCGCTGAGCGGGGCCAAAGCTGTCGAGCACGGCCCGCGCCTCGGCCGCCACCACCTCGGGCGGGGCGAACAGCACCGTGGGGTCGAGGTTGCCTTGCAAGGCCACGCGGTCGTCGACTCGGCGGCGAGCCTGGGCCAGATCGGTGGTCCAATCCAGCCCCACGACGTCAGCGCCGCAGCCCGCGATGTCCTCCAGCCAGCCCCCGCCGCCTTTCGTGAATACGATGCACGGCACACGCCGGCCTTCGGCTTCGCGCTTGAGCGCGGCCACCACCTGGCGTGTGTAGTGCAGGCTGAAGCGGCGGAAGGCGGGCTCGGCCAGCACGCCGCCCCAGGAGTCGAACACCATCACGGCCTGCGCGCCGGCATCGATCTGGGCATTCAGGTAAGCCGCCACCGCCAGCGCATTCACCTCGAGGATGCGATGCATCAGATCGGGCCGCGCATACAGCATCGTCTTGACGAGGCGATAGTCGTCCGAGCCGGCGCCCTCGACCATGTAGCAGGCCAGCGTCCAGGGGCTGCCCGAGAAGCCGATGAGCGGCACGCGGCCCGCACGTCGGCCGGCGCCGTCGGTGGTGACGAGGGCGCGGCGGATCGAACTGACTGCGTCGAACACATAGCGCAGACGCGCCATGTCGGGCACCGCGAGCCGCGCCACCGCGGCCTCGTCGCGCACGGGGTGGGCGAAGCGGGGGCCCTCCCCGGGAGCGAACGAGAGGCCCAGGCCCATCGCATCGGGCACGGTGAGGATGTCGGAAAACAGGATTGCCGCGTCCAGCGGCCAGCGTTCGAGTGGCTGCAGCGTCACCTCGGTGGCGAAGTCGGGGCTTGTCGCCAGCCCCATGAAACTGCCGGCGCGCGCCCGGGTGGCGTTGTATTCGGGCAGGTAGCGGCCGGCCTGGCGCATCAGCCACAGCGGTGTGTGCTCGGTGCTCTGGCGCAGGCAGGCGCGCAGGAAGGTGTCGTTGTGCAATGCACTGGCCGTACCCGTGGCCGGAGTCGAAACACTCATGGAGGCATTATCGAGGGACTCCCGAGCATGGCAGGCGTGGCAGGCAGAGTAGACGAGTCTATCGGCCCCAGCCACTCGGCCAACCGCTGCCGCCCGCCATCTGCGTCTTGCGCGAGTTGCCACAGCAGGGCCTGAGGCACGACGTATGTGCCGCGCGCGGCCGCCGGCAACAGCCCCGCGAGCATCACCGTCAAGCGGGCCAACACGGCGGCGCGCAGCGGCTGCTCACGCTGCGGCACCATCCAGCGCAACTGCGAAAGCCACCATTGCGCGAAACGCGCGAGCCACCGGACTGGCCGCGCCGCGGTGGCGTCCAGCGAGGGTTTGATCAGCACGAGCTGTTCGAAGCCCAGCGCCGCGATGGCCACCTCGTCGTGAGTGGCCAAGCCTGCAGCCAGGGCCTGCGGCAACATCGCACTGGCGTGCGGCAGCACGACGAGCAGCCGCCGCACACCCCCTTCGCGCAGGCGCAATGCATAGGCGTGCAGCAGCTCCGGCAGCGGCATCACGAAGGCGTCGTCGCGCCCATTACTGAACCGTTGACGCTCGAAGACGATGAACGCCACACTGGCCTGTAGCGGCCCTGAGGCGAACGTGGCGTCGGTGAGCGGACGCAGTCCACGCAAGGTGCTGGTCAGCGGCCCGGCGACCCAGGCTTGCACGGCGGGGAAGCGCCCTGCGACCAACGCCTCGGCCAGCAAGGCCGAGCCGAGGCGGCCGCCGGCACCCAGGACCAGCACCGGTTCGATCGGAGAGAGCGGCGCGAGCGACGAACGATGCGGCAGCGCCGGCTCTGCGCCCATCGCGCCCGCGCGCAGAGCATCGCCCAAGTTATCCATCCGCCTTCCTATGCTTTGTGCTGGCGCAATCCGGCCTGTGCCGATCGACATTGCGTCGCCGCGACCCCGTGCACTTGCCTGTGCATTGTCCAGCCCCATCTACCGCGACGGGATAGCATGCACGCCGCGACGCGGTGTCAGGCCGCCCCAGGAGGACACCCATGAGACTCGATGCAACACTCTCTTCGAACAGCCATTTGAACAACACCTTGAGCGACCCCTCGCCCGACCGATCGGGCGGCCCTTCAACCGCCCGGCCCGGCTGGCTGCGACTGGGCGCCGCGCTATCGCTGCTCACTGCCAC
This sequence comes from Burkholderiales bacterium, assembly GCA_031401195.1. GTDB lineage: Bacteria > Pseudomonadota > Gammaproteobacteria > Burkholderiales > Burkholderiaceae_C > Rubrivivax. The sequence continues at coordinate 126,559 of JANNRI010000026.1, forward strand.
GCTGCTCGCAGGCTGCGGCTACAACGACTTTCAGCGTCTGGACGAGCAAGTCAAGGCCTCGTGGTCGGAGGTGCTGAACCAGTACCAGCGCCGCGCCGACCTCATCCCCAACATCGTCAACACCGTGCGCGGCGAGGCGAACTTCGAGCAAGAGACGCTCACGCGCGTGATCCAGGCCCGCGCCGCAGCCACCGGGATCCAGGCCACGCCCGAACTCGTCAACAACCCCGAGGCCTTTGCCAAGTTCCAGGCCGCGCAGAGCCAGTTGACCGGCGCACTCTCGCGCCTGATGGTGGTGGCCGAGCAGTACCCGAACCTAAAGGCCAACCAGGGCTTCCAGGACCTGCGCGTGCAGCTCGAAGGCACCGAGAACCGCATCACCGTGGCGCGAAACCGCTACATCAAGACCGTGGCCGACTACAACGTGCTGGCGCGGCAGTTCCCGAGCAACCTCACCGCGATGGTGTTCGGCTACGCGGTCAAGCCGAGCTTCACGGTGCAGAACGAGGCCCAGATCTCGACGCCGCCGGTGGTGAACTTCGATGCTGGCAAGCCAGCTGCCGCGCCCACCCCGGCCGCTTCGAGATAGGCGTCGTACGGCCACCCACGCGTCTCGTCCTGAGTGCAGCCCCAAGGTGCTGCAGTGAGCTTGGCGCTCGCTGACCCTGCGGACCGCAGCCGCTGGCACCGCGCATTCGCGGCGCTGCGAGCGCGGGCCGCGCTTCTTGCGACCTGGCTGCCGAGCTGGCCAACGTCCGGGCTGATGCCGGGGCTCGTGGTCGGGCTCGCGGTCGGGCTCATGGCCGGGCTCATGGGCATCGCCCTGCCGGCGCGGGCGCAGCAGCCCGTGCCCGCGCTCACGGCGCGGGTCATCGACCAGACCGGCACGCTCAGCGCCGCCCAGATGGCCGCGCTCGATTCCAAACTCGCCGCCTTCGAGGCCCAGGCGGGGCCGCAGATCGTGCTGCTGCTGGTGCAGAGCGCCGCCCCCGAGGACATCGCCGCCTACGCCCAACGCGTGGCCGACACCTGGAAGATCGGCCGCCGCGACCAGGGCGACGGCGTGCTGGTGGTGGTCGCCAAGGGCGACCGGCGCGTGCGCATCGAGGTGGCCAAGGCGCTGGAAGGCGCCGTACCCGACCTCGCGGCGCGGCAGATCATCGACAACGCGATCCGCCCCGCTTTCCGCGCCGACGACTATGCCGGCGGCCTGAATGCCGCGATCGACCAGCTCATGGGACGCATCCGCGGCGAGGGGTTGCCCGCGCCCACAGCCGTGCCCACACGCGATGGCGCATTGCCGGGGCTGCAGTTCGAAGAGCTCGCGATGTTCCTGCTCATCGCCGTGCCCATCATCGCCATCGTGCTGACGCGCCTGTTCGGCCGCAAGTTGGGCTCGCTGCTCGCGGCAGGGGGCGCGGGCTACGCAGGTTGGTGGTTCACGGCGAGCGCCTGGATCGCCGCCGGCGTCGGCGTGGCCGCGCTGGTGATGGTGGGCATCATCGGCCTGGGCGCCGCCGGGCGGCGCATGTCGCGCGGCGGCACTCGCGGGCGCGGTTTGCCGCACGTGGGCGGCTGGGACGGCGCTGGCTGGGGCGGTGGTTTCGGCGGCGGCGGCGGCGGTGGTGGCGGCGGCGGCTTCTCCTCCGGCGGCGGCGGTGACTTCGGTGGCGGTGGCGCCTCCGGCGACTGGTGAGTTCACGATGGGCAGCGAAACGAGTTCCACCACGGCCAGGCACGCAGGCTCGCGGCTTGCGCGCATCCTGCGCCACCGCTGGTTCGACGAGCGGGATACTGCCCGTGCGCTGGACGAGGCAGCGCTGCTGCGCCTGGAGCAGAAGGTGGCGGCGAGCGAGAGCCGCCACAGTGGCGAGATCCGCCTGTGCGTGGAGGCGGGCCTGCCCATGTCGTACCTGTGGCGCCATGCCCCTGCGCGTGAGCGCGCGGTGGCACTGTTCGGCAAGCTTCGCGTCTGGGATACCGAACGCAACAACGGCGTCCTGATCTACCTGCTGCTGGCCGAGCGCGCCATCGAGATCGTCGCCGACCGCGGCCTTGCGCGCCTGGTGCCCGCACCGCAGTGGGAAGCGATGCTCTCGCGCATGCGAGAGGCGTTCCGGGCCGGGCAGTTCGAAACCGGCCTCGGCCGCACGGTGGAGGAGGTGAATGCACTGCTCCTGCAGCACTTCCCGCGCGGCGCCGACGAGCCTGACGTCAACGAGCTGCCTGACCGGGTGGACCTGCGCTGAAGGTTGCCTCGGCCGGCGGGCCGCGGCCGGGGCCGGGGCGGGGCGGGGCGGGGCCGCATCAGGGATAGCACAGTTGCCGCGGCGCCGCACCGCAAGGTACCGTCGGCCCGCGCTGCCGCAAAATGAATGGCGGCATCAACTCACCGCATATTGGAGATCTGCTCATGAAATCCGCCCTGTCGCGGCTGGCCCTCGGCTCGCTGATCACCGCCGCCGCGCTTGCCGGCACGCCCGCCTACGCCGGCAAGACCATCGACACCATCAAGGCCCGCGGCACGCTCAACTGCGGCGTCAACCCCAGCCTGCCCGGCTTCAGCGCCGCCGACAGCCAGGGCAACTGGGCCGGCCTGGACGTGGATGTCTGCAAGGCCATCGCCGCCACGCTGCTCGGAGATGCCAGCAAGATCAAGTGGACACCGCTGAATGCCAGCCAGCGCTTTGCCGTGCTGCAAAGCGGCGAGGTCGACCTGCTCTCACGCAACACGACGTGGACGTTGACCCGTGACGCGTCGCTCGGCCTGCACTTCACCGGCGTCACCTACTACGACGGCCAAGGCTTCATGGTCACCAAGAAAAGCAAGATCACCAGCCCCAAACAGTTGAAGGGCGCAACGGTGTGTGTGCAGTCTGGCACCACCACCGAGAAGAACCTGAACGACTTCTCGAAGGCCGCCAACCTGGGCCTCAAACCGGTGGTCTTCGACACCCAGGAAGCCACCAACAAGGCCTACTTCTCCGGCCGCTGCCAGGCCTACACCACGGACGCGTCGGGTCTGGCCTCGGTGCGCAACAAGGAAGCCGGCAACCCCGAAGACCACGTGATCCTGCCCGACCTCATCAGCAAGGAGCCGCTCGGCCCGAGCGTGCGTCGCGGTGACGACGAATTCTTCGCCATGGTCAAGTGGGTGGTCTACGCACTGATCGAAGCCGAGGAGTACGGCATCACGCAGGCCAACGTGGATCAGATGAAGACCAGCACCGACCCGGTGGTGCAGCGCATCCTGGGGGTGAGCGAGGACACCGGCAAGCTCCTGGGCCTGGACCGTGACTGGGCCTACCGCGCCATCAAGGCCGTGGGCAACTATGGCGAGATTTTCGAGCGCAACGTCGGCCCCAAGAGCGCGCTCATGCTTCCGCGCGGCGTCAACAACCTGTGGAACAAGGGCGGGCTGATGTACGCGCCGCCGGTGCGGTAATCATCCCCCCCCCAAACGGCCTTCGCCTCCTTGCACGTGGACCTGCGAGGGCCGCTTCGTGGCCCGGGGGCGCCGCCGGCGGACGGGCCAAGCCGGATCCGCGGCGGCCGCGCGGCGGGTCTCGCCGTAGAGTGTGACGTCTTCCGATGTTGAGCCGACCCCCACCGAAGAAGCGCGTGTGGTCATGGCGCAGCCAAGCCTTTCGGGGCGTGGTCTATCAGATCCTGGCGCTCGTGCTGATTGCCGCGGCCGGTGCCTACCTGCTGTCCAACACGCTCGGAAACATGCGGGCCCGCGGCATCCAGAGCGGGTTCGATTTCGTCTGGCAGCCTGCGGGCTTCGCCATTGGCGAAAGCCTGATCCCGTTCGATTCGTCCGAGAGTTATCTCAAGGCCTATGGCGTGGGCCTGGCCAATACCTTGCGCGTGGCGCTGGTGGGCATCGTGGCGGCCACGCTGCTGGGCACGCTGGTGGGCATCGGGCGGCTCTCGCGCAACCTGCTCGTGCGCTCGCTGTGCGGCGCCTACGTGGAGATCACGCGCAATATCCCGCTGCTGCTGCAGTTGTTCATGTGGTACTTCACCCTCACCGAGCTGCTGCCTGCGGTCGAGGAGGCGCTGCGGCCTGCGCCGGGGCTGTTCTTCAGCAAGAACGGATTGCAGTTTCCGCTGCCGCTGTGGGAGCCCGGCCATTGGGGCACCCTCGCCGGCCTGGGCGTCGGGCTCGCGGGCGCCTGGCTCTGGGCGCGCCACGTGCGTGCGCGCTTCGAGGCCACTGGCCAGGTGCTGCCGGTCGGGCTGCCCGGGCTGGCGATCGGTCTGCTCGGCATGGCGATCGGCTGGTGGCTGGGCGGCGCACCAGCGGGCCTGGAGCTTCCTGAGAAGACCGAGATCAACGTCATCGGCGGCGGCGCCCTGACGCCGGAGTACCTCACCATGCTGATCGGCCTGACGGTCTACACCGCAGGCTACATCGCCGAGGTGGTGCGTGCGGGCATCCAGAGCGTGCCCTTCGGTCAGCACGAGGCGGCAGCGGCTCTGGGCCTTTCGCGCACCCAGGAGCTGCGCCTGGTGCAATTGCCGCAGGCGCTGCGCGTGATCATCCCGCCGCTCACGAGCCAGTACCTGAACCTGACCAAGAACTCTTCGCTGGCCGTAGCCGTGGGCTACCCCGACCTGGTGTCGATCGGCACCACCTCGCTCAACCAGACCGGCCGTGCCATCGAGTGCATCGCGCTGGTGATGGCGGTCTATCTCACACTGTCGCTGCTGACCTCGGCGCTGATGAACCTGTACAACCGCCGCGCGCGGCTGAAAGACCGCTGAGGCAAGGCAGCCGTGGCCAGCACTGAACTCGCGCCCCCCATCGCCAGCCGGCCGCCACCGCGCTCGCAGGTCGGCGCTTTCGCCTGGCTGCAGCGCAGTTTTTTCGACGGCTGGAGAAACTCGCTGCTCACGCTGGCGGTGCTGGCGCTGCTGGCGTTGGCCATGCCTCCGCTCTTTAGCTGGGCCGTCTGGCACGCCGTGCCGCAGGCCGACAACACCCTGTGCCGCCAGATGCACGGCATCGGCGCCTGTTGGGGTGTGGTGGCCGAGAAGGGCCGGCTCATCCTCTTCGGCCGCTACCCCTACGCTGAGCAATGGCGTCCGTTGCTGGCCTGCGCGCTGCTGGTGGTGCTGTTGGTGGCCAGTTGCCAGCGTGTGTTCTGGCGCCCGGCGCTGGCCCTCGCGTGGGTGGTGGTCTTTGCTGTCTTCTTCTCGCTCATGCGCGGTGGCGTGCTCGGCCTCACGCCTGTGGAGACGGCGCGTTGGGGCGGTGTGCCGCTGACCCTGCTGCTGTCCACGGTGAGCCTGGTGATCGCATTCCCGCTGTCGGTGCTGGTGGCGTTGGGGCGGCAGAGCCACCTGCCGGCGATCCGCACGATCTGCGTGCTGTACGTGGAACTGATCCGCGGCGTGCCGTTGATCAGCGTGCTCTTCATGGCCAGCTTCATCCTGCCGCTCTTCATGCCTCAAGGCGGCACCATCGACGTGCTCGCGCGTGTGCTCATCGGCATGACGCTTTTCACCGCCGCGTACCTCGCCGAAGTGGTGCGCGGGGGCCTGCAGGCGCTGCCCAAGGGGCAGGTGGAGGCGGCACAGGCGCTCGGGCTGTCGTACTGGCAGACGCAGCGCAAGATCGTGTTGCCGCAGGCGCTGCGCATGGTGGTGCCGGCCATCGTCAACACCTTCATCGGCGCCTTCAAGGACACCTCGCTCGTCACCATCGTGAGCTTGTACGACCTCACAGGCGCGGTGCAGCTGGCGCTGGGCGACGCCGACTGGCGCAAGTTCTTCATCGAGGGGCAGCTCTTCGCCGCCGCCATCTATTTCGTGGCCTGTTTCGCGATGAGCCGCTACAGCCGTTGGCTGGAACAACACCTGAATACGGGGACGCGCCGGCAATGAGCAACCTACCGAGCGAGCGGGCAAACGAACTGGCGAACGGCGCCGCGCCCATCATCCGCTTCGAGGCGGTGAACAAGTGGTTCGGCGAATTCCACGTGCTGCGCGACATCGAGCTCGCGGTGGCGCGCGGCGAGCGCATCGTCATCTGCGGGCCCTCAGGCTCGGGCAAGAGCACGCTGATCCGCTGCATCAACCGGCTGGAAGAGCACCAGGCCGGGCGCCTGGTGGTGGATGGCGTGGAGTTGAGCGACGACGTGAAGGCCATCGAAGCCGTGCGCAAGCAGGTGGGCATGGTGTTCCAGCAGTTCAACCTCTTCCCCCACCTCACGGTGCTGGAGAACCTGACGCTGGCGCCCACCTGGGTGGGCCGGCTGCCCAAGAAGGAGGCCGAAGAGCGCGCGATGCAGCAGCTCACGCGCGTGCGCATCGCCGAGCAGGCGGCCAAGTACCCGCTGCAGCTCTCCGGCGGCCAGCAGCAGCGCGTGGCCATTGCGCGCGCGCTGTGCCTCACGCCCAAGATCATGCTGTTTGACGAGCCGACCTCGGCGCTCGACCCGGAGATGATCAACGAGGTGCTCGACGTGATGATCGAGCTCGCGGGACAGGGCATGACGATGCTGTGCGTGACGCACGAGATGGGCTTTGCGCGCCAGGTCGCCGACCGCGTGATCTTCATGGACCAGGGACAGATCGTGGAGCAGAACACCGCGCACGAGTTCTTCGCCAACCCGAAGAGCGAGCGCACGAAAGACTTCCTGTCCAAGATCCTGGCGCACTGAGCCGTGGGCGACACCCCACCAGCCATCGCGCGCGAAGCCTGGGACACGCCAGGCGACGCTGCGCCGCGCCCGCACACCAACACCTACTGGCTGCTGCCCGGCCGCGTGCTAGCTGGCGAGCACCCGGGCCAGGCCGGCACCGAGGTGCTGGCGCTGCGCCTGCGCGGCCTGCAGGCTGCGGGTGTCATCTGCTGCATCGACCTCACCGGCGCGCTCGACCCGGTAGCTGCTTACCAGCCGCTGCCCGTGGGCGTGCGCACGGCGCGGCGCGAGGCGCATGCCATTGCGGATTTCGGCATTCCCAGCGTGGCTGGCATGCGGCGCGTGCTCGATGCCATCCACGCCGCGCTGGCCGTCGACGAGGTGGTGTATCTGCATTGCCGCGCCGGCATCGGCCGCACGGGCACGGTCGCTGGCTGCCTGCTGGTCGAGCAGGGCTATGCGCCCGCGGACGCGATGGCCCTGCTGGAGCGCAAGTTCAAGGCCATGGCCAAGAGTGCTTTCGTCTCGCACACGCCCGAGACGGCGGAACAGCGGCGCTTCATCGAACGCTGGTCGCGCGGTTTGGGATAGGCCTGTGCGCGCGTCAGAGCGGCTCGCGTGGCTGATTTCAGATCGGCTTCAGTGGCCCCTTGAATCGCTCCTTCAGCGGTTCTCCCGGCAAGGGCGGGAACTCCACCGGCACTTCGGGCACGGCATGCTCGGGTAAGGCGTCAAGCAGGTGGCGGATCAAGGCCAGCCGGCCTCGGCGTTGGTCATTGAAGTCCACCAGCGTCCAGGGCGCGGCGCGGTTGTGCGTGGCCTCCAGCATCAGCTCGCGCGCCAAGGTGTAGTCAGCGTACTTCTCGCGCGCTTTCAGATCGATGGGGCTCAGTTTCCAGCGCTTGAGCGGGTCTTCGCGGCGCTCGGCAAAGCGCTCTTCCTGCTTGGCCTGGTCGACGGTGAGCCAGTACTTGAACAGCAGCAGGCCGTCGTCGACGAGCAAACGCTCGAACGCGGGCGCGGCCTTGAGAAAGGCCCGCGTCTCCTCTTCGGTGCAGAAGCCCATCACGCGTTCGACGCCGGCGCGGTTGTACCAACTGCGGTCGAAGAGAACGATCTCGCCGGCGGCAGGCAGGTGCTCGATGTAGCGCTGGAAGTACCACTGCGTCTTCTCGCGCTCGCTCGGTTTGGGCAGCGCGACGACGCGGCACTGGCGCGGGTTCAGCGTCTCGGCGATGGCGCTGATGACGCCGCCCTTGCCGGCGGTGTCGCGCCCCTCGATCAGCACCAGCAGACGCTTGCCGGTGTACTGCAGCCAGCGCGCGACGTCGTTCAGTTCGAGTTCGAGCCCGGCGAGCTTCTCCAGGTACTCGGCCTTGCCTAGCTTGTCGCCCTTGCCGTTCTTGCCGGTCTTGCCGTTCTTGCCGGTCCTGTAGGTCTTGTCGCTGGCTTTGGCGCTGCTGCCACCACCGCTCTTATCGCTCTTGTCGCTCTTGTCGCTCTTGTCGCCGCGCTTCTTCGCCATGGATGCTCCAACGCGGACATCCTTGTTGTGTCCGCCAGCCGCATTTTGCAGTTCGTCGGCCCCGGGCAGGGGCAAGCGCCCACTCTGCGGCTAGAACCAGGCCTTGACGGCCAACCAAGCCCGGGTCAACACACCTGGTTTCGCCGCTGGCACTTGTGGCGTCGCCCGCTGCGGCGAGACGGCGCCCGGCGCCTGGCCGGACTGGACCATCAGCGTCACGGTGGACTCAGGCCGCGCCTTGGACAGCCGCTGCGGGCCCACCGATGCCGGCGGTGACGACTTCGAATCCGCAATCGGGCCGCTGGCCGGGCTGCTGGTTGGGCGTGGGTCGCGCTGGGTGGTCATGGTGCTGTCCGTTCGATGTGATCCCCGTTGAGGCCGAGACGACAAGACCCGCCGAGCCGGAGGCCGGGCGGGTCTGTCATTGTCGATTCACGGGACTACTTCTTGCGCAGCTTCTGGATCGCCGCGATCTGCGCGGCCATGGCCGCGAACTCGCTCTGCGCCTTGGCCAGGTCGATATCGCTCTTGGCGTTGCGCATCGCTTCCTCGGCCAGCTTCTTGGCCTCGCTGGCCTTGGCCTCGTCGAGGTCGTGGCCGCGGATCGCGGTGTCTGCCAGCACCGTCACCAAACCTGGTTGCACCTCGAGAATGCCGCCGGCGACGAAGACGAACTCCTCTTCGCCGTTGTCGGCGCGCTCGATGCGCACGGCGCCGGGCCTGATGCGCGTGATGAGCGGCGTGTGGCGCGGCAGGATGCCGAGCTCGCCGTTCTCGCCGGGCAGCGCGACGAACTTGGCCTCGCCGCTGAAGATGCTCTCTTCGGCGCTGACGACGTCGACGTGGATCGTATTTGCCATCTCAGCTCTCCATCGCGCCGCACTGGGCGGGCGGGGACCATCAGTTGATCGTCTTGGCCTTGGCGAACGCGTCGTCGATGGTGCCAACCATGTAGAACGCCTGCTCGGGCAGGTGGTCACACTCGCCATGGACGATCATCTTGAAGCCGCGTATGGTTTCCTTCAGCGGCACATACTTGCCCGGGCTGCCGGTGAACACCTCGGCCACGTGGAAGGGCTGGCTCAGGAAGCGCTGGATCTTGCGCGCACGCGCCACGGCCAGTTTGTCCTCGGGGCTCAGTTCGTCCATGCCCAGGATGGCGATGATGTCGCGCAGTTCCTTGTAGCGCTGCAGCGTGCCCTGCACCGCACGCGTCGTGCTGTAGTGCTCCTCGCCGACGACGTTGGGGTCAACCTGGCGCGAGGTGCTGTCCAGCGGGTCCACGGCCGGGTAGATGCCGAGCGCAGCGATGTCGCGCGAGAGCACGACGGTGGCGTCGAGGTGGGCGAAAGTGGTTGCAGGCGAGGGGTCGGTCAGGTCGTCGGCCGGCACGTACACGGCCTGGATGGACGTGATCGAGCCGACCTTGGTGGAGGTGATGCGCTCCTGCAGGCGCCCCATTTCCTCGGCCAGCGTCGGCTGGTAGCCCACGGCGGAGGGCATGCGGCCTAGCAGCGCGGAAACTTCCGTGCCGGCCAGCGTGTAGCGGTAGATGTTGTCGACGAAGAAGAGCACGTCGCGGCCTTCGTCGCGGAAGGCCTCGGCCATCGTGAGGCCGGTCAGCGCCACACGCAGCCGGTTGCCCGGCGGCTCGTTCATCTGGCCGTAGACCATCGCCACCTTGGACTGGCTCAGGTCCTCCTGCACCACGACCTTGGAGTCGGACATCTCGTGATAGAAATCGTTGCCCTCACGCGTGCGTTCGCCCACACCGGCAAACACCGACAAACCCGAGTGCGCCTTGGCGATGTTGTTGATGAGCTCCATCATGTTGACGGTCTTGCCGACACCGGCGCCGCCGAACAGGCCCACCTTGCCACCCTTGGCGAACGGGCAGATGAGGTCGATCACCTTGATGCCGGTTTCGAGCAGCTCCTGCGAGGGGCTCAACTCGTCGTAGGCCGGCGCCTTGCGGTGGATGGGCAGGGTGTGCGTCCGGTCGACCGGGCCGCGCTCGTCGATCGGGTTGCCCAGCACGTCCATGATGCGGCCAAGTGTGGCCTTGCCGACCGGCACCGAGATCGCGGCACCGGTGTTGGTGACCATCAACCCGCGGCGCAGGCCATCGGAAGAACCGAGCGCGATCGTGCGCACGATGCCGTCGCCGAGCTGCTGCTGCACTTCGAGCGTGAGGGCTGTGCCCTCGAGCTTGAGGGCGTCGTAGATGTGGGGCATCGCGTGGCGCGGGAACTCCACGTCGACCACGGCGCCGATGCACTGGACGATCTTGCCCTGGGCTTGTACGTTGGCCATTTCCGGTTCCTTCAATCAATATTCGTTTCGCGCGGCTTGCGTCAGCCGCTGATGGCGGCGGCGCCGCTGACGATTTCGGACAGCTCGGTGGTGATCGCCGCCTGGCGCGTCTTGTTGTAGACCAGCTTCAGCTCGCCGATCAGGCTGCCCGCGTTCTCGGTGGCCGCCTTCATGGCCACCATGCGGGCGCTCTGCTCGCTGGCCATGTTCTCGGCCACGGCCTGGTAGACCAGGGCCTCGATGTAGCGCGTGAGCAGGTCTTCGATGACGGTGGGCGCGTCGGGCTCGTAGATGTAGTCCCAGCCGTACTGCGCCTTCTCGGCGACGCTCTGCTCCAGTCGTTCGGCGGCCAGGGGCAGCAGCTTCTCGACCATCGGCTCCTGCTTCATCGTATTGATGAACCTTGTGTAGCAAAGGTAGACCGCATCCACCTTGCCGGCCACGAAAGCATCGAGCATGACCTTCACCGGGCCGATCAGTTTTTCCAGCTGCGGGGCATCGCCCAGCTGCGTGGCGTGGCTGATCACCGGAGCGCCAATGCGGTTGAGGAAGTTGAATCCCTTGTTGCCGATCGCCATCGCCTGGCTGTGGCCGCCGGCGACCTGCACGTCACGCATCTTGTTGGTCACGGCGCGCAGCACGTTGGTGTTCAAGCCGCCGCAAAGGCCTTTGTCGGTGGTGACGACCACGAAGCCGGTCACTTTCGACGAGCCGTCCTTGCGCATGTAGCGCGACTGGTACTCGGGGTTCGCCTTCGCCAGGTTGGCCGTGATATTGCGGATCTTGTCGGCGTAGGGCCGCGCCGCGCGCATGCGTTCCTGAGCCTTGCGCATCTTAGAGGCCGAGACCATCTCCATGGCCTTGGTGATCTTCTTCGTGTTCTCGAAGCTCTTGATCTTGCCGCGAATCTCTTTTCCGACCGCCATGACGGCTCCTTAGGCGAACGACTTCTTGAAAGCGGCAATCGCGTTCGAGAGCTCCTCTTCCGCGGCCTTGTCCATGGCCTTGTCGTTCTCCAACTTGGCCAGCAGCGCGGCGTGGCTGGACTTCAGGTACTGGTGCAGGCCATGCTCGAAGGGCAATACTTTCTTGACTTCAACATCGTCGAGGAAGCCCTTGTTGACGGCAAAGATCGACGCCGCCATCAGGCTGATGGGCTGCGGCGAGTACTGCGCCTGCTTGAGCAGTTCGGTCACGCGCGCGCCCCGGTCGAGCTGCTTGCACGTGGCCGCGTCGAGGTCGGAGGCGAACTGCGCGAATGCGGCCAGCTCGCGGTACTGCGCGAGGTCGGTACGGATACCGCCGGAGAGCGACTTGATGAGCTTGGTCTGCGCGGCACTGCCCACCCGCGACACCGAGATGCCGGCGTTGATGGCGGGGCGGATGCCGCTGTTGAACAGAGACGTCTCCAGGAAGATCTGGCCATCGGTGATCGAGATCACGTTGGTCGGCACGAAAGCAGACACGTCGCCGGCCTGGGTTTCGATGATGGGCAGCGCGGTCAGCGAGCCAGTCTTTCCCTTCACCTCGCCATTGGTGAACTTCTCGACGTAGTCGACGTTCACGCGTGCGGCGCGTTCGAGCAGGCGGCTGTGGAGATAGAACACGTCGCCGGGGAACGCCTCACGGCCCGGCGGGCGGCGCAGCAGCAGCGAGACCTGGCGGTACGCAACAGCCTGCTTGGACAGGTCGTCATAGATGATCAGCGCATCCTGGCCCCGGTCGCGGAAGTACTCGCCCATCGTGCAGCCTGAATACGCGCTGACGTACTGCATGGCGGCAGACTCCGAAGCACTGGCGGCGACGACGATGGTGTAGTCCATCGCGCCGACCTGCTCGAGCGAGCGCACCACGTTCTTGATCGACGAAGCCTTCTGGCCGATCGCGACGTAGACGCAGGTCATGTTCTGACCCTTCTGGTTGATGATCGTGTCGACGGCGACCGCGGTCTTGCCGGTCTGGCGGTCGCCGATGATCAACTCGCGCTGGCCGCGGCCGATCGGCACCATGGTGTCGATCGACTTCAGGCCGGTCTGCACCGGCTGGTCGACGCTCTTGCGCGCGATCACGCCCGGGGCGACCTTCTCGATCACGTCCGTCATCTTGGCGTTGATCGGGCCCTTGCCATCGATCGGCTGGCCCAGCGCATTGACGACACGGCCAATGAGTTCGGGGCCGACGGGAACCTCGAGGATGCGGCCCGTGCACTTCACGGTGTCGCCTTCGGAGATGTGTTCGTACTCGCCCAGGATCACCGCACCCACGGAGTCGCGCTCGAGGTTGAGCGCCAGGCCGAACGTGGGCTGACCGGCCTTGGTGGCGGGGAACTCGAGCATCTCGCCGGCCATCACCTCGGACAGGCCGTGCACGCGCACGATGCCATCGGTCACCGACACCACCGTGCCTTGGTTCTTGATGTCGGCCGAAGCGGCAAGGCCCTCGATGCGGCTCTTGATCAGCTCGGAGATTTCTGCGGGGTTCAGATTCATGATCAATTCCTTGGGGTGACGCAGGTCGCGCGGCAGCGACCTCACGCGCTGATCTATGCAGTCAGCGCGACCTTCATTTGTTCGAGCCGGGCCTTGACGGAGGTGTCGAGCACCTCGTCGCCGACCGTGACGCGGATGCCGCCGATCAGCTCGGGCTTGAGTTCGACCTTGGCATTGAGCTTGCGCTTGAAGCGCTTCTCGAGCGTGGCCACCACGTCGGCGAGCGCCGCGCCTTCGATCGGAAAGGCGCTTTCGACGACGGCATCGGAGACACCGCTCTTGGCGTTGACCATGGCCGCGAATTGCGTCGCGATCTCGGGCAGCGCTGCCAGCCGACCGTTGTCGAGCACGGCGCGCAGCAGATTGCCGACCTTGCCGTCCAGGCTCAGGCCCTGTTGCAGCGCCACACCGGCCACGAGGTCGAAGACTTGCGTGGCGGCCACCTTGGGGTTGTCGGCAAACTGGCGCAGAGCGGCGTTGCCGGCAAGCGCAGCCATGGCGGCGAGCTGCCCCTTCAGTTGGGCACCTTCGGCCGCGTCCGATCCGGCGGCCTTGAACAAGGCTTCGGCGTAGGGGCGCGCGATGGTGGCGAGCTCGGCCATTTCAGAGTTCCGCCTTCAGGCGGCCCAGCAGCTCGGCGTGCACCGAGGCATTGACCTCGCGCTTGAGGATCTGCTCGGCGCCCTTGACGGCGAGGCCGGCGACTTGCGAACGCAGCGTTTCGCGGGCCTTCACGACCTCCTGGGTGGCTTCGGCTTTGGCCGCGGCGATGATCTTGGCGCCTTCCTCGACCGCGCGGCCCTTGGCCTCTTCGACCAACTGCTGAGCCAGGCGCTCGGCGTCGGCCAAGCGCTTTGCGGCGTCGTCGCGCGCGGCGGACAACTGCGCCTCGACGCGCTTGTTGGCCGCGGCAAGATCGGCCTTGGCCTTGTCGGCGGCCGACAGGCCTTCGGCGATCTTCTTGGCGCGCTCGTCCAGCGCCGCCGTGATGGGCGGCCAGACAAGTCGCATCGTGAACCAGATCAGGATCGCGAAGACGATCATCTGGACGATGAGGGTGGCGTTGATGCTCACTGCTCGTACCTCGTCATGGGGCAAACCAGGGTGGGCAACCCGGCTCTATGCCAGGGCCGCACACCCGCCAAGTCCAGCCGGCGAAGAATCACTTCGGAATGTTGGCGATCTGACCGAGGAACGGGTTGGCGGTGGCGAACCACAGCGCGATGCCGGTGCCAATGATGAACGCGGCGTCAATGAGGCCGGCGAGCAGGAACATCTTGGTCTGCAGTTCGCCCATCAGCTCGGGCTGGCGCGCCGCGCTCTCCAGATACTTGCTGCCCATGATGCCGATGCCGATGCAGGCGCCGAGGGCGCCCAGACCGATGATGAGGCCGGCGGCCAGGGCGACAAAGCTGATGACTTCCATTTGGGGGCTCCTAGAGGGGAAGGTTCTTCGAGGGGAAAGAGGAACGGGAACGGGAACGGGACACTCGGGGCACCGGCCGCTCAGTGAGCGTCGTGCGCCTGACCAACATAGACCAGCGTGAGCATCATGAATACGAAGGCCTGAAGGGTGATGATCAGGATATGGAAGATGGCCCAGGCGGTGCCGGCGATTACGTGGCCGACCGCCAGCGGCAGGCCGACCGCGGTGAACCAGGCGCCGCCCATGAGCGCGATGAGCATAAAGATCAACTCGCCAGCGTACATATTGCCGAACAGTCGCATGCCATGAGAGACCGTCTTGGCCACGAACTCGATGAGCTGCATGGCCAGGTTGAAAGGCGCCAGATACCACTTGGCGCCGAAGGGCGCGGACAACAGCTCGTGCAGCCAGCCGCCGGCGCCCTTGATCTTGAGGTTGTAGAAGATGCAGATCAGCAACACGGTGATCGACAGCGCCATCGTCACCGACAAGTCGGCCGTTGGCACCACGCGCATGTAGTCGGCACCCTTGGGCGCCACGCCGTGCCAAAGCGCCGGGATCAGATCCACCGGCAGCAGGTCCATCGCGTTCATCAGGAAGATCCAGACGAAGACCGTGAGCGCGAGCGGCGCCACCATCTTGCGGCTTTCGGCGTTGTGCACGATGCCCTTGGCCTGGGTGTCGACCATCTCGACCAGGAACTCGACCGCCGCCTGCAATCGGCCGGGCACGCCGGCGGTCATGGCCCTCGCCACGGCCCACAGCACGCAGCAGCCGATGAGGCCCACCGACACCGACCAGAAGATCGAGTCGAGGTTGAAGGTCCAGAAGCCTTTGCCGGCCTGCAAGTGCTGCAGGTGGTGAATGATGTATTCGCCGGCGGTCTGAGCGTTGCCAGTTGAAGCTGCAGCCATTCGAAACCCGTGTCGTCTCTTTGTTCTGACTCTCTACGACCGCCCGCGCCACAAGAGCGCGAACCAGTACACCTTCATACACAGCACGAGGCCCACCAGCAGCGCTGGCCAGCTCAGGGGCTGCACGAGTTTCGGCGCCAGCATCAGCATGGCGATCGAAACCGCGATCTTGACCATCTCCCATGCCATGAAGCTGACGGCGCTCGCGCCGGGCGACATGCTGCTCAGGCGGCTGGTCATGCCTCGCGCCAACAAGGCGCCCGGCACCACCACGCAAGCGGCGCCATACAGCGCCGACCACCCCACCCCCACTTGGCCCGCGACCAGCGCCGCCAGCAGCGCCACCACCAGCCCCACCACCCCCTGCACCGCGATCACACGCCACGGATTCAGTGGCGGCTCCTTCTCGCGCAAGGCGAACGCCTCTTCCGCGGTCAGCGTCTTGAATGGCCGGGCCTTGCCCCAATCATTTTCTTGATCTCCCCAGCGCCCGTCTTGGTCTTCCCAGCGCCCGCTACGTTCGTTGCGGGCGGTTTCGGCGGCTCGGGCGGCTGAGGTGATCATCGGGTTCGTTCTTGGTCGGCACTTTGATCACGCTCTCGCACGATGACCGCCTGGTTTCAGGCGGCGCGGGCGAAGCCGCGGAAGTATACGAACAAACCCGAAGCCGTAGGCCCCCTCTGTCCCCGAGAACGCAGGGTGTGGGCACACACCGTACCGGTCCTTACCCCGCCACATGCACGCGGCCCCGGTTTCGGCTACATCATTGCACTTCCATGCTGCGCACACTTGTCAAGTCATGCAAACCGGCCGGGGCACTCTGCGCCGGCCTGATGCTCGGGCTGCCTGGCTCGCTGTGGGCCGCTGTGCCTACCGCTGTGCCTACCGCGGTCGTCACAACGCCCCAGGTGCGCGCCGAACTGGTGGCACATGCGCCCGAAGGCGTCGTGCCGGGCAAGCCTGCCCAACTCGGCCTGCTCATTGAGCACAAGCCGCATTGGCACACCTACTGGAAGAACCCTGGCGACTCGGGCCTGCCGACGACAGTCGCGTTCGCGCTGCCCGGCGGTTTTGTCGCGGGCGAAATCCGCTGGCCCACGCCGAGCCGGCTGCCCATCGGGCCCTTGATGAACTTCGGCTACGAAGGCACCGTGCTCTTGCCGGTGACGCTGCAGGTGCCCGCCGGTTTTTCGGGTCAGTCCATCACGGTCAAGCTGCGTGCGGACTGGCTGGTGTGCAAGGATGTTTGCATCCCCGAAGGCGGCGACTTCACACTGCATGTGCCCGCCAAAGCCGGCACCGCCGGACATGCCAGCGCATTCGCAGCGGCTGCCGAGGCGAGCCCACGGCAGGCGGCCGGCGCCACCGCGAAGGCGGAACTGAAGGAGGGCGCGCTGCATGTCAGCGTGACCGGGCTGCCAGCGGCCTGGCAGGGCCGCAAACTCGAGTTCTTCCCCGAGACGGCCAGCGTGCTGAACAACGCCGCGCCGGTGCAGGGGCAATGGCAGGCCGGCACTTGGCGCGCCGCACTCGTGTTGGACCCCCAGCGCAGCGTAGGCCCGGCCACGCTGCCGGCGGTGCTCACCGCCGAGGGCCAACGCGCGGGCATCGAAGTCGCGGTGAAGGTCACCTCGACTTGGCCGCCGCTGGCGCAGGCCGCCACGGCGCCCTTGCCCTCGCTGGGCAACGCCACCGTGACCTCGGGCGCTGCCGCGGGCCCGGCGTCGCCGCCAGCGGCCGCGATCGGGCTCGGCCCGGCGCTGCTGCTCGCCCTTGCTGGCGGCATGTTGCTCAACCTGATGCCGTGCGTGTTTCCGGTGCTCTCGATCAAGCTCGTCGGCTTCACGCGCCATGCCCAAGACCGCCGCGCCCTGCTTGCGGGCGGCCTGGCCTACACCGCCGGCGTGGTGCTGTCCTTCGTGGCCCTGGCAGCCACGATGCTTGCGCTTCGCGCCGGCGGCGAGCAGATCGGGTGGGGCTTCCAGTTGCAGTCGCCCGCGGTGGTGGCCACCCTGGCGGTGCTGTTCACACTCATCGGCTTGAACCTGGCGGGCGTGTTCGAGTTCGGCTCGGTGCTGCCCAGCAGCATCGCGTCGCTGCAGGCGCGCCATCCACTGGCCGACTCCGCGCTCACCGGCGTGCTCGCGGTGGCGGTGGCGTCACCGTGCACGGCGCCGTTCATGGCCGCATCGCTCGGCCTGGCTCTCACGCTGCCTCTGCACGAGGCGCTCGCGATCTTCGCCGCACTCGGTCTGGGCATGGCGTTGCCTTACCTCGCGGCAAGCGCCTGGCCTCGCCTGGCCAGAGCCCTGCCCCGCCCGGGGCCGTGGATGGCCACGTTCAAGGCCCTGATGGCCTTCCCGATGTTCGCCACCGTGGTCTGGCTAACCTGGGTGCTCGGGCAGCAGACTGGCATCGATGGCGCTGCCGGGCTGCTGGGTCTGCTGGTGGCGGTGGCCTTCGCCGTGTGGGCGCTCGGCTCGCCCGGTATGGGCCCCGGCGCGAGGCGCGCCATGTCTGCAGTGGCAGTGGCGCTGCTGGTGGCGGCGCTGGCGTGGGCGCTGCCGTCCTGGCGGCAGGACGCCATCGCGGCCACGGCGGCAGGCGGGCCCCCCGCCACGGGCCCTGCTGCGGCCGCGGGCCAGGAGCTGTGGCAGCCCTGGTCTGCCGAACGGGTGGCGCAGGCCCAAGCCGAAGGCCGGTCGGTATTTGTCGACTTCACGGCCGCGTGGTGCGTGACCTGCCAGTTCAACAAACGCAGCACACTGGGCCAACCCGAGGTGCTCGCCGCTTTCGAGCGCAAGAGGGTGCTGCTGCTGCGCGCTGACTGGACGAGGCGCGACTCGACCATCGCCGCCGAGCTGGCCCGCCTGCAGCGCAGCGGCGTACCGGTGTACGCTCTCTATTCCCCAGGCTCGACGGGGCCAAGGCTTTTGAGCGAGATTCTGAGCGTCCGCGAACTCACGTCGGCGCTGGCTCAATTGCCGGGCTAGTCTGCCCTGACACGCCGGCCCCGTGCCTACGTCACCGCAGGAGAGAGCAACACCATGAAGAGCCCGATCCCCATGTCCGCCCTTGCCATCGCGGTGCTCCTGGCCGGTATCGGAGTGAGCTGTTCGGCATTCGCCAACCCGGCGACGCCAGCGGTGGTGGGCCAACCGGCGCCGGCCTTCAGCGCCCGCGACACCGCAGGCCGCACCGTGTCGCTGGGCGACTTCAAGGGCAAGACGGTCGTGCTCGAGTGGGTGAACCCCGGGTGCCCCTACGTGCAGAAGCACTACCGCGCTGCCAACATGCAGGGCACCCAGCGTGAAGCTGCAGGCAAGGGTGTGGTGTGGCTCGCCATCAACTCCACCTCCACCGATCACCACGACCACCTGGCGCCCGCCGCGCTCGCCGACTGGATGAAGGGCCAGCAGGCCGCCGCTGCCGCCACGGTGATGGACGAAAGTGGCAAGGTTGGCCGCCTCTACGGCGCCCGCACGACGCCGCACATGTATGTCATCGACGCCAAGGGCACGCTGGTGTACGCCGGCGCGATCGACAACAAGCCCACGGCCAGCAGCGCAGACATCGCCGGCGCCACGAACCACGTCAAGGCCGCGCTCGCAGAGACGCTGGCCGGCAAGCCGGTGAGCGTGGCGCAGACGCGCGCCTACGGCTGTTCGGTGAAGTACCCTTCAGGGGCCTGATCCGGCACGGCCAAGCGCGGTCCGCCGCGTTCGCTTGGCCAGGGCACGCGATGCCTCAAGGCACCGTCGCGTAACGCCGGGCAAGTTCGACAAACGCCTGCGGGTCGACCTCGCGCCCCAATTCCTCGGCCATCAGCGCCGCCACAGGCGCTGCCTGCCGTGCCCCTTCGGCGGCATCGAGAAAGAGCAGCCGGCAGCGCCGCGCGAGCACATCTTCGACGGTGCGCGCCATCTCGTGCCGCACGGCAAACCGCACCATGGCCTCGGTGAGTCCGCCCTGGCCCGATTCGGCATCGCGCCACAGCCAGCGCGTGGCGCCGGGCAGGCCGCGCAACGTCTCGGCCTCGCTGCCGTAGCCGTGCTCGCCGGGCGGCTCGGCCAGCGGCCGCCCGGCGGCGGCGCCCAGCAGCGGCAAGCGCAACGTGGCACCGGCGGGGCGCCGCGGCACGAGGCCTCGCTGCATGGCCTGGTCGAGCACATCTTCGGCCATCGCGCGGTAGGTCGTCCATTTGCCGCCCGTCACCGTGACCAGGCCTGAGCGGCCCACGACCACGGTGTGCTCGCGCGACAAGGCCTTGGTGTCCGCCTTGCCGCCGCCGTTCTCGGCGCCCTCGTCGCCTGGGGGCTTGACCAGCGGCCTCAGCCCCACCCACACCGAGCGCACGTCGGCGCGCGTGGGCGCACGCTGCAGATAGCGCCCGGCCTCGCCGAGGATGAAATCGACCTCTTCAGGAAACGGCGCGGGCTCGCGCTGGAGATCGTCACGCGGGGTGTCGGTGGTGCCGAGTATGGTCTTGCCCAGCCAGGGCACGGCGAAGAGCACGCGGCCGTCGCTCGTCTTGGGCACCATCAGCGCGTGCGTGCCGGGCAGGAAGGCCCGGTCGACCACCAGGTGCACGCCCTGGCTGGGCGCGACCATCGCCGGCCGCGAGGGTGCGCCCGCGTCGCGGTCCATGTCGCGCACGGCGTCCACCCAGACGCCGGTGGCATTGATGACGCAGCGCGCAGCGATCTCGAAGCGGCGGCCGGTCTCGGCGTCCTGCGCGACCAAGCCCGCCACCTTGCCCGCGTCACGTTTCAGCGCCACGACCGGCATGTGGTTGAGCACCAACGCACCGCGCGCTGCGGCCGTGCGGGCCAGCAACACCGCCAGACGAGCGTCGTCGAACTGCCCGTCCCAGTAACGGATACCGCCGCTCAGGCCGGTGCGCATCACGGTGGGCAGCAGTTCGGTGGTGCGGCGTGTGGAGAGCCACTCGGTGGGGCCGAGGCCGCGCGCGCCGGCCATGGCGTCGTAGAGCTTCAAGCCGATGCCATAGAACGGCTGCTCCCAGCGGCGGTAGGCCGGCACCACGAAGGGCAGGCGCTGCGCGACATGCGGCGCGTTGGACAGCAGCGTGCCACGCTCGACCAGGGCCTCGCGCACCAGCGCCACATTGCCCTGGGCGAGATAACGCACACCGCCATGCACGAGCTTGGTTGCGCGCGAACTGGTGCCCTTGGCGAAGTCTTCGGCCTCCAATAGCACCGCCGACAAGCCCCGCGCAGCGGCGTCGAGCGCGACGCCCAGCCCCGTGGCGCCGCCACCCACGATGGCCAAGTCATAGGTCTGCGGCGCTGCCAGGCGCGACAGAAGGGCGTTGCGGTCGAGCAGGTCGGTCATGGGGGGTGTGGCAATCTCGGCGATGTTTGCGATGTTTGCGATGTGTGCGATGCAATCTATGCCGGCCTCAGAGGCGCGCGAAGTTCACCGGCAGCCCGGGAACGGGCACACGATGGCTCAACACAGCGCCGGCCAGCGGCTGCGCGGCCAGCTCATCGTCCGGGCGCTTCTCACGCGAGGTGGTGACGTACAGGGTCTTCAGATCCGTGCCGCCAAAGCAGGGCATGGTCGGGCAGCGCACGGGCAAGGGCAGTTCCTGCAATACGCGGCCTTGGGCATCGAGGCGCACGAGGCGCTGACCTTCGAACATGGCCACCCAAAGCGCACCCTCGGCGTCCACCGCGGCACCATCCGGCCGGCCGCCATACCCGGCAAGGTCCGTGCCCGGCGCCCGCGGCGCGAACTGCGCCAGCACCCGGCGATTCGAGATCGTCCCGGCCGTGAGGTCGAAGTCGAACGCGAAGATGCGGTGGCTGGTCGTGTCGCTCCAGTACAGCGTGCGCGCGTCGGGGCTGAAGGCCAAACCGTTGCCGACAGTGGCCCCATCGGCCATGGGTTCGATACGCCCGGCGGCAAAGCGGTGCAGCCCCGCGCGCGGCGCCGTGCGTGGCTCGTAGATCGTGCTCACCCACAGGCGTCCGAGCGGATCGGCCTTGCCGTCGTTGAAGCGCATTTCGTGCGCGTCGTAGGGTGGCGCTGCCACGGGCGTGCGCCGGCCGCTGGCGAGGTCGAAGCGGAACAACCCGTCGCGCATCGCCAGCAGCAACCCGCCGCCCGGCAACGGCGCGCAGCACCCGGGTTCGGTGTCGAGGGACCATTGCCGGTGTTCGCAACTCGCGGGCACGAAACGGTTCAGCTTGCGGCCCGGGATGTCGCACCAGTAAAGCGCCGACTCGTCAGGGTGCCAGAAGGGCGACTCGCCGAGCAACGAAGGCGGCGCTGCCAGCGCCACCCAGGCCTCGAGCGCCGCGGCGCTCCCGGTCATGCGCCGCCGATCTCCAGCCGCATCCAGGCCTCGAGCGCCTGCCCCGGCTCGACACTGGCCAGGCCGTGCGCGGCCGGGTCGGCCATGTGGATGGCATTGCTGACATGGCTCACGGGCTCCACGCAGTAGTAGGGCTTGGACTGCGGCGTGAAGACCACCAGGTACGGCAGCGACGAGGTCAGGCGCAGCGAGAGCCTCTCGTCTCGCACCCGCGCGGCGCCAAGCCAACCCTCGAAGCAGTTGTCGAACTCGAGGTGCGCGACATCGGCGTCGATGCCCGGCTGCGACACGCGCCGCACGGGCAGCCCGGTGGCATCGTTGTCCCAGCGCTCGGCCAGTTCGATGTGCAGGCGGCTGCGCGCGCGCTTGGGAAAGTACGGATGCCAACCGAGCCCCGCTGGTTGCGCATGCGCGGCGTGGTTGGTGAAGCGCAAACGCACCTCGAGCGCACCGGCGTCAAGGGCAAAACGCTGCTCGAGCTCGAAGTCGAACGGCCAGTGCGCGTCGGCCGCATGCCGGTAGTGCAAGGTCGCCGCTGCCGTCGAAGACTCGGCCAATGCCCACGCCCGCTGCCACGCCACGCCATGCACCGAGTGCGGGTTGTCGTCGAAGTTGGGCTGCGTCGTGTACTCCTGCCCGAGCCAGCGGAAGCGCCGGTAGCCCAGCCGATTGCTGTACGGGGCCAGCGGATAGCAGCCCGAGAGGCGGGCACCGTTGAGCGCAGCGGGCTCGGTGCTGCGAAGCACGGGCAGGTCATTGCGCCAGAGCCCCGCCATGCAGCCGCCGAGATCTGCCCGCAGGGCGAGCCGCAATTCGCCGGCGCGCAGCTCGACGGTGGAAGGTGTGGAGGTCATCGTCTGGAAAGGGTTGAACCGGCCCCGATGATGCCGCACGACCAGCCTGTGCCCCCAGGCTTCGCCCGCAAGGCGCTCTCACGAGCGCGTGCGCGGGCTTTGGAGGTCGGCCCGCAGGTAGTGCGCACCGGGGATGGGGTTGAAGTAGTACGGGGGCACTTCGACAAAGCCGAGCGACTCGTACAGCCCACGTGCGGCCTCCATGTCATCGAGCGTGTCGAGCAAGAGCGTGGAGTAGCCGGCGCGCGCGGCGTGGTCCAGCATCGCCTGCACCAGCGCGCGCCCGAGGCCAAAGCGGCGGAAGGCCCGACGCACGTACAGGCGTTTCATCTCGCAGGCGTTCGGGTAGTCGGCCTCGGCCAGCGGGCGCAGGGCGGCGCAGCCGGCTGCCGCGCCGTCCACCAGTGCCAGCAACAGTGCGCCCTGGGGCTCGGCATACTGGCCGGGCAAGCTCGCGACCTCTTGGTCGTAGCCCTGGAAGCACAGGTCGATGCCAAGCCCCGCGGCGTACTCGCGGAACAACTCGCGCACGGCGTGCAGGCCGGCCTCCTCGCCGGCGCCGACGGTCACGATCTCGGAACGCGGTTCGCTGACGGTGCGGCCGGTGTCGCCGTGGGGCCTCATGCCGGGCTTGGTCATCACATGAGATTGCGTATGTAGCGCGGCCGTCGCTTGGGCGCGGGCAACCGATCAACCGCCCACGCGCATCACCCAGGCCACGACGCCGGCGCAAACCAGCGCCAGCACCAGCGCCACAAGCCGCGTGCGACCATCGTCACGCGCGGCGGGCACCTCAGCGCCCAGGGGCTTGTCGCCACCGATCATTGGGCCGATGAGGTCGGTCTTCTTCTTGAACCGGTAGAACAGGATGGCGGCCACGTGCAGCCCCACCAGCACGAGGATGATCGTCTTGCCGTAGTTCTTGTGCCACGCCGTGGCCGCCAGGCCGGTGGCCGTGGCCACGAACTTGTTGAGCGGGCCGACGTTGGCGATCTCGTCGTCGGCGAAAAGCCCGGTGGCCACTTGCGCGACCAGCAGCCCGAGCATTGCCAGCACCGAGCCCGCCCCCAGCGGGTTGTGGCCGACATCGAGGTGCTCGCCCGGCCGTTGCTGCCCGCGCAGGTAACGCAGCACCGTGCCTGGGGCATAGATGAAACTCGCGAAGCGCGACCAGCGCCCGCCCACCACGCCCCACACGAGCCGGAACAGCAGCAGCCCCATGGCAAGAGAACCGAGGCGGAAGTGCCACACCATGGCACCCCCGCCGATGCTGGCGGTGATGACCGAGCCCACGACGGTGAGCGCCAGCAGCCAGTGAAAGAGCCGCGTGGGCAGGTCCCAGATGCGCACCGGCCGCGTGCCGGGCGCTGCATGACGATCAGACGGTGCGGCCATCGGAATGGAATGCCCGCGAGGGCGTGTTGTCATGGGCACAACCATACCTCGGCGGGGCAGCGCGCGCTCCGCGCTCGGCGCAACTCCGGGGTTTCCCCAGTTCCGGGATGAATCCCGGGCTTCCCGGCGTAGACATGGCAGGCCGGGTAGCATCGCGGCCCGCCACTTTCCTCCACAACCCGGAGCCTTTCCAATGTTGAACCGTCCCCTGCTCGCCGCCCTCGCCGTGGTCGCTGCCGCGATGTCCCTGCCCGCCGCGGCCCAGTTCCAGAAACCCGAGGATGCGGTCAAGTACCGCCAGAGCGGCATGTTCGTGATGGCCAACCACTTCGGACGCATTGGCGCCATGGTCAACGGCCGCGCGCCCTACGATGCCGCAGCCGCCACGGCGAATGCCGAGATCGTGGCCACGATGTCGATGCTGCCTTTTGTCGGCTTCGTCGACGGCACCGCCGGCACTGCCAAGGGCGGCGCCAAGGCCGACATCTGGACCAAGCGTGCGGATTTCGACGCCGGCGCGAAGAAGATGCAGCAAGAGATCACCAAGCTTGTGGCCGCCGCCAAGACCAACA
Source organism: Burkholderiales bacterium (assembly GCA_031401195.1). Lineage (GTDB taxonomy): Bacteria > Pseudomonadota > Gammaproteobacteria > Burkholderiales > Burkholderiaceae_C > Rubrivivax. The sequence continues at coordinate 151,040 of JANNRI010000026.1, forward strand.
ACCTTGACAACCTCAAGGCGGCCTTCGGCGAGGCCGGCAAGACCTGCAAGGGCTGCCACGACGACTATCGCAACCAGTGATTCGAGCCTGGGCGTCAACAGGCCCCATGGGCCTGGCGTGGCGCGCAGAGTGATCCCGGGCCCGCCGCGTGCGGGCCCGTTTCATGGCGCGGGGCCTGGCCCATACCCGATCCCTACTTCGGCCGCAGCCTGCACCTCGCGCTCCCAGCGGCCCATGAGGCGCGTGCGCCCTTCCTTCGAGCCGAACTTCTTCAGGTCTTGCTCGACGAACTTCATCTGCGCCGCCGGCCCGCAGCGGCGTGCCAGGCCACGCGCCCAGTCGTGCTGACGCGGCGGCGGTCTTCTCATCTGCGTGCCCTCATGCGGCGGGCGCGAAGCCCAAAACGACCCTGCGCGTCATCGCGCTCTTCTTCTCGATCTTGGTGACGACCACGGCGCCGATATCGCGCGTATTGGCCACGTGCGTGCCGCCGCAAGGTTGCTCGTCGACGCTGGCGATCTCGAGCACGCGCACGAGGCCCTGCCCCGACTCGGATCTGGGCGGCTGCACCCTCATGCTGCGCACGAGGCCCGGGTTGGCGTCGAGTTCGCCTTCGCTGATCCAGCGATGGCGCACCGGGTGGGCTTCGGACACCAGGCGCGCGATGCCGGCGGTGAGCGCCTCCTTGTCCAGCGGGTCGCTCATGTGGAAGTCCAGCCGCGCGTAGCCGGCAGTGATCGAGCAACCGTCCACCGGGTGCGGCACGAGCGCGCACAGCAAGTGGGTGGCGGTGTGAAATCGCATGTGGGCCCGCCGGCGCGCCGCATCGATGCGCGCCGTCACCACCGTGCCCGGCGCGAACGCCGCGAGCACGGCCGGGTCCGTGCCGACCGCCAGCACGTGCGCGATGTCACCCGGGCGGTGCGGGTGCTTGCGCGTGTCGGCGACGGCCAAACTCGCGCCGCCGGCCGCGATCAGGTGCCCCGCATCACCGGCCTGGCCGCCACCCACGGGATAGAACACGGTGCGGTCGAGCACGAGGCCGACCTCGTCGACGGCCACCACCCGCGCCTCGCACTCGAGCAATGCGGCATCTTCACGGAAGAGTTCTTCGGTCATGCGCTTTCCAGAGTCACCGGGCCGCGTGGTGTGTCGAACGTGGCCCGCAACGCGGGTGCGGACTGTGCCACGAACGCGACCGGGGTCCACCCGCCCGCCGAGCCCACGGAACCGGGTCGGTCCACGCTACCGAGCCCTCCGAGAGCAGCCGCAGCCGCCGGTGGCACGCCCGCCAATTGCAGGCTGCGCAATCGCACTGCCGTTGCGGCCATCGCCTGCGTGGGATGCGGGCCGCTCCACTCGATGAGTGTGGGCAACGCCCCGCCACACAGCAGCGCACCGTCGCGCCGCACGGCGATGCGCCATTGCAGCAGTCCCATCACGGTCTGGCGCGACGCGGCCACGCCCTCGCCGGCGTCCAGACCCGCGGCGGCGAGCGCGGCCAGGCAGGCGTCGAGCGCATCGGTACGAGCCACGACATGCGCCAGGCGCGGCCCTTGCCTGGCCAGGCTCGCCTGCAAGCCTGTACCATCGAGACCGAACCAGCGTGGCCTGGTGGGCGGCCCAGCCTCGGGGTCGAGCGCGATGATCTCCAGGTAGACCTGAGAAAAGCCTGGGCCTTCGATCTTGAGCAGACGGTTGTGGGTGCCGAAGTTCGGGTGCTTGCCACCGGGCCCAGGAGCCACACCGAGCGTCGCTTCGCACCAAGCGGCGCCCTGCTCGAGCGTGGCCGCGGCCACGACGAGGTGGTCGACCACGGCCGCGCCAAACGCGGGCCCGCTCACAGTCGGACCTCCCCCGTGACGCAACACACCACGTCACCCCCGACCCAGATGTCCTCGCCCTGCTGCTGCAGATGCACGCGCCCAGCGCGCTGCAAGGCCGCGCCCTGCGCCGCCACGTAGCTCGGGCCGGCGAGGCCGGCGCGCATGAGCCACTGCGCCACGCTGGCGTTGAGGCTGCCGGTGACCGGGTCTTCGTACATGCCGCCGCCAATGAAGGCGCGCAACTCGAAAGCGGCGTCGTGTCGGGCTGCGTGTGCGCCCACCACACCCAGCTTCACATCGCCCAGCGCGGGATAGTTCGGCTTCAGCGACAGCACACGTTCAGCGCTGTCCAACAACAGGGCGCACCAGCCGGGGCCGTTGTCCACCCATTGATGATCACGCACGGCCGCGGCAGGCAGCGCCAATGCGCCCATCAAGTGCTGCAGCAGATCGGGTTCGAGCGGGCCACTGCGGCGCGTCGGTGGTGCGGCGAAGGCCAGCCGATCGGGCCGTGTGGCATCGCGCCGCACGCGTACCAAACCCACGCCGCACTGCTGCACCACCGTGCTGGCATCGCGCGGGCGGCCGCCGGCAGCGAGCCAGGCCCAACAGGTGCCCAGCGTCGGATGCCCTGCGAAGGGCAACTCGCCACCGGGGGTGAAGATGCGCAAGCGGTAGTCCGCCGCCGGGTCGGAGGGCGGCAGCAGGAAGGTCGTCTCCGACAGATTGGTCCAGCGCGCGAAGGCGGCCAGGGTGTCCTCGCCCAAACCGGCGGCACCGTGCACCACGGCGAGCGGGTTGCCCTTCAGCGGCACGGCGCTGAAGACATCGAGCTGGTGGAAGAGGTGTTTGCTCATGACGAGAGAGCTCCTCGGATGACACCGGCGAGTGCCTTCACGCCCTGTTCGATGAGCGCCGGCGAGACGGTGACGAACGATAGCCGCAGGGTATGCGCATGCGAACCCGCCACGAAAAAGGGCGCCCCCGGCACATACGCCACACCCGCGGCCACCGCCTTGGGCAGCAGGGCCGTGGCATCCAACCCAGGTGGCAACTCGACCCAGAAGAACATGCCGCCCACCGGTGCATTGAAGTGGCAGCCGGCGGGCAGGTGGGCGCGCAGGGCGGCCTGCATCGCATCGCGCTGCGCCTTGTAGCGTGCGCGGATGGTGGGCACATGCTCGCGCAGGAAGCCGTTCTTGATGACCTCGTACACGATGCGCTGGTTGAATCCCGGCGTGTGCAGGTCGGCGGCCTGCTTGGCCTGCAGCAGCTTGGGGAACAGCAACGTGGGTGCGACCACGTAACCCAGGCGCAGGCCCGGAGCCAACACTTTCGAGAACGAGCCGAGGTAGACCGCTGCGTCGCCGAGCTGCGCTGACAGGGGCGCGGGCGGCGGCTCGTCGAACCACAGGTCGCCATACGGGTTGTCTTCGACGATCGGCAGGCCGATCGCCCGTGCTGCCGACGCCAGGGCATCGCGCCGCGCCGCGCTCAGGCAACGGCCGCTCGGATTCTGGAAGTTCGGCAACAGGTACATGAAGCGCGCGCCCTTGGCCGCACCCAGCGCGGCTGGGTCGGGCCCTTCGTCGTCGCCCGCCACGGCGTGGAACTCCGGCTCGAAGGGTGCAAAGGCCTGCAGGGCGCCGAGGTAGGTGGGCGCCTCCACGGCCACCACGCTGCCCGGATCGATGAGCACCTTGCCTACCAGGTCGAGGCCTTGTTGCGAGCCGGTGGTGATGAGCACTTGTGAGGCCTCGGCCTTCAGGCCCAGGGTCGCCACTTCGCCGGCCACCCAGTCGCGGAGCGGGCCGAAGCCTTCGCTGGCGGCGTACTGCAGCGCTTCGCGCGGCTGGTCGCGCAGGACGCGCTCGGTGGCCTCACGCAGGGCCTGCACCGGAAAGGTGTCGGCCGAGGGCAGTCCGCCGGCCAACGAGACGATGCCGGGCAGCTCGGTGAGCTTCAAGATCTCGCGGATGATCGAGGGGTTCAGGCGTGCGGCGCGACGCGCCATCTGCCAAAGGGTGGTGGGCAGGGTGGGGTGGGGTGAGGGGGTCTTCATGCCTACTCTCCGCCTTCGGGGCCGTAAAACATCACCCAGGTGACGACGTCTTCGCTGAACTCGACAAAGCGGTGCAGTCCGTGCGCCGGCACGAAGATCGCATCGCCCGTCTTGAAGGGCAGCACCGTGCCGCCGTTGTCGAAACGGCCATGGCCACTGACCACCACGTACAGCTCATCGCGCGTGTGCGGCTGCTGCAGATCGCGATCCTGTGGTTTGAACAGCCGCACCTCCAGGCTGCCGTGCTGCAGCATCGCCACGGAGCGTGCGCCACGTGGGTAGGTGGCCGTGGGCGGGCCCGGCAGTTGGGCCAGGCCATTTTCGGGATGCAGCATCCAGGCGTTCATGGGCTGGCTCCTTGTGCCGTTCGGATTTGGGAGTTCGGATTTGCGACTCAGGCTCGCGCCGGGTTGGATGGGTTCGCGGGGGCGACGCCGTCGGCCGAGCCCACGGGCAATCGCTTGCCTATGAAGACCACCGCCACCACCGCCAGTGCAAAGCCCACCGTCAGGGGCTGCAGCTGCTCGCCGAGGATGGGCACCGCGGCCAGCAAGGCGAGAAACGGCTGCGCCAGTTGCACCTGGCTCACCCGCATCACGCCGCCCAGTGCGAGGCCGCGGTACCAGGCGAAGAAACCCAGCCACATGGAGAACAGCGTGACGTAAACGAAGCCGCCCCAGGCCGCTGCCGAGGCGGGTGCGGCGGGCCAGGTCAGCCACATCGCCGGCAGCGTGAGCGGCAGCGAGAGCACGAGCACCCAGCAGATCGTCATCTCGGCCGGCACATGCACCGAGACCCTCGCTCCCGCCACATAGCCGAAAGCCGTGCTCAACACCGCAAGCGCGAGCCATGCGTCGGCCCACACCAGACGGCCCCCGCCCGCGATGAGCGCAAAGGCCAGCACCAGTGCGCACCCGAGCAGCGCGCAGGCCCAGAAACCTCGGGAGGCACGCTGGCGCAGCGCGAGCGCGGCCACCACCGCCGTGCCCAGCGGGATCACGCCCGTCACGACCGAGGCGTGCATGGCGGGCACCTCACGCAGCGCCATCGCCAGGCCAAGCGGAAAGCCAACCACGGTGCCCAGGGCCGACACGGCCAGAAGCGGCAGATGCCGCCGCGGCGGCAGGGCCAGCCTGCCGCCGCCCAACAGCCACAAGTAGGCCAGGCTGAGCAGCCCTGCAAACGCGGCACGCCCGGCGGTGACGAACGTGGGTGGCAACTGCGGCGCACTCTGGTCGCCGACGGCCAGGCGGGTCATCGGCATCGTGAGCGCGAAAATGACGACGCCCAAGGCACCCCAGGCGAATCCACGCGCGACTTGTTTTGCGTCGGGAGCGTCCTGAGACTGGAGCCCATTCGGGGCCGAGGCAGGAGCGGCGCGAGCGGCAGGGTTGCCGTTCACTGGAGATTCTTCGCTCTGCGCACCGCTATCCACGCCGCACCGGCGCGGCTTCGAGCAACGCGCCCAGACCCAGCCTGCAGGCCACCAGCACCAGCCCCCATCCGACGGGCATGCCGGTTACGAAGCGCAGGGCATGCCGCACTCCGTGATTGGCGCCCAGCGCAGCAGAGAGTGTGGTGTTGGGGCCCGGCGTGAAGCTCATCGCCGTAGCGACGAACAGCAGCGCGATCCATTCGGGGCCAGTCATGGCGTTAGTTTATCGTCCACCATCGAC
>JANNRI010000027.1:0-19033 GCA_031401195.1 Burkholderiales bacterium
CGTTGCCACCGACGCCACGCGCGAGGTCAAGCTCATCGGCCTGCGCCGCAAGATCGCGCAGAAGATGCAGGAATCCAAGCGCCACATCCCGCACTTCACCTACGTCGAAGAAGTCGACGTGACGGAGATGGTCGCGCTGCGCGACGAACTCAATTTGCAGTACGGCGCTGCGCGGGGCGAGCTGTCGCCGCTGGCCTTCGTCGTGCGCGCCGTGGTGCGGGCGGTAGGCGACTTTCCGCAGGTCAACGCCCGCTTCGACGACGAAGCCGGCGTGCTGACACTGCTCGACGCCGTGCACCTGGGCGTGGCCACGCAGACCGAGGGCGGCCTGATGGTGCCGGTGCTGCGCCAGGCGCAGACGCTGGACCTTTGGGCCTGCACCGCCGCGATCGCGCGGCTGGCCGCCAGCGCGCGCGCCGGCAAGGCCGTGCGCGAGGAGTTGTCCGGCTCGACGATCACGGTCACGAGCCTGGGAAAACTCGGCGGCATCGTCTCGACGCCGGTGATCAACCACCCGGAGGTCGCGATCGTCGGCATCAACCGCATCGTCGCGCGGCCCATGGTGCGCGACGGCGCCGTGCAGGTGCGGCAGATGATGAACCTGTCGTCGTCGTTCGACCACCGTGTCGTCGACGGCGCGGTGGCGGCGGCCTACATCCAGCGCGTGCGCCGGATGCTCGAGCATCCGGCCACGCTATTTGTCGACTAGGGCCAGCGTTCGATCCGGGCCGCGAGAGCGATCCGTGTGGCTCCCGATCATGCCTTCGGTCAGTCGGCCCTCAAACCCAATCGCCCCAGTGCCCTTGCACGCGGTTGAAGTCGACTCGGGCGTCGTCGCGAAGGGTGATGTTGTCGGGCCAGAACTCATGGTCCAGCGAGGAACAGGCCAGACGAAGCCGTTCGCCCATCCACGTCGCGCCCCAGGTCACGACCTCACAGCTTCACGGGCCCCCCAGTACCCGGCAGCGCAGCCTGCGCCGCATCACGCGCCAGGTTCTGCCGCGTGCGGTCGACGTACGTATCGGCGCGCTCGAGCTGGGCGCGGATGAGCTGGTTGTTCTGCCCCATCACATCGATGGCCTTGGTGCGGAAGGTATCCATCGCATCCATCGCCTGGAAGGTCTGGTCGAACATCTCCTTGATCTTCTCGATGCCGAGCATGGGGTTGCTCGCGAACTGCGTCGTCGCGTCCACATGCTGGTTGAGCGCGCGGCCGGTCTCGCTGATGAGGTTGCCGATGGTGGCGTTGACGCCCTGCAGCATCTCCATCACACGGATCTGGTTACCGGTGGCGCGCGCGACTGTCTGAGCCACGGCCAGCGCGCTCATGCCGGTGGTGGCCACGCGCGTGCAGCCGTTGATCATCTCGCGGCCGGTCTTCTTCAACACGTCGAGCGCGAGATAGCCGTTGATGCATACGGCTTGCTGGGTCTGGATATCGGTGAGGTTCTGGCGCGCGTAGAACAGCACCTCCTGGCGCAGCGCCTGGGCTTTCTGAGGGTCGGTGGATTCGAGCGACTTCACCTTCTCATCCAGGCGCGTATCGAGCTGCGTGGCAAAGCGCGCGGCGGCGGCGAGTTTGGTCATCGCCTCCCAGAGTTTGCCGCGCGTGGCCTCGATATCGACCACGTCTTTCTGCATATCGTCGCGCGCGGCGTAGAGCTGGCCCATGCTCGTCTTCAGCTGCTCGGCGGCCGTCTGGTACTTGCGAAAGTAGGCCTCGAGCTTGTTGCCGAAGGGGATGAGGCCGAGCAGCTTGCGCGGCTGCAGCAGGTCGCCCTCCTTGCCGGGGTTGAGCTCGTCGAGCTGGCCGCGGATGGCGCCAATCGCCTTGAAAGCGGGGCTGTCTTCGATACCGGCGAAGTTGCGCTGCATGAAGCGGCCCTGCATCAACGACGAGGCATTGGAGATCTCCTCCTTGCCGAGCGCGAAGGCGCTGTCCAGCCGCGCCTTGAAGGCGTCGCTGTGCACGTCCTCCGCCGCCAACGCGTCGATGAACCGCAGCACCTGGTCGTCGACCTGCTGCGCCACCTCGGGCTTGAGCGGCACCAGTTCGCGCACCGCGGCCGGCAGCACCGGCGTGATGACCTCGGGCGGCTCGAGCTTGAACGGCACGACGGTGGTGGTGGTCACGGTGGTCGCGGTGGGGGCGGCAGGGCTGGCAGGGCTGGCAGGGGTGAGGGGCGCTTGACTCATGGCTTGGATTCCTTGGTGGGCAGGGAGAGCACGGGCGCTTCGGCGCCGGGCGGCGCGAATTTCTGGCTCAGGAACTTGCTGTGCACGAGGAAGGCATGCGCATCCTGCGCGGCGAGGTCGTCGCCGAGCTGGCGCACCTTGCCTTCGAGCTCGGTGACGCTGTCCTTGAAGGTGTCGACAGCGGTCTTGCCGTTGTCCAGGATTTTGGTGGTGGCGAATCGCGCCGGGATCGAGAGATACGTGTTCAGCGCCTCGGGCAGGTAGCTGATGGCGATGTGGCGCGCATGAAAGCTGTCTTGCAGCGAGAGGCTGCCCTTGCTGCGCTCCCACTGGTGCAGTAGATCGTCGAGCGCCTTGCACAGCTCGAGCACGCGCGCCTGCAGGCTCGCCGGAATGCGGTTCTCGGGGTTGTATTCGGTCAGCTTGCGCACCCCGGCGAGCGCACGCTCCATCGCCTCGCGCGCATCGCCTTCGTCCTTGAACTGCAGCTCTTCCCAGGCCGGGGCCTGCGTGCTCGGGAAGCCAAGCCACAGGCCACTGACGACAAAGCCCACCGCATAACCCAGCACCGCCACGCCCAGGCCGAGGCCGCCGAGGAACCCGAGCGACTTCAACACGAGAACCAGGATGGCGAGCGCGAGGCCGCACCAGTTGGCGGGGGCGGCGATCAGGCGCAGGAGTTTCTGGCCCATCTTCAGGCGTCACTCATTGATAAGCCCGAATATCCTTGAACACGCTGTACAGGCTCCTCTTGCGCGCATCGAACACCTGCCCGCCGGTGAGCTTGGCCAGGTCCTTCAGCGCCGCCTCGTTGGCCTCGCCGAAGAGCACCCAGAACACGGGGATGCCGCGCACGTCTTCGGGCAGCGCGGCGTAGTCGCGCTTGAAGTCCTCGATCTTGCGGCCCACGGTGTTCTCGCCATCGGTGAAGGCCACCACCGAATACTGGTAACCCGGGTAACGCTGCCGCTCCTTGAGCATGTTCTGCAGCGAGACATAGACGGCGTCGTACAGCGCCGTGCCGCCGGTCATCTGCAGGCCCTCGGCGAAGGTGCGCACATCGGCCAGCACGCGCTTCTTGGCATCGCTGTCGGCCTGCTCGGCCACGCCGCGCGCCGCGACGGCCGAGGCCGGCACCTCGAAGCGCTGCAACCCGTAGGGCGTGGAAGCGAAAGGCTGCAGCCACACGCGCTCGCGGTTGGTGAGCTTGGCGATGCGCCCGGTGAGCGAATTGTCCGCGCCGGCAATGTAGTGCATGGCCTCCACCAACTGCTGGCGGCGGCCGCCGCCTTGCATGCTGCCGCTGGTATCGAGCACGAACGTGCTCGCGATAGGCAAGCGGAATTCGTTGAGATAGGCCGCGATCAAACCGTCGGCGAGCGCCCGGTCGGGCGAGAACGGCAGCTCCACCTGCAGACCTTGCCGCGGCAACAGGTCTTCCACCTTGGCTGCCACTTCGGGCCTGATGGGGCGGCGCAACGTCTGGCGCGCAAGCCAGGTTTGCGCCGCATCGCCCCTGAGGTACTCCGTCACCTTCAGGTACTCGGCGCGCCGGCCGTCTTCCAGCAGCATGAAGGGGTAGTCGGCGGTGCTGATGCCCTCGAAGGGGTAGATCGGGTGCAGCTTCTCGCGCAGCTTGCCGCCGGCGTTGAGGCTCAGGATCCAGCTCTCGTAGTTGATGAAGGCATTGACCTTGGTGCCCTGGTGCAGCGCAAACTGCTCGGCCAGGTAGGTGGAGTTGTCGCCCGGGATCTTGTAGCCCTTCAGGAAGTCCGCGATGGCGCCGCGGTTCACGTCAGCGGCCGAGAGCGCCTCGCTCTTGCCGCCCGCGGCCGCCACCACGCCCATCAGCGCCATGAAGCCCTGGTTGCTGGTGGCGGGGTTGCTGATGGCGTAGGTGAGCTTGCCGGCCTTGGAGGCATCGGCGATGTCCTTCCAGGTCATCTTCAGGTCGGGCTTCGTCCACCCGTACTTGCGCGCGTCGCTCTCGCTCACGCCGATGACGATGGGCGAGAGCATGATCTTTTCCTGCAGCTTCACGCGCTGCTGGCCTTGCGGGCTGGAAAGCAGGTACTTGGCATTCGCAAACCAGGCTGCCGCGGCTTTGGCTTCGCCGTTGAGCACGGCCTCGGTGCTCTCCATGGTGCCGCCGAAGCGGAACTTCAGCTTCACGCCGGTGGCCTTGAAGACCATCTCTTCGAGTGGCTGCACGTCGCGCAAATCGCTGGTGGCGATGACGGCGAACTCGGGCACCTCGGCGGCGGGTCTCGGCGGCGGGGGCGGCGGTTCCTTCTTGCCGCACGCGGTGAGCACGGCAGCGACCGAGGCCAGCAGCACGGCCGCCAGCACGGTGCGGCGAAGCATCTTCATTGCGACATCTCCTTGGCCACCACGTCGATCATCTCGGCCATGATCTCGAACGAGGGCGGATCCACCACCTGCGTGATGCGCGCCTCCACCGCCAGGCCGGTGGGCTTGATGGCCTGCACGAAACGCTCGCTGTCGGCGATGCGAAAGCCGTACTCCACCGCGATGCCCTGCAGCTCGGCGTCATTCGCCAGCACCTCGGCCAGCGCCTTGGCGCGCTCGTTCATGGCCACGAAGACGACCTTGTTCACGATGGTGGGCTGCGGGTACAGCAGCACCATGTCCTGCGCCACACCCTTCTTGTTCAGTGCGTAACGTACGAGCTGGTTCTCGTAGATGAAGGCCATCGGCGTCTTGCCGATGCCGATGGCCACGTAGTCGTCGAAGTTGCCATCGACATAGTTCTCCTGGTAGCCCTGGCGCTTGAAGAGCTCGGCCAGCTTCAACGCCGTGGCCTGTGCGCTGGCGCGGTCGGTGACGATGTCGCCGGTCAGCGCGTGGCTCGTCAGCGCCAGGTACAGCGCGCCGGAATTGCTGCGGCGCAGGTCGGTGGTGGAGACGAGCACGCTGCGGCCCACGTCGTAGCCCGAGCTGCCCTTGAGCTCCTTCCACTTCGTCTTGGCGAGCATGGTCTGCGTGAGCTTGGTCATGTCCAGCCCGTAGACCTTGGGCGAGAGCGGCTTGGCGATGCCGTTGGCGACGAGGATCTTCGCGATCGGCTCCCACGAGGCAATGACCAGCGGCGTGTGGAACGGCGCGCTCTGCGTGGCAGAGAGATTCGCCTTGCGCGCGGCGTCGACGATCTGATTAGCTGCCACCACGCCCGAGGAGAAGAAGAAGTCGGGCGTGGTTCCCGAGGCACCACCCGCCACCACCTTGCCGGCCATGTCGCGGCTGCCCATCCGTTGCACGCTCACCGGCACCTTCTTGGCCAGCAAGGCCTTGATGACACGCGGGTCCTTGAAGTAGCCCTCGACGTCGAGCGCGATCAGGCCCTTCAGTTCCACCACGGCGGCGGCTTCGGCGGCCTGCTGCTGCTCGATGCGGGTGACGTTCTGGCCGCGCAGCGCGAAGAAGAGGGCGCCACCGAAAGCCACCACCAACAGCACGGTAATCGCTGCCCGCTTGGGCGTGCTCAGGGCCATGGCGCTTTCTCCGAGAGTCCGAAGGTCCGAGGGGCGATGCTTGTCGTGCGGGCAGTGCGGGCCCGGCCTGTCATGCCGGGTCCATGCGCCGGGTTTGCGCGCGGGCAGTATATGAAGTCACCGCGCGCTTGTTTCAAGCCACGGATCCCCCACCCGGGGCCAGTAGTTCATGTCGCGGTGCCGGTAGGGAATGCGCTCGAAGTCGTTGCGCAGCAGGCCGGGCGTATCCACGTACAGCACCTCGCCCGCCAGCGGCTCGAACGCGGCGTAGAAGTGCTGCGAAGACTTGACCACGATGCCGCGCTGGCTCGCCAGGTCGATGCCCAGGCCCGTGAAGAGGTCGGTGCCGAAAACCTGCTGGCGGATGGAGACGATGGCGAGGTCCAGGCCCTCGTCGGTGCTCGCCCACACGCTCGTGCCGCACTCGGCGCGCGAGCCGCCGAGGCCGGCCTGCGAGTGGGCGGGCAGGACGGTGCGCACGGTGACGGGCAGGTCCACCGGCTCGCCCGAGGCCGGGCCCACCTTGCCGCCCAGGCGCAGCACGAGCCGGCTGCCGACGCCGGCCTCGCGGCACACGTGCACGGCACCCAAATCCCAGAAGGCGCCGAGCGCGACGTTACCGACGCCGCGCTCGACCAGGCGGCGCAGGATGAAGGTGCTGTCGCTGCTGGCGCCGCCGCCGGCGTTGTCGGCATGGTCGGCCATCACCACGGGCCTGCCCGGCGCGGCGGCCAGCAGCTGGTCGATGGCGCCATCGGCATCGAGGCGCAGGCCACCCGTCTCGCGGCGCATGGCCCAGAGTTCGCGGCCGAGCTGCTCAGCCAGCCGGCGCGCGAGCGACGCATCGCCATCGGCCACCACCCACACCTTGGCGCCCGCCTCGGGCACGTCGCCGTACGGAAAACCATGGCCGAAGCTGATGCTGAGCACGCCCGGCGTGGCCTCGAGTTCCTGCATGCGCCGCACGAAGCCCTTCATCGGCTCGCGCGAGGTGTGCCAGAAGCCGACCATGCGGCAGTCGAATACCTCGGTGACGGGGTGGATGGCACCTTCGGCCATGCGCACAGTAAGACGCCACACCTCGGCCAGCCGCTCCAGCACGTCGGTGTGCGGGTACTCCTTGTAGGCCACGATCACGTCGGCGTGGCGGTGCATGCGCTCGGTGAAGTGGCAATGCAGGTCGAGCTCCACGCCAATCGGCACGCGCGGGCCGACGATCTCGCGCACGCGCTCGATGAGGTCGCCCTCGCAGTCCGGGTACCCATCGGCCACCATGGCGCCGTGCATCGGCAGGATCACGCCTTGCACGGGCAGCGCGGCACGCAGGCTGGCGAGCAGCTCGTCGCGCAACTGCTCGTACACCGCGCGCACCGTGGTGCCCGAAGGCTGCGCCTTGGCCATCAGGCCCGCCACCACGTCGTGGCCGGCCGGAGCGGCCAGCTCGCGCAGGTGCTGCACGGCGCCGCGGAAGAGCCCCCGCGCGGGCACGTCGCCGCTGCGGTGGATGTGCAACTCCTCGAAGCTCGCCATACCCGTGGGCACGGGCGCGAAGGTGTTGGTCTCGGTGGCGATGCTGGCAACGTAGAACTTCATGGGGTGGGGTCACGTCGTGATGTGAACGGCGCCGCGGCGAGTGCTGCAAGCTGCGGCGGCAAGTGCCTACTATGCCTGCGCGCCCGGCCGCCTAGACTCGTCGCATGCTCCTGCGCCGCTTCGACCGCACCCGCCTGCGCGCCGTGTCCGCCGCCGCGGTGTCGGCACGCCACTGCCTCCGCACCGAAGCGCTGATCGCCGCCTGCCGCCTGGGTGCCGGCCCGGCCACGCGGCCCTGGGCCGAGCCCGGCGGGCCAGTGCGCATCGAGATGCCCTTCGGCTGCTATCAGGTCGACGACGCCGAGATCGCGCGCCGCGCGTGCCTGCAACTGGATGGCACCTGGGCGATGGCCGACGCCTCGCCCGCCGGGCGCTGGGCCATCCGCGCCCGCGCGTTGTGGGCCGATATGGCCTGGTGGCGGCCGTTGCAAGACGACGATGCATGGGATGCGGGCGAGGCGTCCGACCCGGGCGCGCTGATTGGGTTCGAGCCACGGCGCACCACGCTCATCGTCATCGCCGGCGAGCCGGGCGAGGCCGGCCGCCGCGCGCTGGCAGACCTCGAGCGCCGCGCTCAACCGTGGCACCGCGCCGTGCGCGTGCTGCTGGTGGGGGCGCCGCTGGGCATCGCGCGGCACCTGCGGGTGTGAGGCCGCAGGTCAGTGATCGGATCGGTCCGCAAATTGGCCGCGGATAGGCCGCGAATAGGCCGCGAACAGGCTGCAAATCAGTCGGCGAATTTGCCCGCGCTGCGGATCAGCGGCCCGAGCCGGTTGATCTCGCTCCTCAGCCAGCTCTGCAGCCCCTCGGCCGACTGCTTGCTCTCGGGCACGATCTCGGCGCCCAGCTCGGCGAAGCGGCGCGTCACCTCGGGGTCCTTCAAGGCCGTGCGCACCGCGGCGGTGAGCTTGGCCATCACGTCGGCCGGCGTGCCCTTGGGCGCGTAGATGCCGTGCCACACCACCATCTCGAAATCGGCCAGGCCCTGCTCGCGCAGCGTGGGTGCGTCGGGCAGCGCCTTGATGCGCTGCCGCGTCGTCACGCCATAGAAGCGCACGCTGCCGGCCTGGATGTGCGGAATGGTCTGCGTGGTCTGATCGCACAGCAGGTCGACCTGGCCGCCGAGCAGCGCATTCAATGCCGGCGCCGTACCCTGGAACGGAATCGTCTGCAGGTCCACGCCCAGTGCCTGCTGGAACAGCATGCCGCAGAGGTGCGAGACGGCACCCAGGCCCGCGTTGGCAAGGTTGATCTTCTCCTTGTTGGCCTTCACGTAGGTGACCAGCTCGCCGAAATTGGCGGCCGGAAAGTCCTTGCGCGCCAAGAGCGTCATCGGCACATCGGCCACCTGGCTCACGTATTCGAAATCGGTGAGCGGGTTGAAGGCGAGCTTGCGGTACAGCGCCGTCGAGCTCGCCATGCCGTTGTGGTGCAGGAAGATCGTGTAGCCGTCGGGCGCGGCCTTGGCCACGTAAGCCGCGGCGATGGTGCCGCCGGCGCCGACCTTGTTCTCGACCACCACGCCCTGGCCGAGCGTCTTGCCGAGTGCGACCGACAGCGTGCGCGCCATCACGTCGGTGGGGCCACCGGCGGCGAAGGGCACCACGAGGTTGATGGCCTTGTTCGGCCAGGGCTGGGCGTGGGCCGTGCCGCTGGCCCAGGCCGCGAACGCCAGCAAGGCGATCGATCGAACCTGCAGGATCGGCTTGGCGTACTTCATGCGATGGCTCCGGTGGCGGCTGGATGCGGTGGAAGTGTACGCATGGCCCGGGCGAATGGGCGGGGCGAATGGGCGGGGGGGTGTGCGTCGGGTGTGCGGCGCGCGTCGTGCGCGGGGCCACGGCATTTGTCCTATTGACAGAACATTTAGACCTGCCTAGCGTGCCATCGTGGACTCCACTGTCGCACTGCCGCTGCCCAAGTACCACCAGATTTATCTCGTGCTGCGCGAGCAGTTGGCCGAGGGCCGCTTTACCGGCGGGCTGCCGGGGGAGCTGGCGCTGGCCGGGCAGTTCGGGGTGGCGCGTGTCACGGTGCGCAAGGCGCTGGGGCAGCTCGCCTCCGAGGGCCTCATCGACCGCACACCCGGCCGCGGCACCGTGCCGCGCGCGGACAGTCCCGAGTCGGCGCCGGCCCGGGCCGCGGCACGCGCGGTCGCAGGCCGCAACAGGCCCTCGCGCGCCCAACTCACGGGCCTGCTCGAGAACATCGTCACCATGGGCCTGGCCACCAGGGTCAAGGTGCTCGAGTGCGAGCTCGTGCCCGCCTCCCCCGCCGTGGCCGAGGCACTGCGCATCGAGCCCGGCGCCCTGGTGCAGAAGGCGCAGCGCGTGCGCTCCACGCGCGAGGGGCCGCTGTCGCTCATCACCACCCATGTGCCGGCGGCACTGGCGCAAGGCTTCGGCAGGCGCGAGCTGGCGAAGAAACCCATCCTCATCCTGCTCGAGGAAGCCGGCGTGCGCATCGGCGGCGCCACGCAGACCATCAGCGCGCGCCTGGCCGATGCACACTCGGCGCAGCGCCTCGAGATCGCAGTCGGCTCGGCGCTGCTCGCCGTGACACGCCTCATCCACGATGCGCGCGGCCGGCCGGTGCAATGGCTGCACGGCCTGTACCGGCCCGACCGCTACGAGTACCAGATGCAGCTCTCGCGCGTGGGCAGCATCGACGCCAAGGTGTGGGTCAGCAAGGCGCTGGCCGCACAGTTCCACTGAGAAGGCATGCGGCTCCCGCGCAACTTCTCGACACCCAGTGACCACAAGGAGCACCCGCCATGAGCCAACCCCGACTCCGTTCCGGCCCCCGCCGTCGCTTCATCCAGCAGTCGGCCGCGGCAGCGTCCGCGCTGGCCTTCCCCCTCGTTGGCGGCGCGCAGCCGAAGGCGATCAAGGTAGGCATCCTGCACCCGGTGACGGGCGCACTCGCCTTCAGCGGCGCGCAGTGCCGTGAGGGTGCGCTGATGGCCATCGAGGACATCAACAAGGCCGGCATCAAGAGCCTCTCCGGCGCCAAGCTCGACGTGATGCTGGGCGATGCGCAAAGCGCCCCGCAGACGGGTGCGGCCGAGATCGAGAAGATGAACGAGGCCGGTTGCTCGGCCGTGGTGGGCGCCTTCGCCAGCGCCATCTGCCTGGCCACCACGCAGGCCGCGGCCAAGCACGGCCTGCCGCATGTGGTGGACGTGGGCGTGGCCGACCAGATCGTCGAGCGCGGCCTGAAGAACACCTTCCGCTTCGGGCCCGGCTACCGCACCTGCGCGCAGATCGCGGTGCAGAACCTCGGCGTGCTCAACGCCGTGGCCGGCAAACCCGCCAAGACGGTGATGATCATCCACGAGGAGAGCCTGTTCGGCACCGGCACGGCCAACCTGCTCAAGGAGAAGCTGCCCACCTACGGCTTCGAGGTGGCGGAGGTCATCAAGCACGCCAACCCGACACGCGATTTCAACAACATCGTGCTGCGCATGAAGTCGTTGAACCCCGACATCGTGGTGCCGGCCAATTACTACAACGAGTACGCGCTGCTCGTGCGCACCATGCAGCAGCAGAAGGTGCAACCCAAGGCCATCTACAGCGTGCTGGGCGGCGCGGCGTCGAGTTACAAGTTCCTGAAGGAGTTCCCTGACGCCGCCAACGGCATCATCGATTGCAACCACTGGTTCAACCCGAAGGATCCGCGCAGCGCGGCGCTGAGGAAGCGCGTCGAGGCCAAGGGCCTGTTCTTCACCTACGAGGTCTTCATGGCCTACACCGCGGTGCGGCTGCTGGCCGATGCGATCGAGCGCGCCGGACGTGACGGAAAGGGTGCCGACCGCGCCGCCATCACCGCCGCGCTCGCCAGCAGCAAGTTTGCCGACCACCTCATGCCCTACGGCCCCACCGAGTTCGTGAACGGCCAGAACCAGGGCGCGCAACCGATGATGACGCAGGTGATCAAGGGCGACATCCGCGTCATCGTGCCGCGAGATTTCCGCGAGGCCGATCCGATCTTCCCGCTGCGGGCCTGATTCGTCCCCCTTTCCCACCGAGCGGGAGAGGGGGAAAGACAATGATCGATATCGAGATCATCTTCCCCTCGGTCCTCAACGGGCTGACCACGGGCGCGGTCTATGCGCTGATCGCGCTCGGCCTCACGCTGATCTATGGCGTGCTGCACATCATCAACTTCGCGCATGGCGCGGCGTTGATGGTGGCGCTGTATGCGGTCTACCTGCTGAAAGCGCATCTGGGCCTCGATCCGTACCTCGCGCTGCCGGTGCTGGTGCCGGGCATGTTCGCGCTCGGTTATGCGCTGCAAAGCGTGGTCATCAACCGCGCCAGCCATGGCAAGGACGAGAACATCCTGCTCGTGACGCTGGGCCTGTCCATCGTGCTCGAGAACCTGGCGCTGATGTTCTTCAAGAGCGACACGCGCACCATCGAGACGGCCTACACGCTCAGCACGGTGCAGATCGGCCTTGCCTTCATCGCGCTGCCCAAGCTGGTGGCCTTCGCGGGCGCGCTGGTGGCATCGGCCGTGCTGCTGGTGGTGGTGCACCGCACCGACCTCGGTCGCGCGATCCGTGCCGTGGCCAAGGAAAAGCAGGGGGCGCGGCTGGTGGGCATCGACGTCGACCACGTGTACGCGATGAGCTTCGGCATCGGCCTGGCGTGCCTCGGCGCGGCGGCGTGTTTCCTGCTGCCGGCGTATTACGTGAATCCGCAGGTGGGCTCGGGCTTTGTGCTGGTGGCGTTCACGATTGTGGTGCTGGGCGGCATGGGCAGCTTCGCGGGGGCGCTGGTGGGTGGGCTGCTGATTGGCGTGGTGGAGTCGCTGTGCGGGCTGCTGCTGGGGGAGTCGCTGGGGCAGATCGGGATCTTTGCGATCTTCATTGCGGTGCTGTTGTTTCGGCCGCAGGGGCTGTTTGGTGGAGCGCGGGCGTGAGGTTCTTGATTGCATGAAGCGCGACCTGCTCCAGATCACCGCCTTCGCGCTCGGCATCGGCCTCGTTGCCACCTTCGTCGACAGCGGCGTGTGGCTCACCTTCACCATGCTTGCGCTCTACGGCGCGCTGCTCGCGCAGGCCTGGAACATCCTCGGCGGCTACGGCGGCCAGTTCTCCTTCGGCCACGCGCTCTTCTTCGGTGTCGGCGCCTATGCGCAGGTCATCGCGCAGGTCACGTTCGGCATCAACGCCTGGCTCGCCCTTGCACTGGCCGTTGCGCTCGCCGCACTCGTTGGCCTCGCAATGGGCGCGATCACCTTCCGCTACGGGCTCAAGGGCTCCTACTTCGCGCTCGTGACGCTGGCCTTCGCCGAGGTGTTCCGCATCGGCGCCGTGTCGGTGGGCTTCACCGGCGGCGGTGTTGGCATGATGCTGCCGCTGTCTGAATCGTTCGCCAACCTGCAGTTCGGCACACGCCGTGGCTACATCGTGCTGGTGTTGGGCTTCGTCGTGGCGGCGGCGCTGGTGACGGCCTGGATCCGCCATTCGCGCTTCGGCGCCGGGCTCATGGCCGTGCGCGACAACGAGGATGCTGCCAGCGCTGTCGGCGTGGACCCGCAGCGCGCCAAACGCGGCGCCATCGCACTCTCGGCGGCGTTCATGGGCGCGGCTGGCGCCTTCTACGTGCAGGTGTTCCAGTACATCGACCCCGGCATCGCCTTCGGGCCGCATGTCTCCGTGGAGGCGCTGGTGGCGGCCATCGTGGGTGGCATGGGCACGCTGTGGGGTCCGGTGCTGGGCGCGGCGGTGCTGCACCTGCTGGCCGACCTCACGCGCAACCTGTTCGGGCAGCTGCCCGGGCTCAACATGGTGATCTACGGCGTGGTGCTGGTGCTCATCGTGATGTTCCTGCCCCGGGGTCTGAGCGGGCTCGTCGGCAGCGTGACGCAGGCGCGCTCGGTGCGCGAGCTGTGGGAGCGGCTGCGCCATGGCTGAGCTGTTGCGCCTGGAGCATCTCTCGCGCGCCTTCGGCGGCCTGCGCGCGGTGCAGGACGTGAGCCTCGGCGTGCACGAGGGCACGCTCACCGCGCTCATCGGCCCCAACGGCGCCGGCAAGACCACGCTCTTCGCGCTGATGTCGGGCTTCCTCGAGCCCGACGCGGGCCGCGTGCACTTCGCCGGCGCCGACATCACCGGCCGCGCGCCGCACCTCAACGCGCGCGCCGGCATGGCGCGCACGTTCCAGATCGTGCAGCCCTTTGCCGGGCAGACGGTGCACGAGAACATCGCCGTGGGCGCGCACCTGCACGAGCCCAGGCGCGCAACCGCGCTTGAGCTTGCCGAATGGGTGGCCGCGCAGGTGGGGCTGTCGTCGTCGCTGGACAAACCGGCGGGCGACCTCACGGTCGCCGGCCGCAAGCGGCTGGAACTGGCGCGCGCACTGGCCACGCGGCCCAAGCTGCTGCTGCTGGACGAGGTGCTGGCCGGGCTCAACCCGCAGGAAATCGACGAGATGATCCCGGTGGTGCGTGCGCTGGTGAGCCGCGGCATCGGCCAGGCTCCGGGCCGAGGCGGAGCACGCGCTGCCGATGGCCGCGCGACCACGGCCCACAGCGGTGGCATCACCGTGCTCATGATCGAGCACGTGATGCAGGCTGTGATGAACCTGGCCGAGCATGTGTGGGTGCTGGCCCAGGGCCAGCTCATCGCCGAAGGCACGCCGCAGGCGATCGCCGGCAATGCCAAGGTCATCGAGGCCTACCTCGGCCACGGCACCGCGGCGCGCCTGCGCGCGGGGGCGGCCACGTGAACGGCACTCCGCTGCTCGAAACACGGGGCCTGCGCGCCGGTTACGGCCGCGTCGAGGTGCTGCGCGGCGTGAGCCTCACGGTGCACGCGGGCGAGATCGTGGCGCTGCTGGGCAGCAACGGCGCCGGCAAGTCCACGCTCAACAACACCGTGTGCGGCATCGTGCCGGCCAGCGCGGGCATGGTGCTTTTCGATGGACAGAGCCTGCGAGGCCAGCGCACGCCCGACATCGTGCGCGCCGGGCTCATCCAGGTGCCCGAGGGCCGGCGCATCTTCCCCAACCTCACGGTGCTCGAGAACCTCGAGCTCGGCAGCTTTGCGCGGGCGCGCGAGCGTCGCGCGAGCAACCTCGAGCGCGTGTTCAGCATCTTCCCGCGCCTGGCCGAACGCACCAAGCAGCTCGCCGGCACCATGAGCGGCGGCGAGCAGCAGATGCTCGCCATCGGCCGCGGTTTGATGGCCGAGCCGCGCCTCTTGATCCTCGACGAGCCCTCGCTCGGGCTCTCGCCGCTGCTGGTGGAGGAGATGTTCGCGCTCATCGCGCGCCTGCACAGCGAGGGCCTTTCCGTGCTGCTGGTGGAGCAGAACGTGGGCCAGTCACTCGATATCGCCGACCGCGCCTACGTGCTGGAGAACGGCTCGCTGCGCTTCGAGGGCACGCCAGCGGCGCTGCTGGCGAGCCCCGAACTGAAACGCGCCTATCTCGGCTTGTAGCCTTGCGCAAACGGAGCACACCCACATGACCGAACGCCGCCGCACCCTCGCCGCGCTGGCCCTGCTGGCCGGTGCGCCCTTCGCTGCCACGCTGGCGCGCGCGCAGCCGGTGTTGCCTCCCCTGCGCCTGTGGGTGGGCGCGCCGCCCGGCGGCAGCACCGACACGCTGGCGCGCGAGATCGCGCCCGAGATGGGCCGCCAGCTCGGCCGCAACGTCATCGTCGAGAACAGGTCCGGCGCCGGCGGCAACCTCGCCGCCGACCACGTGGCCAAGTCCGCGCCCGACGGCAACCACCTGCTGCTCAGCTTCACGAGCCACACCATCAACGCCACGCTGTACCCCAAGCTGCCGTTCGACCCGGTGGCCGACTTCACGCCGCTCACGATGGTGGCCACTTCGCCTTCGGTGCTGGTGGCGCACCCGGCCGTGCCGGCGAAGGACGTGCGCGAGCTGATCGCCTACGCCAAGGCGCGCCCGGGCAAATTGAGCTTCGCCATCGGTGGCATCGGCAGCTCGCTGCACCTGGCGGGCGAGGCCTTCAAGCTGCAGGCCGGGCTCTTCATCGTCAACATTCCGTACCGCGGCACCGCACCGGCCATCGCCGACGTGATGGCCGGCAACGTGCCGCTGATGTTCGCCGCCGTGGGCAATGCACGCAGCCTCGTGCAGAGCGGGCGCTTGAAGGCACTGGGCGTGACGAGCTCCAAGCGGCTGCCGCAGTTCCCCGACGCGCCCGCCATCGCCGAGGTGCTGCCGGGCTTCGAATCGTCGGCCTGGTTCGGGCTTTTCGGCCCGGCGAGGATGGCGCCCGAGCTCGCGAAGCGCTTGAGCGACGCCGCGCGCGCGGCCATCGCCACCGAAGGCATGAGAAGGCGGCTGGAGGCCGACGGCGCCACACCGGTGGGCAACGCCCCGGAAGACTTCGCGGCCTTTGTGCGCGCCGACGTGCCACGCTGGGCCAAGCTCGTGCGCTACTCGGGCGCGGCGCCGGATTGAGCGCGCAGCACGCAGCACGCAGCACGCAGGCGTAATTGACAGCCTCCACAGGACGGCGATGACCACCCCGACCTCCGCGCACGCTCCATTCCGAGACTCCGCGTCTGCAACCTTCCGCGACTCGGCCTCTGCGCCTTTCCGCGACTCGGCGTCTGCAACCTTCCGCGACTCGGCTTCATCGCCTTTCCGCGACTCCATGCTGCCCCGATTCGCCTCGCCGATAACGCTGGCGCAGAAGCTCATCGCGCGAGCCGCCGGCCGCACGAGCGTGACGCCGGGCGAGATCGTCAACTGTCGCGTTGATCTCGCGATGTTCCACGACAGCAGCGGTCCGCGCCGCCTGGCGCCGATGCTGGCCGAGATTGGCGCGCCGATCTGGGACAAGAACAAGGTGGTGCTGGTCATCGACCACTACGTGCCCGAGGCCGACGACGCCTCGCGCCGCATCGTGAAGTTCACGCGCGACTGGGCCGCCGAGCAGCGGCTGCCGCACGTGCACGACAGCCAGGGCATCTGCCACGTGGTGCTGCCGCAGGGCGGGCACCTGCGGCCGGGCATGTTCGCGGTGGGCGGCGACTCGCACTCGCCCACCGGCGGCGCCTTCGGCACCTACATGTTCGGCATCGGCGCCACCGAGATGCTGGGCGTGGTGGCCACGGGCGAGATCTGGGTGCGCGTGCCCGAGACGATCTTCATGCGCTGGATCGGCCGCCTGACCGACGGCGTGAGCGCCAAGGACATGGTGCTGCACATGCTCGGCCGCCATGGCATGAACGGCGGCCAGTACCAGGCGCTGGAGTTCTGTGGCGAGGCCGTGCAGGCTCTCTCGATGCCCGAGCGCATGACGCTGTCCAACATGAGCGCCGAGATGGGTGCGCAGGTGGGGCTGGTGGCGCCCGACATCACGACCAAGGTGTGGCTGGCCGCGCATGGCAAGCGCATCGCCGCCGCCGACATCGCGCCGTGGCACAGCGACGAAGGCGCACCGGGCCAGCGCCACGCCTTCGATGCCAGCACGCTGGAGCCGCAGGTGGCGTTGCCGCACAGCCCGGCCAATGTACGGCCGGTGTCAGACTTGATGAATACGAAGATCGACATCGCCTACATCGGCGCCTGCACCGGTGCCAAGCTCGATGACCTGCGCGCCGCGGCGCGCGTGCTGGCCGGTTACCGCATCGCGCCGGGCGTGCAGTTGATGGTGGCGCCGGCCAGCCTGCGCGACCGCGAGGTGGCAGAACACGAGGGCATCCTGCGCAGGCTGGTCGAAGCGGGGGCGACGCTGTTGCCCAGCAGTTGCGGGGCCTGCGCGGGTTACGGCAGCCGCATCCCCGAGGGCACGACGGTGATTTCGTCGACGGCGCGCAACTTCAAGGGGCGCATGGGGGCGGCGACGGCGCAGGTGTTTCTGGGCTCGCCGTTTACTGTCGCTGCGTCTGCGCTGAGGGGCGTCATTGCGGATGCGCGGGAGATATTGCGGTGATGGTTGGTGCTGAAACCCGGACTGCGAGCAGCGGCGCGGGCAAGGCCGTGGGCGGGAGCGCGGTGGCGCGCATCTGCGGTGCTGAGCAGCGCAGGGCTTCTGGCCGCGCGCGTACTCGCGCGCTTCGTAAACTGACTCGCGAACACTGTCTGAGCGGAGCGAACGAAGTGAGCGAAGCGAGTTGTGAGCGGGCCAGAAACCCGAGCAGCGGAAGGCAGTCGGCGCGCAGCGCCGACCACCGCAGCTAAGCGCCGCACCGAGCCCGCACAGCCCTTTGCCGCCGCAAGTCGTCGAACGCCAATCGCCGAACCCCAATCGCCCGAACGCCCATCCTCCAACACGAATGCGCACCTGGCTCCTCCCCCCCGACATCGACACCGACCAGCTCGCCCCCGGCCATGCCATGAAACACGGTGGTCTGGAAGTGGTGGCCAAACACTGCCTCGAATCCGTCCGCCCCGAATTCGCCCACAGCGTGCGCAAAGGCGATGTCATCGTGGCAGGCAACAACTTCGGCATCGGCAGCTCGCGTGAGCAGGCCGCCAGCGTGCTTGCACACCTGGGCGTGGTTGCCGTCGTCGCGCCCAGCTACAGCGGCCTCTTCTTCCGCAATGCCTTCAACGTCGGCCTGCTGCTGCTCACCTGCCCGCGCGCACTCGACATCGCCGACGGCGTGTCGCTGCGCTTCGATGCGCGCGCCGGTTTCATCACGCTGGCGGGTGGCGTGAAGCTCACCACCGAACCCGTCCCCGACTTCCTGCTCGACCGCATCGATGCGGGCGGGCTGCTGCCAGAACTAAAGAAGCGCTTCCGGCGCGAAGGAACCCCATGAAACGAAGCACCGTTCCCGCGCCGATTGCCGCAGTGCGCAGCACAGAGGCGACCCAGTGACGCGCCCCGAATTCGACCTGCTCATCAAGAACGTGCGCGTCGTGCGCCCGCACGGCAACGTCGTGCACGAGGCCGACATCGCGATCGCCGGCGAGAAGTTCGCGCTGATCGCCCCCGGCATCGACGTGGCGCGCGCCAAGGCCGTGCACGACGGCCGCGGCCAGCTCGCCTTTCCGGGTGTGGTGGATGCGCACATGCACAGCGGCATCTACAGCCCGCTGGCCGAAGACGCGGTGAGCGAGAGCCGCGCCGCGGCCATGGGTGGCGTGACGAGTTCGCTCAACTACTTCCGCACCGGGCAGTACTACCTCAACAAGGGCGGGCCCTACCGCAAGTTCTTCCCAGAGGTGCTGGCGCTGGCGAAGAACCGCTTCCACGTCGACTACGGCTTCCACCTGGCGCCGATGGACCGCACGCACATCGAAGAGCTGCCGATGCTCATCGAAAAATACGGCGTGGCCAGCTTCAAGATCTTCATGTTCTACGGCAGCCACGGCCTGCACGGCGCGAGCAACGCACAGCGCGACTTCCTGATGATCGGCGAGGACGATCGCTACGACGTCGCGCACTTCGAATTCATCATGCGCGGCCTGCAGACGGCGCGCGAGGCGATGCCACACAAGGCGCGGCAGATCTCGCTCTCGCTGCACTGCGAGACGGCGGAGATCATGACCGCCTACACCAAGATCGTCGAGAAGGACAAGTCGATGAAGGGGCTGGCCGCCTACCACGCCTCGCGCCCGCCGCATTCGGAAGGCCTGGCGGTGTTCATCGCCAGCTACCTGGCCCACGAGACCGCGCTGCCCAATATCAACCTGCTGCACCTGAGCTCGCGCAAGGCGGTGCAGGCCGCTTTTGCCATGAGCAAGGTATTCCCCCACATCGATTTCAAGCGCGAGGTGACGATCGGCCACCTG
>JANNRI010000028.1:0-19489 GCA_031401195.1 Burkholderiales bacterium
ATGCCGCCGCACACGCCGCCCAGCCAGCGGTCGTCGCGGCTGCGGCGCAGCGCATTGATCGCCAGCAGGGCTGGCGCGGTGCCCTCTAGAGCGCCGCCGAGAACGCGCGCCTTGGCGCGCGCGAATTCCTCGTCCGAGAGCACGCCGCGCTCGTGCAGCGCACCCAGTCGACCCAATTCTTCGCTCAGACTCATGATGCTTCTCCCTACAAACTGACCGTCCAGGAGCTCAGATTAGCGCGGCGCCCGCGTTGTTCAAGAGGCCTGCGACACACTGCCGCGGCGCGCGACAGACCGGCATGTGGCGGGGCAAAGTCGGCAGGCTCGAAGTCGGGCCTTGCGTGCCGAAGTTGAATGGGCTCAATCTGGGATGGCTGCCGCCAGATCGACCGCCCCTACGTCTGAGGTGGGTCGAGTCGCGCCGCCAGCGATCTCGGGAGGCGAAAGGTGCGGATTCGTGCATGGCGTCGATCCGGTTCAACATGCGCCGAGGGTCAGCAAGCGGCGTGCCATCGGCAAGGACAACAGGTCGCGTTGCCAAAACCGGATAGCCCGAGGCGACCTACGCTGCCAGTATGGCCCGCATCGGTGCTCCAATGCACCTCCATCCGCGGGCGGCCCGCCTACCAGGAGTGCCTGATGTCCAGCGATTCCAGCAAGACCGTCGACGATGACCTCAAAGTGCTGCACGGCATGGGCTATGCCCAGGAGCTGGCGCGCAACATGAAGGGGTTCCAGAACTTCGCGATCTCGTTCTCGATCATCTGCATCCTGTCCGGCGGGATCAACTCCCTCGGGCAGGGCATCGGCGGCGTCGGCGGTGCCGCCATCGGCATCGGCTGGATCCTCGGCTGCGCGATCAGCTTCGTCTTCGCGCTCGGCATGGCGCAGATCGGCTCGGCCTACCCGACCGCCGGCGGCCTCTATCACTGGAGCTCGATCCTCGGCGGTCGAGGCTACGGCTGGCTGACCGCCTGGCTCAACCTGATCGGGCTGGTGACGGTGCTGGGTGCGATCAACGTCGGCACCTTCAACTTCTTCATCGGCGCCTTCGGGCCCGCGCTCGGGCTGGAAACGAGCTACGGGCTGCAGGCGGCGTTCGTCGCCGGCATCACGGTGCTGCAGGCGATCGTCAACCATGTCGGCATCCGCGCCACCGCCAAGCTGACCGACATCTCCGGCTACCTGATCTTCGCGGTCGCGGTGGGGCTGACGGTCGCGTTGCTCGCCTACGCGCCGAGCTGGGACTTTTCTCGCCTGTGGACCTTCAAGAATTTCAGCGGCCCGGCGGGCGGCGACGTGTGGCCGGCCACCGAAAGCATGCTGCTGCTGTTTGGCCTCGGGCTGCTGCTGCCGATCTACACCATCACCGGCTTTGACGCCTCGGCCCATACCGCCGAGGAAACGAAGGACGCGTCGCGTGCCGTGCCCAAGGGCATCGTCAATTCGGTGCTGTATTCGGCGCTGTTCGGTTGGCTGATGCTCAGCGCCTTCGTGCTCGCGATCCCCGACATGGACAAAGCGGCGGCCAGCGGCTGGGGCGTCTTCTTCTTCACGCTCGACACGGTGCTTCCGGCGACGCTGAAGCAGATCCTCTACGTGCTCATCTTCGTCTGCCAGTTCATCTGCGGGCTGGCCACGGTGACCTCGGCCTCGCGCATGATCTTTGCCTTTGCGCGCGACGGCGGCCTGCCGGCGTCGAACGCGCTGAAGCGCGTGCATCCGGGCTTACGCACGCCGGTGGCGGCGATCTGGACGGCCGCGCTGATCGCGATCGCCTTCACGCTCTACACCCCGGCCTACGCGACCATCGTCTCGGTCACCGTCATCTTCATCTTCCTCTCCTACGGTCTGCCGGTCATCGCCGGACTGTTCGCCTACGGCAAGAGCTGGACGCAGATGGGCCCCTGGGACATGGGCCCGGCCTACCGCATCGTCGGCGTGCTGGCGATCGGCGCCATCGCGCTGATCTTCTACCTCGGCGTGCAGCCGCCCAACGGGGCGGCGCTGTCGATCACGCTGGTGTTCCTGGCCATCACCGCGCTGGTGTGGTTCGGCTTCGAGCGCCGCCGTTTCAAGGGCCCGCCGATGGGCAGCGAGGTGGCCAGGCGCCAGGCCGAGATCGCTGCCGCCGAGCGCGCGCGCGGCGCCGCCGAATAGGCCGGGCCGTGGCCGGTCGGCTGCACGGCCGAGTGGCCATCATCTCGGGCGGTGCCACCGATGGCGGTGAAGCGCGTCGTGCCGGTCAGAGCTTGCGCACCGCTGTGGTGTAGGCCAGTTCCACCGTCTCCAACGCCACCTCGTTCTTCTTGGCGCTGAATTCGGCGACTGACCACTTCACCGGGTAGGCGTTGTCGAATACCCAGCTGCGCAGCGGCCGGTGTTCGCCATCCAGCAAACTGAGCTCCACCTGCTGCGGCTTGATGCGCCGCACCAGATTGCCTTCGAGCACTTCTTTGCACCACTTGACGAGGCCCGAATCGGCCGGCGCGACACCGCGCTTCAAGCTCAGGCGCAGGCTTTTGACGCCCTTGCGCAGTTGGTGCACGAAGCGGTTCTCGCCACCTTCGCGATAGCTCTCCAGCTCCATCTCCACGCCCATGCCACCGGCTTCCTGGAATTCGGTGTCGGCGATGCCGCTGCGCGCATCGCGTGCAGCAGGAGATGCTCAAGCATTGCCGCGGTAGAGGTTGAAGCGCCCGGCGGCGCGCTCCAGCAGGTAGCCCTTGCGCTCGGCGCCAACGCGGAAGCTGGCGTCGCTGTTGTCGGTCTTGGCCTCTTTCAGTTCGAACAGCACCCGCGGCGCGTAGCCGAAATACTGGTGGAACTCGGCCATCGAGGAGATGCGCCAGGGCTTCGGGGTCCCGCCGGCATTGACGAGCGGCTTTCCGCCGTCTTCGGCCTTCTCCGTATAGCCGACGAAGGCGGGCACCGCGGTGGCGACCTCGTCAACTCCGACCTGACCATCAATCTGCTGCGCCGGCCACAGGGTGAATGGGTGGGTCTCGATGCCCGCACGCATCTGGGCACGAACGGCTGCGGCCTGGCTGAATCGGCCCTCTACGACGTGCAGGGCTTGATCGGGCGTGCGACGCAGAGTCTGGCGATGCGTCCACTTCAACGTTGATGTGGGCGCCATTCGAACCGTTCGTCGCCCTGGCTCCCGGTGCCGCGCGCAGGTTCACGTCGGCCGCGTTCTCAGCGCCTCAGCGCCTCAGCGCGCCAGCCGCGAAAGCACCAGCTGCTGCTCGCCCACCAGCGAGCCGTACTCCCAGGGCTCCTGCCGCTGCCCGGTGGCCCGCAGCACCGCCTGGCGCACGCGGCGCAGCACGAGGGCGATGTCCTCCTCGGCGTCCAGGTGCTGCAGCAGCGCGCTGGTGTACGGGCTGTTGTTGCCCGTGCCGTCCTCGGCCGTGGAGCCGTCGCGCGTGGCGTAGGACAGCAGCGTGCCACTCACGCTGGAGACCGGTGCCAGCCCCACGCCCGCGCCACTGCGCGTGCTGCGCAGCGAGCGCGAGATCGGGTTGTCGCGGCAGGCGTCGAGAAAGACCACGCGCGTCGTCGCCGGCAGGTAGTCCAGCGCGTCGTCGAGCGAGACGCCGTTGAGTTTGACCGCGCCGACCGTCGCGCCTTCGACGTTCATGTCCACCGGCACGATGTAGTTGATGCCCGCCACCTGCAGGCCGTGGCCGGCGTAGAAGAGGATGTTCACGTCATAGCCGGCGGCGCGCGTCTGGAAGGCCGACAGCGCCCGCACGAGGCCCGGGCGGTCGGTGTCGACGGCCAGGTCGACCTCGATGCCGTAGCCGCGCAGCTTGGCGGCGATGGCCTCGGCGTCGCGCCGCGGGTTCGGCAGCGTGCCCAGGTGGACGTAGCGGCTGTTGCCGATGACGAGCGCGCGCGCCCGCTGCAGCTTGCGCGCCGGCTCCGCGGCGCCAGGCCGTGCCCGCGACACCTCCGCCCGCAGCGACTCCAGCTGCTGGCGCAGCGCGGTAATGTCATCGGCCGTGGCGCCCCCGCCTTCAATGCGGCGCTCGGTGGCCGCCGCACGGGATGCCGGCGGGCCCGGCGGCAACGCTGCGGTGGGTGACGTGGGCGAGGTGAGGGCCCCGCCCTGTGCGGGTGGCGCGGCGGTGGTCGAGGCCGGGGTGCCGGGCGCGGCCACCGCGGCCACTGCAGGCGCGCGGTCGGCATAGCGTGCGAAATCGGCCCGGGTGAGTGGCGAGCGGCCGTCCACCAGCACCACGCGGCAGCGGCAGTCTTCCGTGGCGCCGCGGGCCCGCAAGCGGCAGTCCTGCAGCGCCTTCGCGCTCCGGGGGTCGGTATCGGCCGCAGAACCTTCCACCGTGCCCAGGCCGACGGCGCGCTTGCAGTGCGGCAGCGCAGGCGTGGCGGCGACCGCGTAGGTGCCATTCGAGGGCACCACGCGGCGCAGGTCGGTGCCGAACTGGCCCACCACGTCATCGTTCGCAAGCGCGTGCTCGGTCAGGCAAGAACCCGTGCCGTCGGAGAACATGATGCGGAATCGCTGCGGGCAATTGTTTGACTCGGCCGCCTCGGCCGGGCCCGGGGCCCCGAGGAGCAACAAGGCTCCGAAGATCGCTGCCAGCCAGCCCACGCTTGTCTCTCCCCGCCTCATCATGTGTGCCGCATGTGTGCCGGCCGGATGGTCGTGCACAGGAGGGGGGATGCTAGCTCGCCCGTGGGCCGGGCACGTGCGCTTCTTGGCCGGAAAGACCCGGCGACTGATGGGATATCCACGCCATCCGCGGCGTAGTGGCAGAAGGAGCCATCGCGCGGTGGCGGTCGTGCAGCGGACGGCAACTCGGAAGGCGAAAGGGCAGCCCTCGATCCTGCAAACAGGCTTGCACTACAACGCGCTCGCCCGGGCCGTTACCGGGCCGGGCTTGCCGTCGCCGATCGGCCGCCCGTCGATGCGCGTCACCGGCGTCACGCCTCCGAGCGTGCCGAAGGACCACTTCGCGATCGTGCTCGAGGGCCTGCCTGACAACGAAGCGGTGGAGATCGCGGTCAAGCGACTGCTCGCCGCGGTATCGGCGCCGGTGGGATTGGGGTCGCACGAAATCGTGCCGTATCCCTGGGTTGGAGTGGCCGTCCCTCCGTCGGATGGTCCGAACGGCGCCGACCTGAGCAACGCGGCCGACCTGGCGCTGGCAAGGACGGTCAAGACCGGCACGCTGCAGTACGGATTCGCTTCACCCGAACTGAACGCCCGGGCCTTCGAACGGCTCGCCCTGGGACTGCAGCTGCGCGGCGCAGCCGGGCGCGGCGAACTGCGCCTGCACTACCAGCCCAAGGTCGCCATCGCCAGCGGCCGCGTCGTCGGTGCCGAGGCGCTGGTGCGCTGGGAGCACCCCCAACTCGGCCTCTTGCTGCCGGGCTGCTTCATCCCGCTGGCCGAAGAACTGGGATTGATCGGCGACATCGGCCTATGGGTGCTCGAACAGGCCTGCATCGAGGCCGCAGGCTGGGCGCGGGCCGGTCTTGGCGAGTTGAAGATCGCCATCAACATGGCCAGGCCGCAGTTCGTCAGAGGTGAGCTCGTCCGTTCGCTGCGGCAAGCCATGTTCGACAGCGGCCTGTCGCCTCGTCAACTGGTGGTGGAACTCATCGAGAGCATGCTGATGGACGACGTGCAGGCCGGCCTGGCCGCGATGCACGAATTGAAGGCGCTGGGCGTCACGCTGTCGATCGACGACTTCGGCACCGGCTACTCGTCGCTCAGCTATCTGAAGACGTTCCCTATCGACGAACTGAAGATCGACCGGTCATTCGTGATGGATCTGCCGGGGCGCGATGCCGATGCCGCCATCGTCGGCACCGTCATCGGCCTCGGCCCCAGCCTGGGCATGTCGGTGATCGCCGAGGGCGTGGAGACCGGCGCGCAGCTCGACTGCCTGCGCCGGCTCGGCTGCTACCAGTACCAGGGCTACCTGTTCAGCAAGCCGCTCCCGGCGGTGCAGTTCCGTTGCCTGCTGTCGCGGCAGACCGGGCCGGCCGTCGGCGCAGCGACATAGGCTCGAGGCCGGCAGGCGCCTCGACCCTGCATCGCTCACGAGCAAGTCCATGCGTCGACGGCACCCTCCGGTGTCGTTGCGGTGTAGACGCTGCCCGCAGGTCTGACCTGGCCGTCCCGCGCGTGCCACCGGGTGTCCGAGTGGCAGCGGGGCGCCACCGGGCGGGCGCTCAAGGCAACTGGTGCAACACCAGGGGCAGCACGGCGGTGGCACCGGCTTCGCGCAGCAACGCCGCCGCCACCGTCACAGACCAGCCGCTGCGCAAGCGGGCGTCGATGAGCAACAACGGACCGGCCGGAATGTCCACCTCCGGCCGCAGCGTGAGGGCCTGGAGGAGTGCCGCCACCTTCGCGCCGGAAGCGACATCGGCCGCTGGCGTGGGGCCGGCCAGCCGCAGCGCATCGACCAGCGGCAGCCTGCCCACGGACGCCACGTGCGACGCCAACGTGCGGATCAACCGCGGGTGCAGCGCCGAGGGCATCGGCACCACGGCCACGGGCCTGGCGCCCCAGGTGCGCCGCCAGCGGCCGAGCAGATCGACAACCCCATCGAGCACGGGTCGGAGTAAAGGAAAGTCAGGCCCGTCAGGCCCGTCAGGCCCGTCAGGCCCAACGAGCCCAACGAGCCCGTCGAGCCCGTCGAGCCCGTCGAGGCCATCGAGTCCATCAAGCCCATAGAGCCCATCGAGTCCATCGGGCCTGGCGAACAGCGGCAGCAGCACCTCGGCCCAGCCGGGATCGTCGGCAAAGGCCAGCGCGCGGCCCTCGCTGCAGCCGACGATGCGGCCCTTGCGAGCTTGCCCACCGCCGCCGGACGGCCAGAGCTTGCGCGGCTCGATGACCACGTCCTGCCCGCGTGCGAATACGCGCGCCGCCTCGATGCGCCCGGCGCCGGGCCGTGCCCCCGGACCGGGAAGCTGGCCCGCGCACACGCTGCAGCGCCCGCAGTCGCTGGGCTCGGGATCGTCCAGCGCTTCTTGCAGGAAGCGCATCAGGCACCCCGCGCCGCCGGCGAACGAGCGCATCAGGCCGGCCTCGCGCTCGCGCACCCGCGCCAGCGCCTGCCAGCGCTCAGTGTCGTACGTCCACGGCGTACCCGTGAGCGCCCAGGCCGAGCCGTTGCGCTGCACCACCTCGTCCACGGCCAGGATCTTCAACAGCCCCTCGAGCCGCCCGCGCCGGATGGTGGTGGCGTTCTCCAGCTCCACGAGGGTCTGCGGCCGCTCCACCAGCGCGCCGATGATCTTGCCCACGCGCTCAACGTCGGGCACGCCCGCCGTCGCGAAATAGGCCCAGATCCGTTCGTCGGTCTCGGCCGGCAGCAGCACGGCCACCGCCTCGTCCAGCGCCCGGCCTGCACGACCCACCTGCTGGTAGTAGGCCACCGGCGAGGCCGGCGAGCCGACGTGAATGCAGAACGCGAGATCGGGCTTGTCGTAGCCCATGCCCAGCGCCGAGGTTGCCACCACGGCCTTCAGCGCGTTGCGGCGCAACGCATCCTCGATGCCCTCGCGCACGGCCGTGTCCAGGCCCCCGTGGTAGGCCGCGACCTCGAAGCCGCAGGAGCGCAGGAAGCCCGCCAGCCGCTCGGTCTCGGCGACCGTGAGGGCATAGACGATGCCGGAACCCGCGAACCCATCCAGCCCATCACCCAACGCATCGGCTACCCAGGCATAACGTTCCAACGACGTGAGCCCCGGCACCACGGCCAGCCGCAACGACGCACGCGCGAGCGAGCCGCGGAAGGTGAGCGTCTGCGGGCCGAGCTGGCGCGCGATGTCCAGCGTCACGCGTTGGTTGGCTGTGGCGGTGGTGGCGAGCACCGGCGTGCCCTCGCCGATGCCCACCAGCGCCTTGGCCAGGCGCTGGTAGTCGGGGCGGAAGTCGAAGCCCCAGTCGGAGATGCAGTGGGCCTCGTCGATCACCACCAGCCCGGTTGCGGCCAAGAGGTCGGGCAGGCGCCGCGCAAAACCCGGATTGCCCAGCCGCTCCGGCGAGACCAGCAGCGCGTCCAGGCGGTTGCCGGCGATGTGATCGGAGACCGCGTCCCAATCGTCGAGGTTGGTGGAGTTGACCGTGGCCGCGCGCAGGCCGGCCTTTGCTGCGGCGCTGACCTGGTCGCGCATCAGCGCCAACAGCGGCGAGACGATCAGCGTGGGCCCCTTGCCGGCGGCGCGCAAGGCCGACGTCGCGGCCCAGTAGACCGCGGACTTGCCCCAGCCGGTGGCCTGCACGACGAGCACCCGGGCGCGCTGCTCGACCAGCGCTGCCACCGCCGCGGTCTGGTCCTCGCGCGGCTGCGCCGCGGGCCCGGCCATCGCGGTGAGGACCTGGCGCAGGTGGAAATCGGCAGGGCCCATGCCGGGATTGTGGGCCGCCGTCTCGTTACTGCGTCACTAGCGCGATGACCTGGCGCCCGTTCTTGCGGTACACGGTGAAGTCGCTGTCGAACGTCCACACTGGGCTACGTGGGTGCAGTTCGGCCAATCGAACCATGCATGCATCTGCGAGCGACATGGGCACGGAGGCGTAGCGTTTGACCAGCGCCAGCAACTCGGTGGATTGCGCCGCAATCTGAAGGCCCACGCCCAGGAATTCTTCGTCGACCATTTCCAGCAGGGCCGCACGCCCGCCAGGCAGATGGCGCACCAAGTGTGTGGCCTCGGCCAGAACGGCCTCGCAGGTGATCAACGGCGGTTTGAGGAGCGCCAGTTGGCGGGCAACGGACGCGTGCTGGCGGTCGCCGGCGTTGAGCAAAGCCACCAGCGGCCCTGTGTCGACCAGCACGCTGCCGCGCAAAGCGCCGGCGTCGGGCTTCATCGGCCGAAGTCCTTGAGGTGTTTCGGGTGGGTCGACAGGTCGGAGGGACCCTTCAGCAAACCCAGCCACTTTGCCGCCATCACAGCCCCGGACGGCTCGGCGGACTGCGGGGCCGCATTGAGGTAGACCTCGATCGCCTGGCGCACGACTGCGCTCTTGCTGCCACCCATTTGCTGCCGCGCAAAGTGGGTCAATCGGTGGTCCAAAGTGTCCGGTAGTTTCAGCGTGATGGCTTTCATCGTCGGCCGTCTTTGTGGTGGAGACGGCGCTGATATTACCAGGATGGCAGAGTTGGCATACCGGCGATGTGAACGCCCGTTGGAGGCAAGGGGCGCCTACGCTGGATGAGTACCTCCATCGCATCGCCGAGCAGCACCGTCGGCGCAACCCGGGTGCATCCTTTGGTTCGCTGGGCTTGCGGCCGGCGGATTTCAGCGACGACTCGATGGTTCAATTGGGCCGCCCTCCGAACCGCATCGACCTGCTGACCCGGATCGATGGCGTGAGCTTCGCCGCTGCTGGCCACGTCGTCTACAGGTGAGGCTGGACGGCATCGAGTTGCAACTGATCGGACTCGAAGACGCGGCCGAATCAGAGAGCCGGCGGTCGCAGCGCGTCGGCCGAGAGCCGCTCGATGAGGTAGTCAGCGGTCGTGTCGAGATCGGCCTGCATCGACAGCCGCGCCGCCTGTGCATCACCGCGTTCGATGGCCGCCAGCGTGCGTGCCCGATGCCGGCCCTGTTCGCGCCCGGCAAAATCGGGGAACAGCAGGTGCAGGTAGGGGCCGTTGCGCAGCCAGAGCCCTTCGATCAATTGCTTGAGCGTGGGCAGCCGCGCAGCGGAATACAGGCTGTGGTGAAAGTGATGGATCTCGCGGATCGTGCCAGGCACGTCGCCGGCCCTGCGCAAGGTGCGGATGCGGGCATCGCTCGTGCGCAGGATCGCCAACTCCTCGGGCGTTATGCGCTCCACCGCGCGCTCGGTGGCCAGGCCCTCCAGCGAATGGCGGATCTGGCGCAGCTCGCGGAACTCGTCCACCGACAGTTGCGGCACGATCAGGCGCCGGTTCGACCCCGCACGCAGTGCACCCTCGGTCACGAGGCGGTGCAATGCCTCGCGGATGGGCGTGGGGCTGATGCCCAACGCAGCAGCCAGGCCGCGGATGGTCATCGGCTGTCCCGGCACGAAGCGGCCCACCATCAGCGCCTGGCGGATCTGCTGGTAGGCGTGTTCATGCAGCGTGCGGTGCGTCGCCGGAGCAAAGGCGGCAAAGGCCTCGGCCTGCTGTGCCGGGGCGAGCTTGCGGCCGAGTCGTTGGCTCGTCATGGTGAGCACTGAGTGTGTGCGATGGCGCCACAGTCGATCAGTAGGTGCCTTCCTTGTACGCCCCGGCCGTGCGGGCGGCGCGCACCCGGTCGACGGCGGTGGCCACCTCGCCCACATATTCGTCGACGATGGGCAGGTGCACCGGGTTCACACCCTGCTGGATGGCCAGTGGCTCGCGCAGCCGCCCCGGGAACCAGCCGCGTGCAAGCAACTCGTCGGCCACGGCCATGATGTCGACGCGCGGGTCCTCGGAGACGAAGGCAAACAGATTCGCCTCGCCAATCGGCCGCAGGCAGCGCAGGCCCTCGATGGCATCGATGCCGTGGATGAAGCCCATCGTCGCATCCATCGTCGCCTTGGTGGTCTTGAGGTAGCCCTCCCAGCCGAGGTAGTTCATGACCGCCCAGGCCGAGGCGATCGAGCCCGCCGGCCGGCTGCCGAGGAAGGTGGGCGTGGCATAGGTGCCGCGCGGCCAGCCGCTGAATTCGAAGCGCTCGAATTTGCGCAGGGCCTCTTCGCGGAACAGCAGCAGCGAAGCACCCTTGGCCGCGAAGCCGAATTTGTGGATATCGGCCGAGATCGTGGTGACACCGGGCACCGACAAATCCCAGGCTGGGATCGGGTAGCCCAGGCGCTTGGCAAAGGGCGAGATGAAGCCGCCCCAGCAACCGTCGACATGCAGCCAGAGATTTCGCTCCAGCGCCAGCGTCCCCAAACGATCGACGGGGTCGAACACGCCATAAGGAAAACAAGGTGCAGAGCCGAACAACATCGCGGTGCGGTCGGTGATGGCGCGTGCCATCGCATCGACGTCGGCGCGCCATTCTCCGGCCAGGGGCACGCGCAGGATGTCGATGTCGAGCACTTCGCCGGCCTTGTTGAGCGCGGCGTGGGCGCTGAGTGGGGCCACCACATTGAGGCGGCCGCTGCGATCGGGGTGCCGGGCGCGAAAGCAATTGCGCGCGCTGCGCACCGCTTCGACCAGGCTCTCGGTGCCGCCGGAGGTGAAGGACATGCCCGAACCGGGCGGCGCATTGAAGATCTCACACGCCATCGCGGCGATATCGGCCAGCATGGTGGTGAGGCTCTTGAAGACCTTGCCTTCGCCGAGTGCGTTTTCCACCGCGTAGAGCGCGTAGGCTTCGCTCTGCACGCGCTGCAGCGCCTCGTCGTAGTAGTAGATGTAGGCCGGCAGGCGGCCGCGCCGCCAGTCCAGGTCGTGCTTCTTGCGGTCGAGCAATTCGCGCTTGAGCGTTTCCCAGTCGGTGCCGGTGGCGGGCAAGCCCTGGGCGGTGGTGGATGTCATGGCAAGGCCTCCGAGGGAGTGACCGCGCTTGTGGCGGCATCTGTGGGCGCATTCATGGCCGCAGGCCTGCCGCCCAGTACGCGCGAGAGAAACAGCTGCGCACCCTCGCTTTGCGGCTGCGTGAAGAAGGCCTCGGCGCTGCCTTCTTCGACGATGCGCCCGGCCTCCATGTAGACGATGCGGTCGGCGACATGGCGCGCAAAACCCATCTCGTGCGTGACCACGATCATCGTCATGCCCGTGCCGGCGAGTGCCCGCATCGCATCGAGCACCTCGTGCACGAGCTCGGGGTCGAGCGAGGAGGTCGGTTCGTCGAAGAGCATCAGCTGCGGCTGCATCGTGAGGGCGCGCGCAATCGCAGCGCGCTGCTGCTGCCCACCCGAGAGCTGCGCGGGGCGCTTGTGCACCTGGTCGTCCATGCGCATCTGCGCGAGTGTGGCCAGCGCCAGCTCGCGCGAGCGGTGCGGGTCGCGCCCATGCGCGCGCGGGCCCAGCAAGCAGTTCTCCAGCACCGTCATGTGCGGGAAGAGGTTGAATTGCTGGAAGACCATGCCCACGCGCTGGCGCACCGCGCTCAAGGTGCCGCCCTCGTACGAGACCTCGATGCCGTCGACCACCACCTGGCCGGCGTCGTGACGCACGAGTCCGTTCAAGCACGAGATCAGCGTCGATTTGCCCGAGCCGGAAGGGCCGCAGATGACCACGCGCTCGCCGCGCGCCACCTGCAGGTCCACGCCAGCGAGGGCGGTGAAGGTGCCGAAGCGCTTGATCACACCACGCACCGTGACCATGGATGTGGCGGCCATCAAACGCGCGACTCCCAGCGCTTGCTCACGCGCGACATCGCGGCGCAGAAGGCGAAGTAGATGATCGCGATGAAGAGATAACTCTCGATATACAGACCCCACCACTGGGGGTCGGCCTTGGCCGCATTGGCCGTGCCGAGCAGGTCCATCATCGAAACGATGGTGACGAGCGAGGTGTCCTTGAACGCGGCGATGAAGATGTTCACCAGCGACGGCACGGCGCGCTGCAGCGCCTGCGGCAGCACCACATGCCATTGCATGCGCCAGTAGCCGAGGTCCAGCGCCTCGGCGGCGGCATACTGGCCGGGCGGGATCGACTGCAGACCGCCCCGGATGGCCTCGGCCATGTAGGCGGCGAAGA
Organism: Burkholderiales bacterium; assembly: GCA_031401195.1. GTDB lineage: Bacteria > Pseudomonadota > Gammaproteobacteria > Burkholderiales > Burkholderiaceae_C > Rubrivivax. Next base: position 12,656 of record JANNRI010000028.1, read on the forward strand.
ACATCACGAAGGCGATCTGCGCGCGCGCCAGCTTGTCGATATCCACATCGGGCGGCACCAGCAACGGGAACAGGATGGTGGCCAGGAACAGCAGCCCCACCAGCGGCACGCCACGCACGAATTCGATATAGCCGATGCAGATCCAGCGCAGCACCGGCATTTCGCTGCGCCGGCCGAGCGCCAGCAGCACGGCGATGACGAAGGCACTCAAGCAACCGATGATCGCCAGGCCCATGGTCAGCGGCAGGCCGGCCCACAGGCGGTGCTCCACCGTGGCAAGGCCGAACAAGCCGCCCGGCATCAGCACCGCCACGGCGAGCAGCACGAAGATCCACAGGCCCAGCATCGCCAGGCGTCGCGCCCGCGCGATCCACACCGCCGGCCAGGCTGACAGCGCCGCGGCGCAGACGAAGAGCGCAATCCCCAGCGCCGGGCGCCATTGTTCGCTGTAGGTGTAGGTGCCGAAGAGGATGAGCCGCCACTTGGCCTGCAGATAGGCCCAACAGGCGCCACCGGCGGCCTTGCAGGAGTCGAAATCGGCCGGCGCCGTCTGACTGTCGGTGACAAGCCAGCGCCAGACCGGCGGAATGACGGTGGCCAGGAGAACAAGGCTCGCGAGCGCGAGCGCAATATTGATCCAGCCGTCGAAGAGATTCCTGTGCAGCCAATGCGCAAGGCCACTGACAAGGCTGCGCTGGCGCACCGGCGGTGAGCGCATGGCGATGCTCATGCGCTCACCCCTCCAAGCAGCGCGACACGACGGTTGTAGGTATTCATCAAGGCCGAGGTGCCCAGGCTCAGCACCAGGTAGACCGCGACCATGATGGTCATGCATTCCACCGCGCGCCCCGTCTCGCTGACGGCCACCGTGGTGACACGCACGAGCTCGGGGTAGCCGATGGCCACTGCGAGCGAGCTGCTCTTGGTGAGGCTCAGGAAGTTGGAGGTGAGCGGCGGCACGATGATGCGCAACGCCTGCGGCAGCACGACCTTGCGCAGCGTCGGCCACCAGCGCAGGCCCAGGCTCCGCGCCGCGTCCCATTGCCCGCGCGGCACGCCGAGGATGCCGGCGCGGATGCTCTCGGCGGCAAAGGCGGCATGGCAGAAGACGAGGCCGAACAGCAGCGCGAAGAATTCCGGCACCACGGTGATACCGCCCACCATGTTGAAGCCGCGCAGTTGCGGACGTTCGACGGTCGCGGGTTCGGCGCCGAGCATGATCACCAGCAGCGGCAGCGCCAGCACGACCAGCCATGGCAGCCACGGCAGCCATGCCGCACTGCTCGGCGGTGTCACGGGCGAAGCGTGGCGCTTGCGCCACCACCTGAGCGCCGGCGCGCCCACCACCAACAGGCCCAGCGCCAGACTGTAGGCGCCCTGCCAACCCAGCGTCGGCAGAGTCATGCCGCGGTTGGAGAGAAACACATCGGGCAGCGGCGTCCAGGCCCCGCGTGGCGGCGGCAGCGCGCGCACGAGCAGCGTCTGCCACAGCAGCAGTTGCAGCAACAGCGGCAGGTTGCGCGCCACCTCCACATAGGCTGCGGCGATGGCGCTGGCCAGCACATTGCGCGAAAGACGGATGAGCGCGACCAGCGTGCCGAAGACGGCGGTGATCGCGATGCCCAGCACCGCCACCACGAGCGTATTGCCCAGGCCCGCGCCGAATGCGCGCCAGTAGCTCTCGCCGGCGCGGTAGCCGATGAGGTTGTCGCCGATCTCGAACGAAGCGAGATCGAAGAGGAAGCCGAAACGCAGCTCCATCTTCAATCGCGGCAGGTTGACTGCCACATTGCCCGCCACCCAGGCGATGGCTGCAGCCAGCAGCAACACGGCCAGCACCTGCCAGGTCCAGGCGCGCACGCGCGGGCGGCGCCACGTATTTCGCAGGACTTGGCGCCAGGTGCCGCCCCATCGAGCAGGCGGTCTCTCGCCGCTCTCGGCCGGGCCGGCTGCCTCGGCAATCTCGGCGGGGGTCATCTCACCGCTGCGGCTCGGCACGCACGCTCAGCGTGCGCCGGCCCGGTGATCGAGCCAGGTCGTCTCGCCGAAGCGCTCGCGCCAGGCTGCATGCTGCCGGTGCACCGCCCCCTCGGTTTGCGCCACAGCGCGATGGCCTTCAGGTCCGAACCGTTGAGATGGATGTGCATCGTGGCTGGCCAGCCGCCGTACTTACCGCCGCGGCCAGCCCTTGCGCGTCGTCAGCTCAGCGCCAGTTCGGCGCCCATTGCAGCCCGCCGTCGCGAGCCAGCGCATTCATGCCGCGCGGCAGCTTGCCGGGCGACTTCATGCCGTAGCTTCGCTCCCAGATCTCGCCGTAGTTGCCCACCTGCTTGACGATATTGACCGTGAAGTCGTCGCTGACGCCCATCTTCGAACCGATATTGCCTTCCACGCCGAGAAAGCGGCGCACTTCGGGGTTCTTGCTCTGCTTCATCTGATCGACATTGCTCGAATCGATGTCCAGTTCCTCGGCGGTGATGAGCGCGTAGTGCACCCAGCGCGCGACGTTGGAGTAGACACGGTCTTCCTCGCGGATGACCGGACCCATATGCGACTTGGCGAAGGTCTCGTTCAGGATGACGTGATCGGTCGGGCTCTTCAGCCGCGAGCGGCGCATGGCAAGGAAGGGCGGCTCGAGCGTCATCACGTCGCAGCGGCCGTCTTCGTACATCGGCATGATCTGCGCCGACGTTTCGATGGCCACCGGCTTGAAGGTCATGTTGCGCGGGCGGAAATAGTCGGCAATCAGGCTCTCGGTGATGGTGCCGGCGACGAGGCAGATGCTGGCACCGTTGAGGTCGGCGAACTTGCTCACATTGGCGCGCTTGTGCGCCATGAAGCCGTGGCCCGAGAAGATCGTGGGGCCGATGAAATCGAAGCCCATCTCGGTATCGCGCTGCGTGGTGTAGGTGATGGCCAGTGCCGCCATGTCGATATCGCCTGAGCGCAGCGCCGGCATGCCCTGCGCGAAGGTCATCTTCACGAACTGCACCTTCTTCGCGTCGCCCAGGATGGCGGCCGCCATCGCGCGGCAGTAGTCGACGTCGAAGCCGACCCATTCGCCCTTGTCGTTGAGCGTCGCGAGGCCGGGCACGGCCTCGTAGACACCGCACTTGAAGCTGCCGCGTGCCTTGATGGCATCGATGGTGGGCGACTTGGGTTGTGCGTTGGCGCCCGTGCTGCACAGCAAGGCGGCAAGCGCGGCGGCGGAGGCGAGTCTCTTGATCAGCATGCGTGTCTCCTGATGGGATGGTGACCCAGGGCGGGCCACGATGGGTCGCTCGATGGAACGATCGATGATTCAGTAAGTCTGCCCGGCCACCGAACCGACGGCGCGGCGCGCGCGCACCTCGTCCACGGCCGCGCGAAGATGCTCGAGATAGATCTCGGTGTTCTCGTGGTGGATGGGGTTGATCGCCATGTGGATACCCATCGGCTCGGCTTGGCGGCCGACCCACCAGCCGCGCGCCACCATGGCGTCGCACACCGCCGCCATGTCGAGCGCCGGGTCGCTGGCGGCGGTGACGAAGATGCACAGCTCATGCGGCTCGAGCACCTTCAGGCCGGGGATCGCATTGACACCGGCCGCGAGCTCCTTCTTGGCGCCCATGATGAGGCGCGCGCAACGCAGATAGCCCTCTTCGCCGAGGTGTTGGATCACCGCCCAGGCCGCCGCCACCGCACCGCCGGGGCGCGTGCCCTGCATCACGAAGGTGGCGTACTGCCCGCGCTCCCAGTCGCGGAAATCCCACTTCTGGTGGCGCTGCTTGATCTCGTCGCTGCGCAGCATCATCAGCGACGCGCCCTTGGGTGCCATGCCGTATTTGTGCAGGTCGGCCGAGATGCTGGTGACGCCCGGCACGGTGAAATCCCAGTCCGGGATCGGGTAACCCAGGCGCTTGACCCACGGCGAGAGAAAGCCGCCGACGCAGGCATCGACGTGCAGCCACAGGCCCCGCTCTTGCGCCAGCGCGCCGAGTTCGGCAATCGGGTCGAAGACGCCGTAGGGGTAGTTCGGCGCCGAGCCGACCAGGCCGATGGTGTTGGCGTCGATGCGCGCGGTCATGCCGGCGATATCGGCCTTGAAGTCGGCACGGACGGTCTTGACGCGGCGGATCTCGATGCCCAGCGCATGACCCGAGCGACTGAAGGCCGGGTGCGCCGTGCGTGGCACGACGAAGTTGGGCGTGGTGACGCCACGCGTGGCGCGTGCATGGTCGCGCGCCGTCTGCAGCGCGAGGAAGATGCTCTCCGAGCCGCCCGAGGTGAAGGTGGCCGCGGCACCGGCCGGTGCATTGAGCAGCTTCAGGCCGAAATCGATGACCTCACTCTCCAGCTTTGCGAGGCTGGGGAAGGCGCCCTTGCCGAGGTTGTTTTCGGTCCAGTAGGTGGTGTAGGCCTTCTGCTGCACCTCGGACAAGGCGTCGTCGAGGTAGTAGAAATAGAAGGCCATGCGGCCGTCGCGCCAGGAGTAGTCGCGCGCCTTGGCCGCTTCAAGCTGCGGCGCGATGGCCGACCAGGGTTGGCCTTTGATCGGAATCGGCACCTTGCAGCACTCCTCGAGGCAGCGTCGGCCATCAGCGGCCAGACGGGCTCAATGTAATCACAAATCACACTTCCGCGATTCGGGATTCTGCGGAGGGCGGGATCGGATCAGATCCAGCTTGGGCTGTGCGGCCAGCAGCAGGCGCGCGGGATGGGCAATGACCGCACCCGCTGGCGCAGCGGCACATGCGGGATGCAGCAGCTCGGCCAGATGCCGTCCAAGGTGCAGTGCGAGTGCCCGCATCACCTCGCAGACCTGCTGACCAAACTCAATGCCTTCGAGCGCTACAGCCTCGAATTCGGGAGCACGAACATCAAAGATGCAGCCATGCACGAAGGCGCAGGCTCTATCACTCGGTGCGACCATTGAAACGAAAGAGCCCGCGAGCGTTGGCGTGCGGGCTGTGGATCTCAAGGGCCGCGCGCGGCCCTTGGCATCAGGTCAATGAATTCAGGCCGAAGGCAGCAACACCGAATCGATGACCTGGATCACGCCATTCGTGCACACGATGTCCGTCTTGACGACGTTGATTTCGGCGTTCAGCTTCACGCCGCCAGTGGTGCTGATCCTCAGCAGCGCGCCCGCGGCTCCGAGGGTCTTGAACTTACCTGCGGCGACGGCCGTGTCGATGGTGTCATGCATGTGAGTCTGTGCTGCGTTTGGTGCGCTGCGACGAGTTGCACCACACTGAGGGCCGGCCTCCTTTTCAGTACTCGAGCGCCGTTGCCTTGCCTTGAAACACCCGGTAGCTGAACACCGTATAGCCGACGATCACCGGCAGCACGACGCAGGCGCCGACGAAGATGATCCACAACGATTCGGTGCTGCTCGCGGCCTGCCAGATCGTCAGCCGGTCGACCACGAGCCAGGGGAAGAGGCTGTAGGCCAAACCGTAGAAGGCCAGCATCACGATGCCCACCGCGCCCGCGAAGGGCACCCAGTCGCCGTAGGCATTGCCCTGCGCCAGGCGTGTCGGCAGCCGGCGCAGTGAGCGCCCGACGATGAAGAACAGCAGCAGCGTGGCCAGCGGCAGCGGCGCCAGCAGCACCACGTAGGGAAAGCTGAACCAGCGCTCAAAGATGGCCGGGCTGATGAGCGGCGTGGCGGCCGAAATCGCGGCCACGCCCACCGCCGTCAGCGTGAGACTGACGCGTGCCCAGCGCATCGCAGCGAGTTGCAGCGTGCCTTCGGTCTTCATGATCAGCCAGCCGGCACCGAGAAGCATGTAAGTGCCCAGCAAGCACACGGCGATCAGCGCCGAAAACAGCGTCGCCCAGCCATCGGCGCGAAAGCCAGTCACCCACTGCCCCAGCATGTAGCCCTGCGCCAGGCTGGCCAGCACCGAACCGGCGTTGAACGCCCAGTTCCACATCGCCTTGCGGTCGGCGCCCGCCTTGGTACGGAAGTCGAATGCCACGCCGCGCAGCGTCAGGCCGACGAGCATCAGCGCCACCGGCAGGTACAAGGCGCCCAGGATCACGCCGTGCGCGGGCGGGAAGGCCACCAGCAGGACACCCACGCCGAGCACGAGCCAGGTTTCGTTGGCGTCCCAGAACGGGCCGATCGACGCGACCATGGTGTCTTTCTCGCTGTCGCTGGCAGCTCGCATCAACATGCCGACGCCCAGGTCGTAGCCGTCGAGAATGACGTAGGCCAGCATCGCCAGACCCATGATGATGAGAAAGGCCAGCGGCAACCAGCCTCCCGGCGCACGCAACGCGGCATCGATCCCGGTCAGGCTCGTGCTCATTTCATGTTCATGGTCGGGCCAGGCTCGCACCATTCCTCGTTGGCAGCGCGCCACCCGCCGGGCGCCGCGGCTCGCCATCCAACGGGCGCGGCGGTTCCACCGCAGCCCCTTTGCGCGCCAGCCGGAACACCGTGGCCACATAGGCGGCCGTCAGCGCCAGGTACAGCGTGATGTAGATCGCCAGCGTCAGGCCGATCGTCGGTGCCGGCACGGGTCCGGCCGCTTGCGCTGTCTTGAGCACGCCATACACCAGCCACGGCTGGCGGCCGATCTCGGTGGTGTACCAGCCGGCGATCACGGCCACCCAACCCGAGAACGACATGGCCAGCAGGGCCCATGTGAGCACCGGCGAAGGCTCCGAACGCCGGCTGTTCGGGCGCAGCTGCCACCACCCCACCCAGCTGACGGCCAGCATCAACAAGCCGACGCCGACCATGATGCGGAAACTGAAGAAGAGGGGTGCCACGGGCGGGTGCTGGCCCGCGAATTCATTGAGCCCCTTGAGTTCACCATCCAGTTTGTGCGTGAGCACCAGCGA
>JANNRI010000029.1:0-225534 GCA_031401195.1 Burkholderiales bacterium
CCAAACGAGGCAGCCAACCAGGGCGGTGCTGCATGCGTGTGCTGCACGCGGGGGCTCGCCCTACACTGCGCGGCTTCGCCCAGCCCAAACCCGAAACACCGCCATGCTGCGATTCCACTTCCCCATCGTGATCATCGACGAGGACTACCGCTCGGAGAACACTTCGGGCTTCGGCATCCGGGCGCTGGCCTCGGCCATCGAGAAGGAAGGCTTCGAGGTCCTGGGTGCCACCAGCTACGGCGACTTGAGCCAGTTCGCGCAGCAGCAAAGCCGCGCCAGCGCTTTCATCCTCAGCATCGACGACAACGAGTTCACACCCGGGCCCGAGCTCGACCCGGCGGTGGTGCACCTGCGCAAGTTCATCGAGGAGATCCGCTGGAAGAACGCCGACATCCCGATCTACGTGTACGGCGAGACGCGCACCAGCCAGCACCTGCCCAACGACGTGCTGCGCGAACTGCACGGCTTCATCCACATGTTCGAGGACACGCCGGAATTCGTGGCCCGGCACATCATCCGCGAGGCCAAGAGTTACCTCGACGGACTGGCGCCGCCGTTCTTCAAGGCGCTGATGGACTACGCGCAGGACGGCTCCTATTCGTGGCACTGCCCCGGCCACAGCGGGGGCGTGGCCTTCCTCAAGAGCCCCGTGGGGCAGATGTTCCACCAGTTCTTCGGCGAGAACATGCTGCGCGCCGACGTCTGCAACAGCGTCGAGGAGCTGGGCCAGCTGCTCGACCACACCGGCCCCGTGGCGCAGAGCGAGCGCAACGCGGCGCGCATCTTCAACGCCGACCACTGCTTCTTCGTCACCAACGGCACGAGCACGAGCAACAAGATGGTCTGGCACCACACCGTGGCGCCGGGGGACGTGGTGGTGGTCGACCGCAACTGCCACAAGAGCATCCTGCACAGCATCATCATGACGGGCGCGGTGCCGGTGTTCCTCACACCCACGCGCAACCACCACGGCATCATCGGCCCGATCCCGCAGAGCGAATTCTCGGTCGAGAGCATCCAGCGCAAGATCGCCGCAAATCCTTTGCTGGCCGGCGTGGATGCGAAGAAGGCGAAGCCGCGCATCCTCACGCTCACCCAGAGCACCTACGACGGCGTGCTCTACAACACCGAAACCATCAAGCACGGTCTCGATGGCTACATCGACAACCTGCACTTCGACGAAGCGTGGTTGCCTCACGCTGCCTTCCACGAGTTCTACGGCCAATTCCACGCCATGGGTCGCAAGCGCCCGCGGCCGAAGGATCAGATGGTGTGGTCCACGCAGAGCACGCACAAGTTGCTCGCGGGCCTGTCGCAGGCCAGCCAGGTGCTGGTGCAGGACGCGGCCAACCGCAAGCTCGACCGGCACCTCTTCAATGAGGCCTACCTGATGCACACGAGCACCTCGCCGCAGTACGCGATCATCGCCAGCTGCGACGTGGCCGCCGCGATGATGGAGGCGCCTGGCGGCAAGGCGCTGGTGGAGGAGAGCATCGCCGAGTCGCTCGACTTCCGTCGCGCCATGCGCAAGGTCGACAAGGAGTTCGGCAAGGATTGGTGGTTCACGGTCTGGGGCCCGGAGAAGCTCGCCGCCGAGGGCATCGGGCGGCAGGCCGACTGGATGCTCAAGGCCGGCGACAAGTGGCATGGCTTCGGCGCGATGGCCGAAGGCTTCAACATGCTTGATCCCATCAAGTGCACGATCGTCACGCCGGGCCTGGATCTCTCGGGGAAGTTCGCCAAGACCGGCATCCCGGCCAGCGTGGTCACCAAGTTCCTCGCCGAGCATGGCGTGGTGGTGGAGAAGACGGGGCTGTACTCGTTCTTCATCATGTTCACCATCGGCATCACCAAGGGCCGATGGAACACGCTGGTGACGGCGCTGCAGCAGTTCAAGGACGACTACGACAGGAATGCGCCGATGTGGCGCATCCTGCCCGAGTTCTGCGCCGCGCAGCCGCGCTACGAGCGTTTGGGCCTGCGCGACCTGTGCCAGGCCATCCACGAGAAGTACGCCAAGGGCGACGTGGCCCGGCTGGTCACGGACATGTACCTGTCGGACCTGCATCCGGCGATGAAGCCGAGCGACGCCTACGCGCGCATCGCCCACCGCGATACGGAGCGCGTGGACATCGACAAGCTCGAGGGCCGCGTGACGACCGCGTTGCTCACGCCCTATCCGCCAGGCATCCCGCTGTTGATTCCGGGCGAGCGCTTCAACCGCAAGATCGTGGACTACCTAAGCTTCACGCGCGAGTTCAACGCTGCGTTCCCAGGCTTCGACACCGATGTGCACGGCTTGGTCGAGGAGGACGATCCGACGGTCGGCGCGCCACGGTGCTATTACGTCGACTGCGTGCGCGAAGGGTGACGTTGCAGGTACCGGCGGGGCCACAGAGGGCATCGGCGCCACCGGTGTGGTGGGGGTTCCCGGCTCAGCCCACGCCGAGGTCGACGCCGCTCATAGCCTGGCTGTAGCCGCCGTCCACATAGCTGATCTCAGCGGTCACGCCTGAGGCCATGTCGGACAGCAGGAAAGCGGCGACGTTGCCGACATCGTCGATCGTGACGTTGCGCCCCAGCGGCGAAGATTGAGCGACGCTGCCCAGCAGTTTTCCGAAGTCTTTGATGCCCGATGCCGCCAGCGTCTTGATCGGCCCCGCCGAGATGCCATTGACTCGAACGCCCTTCTTTCCCATGGCCACGGCGAGGTAGCGCACGCTGGCCTCGAGCGAGGCCTTGGCCAGGCCCATGGTGTTGTAGTGCGGCACGGCGCGCAGAGCGCCGAGGTAGGTGAGCGTCAGCAAGGCCGAGCCCGGACGCAGCATGGGCGCCGCCACCTTGGCCATGGCTGGAAAGCTGTAGGCGGAGATGTCGTGGGCGATGCGATAGTTCTCGCGCGTGAGGCCATCGAGGAAATCGCCGGCGATGGCTTCGCGCGGCGCAAAGCCGATCGAGTGCACGAAACCGTCGAACTGCGGCCAGGTGCGACCAAGATCGGCGAAGAGCCGGGCAATCTGCGCGTCGTCGCCGACGTCGCAGTCGAAGACGAGGGAAGAACCAAATTCGCCAGCGAACTCGGTGATGCGCTCCTTGAAGCGCTCGCCGACGTAGCTGAAGGCCAGATCCGCCCCTTCGCGGCGGCATGCCCGGGCGATGCCGTAGGCGATGGACCGGTTGGAAAGCACGCCGGTGATGAGCAGCCGCTTGCCTGCTAGGAAGCCCATGGCCGGTTCTCCTCTTGTGTCGTTCGGGGTGGCCCCGATTCTGTCATGCACCTACGGCCAGACGTTGCCCAGCCTGGTCTAGCGGGCTATACTCGCTGCTTTTCCGGGTTGTGCTGCGGCACTGCAGAAATTGGGCGGAATCCTCCAGCCCATTTTTTTTGCTCGACCGGTTTGCGGGGTTCGGCAGCTGTGGTGCACGGCGACCAGAGCACCCGCGATACCCGCCGCGCAGCGGCGCATGCCCGGTTCGAGCCCGGGGCCACCGACAAGAGTGGTGCCCGGAACTACGGGCGAAGCCAGGACGGGCAACGATTTTGATGGGCTTGAAAGCCGGCGGTACAGCGCGGGGTCACCGCGTGGCGGGCAGGAAAGGCGCGAGCGGCGCAAAGCCGCCTGGGCGCAGCCTTGGCGCGGGCCGTTCGTCCGCGCGTTCAGGCGCCGCCCCGGCAGCGCGTCCAGCGGCGCGGATAGACCCTTCGGCCGACTGGCGGGCCACGATCAAGTCCACCGTGGAAGGCTTGTATTACGAGTTGGTGGATGTCGAGCGCCCCACGCGCGGGTTGCTGCGGGTCACGATCGACCGTCGCCCTGGGCAGTCCTATGCGAGCGCCGGGGAAGCGGTCATCGTCGAGGATTGCGAGGCGGTGACGCGACAGTTGCGGTACGCCCTCGAAGTGGACGGTGTCGATTACACACGCCTGGAGGTGTCGTCACCTGGGCTGGACCGGCCACTGCGCGGCCCGTCCGACTTCGAGCGCTTCTGTGGGCAGGCCGTCGGCCTGACCCTGAAGCTGCCGTTCCAGGGCCGCAAGCAGTTTCAGGGGGTGCTCGGCCGCGCCGGTGAAGGCTGGCAGATCGTTTTCGATGACGGCAAGGCCGAGCAGGTGCTCTCGTTCTCGTTGGACGAGGTGCGGGAGGCACGGTTGGTGCCGGTGGTGAATTTCAAGGGCCTGAAAGTCCATTCGGGCTCCGCGGTGGCGACGGGCGAAACGCCCGCTGCGGGCGAGGTTGACGGAGGCAGTTCTAGATGAATCGCGAAATGCTGATGTTGGTGGATGCCATCTCTCGCGAGAAGACGGTCGAACGCGACCTCGTCTTCGGTGCGGTCGAGGCCGCGCTCGCCTCGGCCACGAAGAAGCTGCACGGCGGCGAGGTCGATATCCGGGTCGCTGTCGATCGCGGGACCGGCAACTACGAGACCTTCCGCCGCTGGCTGGTGGTGCCCGATGCCGCTGGGCTGCAGAACCCGGATGCCGAGGAGATGCTCTCCGACGCGCAGGATCGCATCGCCGACATCGAAGAGGGCGACTACATCGAGGAAGCGGTCGACTCCGTTCCCATCGGACGCATCGGCGCGCAGGCCGCCAAGCAGGTGATCCTGCAGAAGATCCGCGACGCAGAACGGGAGCAGTTGCTGTCTGACTTCCTCTCGCGCGGCGAGAAGATCTTCGTGGGCACCGTCAAGCGCTTGGACAAGGGCGACCTCATCGTCGAAAGCGGGCGTGTCGAGGGCCGCCTCAAGCGCAGCGAGATGATCCCCAAGGAGAACCTGCGCAGCGGCGACCGCGTGCGCGCGGTCATCAGTGGCATCGATCCTACCCAACGCGGCGCGCAAATCATGCTCTCGCGCAGTGCGCCGGCCTTCATGTCAGAGTTGTTCGCCCAGGAAGTCCCAGAGATCGAGCAGGGCCTGCTCGAGATCAAGAGCTGTGCCCGCGACCCAGGCAGCCGCGCCAAGATCGCGGTCGTCTCGCACGACCGGCGTGTCGATCCCATCGGCACCTGCGTCGGCGTGCGCGGTTCACGCGTCAACGGCGTCACCAACGAGCTTGCCGGTGAGCGCGTGGACATCGTGCTGTGGTCCGACGACCCCGCGCAGTTCGTCATTGGTGCGCTGGCGCCGGCCAACGTGGCCTCCATCGTCGTTGACGAAGAGCGCCACGCGATGGACGTGGTGGTCGACGAGGAGAATCTCGCCATCGCCATCGGCCGCGGTGGCCAAAACGTGCGGCTGGCTTCGGACCTCACCGGCTGGCGCATCAACATCATGACTGCCGAGGAATCGCAGGCCAAGCAGACCACCGAAAGCGATTCGGTGCGCAAGATCTTCGTCGACAAGCTCGACGTCGACGCGGAGGTGGCCGACATCTTGATCGCGGAGGGCTTCACGAGCCTGGAGGAAGTGGCCTACGTGCCACTTTCGGAAATGCTGGAGATCGAATCCTTCGACGAAGACACGGTGCAGGAGCTGCGCTCACGTGCCAAGGATGCCTTGCTGACGATGGAGATCGAGAAGGAAGAGAAGGTCGAAGAGGTGTCGCAGGACTTGCGCGACCTCGAGTCCGACGGCCAGGGGCTCGGCGCCGAGCTGATCGCCAAGCTCGCTGCGGGTGGCGTGAACACCCGCAACGATCTTGCCGACCTGGCAGTGGACGAATTGACCGAGATGACCGGCATCGACGACGAGCGTGCCAAGACGCTCATCATGAAGGCGCGCGAGCACTGGTTCACCGCCTGAGCCGCGAAGACACCCGCCGCCGCCCGCCCACGACAAGCTCACCCCGCAGGAAACTCTGACCCATGGCTGTGACCACCGTCGCCCAGCTTGCCGCACAGCTAAATCGGCAGCCTAACGCGCTGCTAGAACAGCTGCAGTCGGCCGGCGTGGGCAAGAAGTCTCCCGACGACGCGCTGACCGAGACCGACAAGGAGCGCTTGCTCGAGTACCTGCGCAACTCGCATGGCACGACCGCGGGCGCCGAGCGCAAGAAGATCACGCTCACGCGCAAGACCAGCACCGAGATCAAGCAGGCCGACTCCAGCGGCCGCGCCCGCACCATCCAGGTGGAGGTGCGCAAGAAGCGCGTCTTCGTGCGTCGCGACGGCGCCCCGGCGGCCGATGAACCCACGGGGCCGAGTGAGGAAGATCTCGATCTGCAGCGGCGTGAAGTAGAAGCGAGCGCGCAGGCCGAGGCAATTCGCAAGCAGGAAGAAGAGCTTGCCGAACAGCGGCGTCAGCGGGAAGAGGCCGAACGCGCTGCGCGCGAGGCTGCCGAGCGCGCGGCCGCCGAGGCCGCAGCACGTGCCGCAGCCGAGGCCGATGCAGAGCGATCCGCCAGCGCGGCCAAAGCCGCGGCCCTGGCCGCGACGCCCGCTCCCAAGCCTGCCAAAGGAAGCAAGGCCGCCGCGGCCGCTGCGGAAGCTGCGGCGGCTGCCGCCGCTGAAGCGGCGAAGGCCGCAGCTGCGCAAGCCGCTACGCCGATCGAGGCCCCCAAGCCGGTGTTGCGTGTGGTGAAGGCCGCCGACAAGGCCGCCGAAGACCAGGCCAAGCAAGTCGACCTGGAGCGGCGCCGCAAGGTCGCCGAAGCCGAGGCCGCGGCCATCCGGGCCATGATGTCTGCGCCCAAGAAGACGCTCGTCGCCAAGAAGCCCGAAGAGGCAAAGCCAGAGGCGGCCAAGGAAGCCATCAAGGGCACGATCCACAAGCCCAAGGCGGCGCCCGGTGCCGCAGCACCCGGCACCACCGCGGCCAAGCCCGGCGAGAAGAAGCAGGTCAAGAGCGAAAAGCTCAGCTCCAGCTGGGCCGACGATGCCAAGAAGCGCGCCGCGCTCAAGACGCGCGGCGACTCCGGTGGCGGCCGCCCGGGTTGGCGCGCTCCACGTGGCGGCGCCCGTCGAGGTGGCGACCGTGGCGATGCAGTCCAGAGCGGATTCGTGGCGCCCGCCGAGACGCTGATCCAGGAAGTTCATGTTCCCGAGACCATCTCGGTGGCCGACCTCGCGCACAAGATGAGCGTGAAGGCCAGCGAGGTCATCAAGCAGCTCATGAAGCTGGGCCAGATGGTCACCATCAACCAGCAACTCGACCAGGAGACGGCAATGATCGTCGTCGAGGAAATGGGCCACAAGGCACTCGCGGCCAAGCTTGACGACCCCGAAGCATTCACCGAAGAAGAAACTGCCGCCGCCGACGCCTCCGAGGCGCGGCCGCGCCCGCCGGTGGTCACCATCATGGGCCACGTCGATCACGGCAAGACCTCGCTGCTCGACTACATCCGACGCGCCCGAGTGGCCGCAGGCGACGCCGGGGGCATCACGCAGCACCTCGGCGCCTACCACGTCGATACGCCGCGAGGCACGATCACGTTCCTCGACACGCCTGGCCACGAAGCCTTCACGGCCATGCGCGCCCGGGGGGCCAAGGCCACTGACATCGTGGTCCTCGTGGTGGCCGCCGACGATGGCGTGATGCCGCAAACCAAGGAAGCCATCCACCACGCCAAGGCCGCTTCGGTGCCCATCGTGGTGGCGATGAACAAGATCGACAAACCCGAGGCCAACGTAGAGCGCGTCAAGAGCGAGCTCGTCGCCGAAGGCGTGGTACCGGAGGACTTCGGCGGTGACGCGCCGTTCATCGCCGTTTCGGCCAAGACAGGCGAGGGCATCGACACCCTGCTCGAGCAGGTGCTGCTGCAGGCTGAAGTGCTGGAGCTCAAATCGCCGACCGAGTCCGCTGCCAAGGGTCTGGTGATCGAGGCCCGCCTCGACCGGGGCCGCGGGCCGGTGGCCACGGTACTGGTGCAAAGCGGCACGCTCAAAAAGGGCGATGTCGTGCTTGCCGGCTCCAGCTACGGCCGCGTGCGCGCGATGCTCGACGAAGACGGCATCGCCACCGAGGCCGCCGGCCCCTCCATCCCCGTGGAGATCCAGGGCCTGACCGAAGTGCCCGCCGCGGGCGACGAGTTCATGGTGCTCACCGACGAGCGCCGCGCGCGCGAGATTGCCACCTTCCGACAGGGCAAGTATCGCGACGTCAAGCTGGCCAAGCAACAGGCGTCCAAGCTGGAGAACATGTTCGACCAGTTGGGCGAGGGCACCCAGACGCTGTCGCTCATCATCAAGGCCGATGTGCAGGGCTCGCAGGAGGCCCTGGGCCAGAGCCTGGTCAAGCTCTCCACGCCCGAGGTCAAGGTGCAGATCGTGCACGCTGCGGTGGGTGGTATCAGCGAGAGCGACGTCAACCTCGCCATCGCGAGCAAGGCCGTGATCATCGGCTTCAACGTGCGCGCGGATGCCGGTGCGCGCAAGCTCTCCGAGGGCAACGGCGTCGACATCAAGTACTACAACATCATCTATGACGCGGTCGACGAGATCAAGGCGGCCATGGGCGGCATGCTCGCGCCCGAGCAGAAGGAAGAGGTCATCGGCACGGCCGAGATCCGCAGTGTGTTCGTGGCAAGCAAGATCGGCACTGTGGCCGGCTGCATGGTCACCGCGGGCCAGATCACCCGCAACGCGCGCTTCCGCCTTCTGCGCGAGAACGTCGTTGTCTACACCGGCGAGCTCGACTCGCTCAAGCGCTTCAAGGACGACGTGCGCGAGGTCAAAGAGGGCTTCGAGTGCGGTGTCAAGCTCAAGAACTACAACGACATCAAGGAAGGCGACCAGTTGGAGTTCTTCGAAGTCAAGGAAGTCGCCCGCACCCTCTGACGGAGCCGCCTCCCGCAGGCGAGGCCCCGTCGGAAGACGGGGCCTTGTTGTTTGGAGACCCTGACGCAACCCAGGAAGGCTTGTTGGAGTTGCGGTTGGAGCCCACGCCATGCGCCACAAGAAGTCGAATGTTCCGAACCGCAGCTTTCGCGTCGCCGACCAGATCCAGCGCGACGTGGCGGAGCTCATTCGCGGGCTGAAGGATCCGCGGCTGGGCATGGTCACGATCAACAGCGTCGACATCTCGGCCGACTACGCGCATGCGAAGGTCTACTTCTCCGTGCTGGTGGGCAAGTCCGCCGATTGCGAAGAGGCGCTGAACGAAGCCGCCGGCTACTTGCGCAACGGCCTCTTCAAGCGGCTGGCGATCCACACTGTGCCGACCCTGCACTTCCATTTCGACCGCACCACCGAGCGCGCAGCCGACCTCTCCGCTTTGATCATCAAGGCCAACTCAGTGCGGGCGAAGGACGAATGAGCGCCCAAGCCCCGCGCCGCGATCTGCATGGCATCCTGCTGCTGGACAAGCCTATCGGCTGGACCAGCAACGATGCCGTGCAGAAGGTGAAGGGCATGCTGCGTGCGCAGAAGGTGGGCCACACCGGCACCCTCGACCCGCTGGCGACAGGCCTGCTGCCGCTGTGCCTGGGCGCAGCCACCAAGTTCTCGCAGGCCAACCTCGACGCGGACAAGCGCTACACCGCCACGCTGCGGCTGGGCGAGCGCACAAGCACCGGCGACGGCGAGGGCGAAGTCATCGAGCGCCGGCCGGTGGATATCGACGGCGCCACCCTCGCGGCCACCTGCGCAGGTTTCCTCGGTGCCATCGAACAGGTGCCACCCATGCACTCGGCGTTGAAGCACGAGGGCAGGGCGCTGTACGAGTACGCCCGTGCCGGTGTCGAAGTCGAGCGTGCCGCGCGGACGGTGCACATTCATCGCATCGACATCGTGAGCTGGAAGGCTCCTTCGCTCGTGATCGACGTCGTCTGCTCCAAGGGCACCTACATCCGCACCCTGGCCGAGGACATCGGCGCAGCGCTGGGCTGTGGGGCCACGCTCACCGCGCTGCGGCGCACCGCCAGCGGTCCCGTCACCCTCGCGGGTGCGATCACCATCGAGGCACTGCAGGCATTGCCTGAAGCGCAGCGCCAGGCCCGCCTGCTGCCCGCGGACACCTTGCTCTCCGACTGGCCCGCCCTGCGTTTGCCTGACGACGAGGCGGGCCGTTTCCTCACCGGGCTGCGCCGGCGCGTGGAGTGGGGCGATGCGCCGCACGTCAGGGTGTATGCGTCGACGCCCGCTGCGCCGGCCGCCGACCCCCATCCACATGCGTTCCTCGGCAGCGCCCACATCACCGCGGGCGAGCTGATCGCCGACCGCCTTCTCAGCCCTCTCGAGGTGCAGGCCGCTGCCGGACCTGCACCCGTCTGAAGCACCCCATGACCCAGCCCATCCGAAACATCGCCATCATCGCCCACGTCGACCATGGCAAGACCACGCTCGTGGACCAGTTGCTGCGCCAGAGCGGCACCTTCCGCGAGAACCAGCAGGTGGCCGAGCGCGTGATGGACAGCAACGACATTGAGCGCGAACGCGGTATCACCATCCTGGCCAAGAACTGCGCCGTGCAGTGGAAGGGCACCCACGTCAACATCGTCGATACGCCCGGCCACGCCGACTTCGGTGGCGAAGTCGAACGCGCCTTGTCGATGGTCGATGGCGTCGTGTTGCTCATCGACGCGCAGGAAGGCCCGATGCCGCAGACCCGCTTCGTCACCAAAAAAGCGCTCGCGCTCGGCCTGAAGCCCATCGTCGTGGTCAACAAGGTCGACAAGCCCGGCTCGCGCCCCGACTACGTCATCAACGCAGCGTTCGATCTCTTCGACAAGCTCGGCGCGAGCGAGTCGCAGCTCGACTTTCCCGTGGTCTACGCATCGGGTCTCAACGGCTGGGCCAGCCTGAAGGAAGGCAAGGCCGGAGAGACCTGGGGCGCCGACATGGCGCCGCTGTTCGAAACCATCCTCACCCACGTGCCGGCCCACGAAGGCGAGCCGGATGCGCCGCTGCAATTGCAGATCTCCTCGCTCGATTACTCCACCTATGTGGGCCGCATCGGTGTGGGCCGCATCAACAGCGGCACCCTCAAGCCCGCGATGGAAGTGCTGGTCGCCGAAGGGCCCGATGGTCGCAGCTACAAGGGCCGCATCAACCAGGTGCTCACCTTCGAAGGCCTGGAACGCGTGCCGACGGACTCCGCCGGCCCGGGCGAGATCGTGCTCATCAATGGCATCGAGGATATCGGCATCGGAGTCACCGTCACGAGCGTCGACAACCCGCTGCCGCTGCCATTGCTCAAGGTCGACGAGCCGACGCTGACGATGAACTTCTGCGTTAATACGAGCCCGCTCGCTGGCCGCGAAGGCAAGTTCATCACCAGCCGCCAGATCTGGGACCGGCTTCAGAAAGAGCTGCAGAGCAACGTCGCCCTGAAGGTGAAGGAATCGGGCGAGGACGGCATCTTTGAGGTCAGCGGCCGTGGCGAACTGCACTTGACCATCCTGCTGGAGAACATGCGCCGCGAAGGCTACGAGCTCGCGGTGAGCAAACCGCGGGTCGTTTTTCGCGACGTGGCCGGAGAACGCCACGAGCCGATCGAGCTGGTCACCGTGGATGTCGAAGACCAGCACCAGGGCGCGGTGATGCAGGCGCTCGGCGAGCGCAAGGCCGACCTGGTGAACATGGAAATGGACGGCCGCGGCCGCGTGCGGCTGGAGTACCGCATCCCCGCGCGCGGGCTCATCGGGTTCTCCAATGAGTTCATGAACCTCACGCGCGGTACCGGCCTCATCAGCAATATCTTCGAGGGCTACGAGGCCTACAAGGGTGAGATCGATGGCCGCAAGAACGGCGTCCTGATCAGCATGGACGATGGCGAGATCGTCACCTACGCGCTTGGCAAACTCGACGACCGCGGCCGCATGTTCGTCAGGCCTGGGGACCCGGCGTACGAAGGCATGATCGTCGGCATCCACAGTCGCGACAACGACCTCGTCGTGAACGCCGTGCGGCAAAAACAGCTCACGAATTTCCGCGTCAGCGGCAAGGAGGACGCGATCAAGATCACGCCGCCGATCGAGCTGAACCTGGAGTACGCGGTGGAGTTCATCGCTGACGACGAACTCGTGGAGATCACGCCTAAGAGCATCCGCCTGCGCAAGCGCTGGCTGAAGGAGCATGACCGCAAACGGGCACAGCGCGAGATGGCCTGATTCGTGGTTCGAAGCGGGGCTCGACGTTGATCGCCCATCGGCAGCGCCGAGCACCGCCATCTCCGCGCCCGATCAGGGCAGCTTGTCGAGAGCGGCTCGCGCGGCTTTGCGCTGGATCGGGTCGGCGACGGCGGCTTGGAGGGTGTCGTAGTAGGCCGAGCGGCTCGGCGCCTTGGCCGCCGAGCGGCGTGCCACCACCGGCGCAATCGGCCCCAGGTACTGCGAGAGCACCTTGGCGCAAGCGGCGATCAGCGAGTCGGGGATCAGGCCCAGACTGGTGCCGGTAAGGCCACCGAACGCGGACTGCGTGCCGCCGGTGCCCAGTGACGGGTGGGTCTTGAGGTGCCGCGCCTCGGCCAGAAAAGCCTTGCGCGCCTCCGCTCCCGTGACCTGCTCAGCCAAGCGCTCGTAGAGCGTGGGCAGGTCGTGGCACGCGCGGGCACTTCGGCGCACAAGCACGGTGGCCAGCGGCCCCACATGCTTGGCCAGCTTGACCTCCACCTGATGCAACAACTCCGGATCCCAATGAGCCGGCGGCATCGCGCTGGAGGTGCGCGAAGGCGAATTGGGCACGACCTCGGTCGGCACATCGGATGGCGCAAAGAGCGCGGAAGGCGCCACGCGCGAAGTCACCGGGCGGCCGTAGGCCGTGAGCAGCGCTTGCTTGAATGCGGCCGGGCTGGCGAACCGGTTGCGCCGGTCCTTGGCCAGCGCGGTGGCCACGACCTCGTCGAAATTGGTCTCGCGCGCATAACCGGCGGTCAGCGAGGGCAGCACCGGCGGTTCGTGCACCACGCGGTACAGCAGAGACTCGGTAGTGCCAGTGAAGGGTGGCCGCCCCACGAGCAACTGGTACAGCAGCACTCCGGTGGCATAGATATCGACGCGCGAGTCGATCTCCTCGCCGAGGAACTGCTCGGGCGCCATGTAGCCCGGCGTGCCGATCACGCTGCCTGCCACGGTGAGGTCGTTGTGCTCGATGCGCGCCACGCCGAAGTCGGCCACCTTCACGCGCCCCTCGTGCGTGAGCAGCACGTTGGCAGGCTTGATGTCGCGGTGCCAGACACCGTGTGAGTGCGAATGGTCCAGCGCATCGAGCAGCTGCGCCATGACGCTCGTGACATCGTCGTCGCTGAATGCCTTGCCCTTGGCGTTGTAGCGCGAAAGCGAGCTGCCCTCGATGAACTCCATCGCGATGTAGGACAGATCGCCCTCGTCGCCGAAGTCGTACACGGCGACGATGCCCGGGTGCGAAAGCCGCCCGGCAGCCTGCGCCTCGACGCGGAAGCGCTGCTGTGCCGAGGCGCCGCTGCCGTCGGAGATGGACAGATCGCGGCGGATCGTCTTCAGCGCCACCGTGCGCTGGATGCCGTTGTCGAAGCCCTTGTAGACCACGCCCATCGCACCCTCGCCAAGCACCGAGAGGATGCGGTACTTGCCGAGTTGTTGAGGCACGCCCATGGGATTCAGATACGACTGTGCGTTCGCTGTCGGATGCCGCCCACCCCCTTTCTAGGGGGCTCAGCTTTCCAGCATCTTCATGGCCTGCACGACGCTGGCCCGCATGCGCGAGAACGACGCAGCCAGGATGCCGATCTCGTCTTTGCCGGCGGTGAACTCGGGCGCCTCGAGGTCGCCTTGGCTGACACGGTCGGCCAACGCCGCCAGCTTCAGCACCGGGCGCACGATGAGCAGCCACACCATCAGGTTCAGCACCAGACCCAGCGCAACGAAGACGCCGATCTGCGCCCCCATGAAGACGCGGAACGATCGTTCCGCGCGCGCCAGCGGCACAGCCATCGGCACCGAAACCACCTGCGCACCGATCACCTCGTTGAGCTGCCAGCCAAAGCCATTGGCCGGCCCGTACTTGTCGATCATCGTCTTTGGCGCCGCCTCGACGCTGCTGTGGCATTCCAGGCAGGCGGGGTTGGTGATGCGCAGAGGCCGCGCCACCCACAGCGACGGACCGCTGGGCGTGTCTCGCAGCCCCGATGCCTCAGGGAGCTGGGCATTGGCGCGGAACTCGTTGACCACGTCGACCTCCCAGCCCACCGCGCGGTCGCGCGGATTGGTCGGGTTGAGCGTGGCCTCCTTGTAGACGAACTCCGGGTATTTGCCGCGCAGGGTGCCCAGCACCTCCACCGCCGAGTAGCTCGGAATCGCCTGCGGCAGGAACTCGTACTTCATCTGCGTCTGCAGCAACTTGGTGATTTGACCGGAGGTGTATCCGCGCACGGCCTGCGCCTTCTCCATCAGCAGGCTGGCCTGCCTCACGACCTCGTCCTTGGCGTTCTCTTGCAACAGGCTGCGCGTGATCAGGCTGCTCACCCAAAGACCCAGCAGCATGACCAACAGGAACAGCAAGTTGAACTTAACGAGCAGCTTCATTTACTTCCTCCGATTGCCTTGTGGGGGGCGACTTTCTGGAGCGAGGACGGGTCCCCACTCGGGATGTGCTGAAAGATGCGAGCTGACCTCGGCGCGAAAGTTCGCGTCGCGCAACAGCGACGCAAACCGATTCGGCATCTGCTGGCGCAGCGTGGTCTCCGCGGTCAACCAGTCGGTCAGATGCGCATAGCTGGGCCCGGGCAACGGTGTGGTCTCGATACGCTTGTCGCGAAAGGCGTGGGCGCGCAGGGGAATCGGGTCGCGAAAGGCCTTGGGCACCGATAGCAGCCAGGCCGGCGCCGGGCGGGCGGTGACGGTGCCACGGCGCGCGCCTTCGCCACTGAAGAACTCGCCCGCATTCACCGCCAGCGTGCCGCTGCCCAACCGTCGCTCGACAAGGTCGATGCGGCCGCCCTCGACGAAGGCGGAGTGCTCCCGCTTTTGATGCTGCAACACCACCAAGCCCTTGAACGGCAACACCTCCAGCGCCGGAGTGACCACGCCGGCCGCCTCGCGCGGGCCGCGCGCAGTGGCCTTCAACCAGCCCTGCATCAGGTAGATCTGAGGTGGCCGCTCGTTGCGTGAGAGGAAACCGGCGGGAGCGAGCATCGCCCGCGTATCCGGGCCCAGGTCGTAGGTGCTCTGATCCCCCCCTTCCAGGCGCAAGAGCAGGGTCTTGGAGGTCGTCTCGACGATCGCGCCGGGGTCCAGCCGCTGACCCGCCGTTGCCGCATAGCGGCGCACGCCATCGATCACCACCGCCTCGCCCTCGATGACGCTGATGAGCCAATCCTGCGCGACGGCCGCCACGGGCGCGGCGAGCAGGGCCAGGCACAACCCTGCGCCGGCCCAGCCACGCGTGACGACCTTGCTGCTCTCCGACACAGTCACGTTTCTTGTCCTGTCTGACTCGTTCGCGCGTCGTGTGCGATGCACGGGCGAACCATGGGCAATGGTAGCCGCTCGGACCGCTACAGTCGCGCTTGCATGGTCTTGCCAGCCCGCTCGCCGCCTCGCCTGCCCGCTCTCACGCACCGCGGCGCGGTGCTCGCGATGATCGTCGCGGCGTTGTTGTGGAGCATCGCCGGCGTGGTGTCTCGCCAACTCGAGAGCGCGCGCGGCTTCGAGATGACGTTCTGGCGCAGCGTTTTCAACGCGCTGGCCTTGACCGCGATGCTGGCGGCCTGGCGCGGCCCCGGCACCCTGTGGCTCAGCTTGGCGCGTGGCGGCCGTGCGCTGTGGCTTTCGGGCCTGTGTTGGTGCGTGATGTACACGGCCTTCATGCTCGCCATCACTTTGACGACCGTGGCCAATGTGCTGGTCACCTTGGCCCTGGCGCCGCTGTTCACGGCCTTGATCGCGCGCATGGTGCTGGGCCATCGGCTGCCGTTGCGAACCTGGTTGGCGATCCTGTTGGCCGGCATCGGCATTGCATGGATGTACGGCACCCAGTTCAGCTCAGGCGAGGCGCGGCACCTGTCGGGCACCGCCGTGGCACTCGCCGTGCCGATGGCCGCTGCGGTCAACTGGACGTTGATGCAACATCTGAACCGGCCTGCCGCCGCGGCCGGGCAGGCAGGCACGCCTCAACGTACAGGCGAGGAAGCGGCAGGCGACATGCTCTCGGCGGTGCTACTCGGCGCGGCTCTCTCGATGGCCATCACACTGCCTCTGGCCTGGCCGCTGTCGGCATCGGGACACGATGTGGGCTGGCTGGCGCTCCTGGGCGTGGTGCAGTTGGCGGTGCCTTGCTTGATGGCGGTGGTAGCGGCACGCTCCTTGACCGCGCCCGAGGCCTCGCTGCTCGCGCTGCTGGAGGTGCTGTTTGGCGTGGCTTGGGCCTGGTTGGGGGCAGGCGAGGCACCCTCGACTCCGGTGCTGGCCGGCGGCGGCCTCGTGCTGCTGGCGCTGGTCGGCAACGAATTGCCCGCGCTGCTGCGCAGGCGGGGCACGCCTGTGACGGGCACTTGTTCGCACCGAAGTTCGCGCTGAAGTTCGTACTGAATTGGGGGGACATCCGCATGAAGCAGCTCACGGGTCTTGACGCCACCTTCCTCTACCTCGAAACGCCGCAGATGCCGATGCACGTGGGCGCGCTGCATGTCTTCGAGCTGCCGGCCGGCTTCAAGGGCAGCTTCGTCACGGCCTTGCGCAAGCACATCGGGGCGCGTCTGCCCGCAGTCCCCGTGCTACGGCGCCGCCTGTGGTGGATGCCGTTGAACATGGCCAATCCGGCCTGGGTGGACGCGGAGCCGGATCTCAAGCTCCATATCGTCGACGTGCGCCTGCCGGCCTCGGCCAAGTCGGGCGACGGCATGGCCGAGTTGCAGGCCGAGGTGAGCCGCCTGCACAGCGTGCTGCTCGACCGCCGTCGGCCGCTGTGGAAGTTCCATGTTTTCGAAGGCCTGGCCGCTGCTGCCGGGGGCCAGAAGCGAGTGGCAATGTATTCGCAACTGCACCATGCCGCGGTTGACGGCCAGGCGGCGGTGGCGCTGGCCAACGCCATCCTCGACACCACAGCCAAGCCGCGCGCCGTCGAGGCGCGCACCAGCAAACGCGAGCGCACGTTCGAAATCGGCATGACGGAGATGCTGCGTGGCGTGCTCGGCCAGCAAGCGCAGAAGGTGGCGCAGATCATCCGCGAGTTGCCCGACACGGTGGGCACGCTGGGCAGCGCCGCCGGACAGGCCCTGGGCAAGGTGAGCCGCAACAACCTGCCGCTGCTCGGGCGGGGCCAAAAGGGGCAGGGCAACCTGGCGCTCGCGCCGCGCACGCCCTTCAACGTCTCGGTCACCGAAGGGCGCGCCTTCGCCGCCGTGACGCTGCCGTTGCAGGAAGTGCGCGCCCTCGGCCGCGCGAGCGAGGCCACCATCAACGACATCGTGCTGTGGCTGTGCAGCACGGCACTGCGGCGCTACCTGGCCAAACGCCACGCGCTGCCTCGCAAGAGCCTGATGGCCGCGGTGCCGATCTCCTTGCGTGAGAAGGGCGACACGCGTTCCGATAACCAAGCTTCGATGAGCCTGGTCAATCTGGGCACCCACATCGCCGACCCGGGCCGACGCCTGACGCACGTGAAGGCCGCGACCGCGGCCATGAAGTCGACGATGGGCAGCCTCAAAAGCATCCTGCCCACCGACTTCCCGTCACTGGGCGTGCCGTGGCTGCTCGAGGCGGCCACCGCACTCTACGGCAAGGCCAAGGTCGCAGAGCGCATTCCGCAGGTGGCCAACGTGGTCATCAGCAACGTGCCCGGGCCCCCGGTGCCCCTCTACCTGGC
The DNA here is from genome assembly GCA_031401195.1 of Burkholderiales bacterium. GTDB lineage: Bacteria > Pseudomonadota > Gammaproteobacteria > Burkholderiales > Burkholderiaceae_C > Rubrivivax. The sequence continues at coordinate 17,661 of JANNRI010000029.1, forward strand.
CGGGGCGCGCATGCTCACGAACTATCCCACCTCGATCGTCGTGCACGGCATCGCCCTCAACATCACGGTGCAAAGCTACGACCAATCGCTCGACTTCGGCCTCATGGCCGATGCCGCCGCCGCCCCCGATGTGGAGACGCTGGCCGAAGCTCTGCGTGTCGCGATGGACGATCTGCGTGTGCTGGCCGGCACCCGGGAGGCCGACGAGGCCGCAGCGGTGGCGGCCGAGCCCGGGTTAATGGGACGCACCACGAAGCGCCTGCGCGCAGCGGTCGACACCGCGGTCGGCGCCGCGGCCCGCCAGATGGGCTCTCAGATGGGTTCTCAGGTGCGCTCTCGGGTGGGCTCTGAATTGGCGCGCGGCGTGCTGGCCGGCGCGGCTGCGCGCCTGGTGGCCGGCACGGCTGCACGCGTGGTGGCCGGCACGGCGGCCAGGGCGAAGCGGGCGATGCAGGTGGCGGTGAAGAAACCGGCGGCTGTCACGCGCGCGACGCCCACTTCTGGGGCGATCTCCCGAGTTCGCAAGCGCCCCGGCACTCGAAAATGAGGGCATGACGTTCCCGCGCAGGCGCCGACGCGCACCCCACGCCACATTGGCCGCTCAAGCAGCTCAAGCAGCACAAGCAGCACAAGGTGGGCCCGGCACACCCGGTCCAGGCCACGAAGACAGCGGCTTGCGACCTCCGCACGGGCTGCTGATGCTGATGGAGGCGAGAGCGCCATGGGAGTACGCAGCGCTGCTGGCCTCTTTGCCGTGGCTTTCGCGCCTGCCACTGGGCGATGGCCACCCGGTCATCGTCTACCCTGGCCTCGGCGCTTCCGACTTCAGCACCGCCGCCCTGCGCACGTTCCTGCGTGACCGCGGCTACACCGCCTACGCCTGGAAGCAGGGGTTCAACTTCGGCCCCCGCGGCGGCGTCCTCGAGGGCTGTCGGGCCCAGTTGGCCCACGTGGCCGCGCGCCACCGCGAGCGCGTGAGCCTCGTCGGCTGGAGCCTGGGCGGAATCTACGCGCGCGAGCTGGCCAAGGAGCAGCCCGAGCACGCGCGCTGCGTCATCACGCTGGGCACGCCGTTCGCGGGGCATCCACGCGCCACCAACGCATGGCGACTGTACGAGTGGGTGAGCGGGCAAACCGTGCACGACGAGGCCCTGATCGCCCAGATCAGGAATCCACCGGGCTGCCCCACGACCTCGATCTACAGCAAGACCGACGGCGTGGTCGCCTGGCAGTGCAGCATCAACGTCGAACACGCGCACACCGAGAATATCGAGGTCCATGCGAGCCACATCGGCATGGGCATGAACCCACTGGCGCTGTACGCCATCGCCGACCGTCTCGTGCAAGACCCGGCGCATTGGAAGCGCTTCGACCTGCGCGGCGCGCGGCGCTGGTTCTACAAGGTCACCGGGCACTCACCCATCCAGGCGGCCATGTCGGCGTGAACGGGCCGAACGGCCTGCCCGGCGCGAATCAAAGCAACGGCCGCAACGGCCAGAAACATCGGAACCCCATGCGTATTCAGAGCAACGGCATACAGATCGAGCTCGACGATCAGGGCCTGCCCAGCGGCGAGCCGGTACTGCTCATCATGGGCCTGGGCATGCAGCTCATCGGCTGGCCCGACGAACTCGTGCAGCTGCTCGTCTCACGCGGCTTGCGCGTACTGCGAATCGACAACCGTGACGCCGGCTTGTCGAGCGGGTTCGATCACCTCGGCACGCCCAACCTCGCAATGGCCGCACTGCGCCACGCCATGCACCTGCCGCTGCAAGCGCCCTACCGTGTGGCCGACATGGCCGCCGACGCGCTTGGCGTGCTCGATGCGCTCGGCCTGTCGAGCGCACACGTCTGCGGCGCCTCGATGGGCGGCATGATCGCCCAGCATCTGGCGGCGCGGCATCCTGAGCGGGTGAAGAGCCTGACGCTCATGATGACCACCACCGGCTCGCGCCGCCTGCCGCAGGCCCATTGGCGCGTGCAGCGCGTGCTGATGTCGCGCCCCGACGGCCGCGACCCCGAGGCCGTGGTTGCGCACCTCGAGCGACTGCTTGCCATCATCGGCAGCCCGGCGTTTCCACCCGGGCGCGAACGATTGCGCCGCCGCCTGCGGCAGTCGGTCGATCGCGCCTGGCGTCCGGCGGGCACGGTGCGCCAGCTCACGGCCATCGCCGCCGACGGGGACCGCAGCACGCTGGTGCAAGGCATCCGCGTGCCCACGCGCGTGATCCATGGCGAGCAAGATGTGCTGGTGCCGGTGGCCGCCGGGCGTGACCTCGCAGCGCGCATCCCGGGCGCCGTGGCCGACTTCGTGCCGGGCATGGGGCATGACCTGCCGCTGGAACTGTTGCCGCGGTTTGCCCAAGGCATTGTCGAGAACGCTGCGCGCGCGGCAGCCTGAAGACGCCCCAGCCCGCGCCAACACCTGTCCGCCAGGCCGGCTGGGCTATCGTCGGTGTCAGACTTCAGGAGTTCGTTATGGGTTGGTTTTCAAAGGCGGAGGGTGGCTTCTTCCTGGCCACCGTGGTGCCGCAAGGCGAAGGCGCGAAGGTGGGGCAGTTTCTCGGCGTCGTCAACGGCGAGGCCATCATCGGCGCGAACATCTTTCGTGATCTGTTCTCCAGCGTCCGCGACGTGGTCGGCGGCCGAGCCGGCGGCTACGAGCGCGCGCTCTCGGGCGCGCGCGATGCCGCGCTGAAGGACATGATCGAAGCCGCGCGCGAGATCGGCGCCGACGGTGTGGTGGGCATCGACTTCGACTACGAAGTGCTGGGCGAGGCCAACGGCATGATGATGGTGGCCGTCAGCGGTACGGCCGTGAAGATGGCCTGAGCACGGTGGCTGAAGAGGCAAGCGCCATGCAGCACACAACAGGGCTCTCGCCTTGGCGCCTGTCGGTCGCCCCCATGATGGACTGGACCGACCGCCATTGCCGGGTGCTGCACCGCCTGATCACGAAGCGCACGCGCCTGTACACCGAGATGGTGACCACCGGCGCGTTGCTGCATGGTGACGTGGCTCGCCATCTTGACTTCGACGCCACGGAGCATCCGCTTGCGCTTCAGCTCGGCGGCAGTGAACCGGCCGACCTGGCCCATTGCGCGCGTTTGGCCGAGCGCTGGGGCTACGACGAGGTCAATCTCAATTGCGGATGCCCGAGCGAGCGCGTGCAGCGAGGGTCGTTCGGCGCCTGCCTGATGGCCGAGCCGCAGCTCGTGGCCGATTGCGTGGCCGCGATGCGCGAGGCGGTCTCATTGCCGGTGACGGTGAAGCACCGCATCGGCATCGACCGCGGCGAGAGCTACGACTTCGTTCGCGACTTCGTCGGCACGGTGGCCGAGCGCGGCGGCTGCGAAGTCTTCATCGTGCACGCGCGCAACGCTTGGCTGAGGGGGCTGAGCCCGAAACAGAACCGCGAAGTACCGCCACTGCGCCACGAGTTCGTCTATCGGCTCAAGGCGGACTTCCCGCAACTCACGATCGTGCTCAATGGCGGCGTGGACAACGGCGAAGACATCGCGGCGCACCTGCGGCATGTCGACGGCGTGATGCTTGGGCGCCACGCGTATCACGAGCCCTGGGCGATGGCCGATTGGGACCTACGCTTTCTCGGCACTGGCACGGCACCGGCCATCTCGCGCGAAGAGGTCGAGTCGGCTTTCGTCGCGTATGTCGAGCAAAGGGTCGCCCCCCGTGGTGGCAGCTGGTTGGCCGCCACGCGCCACATGATGGGCTTGCGCAATGGACAGCCTGGCGCGCGGCGCTGGCGGCAGGTGTGGTCCGACTCGCGGCTGCGCGGCGAGTCTGCGTCACGGGTGATGCAACGCGCACGGGCGGCGCTGGCCGCGCACGCCGAGGCCGCGCTGGCCTGAGCGGCGCGACGCACCCGAAACCCTCAGAAGAACTCGGCATAACGCGCCATCTCCCAATCGGAGACATGGCGCGCGAAGGCGGTCCATTCGTCGCGCTTCAGGGTGATGAATTGCCGAGCCAGCGTCTCGCCGAGCGCGCCGAGCACCACCGGGTCGGCCTCCAGGGCATCGATCGCTTCTGCCAGCGACTGCGGCAACAGCGCTATGCCTCGGCGTCGGATCTCGGCCAGCGGCAGCTGGAACAGATCGTCAGCGACTTCCGGGCCAGGATCGAGCCCGCGCTCGATGCCATCGAGCCCGGCCGCGATGAGCCCGGCGCAAGCGAGGTACGGGTTGGCGCTGGCGTCGGGCAGACGCCATTCGAAGCGCCCGGGGAGCGTGCGCACCATCGCCGTGCGGTTGTTGGGCCCATGAGCGATGTAGGCCGGTGCCCAGGTGGTACCGGAGAGCGACTCGCCCACCGTGAGCCGCTTGTAGGAGTTGACCGTCGGCGCGGCCAGTGCGCACAGGCCCCGCGCATGCTCGAGCACACCAGCCACGAACATCCGCCCGGCAGGGGCGAGCGCGGCCGCGCCGGCGCCGGCATGGCCGGCGTCGAACAGGCACCGTGGGCCCTCCCACAGCGAGACGTGGAAGTGCAGGCCACTGCCCGGCTGGTTGCCAAAGGGCTTGGGCATCATCGAAAAGACCATGCCCCGCTGCTCGGCCAGCGCTTGCGCGGCCAGCTTGAACAGCATCAGCCTGTCGCAGCTGACCAAGGCTCGAGCGTACGCGAAGTTCACCTCGTACTGGCCATGCGCATCTTCATGGTCAAGCTGCAGCACGTCGAGGTCGCAGGCCTGAAGCGCTTCGCGCAGGGCGTGCAGGAACCCGCCCTGGCGCGGCAGCGACTTGAGGTCGTACGAGGGTTTGTCGAGGCGGTCGTGGTCATCGGCCGGCACGTAGCTGCCTTGATGACGCTTGAGCAGGAAGAACTCCGGCTCGATGCCGACCTCGAGCCGCCAACCCTTCTGCGCCAACCGCGCCGTGGCACGCCGCAGCACCTGACGCGGGCAGGCATCGAAGGGCCGGCCGTCGACGAAACCGTCGCCCACGAGACGCGCCACGCCGGGCATCCAGGGCAAGGGCAGGGCGGCATCGGCGTCGCCGCGGGCGTAGTACTCGGAGCGCGCACCAGTGCGCTCGAGCCCGGTGCCCCAGATCGAGGGCCCGGCAAAGCCGGCGCCGGTGGCCAGCACCTCAGCCAGGTGCTCGAGCGGCACCAGCTTGCCCTTGGCCACGCCATGCAAGTCGGTGAACTGCACGAGCAGCGTGTGCACGCCGGCGTCTTGCAGCCGCTGGCGCAGTGCGGCTGCAACAGGAGTGTTCACGCCGGTCTCTGGGTGGTCATGTAGGCTGGCTCATGACCAGCCTTTCTTTACCAAGCCACCAGCACCGAGGCGCCGAAGAGCTGGTTGCTCTTCTTGAACGTGCCGTCCCTGGCGACCAGGAACATCGGCAGATCGGCGCGGTCGACGCGGTACTCGACCTTGAAGGTGGTGTTCAGGTCGTAGAGCCACCCCATGCCGACACTGAGTGCACTGCGGTTGGCGCCACGGTTGCAGGCCGCGATGGTGGGGTCGGTCAGACAGTCTTGCGTGGGGTCGACGCCGATGCCGCTGCGGTTCTCGCCGAGTACGCCGTTGGCTGGATCCCAATAGCCGGTGTAGCCGAGCAGGCCGCCGCCGTTCTTGTTGTTGCGCACGTGATCGAAGCGCACGATGCCTTCGATGCGCGGGGTGAACTTGTACGCTGCCAGGGTCGACAGTCCAGTCCATTGCGCGTCGCGCAGCGCGCCCGTGGCGGGGTCGGGCGCGATGGCGGCGCCCTGGTGGCGTCCGTAGCTCAGCTGGCCTTGCACAGTCCAGTCGCCGCGTATGAAGTAGGCGTCGAACTCGAACAGATCCAGGCGAGATTTGGCCGTGTTCGGGTCGGCGAAGTTGTTGGCCTTGCCGTGCACACCCGCAAACCCGAAGCCCTGGAACTCGCCGCGCGAGTAGTCCACACGGTAGGCCACCACCGGCGCCCTTTCGGTGGCCTGGTTCTTGGATGCGTTCATGTTGGCGAGCATCGCCTTCACGATCCACTTGCCGCGCGTGATGTCGAAACCAGCGCCCGTGTAGCTGGTGGGCAAGGTGTAGTCGAACAGCAGGTTGTGCGTGATCAGCTTGTTCTGCGTCGCGGGCAGGTACTCGTAGCCCGACCAGTCGGGAACGTGGCCGGCGATGAACCGTGTCTGCAAATCGGTGAGCGGGATGCTGATGCTGGCCTCGTGCACCACGCCGCCGTTGCCGATCACCGAGTCGGTGCCGCGGTTGGGCACGAGCGTGAGGCGCCAGCGCGTGCCCGACTCGGTTTCCTTGGTGAAGTCGAGCGAGACGGCGCCGAAGTACGAGTTGTCGTAGTGGTAGCCGTCATCGGCGACGTTGTTGATGAACTGGAAGCCAGCGCGCCGCTGGTTCTTGTTGTAGATGTAGGTGGGGTCGGCAAAACCGCTGATCTTCAGGCCCTTGTAGCCCTGGTCGGTGAAGCTGTCCTGCATCGCCTCGGCCTTGATGCCGATGCGGCTCAACTCGCGTGCCTGCTCAGGGGTCATGCCCCATTGGCCGGGCTGTGCTGGCTGCTGCGCCTGCAGTTTGCGCTCCAACTCCAACACCTTGTCGCGCAGTGCGCGCAACTCTTCGAGGATGGCGGCCGGTGTCGGTGCCGTTTGCGCCATGGCCGGGAAGGCTGACGCCACGGCCAATGCGATCAGGCCGGTTCGGCCTAGCCGGGTTTTGGTTGCAAGGATCTTCATCTCAGGGCTCCTCCTGGGAATGGTTTCGGGGACTTCCGGACGTTCCGTTCTTGCTCGGGCTAGGGCTCTCGGGTCGCGGTCGAACTCATGAGTGCGCCGCGGCCGCGAGTTCGGCCAGACGTTTGCGCTCGCCGTTTGCGATCAACCAGCTCGCCACCAGCACGCCAAGGGCCACGACGACGATGATCACGGTGGCAACGGCGTTCACGCTCGGGTTCAGGCCCAGGCGCGCACGCGAGAAGATGACCAGCGGCATGGTGGTCGAACCCGGCCCGCTGAGGAAGGCCGAGAGCACCACGTCGTCCAATGAGATGGTGAATGTGAGCAACCAGGCCGAGAGCAGGCTCTGCGCGATCATCGGCAGCGTCACGAGCCAGAACACCTGGTGCGGGCGTGCGCCGAGGTCCATCGCGGCCTCTTCCAGTTGCGGCGGCATGGCTTGCAGGCGTGAATGGATGACCACCGTGGCGTAGGCCATGCCGAGCAGCAGGTGGCCGAGCCAGATGGTGGCCATGCCGCGCTCGGGAAAGCCGATCGCGCGCTGCACGCTCACGAGCATGAGCAGCAGGGACAAGCCGATCACCACCTCCGGCATGACCAGTGGCGCGTTCACCATGCCCGAGAACAGCGTACGCCCCCTGAAGCGCCGGTACTTCACGAGCACGAAGGCCGCCATGGTGCCCAGCACGACCGAGCCGCAGGCGGTGAGGAAGGCAATCTTCAGGCTCAACCACAGGCCGGCGATGAGCTCGGCGTCGTGGGCGAGCGCCGCGTACCACTTGAGCGTGAAGCCACGCCAGACGTTGGGCAGCGGCGAGTCGTTGAACGAGTAGAGCACCAGCGCCACGATGGGCAGGTAGAGGAACAGGTAGCTGCCCACCAGCCAGGAACGGCCGAACAGCTGGTTGAAGCGCACCGATGTACCGAGCTTCACTTGACCTGCTCCTGCGCCTCGGCCTGGTATTTGTTGAAGATGGCCAGCGGCACGATGATGAGCAGCACCATCACCACCGCCACCGTGGAGGCTACGGGCCAGTCGTTGTTGCTGAAGAACTCGTCCCAGAGCACGCGGCCGATCATCAGCGTCTCGGGGCCACCGAGCAGTTCTGGAATGACGAACTCGCCGATGCAGGGAATGAACACCAGCATCGAGCCCGCGATGATGCCGGCCTTGGACAGCGGCACCGTCACCTTCCAGAACGCCACCCACGGTGCGGCACCGAGATCGGCGGCGGCCTCCAGCAGCCGCAGGTCCATCTTCGCCAGATTAGCGTACAGCGGCAGCACCATGAACGGCAGGTAGGTGTACGTCATGCCGATCACGAGCGAGAACGGCGTGTGCATCAGCTTGCCGGGGGTCGAGATCACCCCGAGCGCGTGCAGCAGGTGATCGAGCCCGCTGCCGACGATGAAGTCGGCCACCCAACCGCCCTCGGAGAGCAGGCCGCGCCAGGCATACACCCGCAGCAGGAACGAGGTCCAGAACGGCAGCATCACCAGCATCACGAGCACCGGCTGCGCGGTGGCCTTCGCCCTGGCCATGAAGTAGGCGAACGGGTAGCCGATCAGCAGGCACAGCGTGGTCGTGGCCGCGGCGTACTTGATGCTCGAGACGTAGGTCTTGTAGTAAAGGTCGTCGCTGGCCAGGAATGCGTAATTGCCCAGCTTGAGCTTGAGCGACAACACGCCGTCGACGAACACGAGCAGCGGCTTGAAGGTGACGGTCTCCATCTCGGAGACGCTGATCTTGCCGACGATGAAGAACGGCGCGAGAAAGAACAGCAGCAGGAAGAGCATCGGCACCGCGATGATCACGGTGCGCCCGCTGAACAGGCCGCCGAAGAAGCTGCGGGGCTTGTTCATCGCGACTTCACTGCGTCAGCACCACGTGCGCCGACGGCGACCACCAGGCCCAGACGGTGTCGCCCCAGGTGAACTCGTCGTCACGGTGGCGCTCGGTGTTGGATTCGCTCACCTTGAGCACGGCGCCGCTGGGCAGCGAGAGGTGGTAGATCGTGAAGCTGCCGAAGTAGGACTTCTCCTTCACCGTGCCACGCACCGCGTTGTGCGCGGCGTCGGCGGGCGGTTGGCGCCCGACGGCGATCTTCTCCGGGCGCAGCGCCACCGTCACCGCCATGCCCTCGGTGCCGGTGATGCCATGGCCGACGTAGTGCCGCACGTCGGGGCAACCGATCACGCAGTGGTCGGCGGCGTCGATGTCGAGTGTGCCTTCCATCAGGTTGACGTTGCCGATGAAGTCGGCGACAAAACGGCTCGAGGGAGTCTCGTAAAGCTCGCCCGGGGCCCCGATCTGCACGAAGCGGCCGTCGCGCATCACCGCGATGCGGCTGGCCATGGTCATCGCTTCTTCCTGGTCGTGCGTGACCATCACGCAGGTCACGCCCACCTGTTCGATGATGTGGACGAGTTCGATTTGGGTCTGCTCGCGCAACTTCTTGTCCAGCGCGCCCAGCGGTTCGTCCAGCAGCAGCAGTTGCGGCTGCTTGGCCAGGCTGCGCGCCAGCGCCACGCGCTGCTGCTGGCCGCCGGAGAGCTGGTGCGGCTTGCGCTGCGCAAACTTGCCCAGCTGCACGAGCTTGAGCATCGCCTCCACGCGCTCGGCCACCCGGGCGGCCGGCTGGCCTTCGCGCTTGAGGCCGAAGGCGATGTTCTCCCACACCGTGAGGTGGGGGAAGAGCGCGTAGCTCTGGAACATCATATTGATGGGCCGTTCGAAGGGTTGTTGCCCCGCGAGGTCCTGGCCGTCGAGCAGGATGCGCCCCGACGTGGGCGCTTCGAACCCGGCCAGCATGCGCAGCAGCGTGCTCTTGCCGCAGCCAGAGGGGCCGAGCAGGGCGAATATCTCGCCCTTGGCGATGTCGACGCTGACGCTATCGACGGCGCGGTAGCCGCCAAACTCCTTGACGACGTCGGCGATGCGCAGGAAGGCCGTGGCTGCCTCGGCCACTAGCGCCGCCGGGCTTTGCGCGCTGGAGGTCACAGCCCCGTCTTGAACGAAGTGTAGGTGCGTGTCATCAGGCGCCGCAGATCGTTGTTCAGAGCGTCGGGCGCCACCATCTTGGACAGCTCTGCCGGCGGCAGGAACACGGTGGGGTTGGCCGCCACCTCGGGCTTGATGTGCGGGCGGCTGGCGGTATTTGGGTTGGCGTAGTAAACCCTGTTGGTCAGGCCCGCATGCACCTCGCCCCGCAGCATGTAGTTGATGAACTTGTGCGCATTGCCCGGGCGCGCGGCGTCAGCCGGAATGACCATCACATCGAAGAAGAGCAGCCCGCCGCTCTTGGGCAGCAGGGCCTGGATGTTCTGGCCGGTCTTGCCATCGATGGCGCGCTGGCGCGCGATGTTGATGTCGCCGTTCCAGCCCAGTGCCATGCAGATGCTGCCGTTGGCCATGTCGTTGATGTAGCCTGACGAGCTAAAGAGGGTGACGTAGGGACGCACGCTCTTGAGCAGCGCAGCGGCCTGGGCATAGTCGGCGGTGTTCTTGCTGAAGCTGGGCTTGCCCAGGTAGTGCAGGGCGGCCGGCACGACCTCGGTGGCGCTGTCGAGGAAGCTCACGCCGCAGCTTTTGACCTTGCTGATGTACTCGGGCTTGAAGACCAGGTCCCACACGTTGTCGGGCATGGGCGTGCTGCCCAGGGCCGCCTTGACCTTGTCGACATTGATGCCGACGGTCGTGAAACCCCACAGCCAGTTCACCATGTAGTCGTTGCCCGGATCCATGCGCGCGAGCTGGCTCTGCACGGTGGGGTCGAGGTTGCGCAGGTTGGGGATCTGGCCCTTGTCGAGCTTGCGCAGCAGGCCGCCATCGACCTGCAGCTTGGCCCAGTTGGAGCTCGGGATCACGATGTCGTAGCCGGTCTTGCCGGCGACCAGCTTGGCGTGCACGATCTCGTTGTTGTCGAAGTTGTCGTAGCGCACACGGATGCCGGTCTCGCGCTCGAAATTGCGCAGGGTGTCTTCGGCGATGTAGTCCGACCAGTTGTAGATGTTCAGCACCGGCTCTTCGGTCTGCGCCGATGCGGTGCCGAATGCGGCCAGAGCGGCCAGTGCGGCCAGTGCGGCCACGGTGGCCAGGCTGACGGCGATGGCGGAAGCAGTCTTCTTCAGGGGGGTGGTCATCGGTTCCTCCAGGCAGCGATTGGAAGTCGGGAAGCGTGCGAGATCGGGATCAGGCCATTGCAACGCACGTCCGGGCACCCGGGCTATCGGGGGAAGCGATCAGGTGTTGCTTGTCAACCAACCGGCACGCTGCGCATCGGCCAGAGTGAGGTCGAGGCAGCGGCGGATCAGCACCACCATCTCGTCGATTTGCGCGCGCGTGATGACCAGCGGCGGTGCAATGATCATCCGGTCGCCCACGGCCCGCATGATCAGCCCCTCACGGAAGCAATGACCCCGGCAGACCATGCCGATCTCCACTTCCGGAGCAAAGGCTGTGCCACGGGCCTTGTCCTTGACCAGCAGCAGCGCCCCCATGAGGCCGCAGGTTTCGGCGTTGCCGATGAGCGGATGCAACCCGAGTTCGCGATAGGCCGCCTCAAGATGGGGGCCCACGTCGGTGCGAACGCGCTCAACGAGGCCCAGGTCGCGGATCAGCCGCACGTTGGCCAGAGCCACCGCACAAGCCACCGGATGGCCCGAATAGGTGTAGCCGTGGTTGAACTCGCCGCCACGCTCGATCAGTACCTTGGCGACACGCTCGCCCACCATCACCCCGCCCAGCGGGATGTAGCCGCTGGTCACCCCCTTGGCGAACGTCATGAGGTCGGGCTTGAATCCCATCGTCTCGCAACCGAACCAGTGGCCGGTACGGCCGAAGCCGCAGATGACCTCGTCGCTGACGAGCAGCACACCGTACTTGTCGCAGATGCGCTGGACTTCGGGCCAGTAGGTGGCCGGTGGAATGATCACGCCCCCGGCGCCCTGCACCGGCTCGCCGATGAAGGCAGCCACCTTGTGCGGCCCGAGCTCTAGGATCCTGTCTTCGAGCCAGCGCGCGGCGACGAGGCCGAACTCATCGCGCGACAGCCCCTGGGGCCGGCCATGCTGCCACCAATAGGGCTGCTCGATGTGCACGATGCCGGGAATCGGCAGCCCGCCCTGGGCGTGCATGCCCGACATGCCGCCCAGCGAGGCGCCGGCCATGGTGCTGCCGTGGTATGCGTTGTGGCGGCTGATGATGACGTCGCGCCCGGGCTCGCCCATCAGGTCCCAGTAACGGCGCACCATGCGCACGATGGTGTCGTTGCCTTCGCTGCCCGAGCCGCTGAAGAAGACATGCTGGAACTGCGGTGGGCTCACCTCGGCCAGCAGCTCGGCCAGTTCGATGGCCGGCGGCGTGGCGGTCTGGAAAAAGGCGTTGTAGAAGGGCAGCTCGCCGAGCTGCTTGGTGGCCGCGTCGATCAGCGCCTTCTGACCATAGCCGATGTTGACGCACCACAGGCCGCTCATGGCGTCGAGCAGCTTGTGGCCCTCGCTGTCCCAGAGGTAGATGTTGTCGGCGCGGATGATGATGCGCGAGCCCTTCTTGGCCAGCGATTGGAAGTCGGTGAAGGGGTGCAGGAAGTGGCGCGCGTCGGCGGCCTGCCAGTCTTGCGTGGTGCGGGTGCTGGTGCTCATGGCGGTGCCCTCAGACATGAAGCAAGAGATGTTCCCGCTCCCACGGCGAGATCACCTTCATGAACTCGGCGTACTCGATCTCCTTGATCTCGGAGTACACGGTGATGAAGCCCGCGCCCAGCACCTCAGCCAGGTCCTTTTCCTCGCGCAGCGCCTGCAGGGCCTCGCCCAGGCTGCGGGGCAGCTGGTAGTCGCCGAGGTAGGCGTCGCCCTTGCATTCAGGCGTGGGTTCGATCCGGTTGACGATGCCGAGGTAGCCGCAGGCCAGCGTCGCCGCCAGCGCCACGTAGGGGTTGGCGTCAGCGCCGATGACGCGGTTCTCGATGCGGCGCGCCGCCGGCGCCGCCACGGGGCTGCGGATGCCCACCGTGCGGTTGTCCGTGCCCCATTGGATGTTGATGGGTGCGGCGGTGAAGCGCGACAGGCGCCTGTAGCTATTGACGTAGGGCGCGAAGAGTGCCATGGCTGCCGGGACGTACTTCTGCAGCCCGCCGATGTACCAGTGGAATTCCTGGCTCGGCGTGCCGTCCTCGTTGCTGAAGATGTTGTGCCCGCTGACCTTGTCTAGCAGGCTCTGGTGCACATGCATGGCGCTGCCCGGCTCGCCGGCGATCGGCTTGGCCATGAAAGTGGCGAACATGTCGTGCCGAAGCGCGGCCTCGCGCACCGTGCGCTTGAACAGGAACACCTCGTCGGCCAGACCGAGCGGGTGGTCGTGGAAGAAGTTGATCTCCATCTGTCCCGCACCGACCTCGTGGATCAACGTGTCGACGTTGAGCTCCATCTTCTCGCAGTAGTCGTAGACGTCCTCGAACAGCGGATCGAATTCATTGACGGCATCGATCGAATAGGCCTGGCGGCTGGTTTCGCTGCGGCCGCTGCGGCCGATGGGGGGCTTGAGCGGCACATCGGGGTCGGTGTTGCGGGCGACGAGATAGAACTCGAGCTCGGGCGCGACGATGGGTTTCCAGCCCTTGGCGTCGAACAGCTCGCACACTCGCCGCAGCACCGACCGCGGCGCGTAGGGCACGATCACGCCGTCGCGGTCGTAGCAGTCGTGTATGACCTGTGCCGTGGGGTCGGTCGCCCAGGGCACGATGCACACCGTGCTCGGGTCGGGGCGCAGGTGCATGTCGCGGTCGGTGGGGTTGATGACGTCGTAATACGGCCCTTCCTCGGGGAACTCGCCGGTGACGCCCATGGCGACCACCACTTCGGGCAGCCGCATGCCGCGGTCTTCGGTGAATTTCTGGCGCGGCAGGATCTTGCCCCGCGCCACGCCGGTGAGGTCGGGCACGAGGCATTCGATCTCGGTGACACGGCGCTCGTTGAGCCAGTTTTCAAGGTCGCTGAAGGTGAAGTGGGATCTGGTGTTCATGGTGCTGGCCCTGCCAGGCTGATAAGGAATCGGGGTTCAGTGGCTGTCGCGGCGCCGCGAGGTGGCGGGGGTGACTTGGGTACCTCGTGGGATGGTGCCTAGGTGCTCGGCGCACCAAGTTGCAACGCCATGCGCCGGACACGTGGTGCCCGGCAAGTGCATCTAGACGACGGCACCCGCCGGCTCGGGCGCCAGAGGCAAGGGGCCGCGCACGCGATCACGGTAGGCACACACGGCCTGCCCGAACGCCGCGAAGATGCTGCGCGAGACCGGGTTGTGGGCAGCTCTCCACTCTGGATGCCACTGAACGCACAGGTTGAAGCCCGCCGAGGCGCCGTGGCTGAAGGCCTCGATCAGCCCATCGGGTGCGGTGGCCTCGACCACCAGGTCCGGCGCGAGGCGCTTCATGCCCTGGCCGTGCACGGAATTGACGTCGATTTGCTGCGCGCCGACGATGCCCGAGAGTCGGCTGCCCGGCACCACGTGCACTACATGGGCGGGCCCGTACTGGACTTCTACCGACGCCGCGGCAGGCGCGCGGTGGTCGGCATGGCCCTCGACCTCCTGCACGGCCTGATGCAGCGTGCCACCCAAGGCCACATTGAATTCCTGTGCTCCACGGCAGATCGCTAAGAGCGGCATGCCCCGCGCGAGCACGGCGCGCACCAGCGGTAGGGTCCAGACGTCGCGCTCGGGGTCCAGCGGCAGGGATTCGTCGTGCACCTCTTCCCCGAAAAACGAAGGGTGCACATTCGACGCCGAACCCGTGAGCAGCACGCCGTGCGCGAGATCGAGCGCGTTTTCAATCTCGTCGGCCTCCAGCCGTGGCACCACGATCGGCAACGCGCCCGCCAGTCGCACGGCCTCGACATACTTGCGGCCGACGACGTGGAAAGGGTGGTCGCCCAGCGGCTTGTTGCACGCCGGCACCAGCACCACGGGTTTGGAGGCTTGAAGGGTTCTCATCATCGGCGCCTCACCCGAGCATATCGCGCAGGCGGTGCCAGGCCATCCCAAGCACCAGCGTCGGGGTTCGGAGTCTGTCGCCACCAGGGAAGTTGCGGTGCTTCAGGCGTGCGAAGACATCGAAGCGGGAGGCATCGCCACTCATTGCTTCCGCCACCAGCCGGCCGGCGAGCCCGGTGAGCGCCAAGCCATGCCCCGAGAAGCCTTGCAGGTAGTAGATGTTCGCTGGCGCGCCCGCTTCGGTGGCAGGCAGGCGGCCGAAGTCAGGCGCACGGTTCAGCGAGATGTCGACGAAACCGCCCCAGGCGAAATCGACCTGGACCTGCGCCAGCTGTGGAAAGGTGGCCACCATGCGCCGGCGCATGCGGTCGGCCAGGTGGGCCGGCGTCGTCGTGCTGTAGCTGACGCGCCCGCCGTAAAGCAATCGCCGGTCGGCCGTGGGACGGAAGTAGTCGAGTACGAGGTTGGTGTCGCACACGGCAGAGCCGGAAGGCACCAGGCTCGCCGCCAGCGCCGGCTCGAGCTTTTCGCTGCAGGCGATGTAGGTCCCCACGGGCATCACGCGCGCACCGAGCTCAGGGGCCAACAGGGAGCGGCTGGCATGCAGGTACACGTTGCCCGCCAACAGCACCTGCTTGGCGCGCACCGAGCCGGATGCGGCGCGCAATGTCGCCTCCGCGCCCCGCACAAGTGCCTGCACGGGGGTCTTCTCGTGCACGCGCACGCCGCAGGTCGCGGCCGCACGCGCCAGGCCAAGTGTGTACTTCAAGGGGTGCAGATGCCCCGAGCGCGGATCGTGCAGCCCGCTATGAAAGCGCGGGCTGGATATCCAGTGGCCCATGTCCCCTGGCGCGATTCGCGTCAACGGGTAGCCGTACACCGAGCCGATGCGGTCGGCATCGGCCGCGAGCTGCCGCCCCTTGCGCGCGTCCACCGCAAGGCTCAACCAGCCATCGCGCCAATCGCAATCGATGCGGTGTTCGGCGATACGCTGGCGCAGAAGGTCCAGCGCCTCGATCGACATCGCCCACACCAAGCGGGCCTCGTCGAGGCCCAACTGCGCCTCGATGACCTGCTGGTCGCAGGCAAGCCCATGGATCGCCTGTCCGCCGTTGCGCCCGCTGGCGCCGAAGCCGATCTCCTGCGCCTCCAGCAGCACGACATCGAAGCCGCGCCGGCGCAGATCGATGGCCGCCGAGAGGCCGGCCAGGCCACCGCCCACCACCGCCACGTCGCAGCGGGTGTCGCCCTGGAGGGCCGGGTGAGACTGAGTCCGTGCCGCCGTGGCGGCGTAGTACGAGTGACGGGTCAGCTCCCGATCGGTGTCGAGCAAGGGCATGGGCGTAGGCGTGGGCGGAGGTATGCGCTAGGCAGGTCCTCGGAGGTCTCGAGCGGCTGCGGGGGGACGAGGTTCAGGCGGCGCGCCGAATGGCACCGCGCAGCGTATCGACGATCTGGTCGATCTGGTTCTTCTCGACGATGAGCGGGGGCGACAGGGCCACGATGTCACCCGTGGTGCGCACGAGCACGCCCTTGTCCCAGCAGTCGAGGAAGATGTTGAAGGCGCGCTTGGTCGGCTCGCCGGCCATCGGGGAGAGCTCGATGCCGCCGATCAGCCCCAGGTTGCGGATGTCGATGACATTGGGCTCGCCCTTGAGCGAATGCACCGCGTCTGCGAAGTAGCCCTCGAGTTCCTTGGCGCGCGTCAGCAGCCCCTCCTCGGCGTACACGTCGAGCGTGGCGAGGCCCGCTGCGCAGGCCAGCGGGTGCGCCGAGTAGGTGTAGCCGTGGAAAAACTCGATCAGGTGCTCGGGCCCGTTCATGAACACATCATGGATGCCCTGCTTGGCGATCACCGCGCCCATCGGCACGGTGCCGCTGGTGATGCCCTTGGCGCAGGTGATGAGGTCGGGCGTGACGCCGAAGTTCTGCGCGGCGAAGGGGGTGCCAGTGCGGCCGAAGCCGGTGATGACCTCGTCGAAGATGAGCAGGATGCCGTGCTTGTCGCAAATCTCGCGCAAGCGCTTCAGGTAGCCCTGCGGGGGAACCAGCACACCGGTGGAACCGGCCACCGGCTCGACGATCACCGCTGCGACGGTGGAAGCGTCGTGCAACGCGACGATGCGCTCGAGGTCTTCGGCCAACTCGGCGCCATGCGCAGGCAGCCCGCGCGTGAAGGCATTGCGCGCCGGGTCGTGCGTGTGGCGGATGTGGTCGACGCCGGTGAGCAGCGCGCCGAAGTGCTTGCGGTTGGTGACGATGCCGCCCACCGAGATGCCGCCGAAGTTGACGCCGTGGTAACCGCGCTCGCGGCCGATGAGGCG
Source organism: Burkholderiales bacterium (assembly GCA_031401195.1). Classification (GTDB taxonomy): domain Bacteria; phylum Pseudomonadota; class Gammaproteobacteria; order Burkholderiales; family Burkholderiaceae_C; genus Rubrivivax. The sequence continues at coordinate 34,680 of JANNRI010000029.1, forward strand.
CGTGCGCGCCCCCTCTCCACGCACGCGGTGGTAGGCGATCGCCATCTTCAGCGCCGTCTCCACGGCCTCGCTGCCGCTGTTGGTGAAGAAGACCCGGTTCATGCCCGCAGGCGCGATCGCGGCGATGCGCTCGGCGAGTTCGAACGCTTTCGGATGGCCCATCTGGAATGCGGGCGCGAAGTCCATTTCCGCGGCCTGCTCCTGGATGGCCTTCACGATGCGCGGGCGCGAGTGCCCGGCATTCACGCACCACAGGCCCGCGACCGCATCGAGCACCTGGCGGCCGTTGGCGTCCCAATAGTGCATGCCTTGCGACTTGACCAGCAGGCGCGGCGCTTTCTTGAACTGGCGGTTGGCGGTGAAAGGCATCCAGTGCGCGTCCATCGCCAACTGGCTGCCGGTGGCTTCGGCGGCTTGCATCAGTGAGGGGTCGATGGCTTTGTTCATGGAGGCCTCGTTCGAGTAAGGGCGATGCAGCAGTCTAGGCAACGCGGCAAGCAATGTGCCAGCCAAGCCACTTAGGGTTGACCCTCGATGACGCAATTCGACGCTGCAGTCGAAGCTTCTTGCACAATGATCTGCGAACTGCGGAACTCGCCATGCAACTGGATTCGATCGACCGGACCATCCTGGAGGTCCTGCAGCATCAGGGCCGCATCTCGAACCAGGACCTCGCCCAGCGCGTGCACCTCTCGGCCTCGGCCTGCCTGCGGCGCGTAAAGGCGCTGGAAGACAACGGCGTGATTGCCGGCTATGTGGCGCTGCTCAACCCCAAGGCAGTGGGGCAGACAGGCACCAGCTTCACCATCATCAACCTCGACAGCACCCAACCCATGAAACTGGAAGCGTTTGAGCAGGCGGTGCGAGACACGCCGCAAATCCTCGACTGTTTCTATGTCGCGGGTGCCAACGACTATCTGGTGCGCTTCACGTACAAGGATGCCGACGACCTGGAGCGCTTCCACGCTGAGGTGTTGCCGCGATTGCCCGGCGTGATGCGCAGCAACTCGATGTTGGTGCTGCGCACGGTGAAGCGCACCACCGCGCTGTCGATCTGATGCCTGCGGGCGCGGCAGGGGGCTCAGGCCTCCAGACGTACCGCCGGCCAGACTGCTAGCTGGCTAGCTGGTGCGCCCGGCTGGCGCGCGCTGAGCCAGGTCGACAACGCGCTTGCCTGGAGCCATGCGGCCGCACAGGTACGTCCACACGAAATGCGCGGCGGCCTGGCTCGTGAGCTCGGCATGGTCGTAGGCCGGCGCCACCTCGACGCAATCCATGCCGACGAAGGGCAGATCGGCCCATTCCTCGAGCAGCGTAAGCACCTGCGAACTGCTCAGTCCGCCCGGCTCGGGCGTGCCGGTGCCCGGTGCAAAGGCCGGGTCGAGGCAGTCGATGTCCAGGCTCAGGTAGACCGGTGGCTCGCCGTTCTGCGCCAATCGCTCACGCACCGCCTGCAGCACCGGGGCCAGTTGTTGCGGCGAGGTCAGGCCGCGAAGGTCGCGCGCCGTGAAGATCTGGCCGCCGCGCTCGCGCACGTACTCGCGAGCGCCGCGCTCAGCGGCCGAGCGGATACCGATCTGCGCAAAGCAGGCGTCCAGCACCAGGCCCTCGGACATGGCCTCGTAGACCCAGGTGCCGTGGCCGCTGGGTTCACCGAAGTGGTCGCGCCAGGTATCGCAGTGGGCGTCGAAGTGGATCACGGCCAGCGGCCGACCGAAATGTTCGCGACAGGCGCGTAGCAAGGGCAGGGTGATCGAGTGGTCGCCGCCCAACCACACCATGTGGTGCCGCCGCAAGAGTTGGCGCGCCAGCGGCTGCAGCGCCTCTCGCATGGCTACCAGCGAGGTATTCGGCAAGTGCAGGTCGCCGACGTCCACCAGCTGTTGCACAGGGCTCAGATCGAACAGCGGATGCGTGGCGTCGCACAGCATGTGGCTTGCATCACGGATGGCGCGTGGCCCGAAACGAGCGCCAGGGCGGTTTGTGGTGGCGCCGTCCCAGGCAATGCCGGCCAGCGCGTAGGGCGCCGGTGTGCCGTCGCTCGTCTGCGCGCCGACCTTCAGGAAGCGCTGGTCGCTGTGGAATGCAAACGAACTCATGAGCGATGTCGGGCAAGGCGGCGGCGCATGATAGCCAGCGGGCCGATGCACTCCCGACACCCGGGATGAAGCGCTCGTGCGGGGCTCCAGGCGCTCGCCCAGTACGACCTCAGGCACCGCTTCGCAAGAACTCTCGCATGGCATCGCCGTGGTTTCGCAATGCGGCAAGCGGATCGCCGCAGCGCAGCAATTGTTCACCACATGGAAGAAAGCAATTTCACAACAAGGAATACGATCCCAACTAGTTGATTTTATTGAAGTGATTTCTTGTCTTATATAAGACACATAGGATAGTCTTCAGCTATGCTGAATACGTTCCTCCGGTTCTCGACCCACCCTCAAACTTGACCTTTTGGAGTCCACCTTCATGACCGCATCGACCCGCCAGCAACAAGTGGCCGCCCTGCAGAAAGACTGGGCCGAAAACCCCCGCTGGAAGGGCATCACCCGCGGCTACACGGCCGAAGACGTGGTGCGCCTGCGCGGCAGCATGCCGATCGAGCACACGCTGGCCAAGCGCGGCGCCGAGAAGCTGTGGAGCCTGATCAACACCGAGCCCTTCGTGAACACGCTCGGTGCGCTCACCGGCAACCAAGCGATGCAACAGGTGAAGGCCGGCCTCAAGGCCATCTACCTCAGCGGCTGGCAGGTGGCGGGCGACGCCAACAGCAACGGCGAGATGTACCCCGACCAAAGCTTGTACGCCGTGGACTCGGTGCCCAAGGTGGTCAAGCGCATCAACGCCACTTTCAAGCGCGCGGACGAGATCCAGTGGAGCGAGGGCAAGAACGACATCGACTTCTTCGCGCCGATCGTGGCCGATGCCGAGGCCGGCTTCGGCGGTGTGCTGAATGCCTTCGAGCTGATGAAGTCGATGATCGACGCGGGCGCCGCCGGTGTGCACTTCGAGGACCAACTCGCCTCGGTCAAGAAGTGCGGCCACATGGGCGGCAAGGTGCTCGTGCCCACGCGTGAGGCGGTAGCCAAGCTCATCGCTGCGCGCCTGGCGGCCGACACCATGGGCACGCCCACCATCCTGCTCGCCCGCACCGATGCCGAGGCGGCCGACCTCGTGACGAGCGACGTGGACGACAACGACAAGCCCTTCCTGACGGGCGAGCGCACAGTGGAAGGTTTCTTCAAGTCGCGCAACGGCCTGGACCAGTCCATCAGCCGCGGCCTGGCCTACTCGCCCTATGCCGACTTGATCTGGTGCGAGACCGGCAAGCCCGACCTCGCGTTCGCCAAGGCCTTCGCCGACGCCATCCACGCCAAGTTCCCGGGCAAGCTGCTGGCCTACAACTGCAGCCCGAGCTTCAACTGGAAGAAGAACCTCGACGACGCCACCATCGCCAAGTTCCAGCGCGAGCTGGGTGCCATGGGCTACAAGTTCCAGTTCATCACGCTGGCCGGCTTCCACAGCCTGAACTACGGCATGTTCGACCTCGCCTACGGCTACGCGCGCAACAACATGAGCGCCTTCGTCGAGCTGCAGGAAAAGGAGTTCGCCGCGGCCGAGCGTGGCTTCACCGCGGTGAAGCACCAGCGCGAAGTGGGCACGGGGTACTTCGACGCCGTCACCACCACGATCGAGAAGCAGTCGTCCACGGCCGCGCTCAAGGGCAGCACCGAGGACGAGCAGTTCTTCGACGGCACGCACCACTGAAGTCGCGCCCAACAGGGCCGAAGCAGAAAGGGCGCCCTCGGGTGCCCTTTCTCATTGCGATTGCCCCCGCCGGCGTTCAGTCGCCTCGCCCCGAGTTGTTCTGGCGCCAGCGCATCAAAAGCGCAAAGCATCCGGCAGCGAACAGAAGCCCCGCCACGAACAACGGCGAGGCCAACGCCGCCACGGCGGCGCCAAAATCCCGCGCCGCAATCGCGGGAAGCTGAAGCAACGCGGCGACACCTTCGCCGCCGTCGATGCTGATGTTGGCACCACCCGCGCCCATGAACGACTGACCGGCGCGCCGGAAGATCTGACCCAGGATGTCCAACAGCCAACGCTGCCCGAGGGTGAACTGTTCGAACAGGCTGAGCAGGCCCAGGCCCACGGCCAGCACGATCCAGCCCCAGCGTTTGAACCAGGCGTTGAGCAGCACGATCAGCAGCACGACCGGCAGGGCCCAGAGAACCGCCAGGGGCAGCCCGCCGAGGAAGCGCAGCGCCATCGTCGTGGTCGCTGCCAAAGTCGCCGTCCATGGCACATCGGCAAGGGCCGAAACGCCCGCGACGCGGCCTACGAGCAACACGGCCATCAGCTGGCCGCTGATCCAGCCCAGCAACATCGCCACGGAGGGCAGCAGCACGAGGTGCACCAGCAGCGGCACGCCCAGCGCGGCCGAGTGCGGCACCGGCAGCGAAAGCCAGAACTCGTTGGACCGATCAGCGTGGTCTCGCCGCGCGAGTCCGCTGACGTTGATGAAGCCGGTGATCAGGGCAACCCAGAGCATCACGACCGCGCCGATCACCGCCGGAATCACGGAGAGCAGTACCGGCAGTGCCTGCGGCTTCGCAGCCAGGCCGTCGTCGAACTCGAACTGGCCGACGCCGACGGTCAGCAGCGCGAGGCCGAGCGGGAGCAGCGCCAGCAGGGCCCAGCCGAAGCGGTACTGCAGCCACTCGCGCTGCATCAGGGGAAGAAAAGTGCGGGTGAACATGGTTCGGGTCTCCGGCTGCGGGGCCTCAGAACTGCGTGCGGTCCAGCTCGGGGCGCCGCGTCAGCGCCACGAACAGGTCTACCAGGCTCGGGCGCACGCGCTGGCCGAGCGACATCACGTCCGGCGACGGCGCGCCGTCGAAGAGTGCCGCCGTACCCCCAGGCCCGGTGCGGTAGCGAAGCAGCGGGTGCGCCGCCGCCACCTGCTCGGCCACGGCCGGCGCGTGCGAGAGCGCAACGAAGCGTTCCTCGATATCCGCCAGGCTCAAGCTCAGCACCAACTTGCCCTCGTTGAGCATGAGCACGTCCGACAGCAGGGTCTCGATCTCCTCGACCTGGTGCGTGGAGATGAGCACGCTCCTCTCGCCATCGCACCACTCGTCGATGAGCATCTCGTAGAAGCCCTTGCGCGAGAGCACGTCCAGGCCGAGGGTGGGTTCGTCGAGGATCATGAGCCGCGCATCGATGGCCGCGGTGAGGGCCAGGTGCGCCTGCACCACCATGCCCTTGGACAACGTCTTCACCTTGTCGTCCAGCCCGACGCTGGTGCGCTTGAGCAGCGCCCGGGCGCGCTCGGCCGAGAAGCGGGGGTGCAGGCCACTCATCAGTGTGATCAGTTCGCTCACCCGCGCCCAGCGCGGCAGGATGGCCACGTCGGGTATGTAGCAGACCTGCTCGAGCAACTGCACGCGCTCTCGCACCGGGTGGCGCCCCAGCACCGCGAGCTCGCCCGTGCCCTGCAGCAAGCCAACCATGGCCTTCATCAGCGTGGTCTTGCCGGCGCCGTTATGCCCAAGCAACCCGACGACGCGGCCCTTGGGGATGGCGAAGCTCACGTCGTCCAGCGCGCGCTTGGCGCCGTAGTTGACGGTGAGTGATTTCGCCTGGACCAGAAGGTCGGTGGCAATCGTTGGCGTCGTGTTCATTGAGTCTGCTCCTCCCAGCGCAGCGCGTCGGGGCCGATGCCCAGGCGGCGTAGGCGCGCTCGAAGGCGCGGCCATTCGAGTTCGAGAAAGCGCTGGCGTTCCGCCGACTGCAGGCGCTCGCGCGCGCCCGGGTTGACGAAGAGGCCAAGGCCACGGCGGTTTTCCAGCAGCCCGTTGTCGGACAACGTCTGCAGCGCCCGTGTCACGGTGAGCGGGTTGAGCAGGTAGCGCCCGGCCAGGTTGCGCACCGAAGGCATGGCCTGGCCCTCGGGCGGTTCGCCGTCCAGCAACTCCGCGGCCAGGAGGTCGGCCAGTTGCTGGTAGATCGGTAGCTGTGGATCCCAGGTCTGCATGGTGTGCGCCGGGTGTGTTGCTGACATAGCACACCATAACGGCGCCACACCCGGGCGCCGAGTCGCTTGCGACAGTCTGCAGCCGGGTACGACAGGATGCAGCCCTGCGAAGCGTGGTTGGCCGGACGTCCGCCTGCACCTCGTCGCGACCGCTTACGACCGCGCTAACGGCCGCTCAGGGCTGCTGACAGGCGCCGACGACCGCTACATGCTCTCCAGCAGCATGCGCGTGTAGTCCTCGCGGCTGGCCAGGCGCGGGTTGGTCTTGTGGCAATGGTCGGCCATCGCCCCATCGATGACACGCCCGAAGAGATCCTGGGTCACCCCCATCGCCGCCAGCCCGCTGGGCAGCCCCAGGCGCGCATTCATCTCGCGCAGCGCCGCTGCCAACTCGGTGCCTTCGGCATCGCAGCCCGGCAGGCCGATGGCCGCGGCCAAACGCTGCAACCGACGCTCGCTGCGGATCGAGTCGGCGCTGGCATTGAAGCGCACCACAGCTGGCAGGAACATCGCATTCAGCGTTCCGTGGTGCAGCCGCGGGTTCACGCCGCCCAGGCTGTGGCTGAGCGAATGCACGCAGCCCAGGCCCTTCTGGAACGCCATGGCGCCTTGCATGCTGGCGCTCATCATGTTCCAGCGCGCGGTGACGTCACCACCGTCGCGCGTAGCACGCTCGATGTGCGACCAGCCGCGAGCCAGGCCGTCGAGCGCGATGCCGTCGGCCGGCGGGTTGACTGCCGGCGCCATGAAGGTCTCCATGCAGTGCGCGATGGCGTCCATGCCGGTGGCGGCAGTCAGCAGCGGGGGCAGGCCAGTGGTCAGTTCCGGATCGAGCAGGGCCGCCTTGGGCATCAGATGCCAGCTGTGGAAGCCGAGCTTGCGACCGTCGTCGACGATCAGGATGGCACCGCGCGCCACCTCGCTGCCCGTGCCAGCCGTGGTGGGCACCGCGATCAGCGGCAGCACACGCTCGGTGATCTTCGGGCTGCCGCCTTCGATGGTGGCGTAGGTCTTGAGCGGCCCCTCGTGAGTGGCGGCGATGGCCACGCCCTTGGCCAGGTCGATGCTCGAGCCGCCGCCCACGGCGACGAGGCCGTCGCAGCGCTCGCGTTGCAGCACCTGCACCGCCGCCCGCACGCCAGCTTCAGTGGGGTTGGAGGGGGTGCCGTCGAACACGGCGTGGGGCAGGGTGCCGAGCGCGCGTTGCGCGACCTCGAGCACGCCGGCCGCGCGCACGCCGGCGTCGGTCACGATGAGTGGGCGGCGCATACCGACGCGTTCGCATTCGGCGGGCAGCAGCCTCACGACGCCGGGGTCTATGTCGATCTGGGTGAGGTAGAGGATGCGTGCCATGCGTACCAGTATCCTCCAGCCGACCTTGAATACAACGCCGCCGCGGTGGCATTGGACTGACCAGAGAGGCCGCCTTCATATGACAACGACACTCAAGCGCGCCGACTTCCGATTCCTCGAGCGCCTGCGCGTGCGCTGGGCCGAGGTGGACATGCAGAAGATCGTCTTCAACGGTCATTACCTGATGTACTTCGACACCGCCATTGCCGGCTACTGGCGTGCGTTGGCGCTGCCGTACCACGACACCATGGTGGCGCTGGACGGTGACCTGTTTGTGCGCAAGGCCACCGTCGAATACGAAGGATCCGCCCGCTACGACGATGTGTGCGAGCTCGGCGTGAAGTGCGCGCGCATCGGCAATTCATCGATGGTGTTTGGGCTCGCACTCTTCCGCGGCGAGACGCGGCTGGTGCACAGCGAGCTCGTCTACGTGTTCGCCGACCCGCACACGCAGACGAGCCGGCCCGTGCCGCCCTCGCTGCGCGAAGTGCTGCTGGGGTTCGAAGCCGGCCAGGCGATGCTCGAGATCCGAACCGGCCCCTGGGGCACTTTGGGCACCGAAGCGCGACCGCTGCGGCACGCGGTGTTCGAGGCCGAACTCGGGCTGGCCACCCCGATGGCCGAGGACGCCGAAGATGCACAGGCGCTGCACGTGGTTGCACGCAACCAGTTCGGCCTCGTGGTGGGCACCGGGCGGATGCTGCCGCAGGATCAAAGCCGCGCACGGCTCGGCCGCCTCGCGGTGCATGGGTCGCTACGCGGCGCCCGGGTGGGCTCGGCGCTCGTCCAGGCGCTGGTTGGCGCGGCCCGAGCGCGCGGCGATCGCGAAGTGGTGCTCACGTCGCAGGCCGGTGCCGTGCGTTTCTACGAGCGGCTCGGCTTCACCTGCCGAGACGCGCCGTTCGAGGAAGCCGGCGTGCCGCACCAGCAGATGATGCTCGTGTTGTAGCCAGGATGCAGCAGCTCAACATTCGCCAACGGCCACGAACACTTCCACCTTGCGCTGCCCCTGGATCCAGCGGCCCAGCACGTCGTCGCCTTCGCGCGAGATACGGCTCGCCACGGCTGCATTGAGGGAGGCGGCGGGCTGCGGCACATCGGCAGCTGCAGCGATCTCCATGGCGTACACCTCCATCATCGTCACCGCAGGGCCAACCTCGTCGGCGCGCCGGAAGAGTTTCGCGCGCAACCCAGGCAGCTCGGTGCGCAACTGTTGCTGCCACGCCTGCGCAGCACGTTGCGCCGCGGCCGCGTTGTCGGCGGCCGTGCGCCAGTAGATGAAGAGCTCGCGCATGCGAGTAGGCTGGATGTCAGGCGGCGACACTCGGAAGCTCGTAAGGCTGGACCTCGAGCGCCAACGGCGCGCCGTCAGCCCGCCCGAGATGCAGCATCCCCCCGGTGGTGGCGGCTGTCTTCAGCTCCACCAGTCCGGCAAACGATCCTTTGTGCGCGCCGCCGAGCACCACCATGCCCGCAGGCTGGCCCGGGTCGGCCTCGTGGAACACCTCCTGCCCCGGCTGCATTGCTTCGGCGCCGCTCAGCACGTAGGCGCGACGCTTGAGGGTGCCGCGATACTGGCTGCGCGCCACCACCTCCTGGCCCGGGTAGCAGCCCTTCTGAAAATTCACGCCGTCCACCAGTTCGAGATTCACCATCTGCGGCACGAACTGATCAGAAGTGGCAGCAACGATTCGCGCGGTGCCGCTCTTCACTTCCAACCACCGCCAGGTGTCATCGTCGAGCGTCGGCAGGCCGGCCGGGGCAGCGGCGCCGGCAAGCAAGGCGCGTGGCACCCGTGTGCCGCCGAACTGCGCGTCGGGCAGCCTGATGACCCGACCCACGTCCGCCAGGGTTGCATGTGCCCATGGCCGTTGAGGCGCAGTCTGGCCCGGCGCGACCATGGCCGCCAGGCCCGCCAATGTGGATTCGCCCACCAGGCCCCAGAGCTCGATCTCGGCGCTGGCGTCACTCAGCTTGCACTTCGCTCGCAGCACGAACATCGACAGGCGCTTCATCGTGGCGGCAAGCAGGTCGGCACTGCAAGCCAGCAGGATGTCCCCCTCGGCATCGCGCCAGACCACGAACGTGGCCAAGAGGCGCCCCTTGGCCGAGCAATAGCCCGCGAGACGGGCCTGTTGGGCGCCGAGGCCCACCACATCGTTGGTGAGCTGGCCCTGGAGAAAGCTCGCGGCATCATCGCCGCGCGCCCGCATGACGCCCCAGTCCGTCAGGCGCAAGGCACCGTGGATCGCATAGACGTCCGCGGCGGCGAGGTGAGAGGAGGAAGGTGTCGACATGCGGCGATTATCATTTCCGCCCATGTCAGCAAGGTCCAGAGGGTCTCGCCGTCGGCTGGCCCCTTTGCGCGTGCTTGGGGCCTTGGCCGGCCTGCTGCTGCTCGCGGCCGCCGTGGCGGCATGGTGGGCATGGCAGTGGATCGACACCCCGATCGACCTGGCCAAGCCTCGTGCGTTGGTGACGGTCGAAGCGGGCAGTTCGGCGCGTGCGGTGGCACAGCAGTGGACCGACGCGGGCCTGCAGGTGCATCCGCGCCTGCTCTACGAGTGGTTCCGATGGTCAGGCCAGGCGCGTGCGCTGCGCGCCGGCAGCTACGAGGCAAACCAGCCCATCACGCCGCGCCGCCTGCTCACGATGATGGTCAACGGCGAGGTGATGCTGGAGCGTGTGCGCTTCATCGAAGGCTGGACTTTCCGGCAACTGCGGGCCGAGTTGGCGCGCGCGCCTCACCTGCGCAGTGAGACCAAGGTCATGAGCGACGCCCAGGTGATGGCCGCATTGGGCGCTGCGGGTCAACACCCCGAAGGCCGCTTCTTCCCAGACACCTACTCCTATGGCCGTGGCGTGAGCGACCTCGTGGTGCTCAGGCGCGCGCATGCGGCCTTGCACGAACGCCTCGACGCCGCTTGGGCGGAGAGGGCGCCCGACTCGCCATTGAAGAGTGCCGATGAGGCACTCGTGCTGGCATCGATCGTCGAGAAAGAGACCGGGATTGAGGCCGACCGGCCGCTCGTGGCCGGTGTCTTCGCCAATCGACTGCGCATCGGCATGCTGCTGCAGACCGATCCCACAGTGATCTACGGCCTGGGCGAGCGGTTCGACGGCAACCTGCGCAAGCGCGACCTGCTGGCCGACACACCGTACAACACCTACACGCGGGGTGGTCTGCCGCCCACGCCGATCGCGTTTCCGGGGCTCGCCTCGCTGCGCGCCGCGGTGCGCCCACAAGCGACCAAGGCCATCTACTTCGTGGCGCGTGGCGATGGCAGCAGCGTCTTCAGTGAAACGCTTGCCGAACACAACCGGGCGGTCAATCGCTATCAGCGGGGCGGCCAATGACAACACCGGGGTCGGGCTCAGGGGCGAGCCCAGGGTCGAGCTCAGGGTCGGAGGATGGCGGGGCCGCGTCGCATGCTCCCGGGCACTTCGTGACCTTCGAGGGTATCGACGGCGCCGGCAAGAGCTCGCACATCGAGGCCCTTGCACGCTGGATGCGTTCGCGCGGCCACGAGGTGCTGGTCACGCGCGAACCAGGCGGCACGCCGCTGGCCGAGCGCTTGCGCGAGCTGGTGCTTGCCGAGCCGATGGACACCTTGACCGAACTGCTGCTGGTCTTCGCGGCGCGGCGCGATCACGTGCAGGGCCAGATCCTGCCTGCCCTCGCCCGCGGCGCCACGGTGCTGTGCGATCGCTTCACCGACGCCAGCTTCGCTTACCAGGGCAGCGGCCGCGGCCTCGATCTCGAACGCATCGAGACCCTCGAGGGCTGGGTGCAGGAAGGGCGCCAGCCCGATCTCACCTTGTGGTTCGACCTGCCCGCGCAAGTGGCGGCCACACGCCGTGCCGTTGCGCGCGCGCCCGACCGCTTCGAGCAGCAAGGGGAGGCGTTCTTCGCTCGCGTGCGCGAGGGCTATGCGGCCAGAGCAAGGCAGCATGCGCTGCGATTTGTTCGCATCGATGCCGAGGGAACCCCGCAGGGCGTTTGGCAGCAGGTGGTGACCGCCGCAGAGGCGCGCGCATGGTGGTAAACACCATCAATTCGGAAGGCGCCCTGCCGTTGCCGTGGATCGAGGCGCCATTGGTGCAGGCGCTTGCCGGCGACCGCGGCCATGCCTTGCTGTTGGTGGCCGCGCCAGGGGCGGGCTCTCTTGCGCTGGCAATGTCGCTGGCGCAGTCGCGGCTGTGCGAGTCTCCGCGCGAGCGTGGCCTCGCGTGCGGCCGTTGCAGCAGCTGCCGTCTCGTGCAGGCGCAAGGCCATCCGGACCTCTTCGTGCTCCTGCCCGAGCAGGAGCGGCGCGAGACGGGCTGGCTCATCAGCGACGACAAGCCCGAGGGCGAAGATGGAAAGCGCAAGCCCAGCCGCCAGATCCGCATCAATGACGTGCGAGTGCTGCTGGACTGGGTGACAAAAACGTCCTCCCGTGGGCGCGGCAAGACGGTCGTGCTGCATCCGGCGGAGGCGCTGAACCACCACGCCGCCAGCGCGCTGCTGAAGACGGTGGAAGAGCCGCCGGCAGGCACGCGGCTCGTGCTCACCTGCAGCGACGCATTGCACGTGATGCCCACCGTGCGCAGCCGTTGCCAGCAGCTGGCGATGCCAGCGCCGGACAAGCGTGCCTGCGCAGCCTGGCTATCCGGGCAAGGTGTGGTCGAGCCCGAGCTCCTCCTCGCCGCTTGCGACGGGCGGCCGCTCGATGTGCTGGCCTGGCAGCAGCGTGGCATCGATGCCGAACGATGGCAGGCTCTGCCGGGTCATCTGGCCGCTGGCCGCCCGGGTGTGTTGGCCGGGGCCGGCGTGGACTTCGCCGTCGAAATGCTGCTCAAGGTCTGTCACGATGCCCTGGCGGCAGCGGTCTCGGCGCCCGGGCGCTACTTTCCGGCCAGTCCTGGGCCGCGAGGGCAGCAAGCGGCACCCGCGGAGCAGGGGGCTTCGATTAAGGCCCTGTGCCGCTGGCAGCGCGAACTGCTCGAGCTATCCCGTGCCGCAGAGCACCCCTGGCACGAGGCGCTGGCGATCGATGCGCTCGTGAGCGGGGCGCAGAGGGCGCTGTCCGCAAGGGCTCGGCCACTGCAGCACGCGAGTCCGCATTCGGCCTGATTCGACGCGCGCGGCGGGTCCGCTTCTATACACTGCACTTTATGAACGACCGCTTGACGACCCGCTCGGCCGGCCTTGCGCCGGCCTCGGTGCCGGGTGCTGCCACCCGGCCCAGCGTGATTCAGCTGGTCTTTCGCGAGAAGGGCGCGCTTTATGCCGCCTACATCCCTTTGCTGACCGAGGGCGGGCTGTTTGTTCCCACCACGAGAGACTACCGGCTTGGGGAGGACATCTACTTGCTGCTGTCGCTGCCCGAGGACCCGCAGCGCTTCCCCGTGGCCGGCAAGGTGGCGTGGATCACGCCGGCCAATGCCTCAGGGGGACGCACCCAGGGCGTGGGCGTGCGGTTTCCGAATGACGAGAAGACGCGCCAGCTTAAGCAGAAGATCGAAGAGATTCTCGGCACCAGTCTGCAATCGGCCAAGCCGACGCAGACCATCTGAGGCCGTTGGCGCCATCCAAGCCGTCTTCGCCTCGCGGCTGCCTCCGGCGGCACGCCCGGTGACCCGATGTTCGTCGACTCGCACTGCCACCTGAGCTTTCCCGATCTTCTTCCTCGCGTGGACGAGATCCTCGCGGCGATGACTGCGGCCCGCGTTGAGCGTGCGCTTTGCATCTGCACCACACTGGAAGAATTCGAGACAGTCGCGGCATTGGCCGAGCGCGACCCCAGGCTCTATGCAACCGTGGGTGTGCACCCCGACAACGAGGGCGTGCGCGAACCCGATGTTGATGCACTCGTACGGCTGTCTGGGCGACCGCGCGTCATCGGCATCGGCGAAACCGGGCTCGACTACTACCGGCTCAACGGCCGCAGCGTGGCGCAGATGCAGTGGCAGCGCGACCGCTTCATCGTGCACATCCAGGCCGCTCGCGAGACCGGCCTGCCCCTCGTCATCCACACCCGCAACGCCAGCGCGGACACGGTGGCGCTGCTGCGCGAGGGTGGAGGCGCTCAGGGGGCACTTCGTGGCGTCTTCCATTGTTTCACCGAGACGCGCGAGACCGCGTTCGCAGCCTTGGAAATGGGGTTCCACATCTCCTTCTCCGGTATCCTGACCTTTCGCAACGCACAGCCTCTGCGCGACGTGGCGCGCGAGGTGCCGCTGGAACGCTGCCTCATCGAGACCGACAGCCCCTATCTCGCGCCCATGCCCCACCGGGGCAAGCAGAACACTCCGGCGTGGGTGCCTTACGTTGCCGAGGCGCTCGCGGCCATCAAGGGCGTGGGGGTGGAGGAGGTGGCTGCCGCGACGCGCAGCAACTTCGAGCGGCTGTTTGGGCTCGAGCCTGTGGGTGCCTAAGGTATGCGCATCGACGCTCGGGTGCGCAATGCGGCGGACCTCAAGGCGCCCGACTTCACACGTCGCGCTGGACGCGATTCGCTGGCCAGCCGGTTGGACGCCTCCGTGCGTTGATCACGCGCTGCGGTTGGCAGTGCGTGGCGGATGTCATTGGGTCGGTGTTTTCCCTCCATCTGGCGTGTACGGGACAGACTGTGCCGCGTAGAGTCGTTCGCACTGAGTCGCTGATTCCGTTCACTGGAGCTTCCAAATGACCCAACCGACCAACGAGCACAACCCATTCATGCTGCTCGTCCACCCCGAGGCAGTCTTTGCCGCGGTGGAGAAGTCCGAGCGCCTTGGACGGCTGAACCGGCATCTTTGCCGACCGCTCGACCGGCCAGTCGGTGGCCAAACTCCTGCCACCGGCAGTGATGAGGTCGAAACTGAGAGCGACCCAGGACTGGATTCGCTGCAAACGCAGTGATCTCGCAGGCCACGAGGCCGGTGACCGTTTAACTACCTTTGCAGCAGTCACTTAGGTGAGTTTGTTGTAGTGGAATATTAAGTCTGAGGGGCGCTCCAGCGCCCCTTTTTCCTTGGTGCCACCATCTTCATATATAGATTACAATGTATATTATGTAAAATACAGACGATGGATCCCAGAGGCTAATCAACTTCCGCCACCCAGCCGTTCAGCCCGCCTCCGCCGCGAACGTCGCCAACTCACCGCGGGCAAGCGCCGGGAGCGCTTTCGGTAGAAGTTCCGGGTCCTGGACCAGCCGCATGAATGGTTTCGCCGAGCCCGGCGGGCCGACGATCAACCCGCCCACGAGTTCGCCTTGGCGCACAACCAATCGCCACCATGCTTCGGATCCTGATGCGGCGCGCAGTTCTTCGTCCCCGGCAGCCGCCTGCAGCACGCCGAAGCTGCGCACATCGATGCCGTCGCACTTGAGCTGAACCACCTGGCGGCTCGAAGACGCCACCGGTTGGGCTTCACCGAAGATGCTTTCCACCACCGCCGCAGCCTGCGCAGCACCGATCGGCCAGAGCCCGCGACCCGAGCCTGCGAGCTCAGCGCAGTCACCTGCTGCGAAGACCTGGGGGTCGCTCGTGCGCATCTGCGGGTCCACCAGAATCCCACTGCCCACTTCAATGCCGGATGTCTCCGCAAGGTGCACGTTGGGCTGAATGCCAAGACAGGCGACATAGAGGTCTGCCCTCACACGGGGGCCATGCGCCAGCCACGCCGCGGTGATGTCCGGGGTGCCGTCGTACCGCGAAACCTGCACGCCAGTGACCACCTGCACGCCTATGCTCTCGAGGTAGGAGGAGAGGACGCCGGCTCCACGCTCGTCCAGCTGCGCGTTCATCAGGCGATCGGCTCGATGCAGCAGCGCGACCTTGAGTCCGAGCTTGTGCAAGGCATCGGCCGCTTCAACACCCAACACCCCTCCACCCACGACCAGCGCACGCCGCGCACGACTGGACTCCACATACTGCCGGATCGACTCGGCGTCTTCGGCTGTGCGCAGCACGAACGCGTTGTGGTGTTCCATGAACGTCGCATCGGGCAGGCTCGCTCGGGCGCCAGTGGTGAGCACGAGCCGGTCATACGGAACCCAGTCACCTCCGGTCAGCCCCAGGCGCTTGTTCTCACGGTCGATGCGCGCGGCCACGCGCCCCTGCATGACCTGGATGCCGTTGGACTGCGCCCAATCCTGTGGCACCAGGTGCAACGCATCCATGCCTTCCTTGTCGTAGACCAGCCGGCCGATGCCCATGCGGTTGTAGAAGCGGTGCGGCTCGTTGGCCACAATCGTGATGTGCACCGTAGGGCTGCCGCGCCGCACACCTTCGGCCACGCTCATTCCAGCCACACCATTGCCTACGATCACGACACGCTTGAGGTCGGTGCCACGTGCCCGGTCCAGGCGCGCGGCCGCAGCGATGGTCGCCGGGTCGGCTCGCGGAGCGGCAGACCGCGCATCGCGATCGATCGTCACTGGCCCGCTCACCACACACATACACGCCAGGCGCACATTGCCGTCCAGACCCATGCGGCGCAGCGTGGCGCGCTCGTCCGCGTTCATCGGCGAGATGTGCTCAGCCCCTTCGCACACGGCCACGGCATCGGCGCCGCAGACACCTGCGCGGCAGCCGTAGTTGATCTTCAAGCCCGCGCGTTCGATGGCCTCCAGCAGCGTGCCGTCGTTGGCGGCCTGGAAGGTGATGCCGGTCTCGCGGTCGGTCACTTCGGCCGCGTCGCTGCGGGCCAGGCGGTCCTTGAGGCTGCGGCCGCCGCCGAAACGTGACTTGGCGTCGCCACCTGCTGCCGCCGAAGCGCCCGCACCCTGCCCCCTGGCAGCTCGCGAGGCTTCCGCGGCACGCTCGTAACGGCGCTCGGCGCTCAGGCCGCTCGATGCAAGCCCCGCGGCCAACATCAGCCCCACCCCTCGCGTGACCAGGCTGAGCCACTCCGGCGCACTCACATCGGCTAGTGTCGCGAGGCTCGCAACGATTACCGGCCCGGCGAAGAAGTAGAAGATCGTGATCGCCAAGGCCCCGAAGGCCAACGAGACACGGTACGGGTTGCCCGGCAGAAAGGCCACCGCCAACCCATAGGCGCCTGCCGAAGCCGCGCTCGCGCCGAAAAGCAGCGCCAGCCCTTCGACCGTGCCATCCACGCCCAGCGGCTGAGCGAGGAAGTAACCCAGCAGGAGACCAGGCAGCAGCCCCAGGAACAGCCGCCTCTGCGAGGCGTAACGTGGGTCGTCGTCGTAGACGTCACTGAATACTGCGGCACGCGGATTGAAGTCGTAGCAGTTCTTCTGGCAGCCAACGCACGGCTCGCAATAGCCGTTTCGCACCACCACCAACGGCGCCTGCCCGTAGGCGCGCTGGATCGGCCCCAGCGGGCAGAACGTGCCACACCAACCGCTGCGCCCCTTGAAGAACCAACCTCCGACGAGCGCTGCGCCGAGCATCCCGACGATCACGACACCGACGGCCAACCCGTGGTGGTTAAGCCAGGCCTGTCGCAAGGCCACGCCCCCGATGAACAGACCGAGAGCGATCGAAAAGGCCGAACTCTTCAACGCGGCAGGCAAATCCATCGCCCTGCCCTGCTTCAGGGCGCGCGGCAATTGGTTGAGCGCCGCCATCGGGCACACCTGTCGCCACAGACCTGGCGCGACCACCAGCAACGCTGGCAGCAGCGGAATCGCCAAGCCCCAGAAGAGAAGCAAGCCCAACGCTGGCTCGGCGATCAGCGCCCAGGCCAACGCCAGCGCGGTGACCACGGACACGCCACGCAGCACCCACCAGACCCATGCGGGCACTCGTGCGGCGATCTGCGTGTAGTTGCGGAAGTACTTGGTGGCGGCCTCGCCAGCCAGTGCTTCACGAGTCTCTCGTTGCGCTTCGGCGATGGCCGCGCGCGCGGCCGCAGCGGCCGCACCGGGCCCCTGCACCATCGTCGCCGGCAGCGCGTTGCCGCCTCGAGCTGTTGCCGAATCCACACGGCGCTTGCCGGCGGCGGCGCCGGGGACCGCAGGTGCGGCAGGCTTGATCGGAATGATTCGTGCCATCGTGCGGCGACCTCAGTCGCCGCCCTGCACGCGCCGCAGGCGTGTGGCCACCGCTGCGCCGAGGTCGCGCAGCAAGGCCACGGCGATGCGTGGCTGCCACGCCGCCAGCTGCATCAGGGCCTCGCGCGTCAGTAGCAGCACCTCGGCCGTGCCACGTGCGCGTACGCGCACCGAGGCTGCAGCGCCATCGAGAAAGCCGAGCATTCCGAACACATCGCCCTCTTCGCGCAACTCCGGCCGGCCCGCTTTGGCCCCGGGCGCCACCGGTGTGGCCACTTCGACGGTCCCGCTGGCCACGAAACCCAGCGAGGCTACGGTCTGCCCAACGTCGAAGATGACCGCGCCATCCGGGTAGCGCCGGCGGGCCGCAAAGCCAATGAACTTTTCCCAGTCCTCATCGCTGAGCTCGCCGAGGATCGCACGCCCACCGTCCGGCGTATCGCGTGCGGGCGCCGGTGCGGGTGGGGCCGATGGCGCGGGGCCGTACTGGAAGAAGTCGTTGGCCATGGGGCGGTTCTCCTCCCCTCATTGTGGCCCGCCGAACAGCGGCGCCAACTGCGCGCAGACCCGATGCCACCGCCGCCTGCGTTTGCTACTGGGCGGCACTGTCGGCGCCGCCGGCCTTGCCGGCGACACCCTTGTCGCTCAACTGCGGATCGTCGTAGGCTGCAGCGAGATAAGCCAAGATTGCTTCGTCGAACCCTGCGGTCCAGCTCTTGCCGATGCCCAAGCCCAGCGCCGTCCACAGGCTGCCGTATATCTTCCAAAGCCGTGCGGCATCGTCGGCACTTTCGGCCGCAGGCTCGAAGTTCGCAGGCGCGAGCCGGTCGCCGAGCCGCCGTCCGGCGGCGCCGAACGCGCTCAGGAGACGCTGTGTGTGCTGGCCCAGTTCGCTGTGCGCGCGCACCAGCGTAGCCTCGGCTTCGTCGCCGGCACCCATCAGCGCGGCGACAGCCTCCAGCGGCCCCGGGGCAGACCGCAGGCGGGCCGCCTCAGAGCGGGCCCACGCCTGCGGTGCGCGACTGCCCAGATCGCCAAGTTGCCTGGCCTGCGCCGACATCTGCCGGTGCAATGCCAGCACCGCCACGCGGAGCAAGCGCGCAACTCGCTCCGCGGCCACGGCCGGGTCGCTGGTGCCCAGGGCTTCCGCTGGGATGCCCAGGCCGCCGCAGATGCGCTGGATCACGTCCGTCGTGCCCGGAGGTGCACGGCGCACGGGCTCTCGTGCCGGTTCGCGAGGAGCTCCATCCGGGCCGGGTTCGCTGCGCGGCGGCGCAGAAGTCGGCGGCACTTCCAGCGCTTCCCGAGGGGTTGGCTTGCTGATGCGCGTGAATCCTGTCTTCACGTCAGCGCCGCCGGCCGAGGAACGCGCGGCTGGCGAGGCGGCTTTCTCCCAATCGGCACCCACCATGGCCGCCGGATCCCCACCACGGCGTGCCGCCACGGGCGCCACCTGCGCCACGGGCTTGGCCGCTGGCAGCGCCGCATCGGGCACCACGGATACCTCGATGCGGTAGCTGCCCAAAGCGATGCGATCGCCGTGCCGCAGCACATGGTCGGCCGGCAAACGCTCGCGCGCGCTGTTGACGAAGGTGCCGTTGGTGGACAGATCTCGCAACACCATTCGGCCCTCGATGCGAAGGATCTCGCAGTGCCGCGCGGACAGTGCCAGTTGCTTGTCGGCGATGGGCCAGTCGCACGCGGGATCGCGGCCGATCACGAAGCGGGGCTGGTCGGGCGGCACCAGCGCCTCCTGGCGCACGCCATCGGCGTTCTCCGCGCCGCGAACGAGTTTCAGGCTCAGCATGCGAAGATGATGCCGCCGCGCACGAAGCTGTCCATCCCTATCGATGCCGAGGCGCAACGCGGGCAGTCGTTGACTGTCCCTACGGAGACCGACGGCTTGCGAACGATCGTGCTAAAACGCTGGCCAGTCACGCTCGACCGTGGTGCCTCATGCCCCAGGAAACATCATGGATCTGAACTTCACGCCTGAAGAACTGGCCTTTCGCAAGCAGATCCGCCAGTGGGTGGCCGACAGCCTGCCGCGCGAGATCAGCCAGAAGGTGTTGCTCGCGCAACGCTTGAGCCGCGACGACATGCAAGGCTGGGCCCGCATCCTTGGCAAGCAGGGCTGGCTCGGCTGGGGTTGGCCCAAACAGTTCGGCGGCCCGGGCTGGAGTGCGGTGCAGAAGCATCTGTTTGAAGAGGAATGCGCTCTCGCCGGTGCGCCACGGGTCCCGCCGTTCGGTCCCGTGATGGTGGCGCCGGTGATCATGGCCTTCGGCAACCCCGAACAGCAGCAGCGCTTCCTGCCTGGCATCGCCAGCGGCGAGGTGTGGTGGAGCCAGGGCTACAGCGAGCCGGGGTCGGGCAGTGACCTCGCCTCGCTCAAGACCCGTGCCGAGCGAGTTCGCACAAGTTCGGGCGACAAGTACATCGTCAACGGCCAGAAAGCCTGGACCACGCTCGGCCAGTACGGCGAGTGGATCTTCTGCCTCGTGCGCACCAGCACCGAAGGCAAGCCACAGACGGGCATCAGCTTCCTGCTCATCGACATGAAGAGCCCGGGCGTCAGCGTGCGTCCCATCAAGCTGATGGACGGCGAGCCCGAGGTCAACGAGGTCTTCTTCGACAACGTCGAGGTGCCGGCCGAGAACCTCGTGGGCGAGGAGAACAAGGGCTGGACCTATGCCAAGCACCTGCTCTCGCACGAACGCACCAACATCGCCGACGTAAACCGCGCCAAACGCGAGCTCGAGCGCGTCAAGCGCATTGCCAAGGCCGAGGGCGTGTACGACGACGTACGCTTTCGCGACCAGATCGCTTTGCTCGAGGTGGATATCGTGGCGCTCGAGATGCTCGTGCTGCGCGTGCTCTCCGCCGAGAAGGGTGGCAAACAGAGCCTGGATATCGCAGGGCTTCTGAAGATCAAGGGCAGCGAGATCCAGCAGCGCTACACCGAACTGATGATGCTGGCCGTCGGCCCCTACAGCACACCCTACATCTTGGAGGCCATGGAGGCCGGCTGGCAGGGCGACCATGTCGGCGCCGCGCATTGCGCCACCTCCGCCTGGGGCTACCTCAACCACCGCAAGACCACGATCTACGGCGGCAGCAACGAGGTGCAACGCAACATCGTCGCGCAGACGGTGCTCGGCTGAGGCAGCACGAAGATGGACTTCGAATTCACCGACGACCAGCAAGCTCTGCGCGATGCCGTGCGACGTTGGGTCGACAAGGGCTTCGGCTTCGAGCGCCGCCACGCGCTGGCGAAGGCCGGCGGCGCCACCCGCGCCGTCTATGCCGAACTGGGCGAACTGGGCCTGGCGGGCCTGGCCATTCCCGAGGCCCACGGCGGCATGGGCTTCGGCCCTGTCGAGGCCATGGTGGTCAACGAAGAACTGGGTCGCGGCCTGGTGAACGCGCCCTACACACACGCCGCGCTTGTGGCGCCGGCGCTGCTGGCCGCCGCGCCCGCGGCGTTGCAGTCTGCCTGGCTGCCGCGCATCGCCTCCGCCGCGGCCCTGGTGGTGTTGGCCCACCAAGAACGTGCCGCACGTTATCGACTCCACCACGTAAGCGCACGCGCGTCACGCCAAGGCGACGGCTGGGTGATCGAAGGCGCCAAGAGCATCGTTCCCGCGGGTGACGAGGTCGATGCATTCATCGTGCCGGCACGTATCTCTGGCGCGGTCGACGCCACCGCCGGCATCGGCCTCTTCCTCGTCGAGCGCGCTGCGGTCGGGGTGCGCGGCTACCCGACGCAGGACGGTGCGCGTGCGGCCGAGGTGCAGCTCGCGGCCGCGCGCGCCGCCTTGATCACCGAAGACGGCCATGCCGCGCTGGAACGCGCTGTCGACATCGGTATTGCAGGCCTCTGCGCCGAGGCCGTGGGCGTGATGGACCGCTTCGTCGAGCTCACGGTCGAGTACATGAATACGCGCAAGCAGTTCGGCGTGCCCATCGCCAGCTTCCAGGCCCTGCGCCACCGCGTGGCCGACATCAAGATGCAGCTCGAGTTGGGCCGCTCGATGAGCTACTACGCCACACTCAAGCTGGGCGAGGCGGCAGCGCAGCGGCGCCGCGCCATCTCGCAGGCGCGGGTGCAACTCGGCCAGGGCATGCGCTTCGTCGGCCAGCAGTGCGTGCAGTTGCATGGCGGCATCGGCGTCACCGACGAGTACCGGGGCAGCCACTATTTCAAGCGCCTGACCGTGCTCGAGATGGTGTTCGGCGATACGCAGCACCACCTGGGCGAGGTCGCGGCACGCATGCAGGACACGGCCGGCGTTTTCGCCTGAGGCCTTGGCCGCGGCTGCTTCGCACGACGGCGCGTTGGGTCTCGCGCCTGGCGCCCTCACCGATGTGGCTGGCATCGCCGTCGGGCACGCCGCCGTGGCTGGGCGGCCGAGCGGGTGCACCGTCGTGCTGTGCCCGCCCGCGCCCTCGATCACCACCTGTGGTGTTGCAGTGCGCGGCGGCGCGCCCGGCACACGCGAGACGGATCTGCTGCGCCCCGAGAACACGGTGGACCGAGTGCATGCGGTGCTGTTGACTGGCGGCAGCGCCTTCGGGCTCGATGCCGCCGGCGGCGTGATGCGCTGGCTCGAAGAGCAAGGCCGCGGCCTCGCCGTCGGCCCGGCGCACGGCCAGGGATCAGCGCAAGCGCCGAGCCACGGGTCGATCCTGGTGCCGATCCTGGTGCCGATCCTGGTGCCGATTGTCCCGGCGGCGGTGCTGTTCGACCTGTGGATCGGCAATGCGCGGATCCGGCCCGATGCCGCCACCGGCTATGCCGCTTGCCAGGCGGCAAGCACCTCCATGCCGGCACAAGGAAGCCAAGGCGCCGGCCTCGGCGCCACCGTCGGCAAGATGCACGGCGTGGCCCGCGCCACACGCGGCGGCATCGGTACCGCCTCGCTGCGGGTGGGCGCGGTGACGGTGGGCGCGTTGGTAGCCGTCAACGCCATCGGAGACGTGCTGGACGAACAAGGCGCTGTGCTCGCCGGCGCACGCAGCGAGGACGGCCTGCGCTTCATCGACTCACAGAGTTCTCTTCTGCAGGGCGCTGCGCCACTGCAGGTGCTGCAACGGATGGCGGGCACCGCCACCACCATCGGCGTGGTGGCCACCGATGCGCGGTTGGACAAGGCCGGCGCGACACAACTCGCCGCATTGGCGCACCACGGGTTGAGCCGCGCGGTGAGCCCGATCACCGTCAACGATGGTGACACCCTGTTCGCCCTGGCCACCGGCGCCGCCGGCATCGCTGGTGACCTCGGCATGCTGGGCGCGCTGGCGGCCGAAGCCGTGTCGCGCGCCATCCGCAACGCCGTGCGCGCCGCGGTGACGCTGCACGATCCCGCCCTGCCCTGCGCGCGCGACGTCGGTCGCGCTTGAACGCGCCAGACGGCGCGTCTTCGATGGCCGTCGGTCAGTAGACGCCGTACAGGTCGCCCAGCACCACGCCCTCGCGACGCGGGTCTGCACCGCCCTCGTAGTAGTAGTCGCCGAGCTGGTTGCTGCGCCTGACGATCGTGCCGAGCCCGCTGGACTGCGCTGCGGTGTTGACGGTGTGCCCCAAACCGCGCAGGCCGCTGATCAGTGCATCGTCGTTGCCGTTGTTGGCAAGGTTGACATTGGGATGCTCGCCGCCGACGTTGGTGTTCGGTGAGTTTGCCGCGCCAAAGGCCACCATCGAGGTCGCCTGCTGCGCATCGAGCCCCCAGTCGATGAAGCCCACGAGCGTCTTCAGCACGTACTGGATGATGGTGGCGCCACCCGGCGAGCCCGTCGCGAGGCGGAACTCGCCGGGGCCGGTGCCGCCGGCGTTGTTGCGGAAGACGAGAGTGGGCGCCATCGAGCTGCGGGGGCGCTTGCCCGCGGCCACGCGATTGGCGATGAGGTTGCCTTGGGCATCGGTGGGCGCGGCCGAAAAATCGGTGAGCTGGTTGTTGAGCAGGAAGCCGCCGCGCGTCATGTGGAACGAGCCGAATCCCGACTCGATCGTCGTCGTCATCGTGACCACGTTGCCGCGTGCATCCACGACAGAGATGTGCGTGGTGCCGTTCTCCGCTGAGGGAGGGTGGACGCCCAGCGTCGAAGTCACTGGCCCCAGATCGCCCGGCAGTGCCGTGCCCAGGCTGCGTGTGAAGCTGATCTGGCTCGCGCGACTGCGCAGGTAGGCCTTGTCGATCAAACGCGCCGGGCTGCCGCCGGGCAACGGCACGAAGTCGCTGTCGGCCACGTACTTGTCGCGGTCGGCATAGGCCAGGCGTTCGGCCTCTGCCACCAGGTGCACCCCCAGCACGGTAGGCTTGCCGCCGTTGTCGTCGAGCGCGGTGGGCTTCTGTAGCGCGAGATCGTAGTTCTCGAGGATGCCGAGCGCCTGCGCTACCGCGAGTCCGCCCGAAGAGGGCGGCGGCATGCCGCACACCCACAGCAGTCGGTACTGCGTACAGATCGCCTCGCGCTTGACCGACCGGTAGGCCGCGAGATCGGCCAGCGTCGTCACACCGGGCGTGATGCCGCCGGTGACGTCGGCGATCTCGTCGACGATGTCCTGCGCGATGGCACCACTGTAGAAGGCAGCGATGCCGCCATCGGCGATGCTGCGCAGCGTGCCCGCCATGGCTGGTGTCTTGAGCAGCGTGCCGGCGGCCTTGCCGGTGTTGTCGGCGTTGAGAAAGTAGGCCCGTGACTCGGGGTCGCGCACCAGGCTCGCCGCGGAGCCGGCAATGGAGGCCGCCATGCGCGGGCTGATCCTGAAGCCGTCGTCGGCAATCTTGATGGCTGGCTCGAAAAGCTGCTTCCAGGGCAGGCGCCCGCCGTCCTTGTAGGCGGCATCGAGCATGTGCAGCACACCTGGCGTGCCGATCGAGCGACCACTCGCGCGTGCGTTGGGCAGCGGTGTGGTCTGCTGAGCGGTGCTGATCCAGCGCAGGTGGTTCTCGGTGGCCGCGGCCGGGGCCGTCTCGCGCCCGTCGTAGGCGGTGACCTGCCCGTTGCTCGCGTTGTACGAGAGCATGAAGGCACCGCCCCCGATGCCCGAGGACTGCGGCTCTACGAGGTTCAACACCATCTGCGTGGCGATCGCCGCATCCAACGCGCTGCCGCCGGCGCGCAGCACGTCGCAGCCCGCCTTGGTGGCCAGCGGGTTGGCCGCTACCACCATGAAGCTGCGCGAGTACTGGACCTTCTTGGTCGTGAAGCCGGTAGGAATCTCAGGGGCACCACTCTCGCCCGGCGTGCCCGGGTTGTAGACGGCGCCGGTACTGGTGACCTGCAGGCAGGCGTTCTCGGCGACGCGGTCGGGCACCTCGTCGCCGAAGCCACCGCAGGCCGTGAGCAGCGCAAGCGTGACGAGGCCGTAGGAGGCGAAGCGAAGACGAGACGCACGCATGGCGAGGCTCCTTTCGAGGTGCAACGAACCTGGCGGGTCAACGGGCTCGATGTCGGCCCATGCTACACAAGCGCAGGAGTCTCAGCCTCGAGTAGCTGGCGAGTTGAAGGCAGGCCAATCGCCATTGCCCGTGACGGCGCAGCACGTCAGCCTGGCGAAGCAAGTTGCGCTGCTGCGGCCACAACGCGGCCTCGCCGCTACGCCGCACGAATTCGCGCCGCACCATCTCCGCAATGCCGCGCACCGCTGCCAGGTCGACGCGTTGTGCGCTAAGGCCGGTGGCGGCGTAGTCGGTGACGATCAGGTCCACCCACTCCATGGGCACGCGAAAAGCAGCGCGCAGGTTGAAGTCCCAGTCGGCCATGATCGGATAGGTCAGATCGAACGGCCCCAATTGCTCGAACAGCCTGCGGCGGTAAAAGATGGCTTGCTGGCAGATGTTGGCGCGCAGCAGGCACGGCAGTGGCATCGCGCCCGCGTAGCGCCCGCCCGGGGGCACGCCCAAGCCATTGGCGTTCATCATGCGGACATCGCCGTAGACGACGTCAGCGGCAGCGCCTCGCAGGATGGCTGCCGCACGCTGCAGCGTGTCGGCCGCATGCAGCTTGTCGTCGCCGCCGAGGACAAGGATCCAGTCTCCGCGCGCCTCGGCGATGGCCAGGTTGATGGCGTCGTAGACACCACGGTCAGGCCGCGACAACACGCGGCACGACGGCAACCGCAGGGCGTATTCATGCGCTGCGCTCAATGTGGTGTCGCCCGAAGCCCCGTCGCTGACGATGACTTCGAAGTCGCGTTCCACCTGCACGGCCAGCGAGGCCAGAGTTGCGGGCAACGTGCTTCCGCAGTTGAAGGTGGGGACCACCACCGACACCAGGGGAGCGCCTGTTGCCGAGGTCAACTCGAGCCCCGACGGCGCCCGCGACTACCGCCCGTGCAGCGGGTCGCCGACCGGAAGATCATGGTTGCAAAGCCCGCCGCGTCTTGCGCACGCGGCGCCAATGCCTGAGCGCTCGTTGCAAGCGGCCGTAGGTGGACAGAGCCAACGCAGCCTGCACATCGCCATGCGCCACAAAGATGGCATTTCCGTGCATCGGCACCGCTGGGCGCAGCGGCGCGAAACCCAGGTTGGCAAAGCGCGGCGCGAGCAGCCGTTCGACGTCGGGCAGCAGGCCAGCCGAGGCGTACACGCGCTCTGTGCTGACCTCGGCATAGATCAGCCGAACCTGCGCAAGCACCTCGGCGCTCAAGGCGCTCAGCACCTGGTACTCGGCGCCTTGCACGTCCAGCAGCAGCACGTCTGGCGCCTCGAGACCGTGCTCGGCAAGCACCGAGTCCAAGCGGCGCGTCTGGACTTCGATGGTCCGGGCCACCTGCACCTCCGGGAACAATTCCCCATGCGAGCCAAAGGCGAGCAGTGAACTGGACTCGCCATCGTTGCTGGTCACGTGAAAGTGGGCGATGCCGTCGCTGTCGGAGATGGCAAACGGGAAAACCTTGACCCGCGGATCGTTCTTCTCGACGGCGCGCAGCGCTTGCAGGGGCTCGGCCAGCGGTTCGAAGAGGTAGATCTGGCGCAGGTTCGGGAACACGCGCTCGATCAGGCGCGCTTCCTGGAAGCGGTGCGCACCGATCACGCCGAGCACCCGCAACTCGCTGCACAGCCGGCGGCCGAGCAGTTGGCGCAGGAGGTCGGTGTCGTAGATCGGGTACGGGGCGTCCAGCAACGAGGGCATGGTGGAAGCTGAGCGGAGGGCGGAGGGCGGAGGGCGGTGCATTATGCGAGCGCGGTTTTGCGCCATGACGCCGGCCGACCGAACGCGCGTGCATGCCTTGGCACACGATGCAGAGCCACATAATCCGCGCGCCCAGAGATATCCCCTGCCCTCGCATCCCGGCCACGCATCTTGTCTGCCCTGCCTGCTTGCCCCGACTGCGGGAACACCAGCGTTCGCTCGCTCGGCGCGTTGCCCGCAGTGTCTTTTTTTGCCGGTAGACCCTTGCCGGGCCCGCTGCCCGGTGGTGAGTTGCTGTACTGCCGACATTGCGACCTGCGCATGCGCTGGCCCTTGTTGCCGAACTACGGTGCCCTCTACGACAACGCCGCCATCGATGCCTGGAGCCTGACGCCGCTGCGCAAAGACCAGCGACTGGTGCAGGTGCTGGTCGAGGCCCGGCTGGAAGCGCGAACCGTGCTTGACTTCGGGTGCTACAGCGGCGAGTTCCTCGCTCGCATGCCGGCCCGACTGCAACGCTTTGGCGTGGAGGTATCGAGCGCGGCAGCCGCGCTTGCCGCGAGCCAGGCCGCAGCCACGGTCAGCGCCACATTGCAAGATCCAGCGTTTCCGCCGCGGTTCGACATCATCGTCGCGATGGACGTCATCGAGCACGTGCCTTCGCCGCGGGCTCTGCTCGATCAGCTGCTGGGGAGGCTCGCACCTGGGGGCCTGCTCATCATCACCACCGGCGACGGCGGCAACGTCCTGTGGCGGCTGGCGGGGCCACGCTGGTGGTACTGCTACTTCCCCGAGCACATCGCGTTCATCTCGTTGCGCTGGCTCGCCTTTCACGCTGCCGCCGCAGGCGGGCGACTGCAGGCGGTGCAGACCTTCAAATACCTCGATGAGCCCGCCACGGCCAAACGCTGGTGGGTGTGGGCCAAGTACCTGTTGCGACCGGCTCGGCACGCAGACAAGCGCGCGCGCCATCTCGTCAAACATGGACACGATCTCGGCGTGCCGGGCAGTGGGCTGCTGCCAGATCACCTGCTGGTGCAGATCACGCGCTGATGCGCGTGGGGGGCCCGCGAGCTTCTGGCGACAACCCGTGACCGCGTCGGACCGGCCGACGCCTGTGATCGGTCGGGGCGGCGACCGCCAGTTGCCTCAGACCGGCCGCGGCCGGCCGTGCCGAGGGGCGAGCATGCCCATGACGCTTGCTGCAGCATCGAGGATGCGCGTGCTCGGCTCATCGCGCCCCACGCGCTGGCGGCGGTCGATGACGCGCCGCGCGAGCGTCGGCATGCGTGAGACGAGCGCACGCGCAAGGCGGCGAGCATCGCGGCCACGGAAGAATTCGTCGGGCAACGTGTCCAGCCAGGTCGCGAGCGTGGGTTCGTCGAGCACACGCGGCAGGTTGTAGGAGCCGTGAAAGCCGAAGGTCGGTCCTTGCGAATCGTCGTTTTCGTAGGCGAAACGGCGCGCCAGCGAGATGGGAGCGAAGCTCACGCCATGCTCGCGCTCGAGCAGGTTGCGGTAGGTGCGGCACAGGGCCACGTCCTCCGGGTGCTCGTCGTCGATACGAAGATCCATGCCCGCGGCGAGCAGGCGGCGCGAGCGCAATGAGAAGCCGCCATTGCCCACCGCGCGCGAATCGGGCTGATCGGGCCAAGGCGCGCCAACGTAGTCGTAGGCCAGGAAACTGTTGGTCCAGGCCCAGGGCTCGACGACGAACCCGTCCCATTGCGTCACCAGTACGTGCGAGGTGCGCACCCAACTCGGCATGAGTCGCAGGATGAAGTGCGAGTACTCGGCCGAAGAAGTGATGGCATCGATATCGACGATCTCGATGCCGGGCAGTGGCCGTTTGGGGTTCCACTCATGCGTGAAGAGGATCGCGCGCGCGAAGTCTATGCCCGACATCGAACGCAGCAGGGCCTGCGTGGCCAATAGCGGCGCTCGGGTGTCCACGGCCACCAGAGTCACTTGAGGCAGAGCCAGGCGCGTCATGGGCAAATTGTGCCAGTCTGCAAGGACCACTCGACCGCGATGGCTACACTGGCTGCCAATGTGCGTGACCGACTTGCACCGCGTGGGCATCAGCCTAGGGGGGATCGGCGGGCTGCAGGACGGTCTGGGCGAGTTTGCCCTGCAGATCGGTCAGCGCATCGCCCGTGCCGCGCCCGAATGGCGGGAGAGCCACGGAGTCGCCTTCGACTTCCACCTGCGCAAAAAGCTCATCGGGCTCTTCGGCCCAGGTGTGGGCTATCTGCCGGTGACGCGCTGGCAGAGGCTGCGGCATGTCCAGCCAGTGCGCTACGCGCTGTGGCATTCGCTGCACCAGCTCAACAAGACCCGCCCGCCTGCCCAGTGCGGACCCCGTGTAGTGACGGTACACGACCTGAACTACCTGTACGGGCGCAATGTCTTTTCCACATGGCGCCACCATCGCCGCACGCGAGGCCTGCTCGCGCGCACTGATCAGATCGTCGCGATCAGCGAGTACACCGCTGGCGACGTGCGCAAGCATCTGGGCTGGAACGGCCCGATCCAGGTGATCCTGAACGGTGCCCGCTCGTTCGTGGATGCCGAGCAGCGCCCGCTGTCGGGCTGGCCCGCAGCGCCGGGGCCGGGTGGGCGGCCCTTCCTCTTTCACCTCAGCCGCATGTCGCACTCGAAGAACCCGGCGGCGATCATCGAACTGGCGCGCACCTGGCCCGAGATGCTGTTCGTGCTCTGCGGGCCGCAAGGGCAGGACTCGAGGCGCCTGCGCGACTCGGTCGATCTGCCCAATGTGCAGTTCCACCTCGGCATCGACGACGCCCAGAAGGCCTGGGCCTATGCCCATTGCGCCGGCTTCCTGTTCCCCTCCCTCACCGAAGGCTTCGGACTGCCGCCGATCGAGGCGATGCACTTCGGCAAGCCGGTCTTCCTCGCGCGCCGCACCAGCCTGCCCGAAATCGGCGGCGAGGTGGCCAACTATTTCGACGATTTCGATCCAACGACGATGCGTCGCATAGTCGAAGCTGGACTGGCACGCGCGCGCGAACCGGGTCATGCCGACACCACCCGCAGGCATGCAGCCCGTTTCGACTGGGACAGGGCGGCGGCCGCCTACCTGGCTTTGTATGCGCGACTGCTTGGCCTGTCGACCGGCCCGGCGTCGGGGCCGATGGCCGCAGCGAGCACCCCAGCTCCGGTCAGCACCCCCAGATAATTGCGGGTATGCAGGTCTTCAGGGGATTCGGCCACCGGGCGTTGACTGCGGGCGCCGGCCATGCGCTCACCATCGGCAACTTCGACGGCGTGCATCGCGGGCACCAAGCCATGCTCGCCCTGCTGCAGAACGAGGCACGCCACCGCGGCCTGCCTTCGTGCGTGCTGACCTTTGAGCCGCACCCGCGCGACTTTTTCGCCGCGCGCGCGGGCAAGCCCGATGCGGCACCGCGACGCATCAGCACGCTGCGCGACAAGCTCGCTGAGATCGAGCGCTGCGGCGTCGATCGCGTCGTGGTGATCCGCTTCGATGCGGCGTTTGCCGCCATGCCTCCCGGTGCGTTCATCGACGGCGTCTTGCGCGCCGGGCTGGGCGTGCGCTACGTGCTGGTCGGCGACGACTTCACCTTCGGCGCACGGCGCGCCGGCAGCTACGAGACGCTGGACAGCGCGGGGCGTGTGGCGGGTTTCGATGTGGCGCGCATGCTCAGCTACGAGGTAAACGGCCTGCGCGTTAGCAGCTCGGCGGTGCGCGAGGCGCTGGGTGCGGGCGACCTCGTCCGCACTGAAGCACTGCTCGGACGTCCCTACACCGTGAGCGGGCATGTGCGACACGGCCGCAAGCTCGGCCGCGAACTGGGCTTCCCGACGCTGAATCTACGCTTCGGCCACCCGCGTCCGGCCGCCAGCGGCATCTTCGTTGCCCGCGTGCAAGACCTGGGCGATGCTGCGCTGCCCGCCGTCGCCAGCCTCGGCGTGCGGCCCAGTGTGGAGGACGGAGGCCGCGTGCTGCTCGAGGCCCATGTCTTCGATTGGCCCGCCGCGCTCGGCCCCGAGGGCGGCTATGGTCGTGTCGTGCACGTTGAGTTGCTGCACAAGCTGCACGACGAGTTGACCTACGGCTCCCTCGAAGCCCTGCGTGCCGGCATCGCTGCCGATACCCGGGCGGCACGCGATTGGTTCCGCGCCAGGTAATCCGAATGCGCCAGGCACTTGGTCTTGGCCGCCGCCGCACTGGTGGCCAGGCAACGCGGGCTCCTCAGAAGCGGTACACCAGACCCCCGCTTAGCCCCCAGGCGTTGGGCTGTAGCGTCAGTGGGCTCGCTGCGGCCGGGCCGAGCAGGCGGGAGATGTTGGCGCCGTAGAACATGTGCCACGGGCCACCCAGCTGGGTCCGCGCATTGACAAAGGCCGATGCGTCGCGCAGTCCCCAAGGAGGCTGGTAGGCAGGGTAGCCCGTGCGCGCGGCCTGCTCCTCAGTGACGCCGAAGTAGGTTTGCATGTGGCGGTCTCCCGCGAATGCCAGGGCTGCGCCGACGCTCCACGTCGTTTCGGCGCTGTAGCGCATTTCGCGGCCGACGCTGACGTCGGCCTGCCATCCGCCGCCTCGGCCGAGCGCGTCCAGCAGCACGGCACTGCCGGTGCTCCACCCATCACCGAGTTTGTACGAGCCCATCGCGCGCACGCGCACCGTGCTCGGCACATCGCCCAGGCCCCTCAGCGCCTCGCTGCTCGACTCCTGCCGGCCTGCGTCATAGCGCAGACCCACGGCGAAGCGCAGGCGATCGCTCGGCGAGAGGTCGAGGCGCAATCCCGCCCGCTCGCCCGGATCACCGGCCGAGCGAAAGCCGCTCCGTGTGGCGAGGCTGATGCGGCCATAGCGCACATAGAAGCCGGGGGTCAGCCGCAGGCGCTGGCTATCGGAGCCCGCGTAGTCGGGCGCATAGACGAGCACGCCCCCGATCGCCGCATCCCAGCTTCGCTGGGCTGAGGGCGGCACACCCTCGTCGGCCGCCGGTGCCGGTGGCTCACGTTCGCTATCGGCTGCACCGGCATACGCGGTGGTCCACATCGTCAAGGCTAGCGCGCAATGCGCCAGCATCACCAGCAGGGGTTTCATTGGGCTCGTTCATGTCGGGGCTCTCGGCGTTCGCATTGCAGCGGCACGCCTCGGAACACCTCGGAGCATCGTTCAGTGGCCTGAAGTCAACCTGAAGCGAACTGCCGGGCCTGCCCTGGCCTAGAAGCGATACGCCAGACCCAGGCTGATGGACCAACTGGTGGGCTCACGCACGACCGGGCTCGTCGCCGCGGAGCCGACGAGGCGCGCACCGCTGACCCCGCCGAAAGTGAACCACTCGTGGCCCAGCTCATGGCGCAGACCTACCGAAAGCGACACATCGCGCAGGCCAGCGCCGGGCTCGTACACCGGGTAGCCCGAACGGTCCGACTGCTCGGCGGTCACGCCGTAGTAAGCGCGCAGGTGGCGCCGGTTGCCCATGCTCAGTGTGGCGCTGAATCCGGCGCTCGTCCTGGCCGCCAGCGCGACGCTGCGACCAGCGTTGATTTCGGTCACCGTGCCGCCACCGCGACCCAGCGCGTCGACGGTCATTGAAGAGCCGATGCGCCAGCCTTCTCCAAGCGCATAGGAGGCGCCCAGGCGCACGCGCAGCGTCGCGCGCACGTCGCCCAGCCCGCGCAGGTCATCGCTGTCGGACTCGTTGCGCCCACCATCGTGGCGCAAGCCCAACCCGATGCGAAGCCGATCGTTGGGCGACAGGTCGATGCGCACGCCGCCGCCGCTCACCGGCTCGCCGCTGCGCGAGACGAAGGCGCTGCGCGAGGCCAGGCTGACGCGGCCCCAGCGCACCCACCCTCCGGGCGTGACGCCCGTGGTGCGGCGGCCGGCGCCCGGGTACTCCGGCGCATGGCTGGTCACGAATCCGACCACAGCGTCCCAGGACCGTGGCGCGGGGCGCTCGTCAACAGGCGTCAGTGGCGTCTCGGCGCGCGAGGCCGCGTGCCACAACGAGAGGGTCAGCCACGCAGCCGCGACCCACAGCTTCATCGCTCGGCTGCCCCGATAGAATGCATGTTCATGCGACGCAGCAGTCCCACCACCGTTAGTCTGCGCTGGCACGCTACCACGCGCCGGCAATCGACGCGCGACCGAGTTGTTCGCGCACCTCGCTGAAGATCCAGCCACCCTGCCCGCTCAGGGTGGCCGGGTTCACGACTGCCGCGCCGACGGTGCTTTTGCCCGGCAGCTCCTCACACCCTAGCGCTCGCGCGCGTGTCGCGCCGAGCCGGCACCCGCGAGTTGCAGGATGAACACGCCCTCCGATCCCAAATCCACTCTGAACCTGCCCGACACGCCCTTCCCAATGCGCGGCGACCTCGGCAAGCGCGAGCCCGGCTGGGTCAAGGCCTGGAACGACAAGGGCCTGTACAAGCGCCTGCGTGTCGCGCGCAAGGGCGCGCCGCTGTTCGTGCTGCACGACGGGCCGCCCTATGCCAACGGCACGCTGCACATCGGACACGCGAGCAACAAGATCCTGAAGGACATGGTTGTCAAGTCCAAGCAACTGGCCGGCTTCGACGCCCGCTTCATCCCCGGCTGGGACTGCCACGGTCTGCCGATCGAGAACCAGATCGAGAAGACCCACGGCCGAGGGCTGCCGCGCGACAAGGTGCAGGCGCTGTCGCGCGCCTATGCCGCCGAGCAGATCGGCCAGCAGATGGCCGACTTCCAGCGCCTGGGCGTGCTCGGCGACTGGGAGCACCCCTATCGCACGATGGACTTCGCCAACGAAGCGGGCGAGATCCGCGTGCTCAAGCGCCTGTTCGAGCGCGGCTTCGTCTACCGGGGCAGCAAGCCGGTGTACTGGTGCTTCGATTGCGGCAGCTCGCTGGCAGAGTTCGAGATCGAGTACGCCGACAAGAAGAGCACGACGGTGGATGTGGCCTTCGCGGCGGCCGATCCGCTGGCGCTGGCCCAGGCCTTCGGCTTGCCGAGCCTGCCCGGACCGGCATTCGCGGTGATCTGGACCACCACGCCGTGGACGCTGCCGGCCAACCAGGCCCTCAACCTCAACCCCGCACTCGACTACGCGCTCGTGCACACGAAGCGCGGCGTGATGCTGGTGGCTGCAGCGCTGGTGGAGAAGTGTCTGGCCCGCTGGGGCCTGGAGGGCCCCGTGATCGGCACGACGAAAGGCGAGCGCCTTGCCGGCCACACCTTCAAGCACCCGCTGTACGACGCCCACGCCGGCTACGCTCGCTCGTCACCCGTGGTCCTGGCGGATTACGCCACCGCCGAAGACGGCACAGGCATCGTGCACAGCTCGCCGGCCTACGGCGTGGACGACTTCAACTCATGTCTCGCTCATGGGATGAAGCACGATCAGATCCTCAACCCTGTGCAAGGCGACGGCCGCTACGAGGCTGTCCTGCCGCTCTTCGGCGGCTTGAACATCTGGAAAGCCAACGACCGCATCGTCGAAGTGCTGGCGCAGAGCGACCGCCTGCTCGCCAGCGGCCCACTCACTCACAGCTACCCGCATTGCTGGCGCCACAAAACACCGGTGATCTACCGCGCTGCCGCGCAGTGGTTCGTTCGCATGGACGAGGGCGTAGGCCTGTTCACCACGGACAAAGCGAAGAAGCCGCTGCGTCAGACGGCGCTGGAGGCGATCGAGCAGACCGCGTTCTACCCCGAGAACGGACGCGCGCGCCTGCGCGACATGATTGCCAACCGGCCCGACTGGTGCATCAGCCGCCAGCGCAACTGGGGTGTGCCGCTGCCGCTGTTCATGCACAAGGTGAGCGGCGAGCCGCACCCGCGGACACTCGAGTACATGGGGCGCGCCGCGGTCATCGTGGAGAAAGGCGGCATCGAAGCCTGGAGCCAGCTCGATGCACGCGAGTGGCTCGGGGCCGAGGCCGACGAGTATGCCAAGAGCAATGACATCCTCGATGTCTGGTTCGACTCAGGCTCCACCTTCAGCCACGTGTTGCGCGGCTCGCACCGTGGGCCGGCGGGCGACAGCGGCCATCACGAAAGCGGGCCCGAGGCCGACCTTTACCTCGAAGGCCACGATCAACACCGCGGCTGGTTCCACAGCTCGCTGCTGATCGGCTGCGCGCTCGAAGGCCGCGCGCCTTACCGCGGCTTGCTCACCCATGGCTTCACCGTCGACAGCCAAGGCCGCAAGATGAGCAAGAGCCTGGGCAACTTCGTCGAGATGCGCGAAGTTGCCAAGCAAAAGGGTGCGGAGATCATCCGCCTGTGGTGCGCCGCGACAGATTATTCGGGAGACCTCAGCGTCGATGACAAGGTGCTCGCACGTGTCGTCGACAGCTACCGGCGCGTCCGCAACACGCTGCGCTTTCTGCTCGCCAACACCTCGGACTTCGACGCCCAGGCCCATGCCGTGCCGGCGCAGGAGATGCTCGAGATCGACCGCTGGGCGCTCGCGCGCGCGGCCGAAGTCCAGACGGAGATCCTGAAGCACTACGAGACCTTCGAGTTCCATCCCGTGGTGGCGAGGCTGCAGGTCTTCTGCGCCGAGGACCTGGGCGCGTTCTACCTCGACGTGCTGAAAGATCGCCTCTATACGACCGCGCCCGGTTCGTCGGCACGGCGCTCGGCGCAAACCGCGCTGTGGCAAATTACCCACGCCATGCTGCGCTGGATGGCGCCCTTCCTCAGCTTCACGGCCGAGGAGGCGTGGGAGCTCTTTGCGAAGAACGGCGAGTCGATCTTCCGCGAGACCTACTGGAAGTTCGATGCGCCTGATCGCAACCCACCCATCCTGCTGGCCAGGTGGGCGCGCGTGCGCGAGCTGCGCGACGCGGTGAACAAGGAGATCGAAGCCCTGCGCGTGGCCGGTACGGTGGGCTCGTCGCTGCAGGCCAACGCGGTGATCACGGTGTCGGCAAACGACCATGCGTTGCTCGCCAGCCTGGGCGACGACCTGAAATTCGTCTTCATCACCTCGGTGGCGCGGTTGAGCGAGGGCGCCGAGACCAAGATCGAAGTCAGCCCGAGCCAGGCGCGCAAGTGCGAGCGCTGCTGGCACTGGCGCGATGACGTCGGGCACGATCCGGCGCACCCCGGGCTGTGCGGGCGCTGCACCAGCAATCTGTTCGGTGCCGGCGAGGCGCGGCGAGTCGCATGATGTCAGCGCGAATCTTCGGCCCACGCGGCGGCTGGCGGCCCAGGCTGCTCTTCTGGCTCGGCCTCGCCGCGCTCGTCATCGCCGCCGACCAGGTGACGAAGACGCTGGTGCTGCAGCACTTCCAGTATGGCGAAACGTCACCTGTGACCTCGTTCTTCAACCTTGTGCGCGTGCACAACACAGGCGCCGCGTTCAACTTTCTTGCCGGGGCATCGGGTTGGCAGCGCTGGTTCTTCGTCGTGCTGGGTATCGTGGTCTCGGGCTTCATCGTCTGGATGATCCGTGCCCATCCGCAGCAAAAACTTTTCTGCTTCGCGGTGACGATGATCATGGGTGGTGCGCTCGGCAACGTGGTCGACCGGCTGCTGCACGGCTACGTAGTCGATTTCCTGCAGTTCCGCTTCGGTTTTCTGGAGCCGATCTTCCACGGCGGCTACTTCCCGAGTTTCAACATCGCCGACAGCGCTATCACTTTGGGGGCTGTCTGCCTGATCGCCGACGAGTTGCTGCGCGTGAGGCGGGCGCCCCACTAGTCAAGAGTCGCAGCGGCCGGCGGTAGGCAGACCGCTATGCTGCCGCCGGCGAGCGCGCT
This sequence comes from Burkholderiales bacterium, assembly GCA_031401195.1. Classification (GTDB taxonomy): domain Bacteria; phylum Pseudomonadota; class Gammaproteobacteria; order Burkholderiales; family Burkholderiaceae_C; genus Rubrivivax. The sequence goes on from JANNRI010000029.1 coordinate 70,950, forward strand.
CGCGCCACGGTGTCGTCGCCTGGCAACCACGCCACGATGGCGCTGGTGAGCAGGGCCACGCCGGCCAGTGCCAGCATCAAGGTCGAAAAGCCTGCCGCCTTCACCACCGGCCCGAGCAACCACACCGCCATCGAACTGATGCCGATCGACACCGTGAGCCGCATGCCCGCGACACGCGAGCGCATGCGGTCGTCGACATAGCGCACGATCATCGCGTCGGTGAATGGGATGGCGCCGAACACCAGCACCATGACGCCGATCAGCGCGGCGTACAGCCACCACCCCTGGGCCTGGGCCGCGAGCAGCAACAACGGCACCTGGGCCAACGCGATGCCCAGGTAGAGGCGCTTGAGGGGCACACGGTCGATGAGCCGGCCGACCACCACTTGCGCCAGCGACGACACGGCGTAGACCACGGCCAGCAAGGTTCCCAGCGTGGCCGGGTCTTCGACCAAACCACGCATGCGCTCGGCCAACAACTGCGCGTTGCCGTTGGTCGTCATGTTGAAGAGCAACCCTCCCGAGGCCGCCGCCGCGGTCATGACGGCGAAGACGCGTGCCAGCAGCGCCGCAGGCAACTCCGGGCCGGCCTTGCGTGGACGAGCAGCCGGCGGCTCGGTCTCGCGCGGCGCCAGCGCCATGAAGACAAATCCACACCCGATCGACACCAGCCCCGGCACCACGAAGGCGGCGCGCCAGCCGACCCACTTGATGAGAAACCCGGTGACGATGGCCGCCGCGGCAATGCCGAGGTTGCCGGCCAGCCCGTTGACGCCGATGGTGGCGCCGGGACTCTTTGCGTGCTGCAACAGCATCGGGATGCCGACCGGGTGGTAGATCGCCGCGAACACGCCCAGCAGCGTCAACGCCGCCGCCATCTGCCAGGCGTTGCGGGTCAACGCCGCCAGCAGCGCCGAGGCACCGATGCCGAAGAAGAACACCAGCATCATGCGCCGCCGCCCCCACAGGTCGCCCAGCCGCCCCGCAGGCAACGAGGCGAGACCGAACATCACGAAGGCGCCCACGCCAAAGGGCATCAGGTCTTCCCAGCGCGCGAAGCCGAATTCGAGCGCAATGGTCGCCACAGCGGTAGCGAATACAAGCAAGAACAGGTGGTCCAGCGCATGGCCAATGTTCAGCAGCAAGGTCATGGAGCGGGGCATATCGGGCCAGCCTATGGGTGATTGCCTGGGCATTGCACCACATTGCCCTCCGGCCCGGCCCCACTGGACGCGGACCTCGCTCACGCCTAGGCTCCTGACCATGACCGCCGACGAAGCCCCTCCCCCTGCCACGCCGACACCCTTGTCGCCGCACGCCGCCGGCGCGGACGAGCAGCCCCGCATCACGCTGCGCCCGCTGGTCTTTGCCGACCCATTGCGATGGCTCGCCCGTGGCTGGCACGACTTCCGCCGCGCGCCGGCCATCGGTCTCTTCTATGGCGCCTGCTTCATGGTCATGGGCTGGGCACTTTTGAAGGTGTTCGAGCGCACCCCGGCCTACACGCTGGCACTGTCGGCGGGCTTTCTGCTGATGGGGCCCTTCCTGTGCCTGGGCCTCTATCGCACGAGCCAGCGGCTGGAGGCCGGCGAGAAACCCGACCTCGGCGACTCGTTGCTCGCCTGGGACACACGCACGGCGCAACTCGGCATCTTTGGCTTCGTGCTGCTGGTGCTGGAGATGCTCTGGGGCCGCGCGACGCTGGTGATCTTTGCCGTCAGCTTTGATGGCATGCCCGACTTCAAGGGCTCACTGCTCGCGCTGCTCGACCCGGAGAACCTCCCGTTCATCGTGGCCTGGGCGGCGGTGGGCGCGCTTTTCGCTGGCCTCATCTTTGCTGTGAGCGTGGTCTCGATGCCGATGATCCTGCATCGGCAGACCGATGCCGTCACCGCCGGCCTCACGAGCTTTCGTCTTGTGCTCACGCAACCGGGCGTGATGCTGTGGTGGGGCGCGGTGATCGCCGTGGTGGTGGTGCTGGCCATGCTGCCATGGTTCGCCGGGCTGCTGGTGGTGGGCCCGGTGATCGGACATGCCACGTGGCATGCCTACCGCGCCGCGGTCGCTGACTGATCATGGCCGCGCATCTCGAAGCGCCTTACCTCAAATTGGGCGCCCCTCGTACACAGACCGTCGACAACGCTGCAGCGCGCGCCGGCCACTCTTGGCCTGATCAGCGCCTGTCGTGCAATGCGTAGGCGATGGTACTCAGGTCCACGTACTCGAGATCGCTGCCCGCCGGCACCCCCCGCGCCAGCCGCGTCACCTTCAGGCCGCGCGCCTTCAGCGCCGCGCCCAGTGCTTGTGCCGTGAGTTCGCCTTCGGCGGTGAAGCCGGTCGCCAGCACCACCTCGGTCACCACACCGTCGGTGGCGCGCTGCAGCAGGCGCTCGGCGCCAATCTCGCTCGTGCCCACGCCGTCGAGCGGGCTGATGCGCCCCATGAGCACGAAGTACATGCCTTTGAAGCAACCACTGCGTTCCAGCGCCGCCTGGTCTGCCGGTGTCTCCACCACCGCAAGCATGCGCGCGTCGCGCCGCGGGTCGGCGCAGATGCTGCACACCTCGTGCTCGGTGAACGTGTGGCAGCGCGTGCAGTGCTTCACCGCACGCACGGCGTGTGCGAGTGAGGCCGCAAGATGCTCGGCCGCCGGTTTGTCGTGCTGCAGCAGGTGATAGGCCATGCGCTGGGCCGATTTCACGCCGACGCCAGGCAGGCGCTTGAGCGCCTCGATCAACTCTTCGAGCGCGCCGCCCTGGCTCGAACCGGGGCTCACGCGGGGCGGCTCTTCGCTGTCTGGGCGTGCATGCCGCTCAGAACGGCAACTTCATGCCCGGTGGCATCGGCAGCCCGGCCGTAAGCTTGCCCATGCGCTCGGTGCTCACCGCTTCGGCACGGCGCACCGCATCGTTGAAGGCAGCGGCCACCAGGTCTTCGAGCATGTCCTTGTCGTCCGCGAGCAGGCTCGGATCGATGGCCACGCGCTTGACGTCATGGCGGCAGGTCATGGTCACCTTCACAAGGCCCGCGCCCGAAGTGCCCTCGACCTCCACGTTGGCGAGTTCTTCCTGCGCCTTCTTCATGTTTTCCTGCATCGCCTGGGCCTGCTTCATCAGGCCGGCGAGTTGACCCTTCATCATGGCGTGGTCCTCGAAGTGAGAGTTGAGTCAGAGCGGTTTGATCGATCCCGGCACGATGCGCGCGCCCTTGAACTGGGCGAGCAACTCACGCACCACCGGGTCGGCCTGCATGGTGGCTTCGGCCTCGGCCTGGCGGCGCGCCCGCTCGGCGGTATCGCGCCGAGCTGGCGAATCCACGGGCGTGCCGGCAAGCAGCTCGAGTTGCACGTTCGAGCCGACCACTGCGGCCATCGCGGCAGCGAGCTTGTCGGCCAGCGCCTTTTGGCGCAGCGTCTCGCGCTCAACCGTTAGCAGCCACGTGGGGGGTGAGCTGCCCTCGTCGACGGCCAGGAGCGCGGCCGACCAGGCCAGCTCGCGAACCAGCGCCGTGACACTACCGCGTTCGATGAGCGATTGCACCAGCGCGTACCAACGGTCGCCGAGAGCACTGGCTTGCTTGTGGGTGTGCGTGTGCGTGTGCGTTTCCGTGTCCGCGCGCGCATGCGCTGGCGAGGTCTCGGGCGCGGGCATCGCGTCTGGGACCACGGGGATCAATTCGTTGACGTGCAACAAATGTGGCGCTAGCGGCGCCACCGTGGGCGCAAACTGCACAGCGGGTCCCACACGCACGTCCGCCCGTCGCGGGGCCGGTGCTGCGGCCACCGTGGCCCTGATCGTCGGCGGAGCCGGCGCCCGCAAAGGCGCGCTGCGCGGCTCACGCGCCGGTGCGGCCTCGCTTGGGAAAGCCAGGAAACGCAGCAGCACCATGGCCAGCGCGGCATGCTCGTCGGGCATCAGCGCCAGTTCGGCGCGGCCGTGCAGCGCCATGCTGTAGAGCAACTGGGTCTCGTCGGGCGCCAGCAACGGTGCCACAGCGCGGGCCTCATCGGCCTCGGGGTCGCCGGCCTCCAGGGTGCCCGGGGCCACCTGCTCCACAGCAGCCTGCTGCAGCAGCATCGCGAGCTCGTCGAGGGTGCCGGTGGCCGACTGCCCGCGCGCGCGCAGGCCGTCCACGAGCCCGAGCACCGCCGCGCCATCGCGGCTGGCCAGCGCGGCCACGAGCTCGCGCGCGCGGCTGCGCTCGACACTGCCGAGCATGCTGCGCACAACACCTTCCTCGAGCACGCCGCCGCCATAGGCGATAGCCTGGTCGGTGAGCGAAAGCCCGTCGCGCATCGAGCCGCGCGCGGCTCGGCCCAGAAGGCGTAGTGAAGCGTCGTCGTGTGCCACGCCCTCGGACGCCAGCACCATCGCGAGATACCCACGCACGGTGTCGGGTGACATCGGCCGCAAGTTGAACTGCAGGCAGCGGCTGAGCACCGTGGGCAGCATTTTCTCCGGGTCGGTGGTCGCGAGCACGAACTTGAGGTATTCGGGCGGCTCTTCCAGCGTCTTCAGCAAGGCGTTGAAGGCGTCCTTGGTCAGCTGGTGAGCCTCGTCGATCATGAACACCTTGAAGCGGCCGAGGCCTGGCTTGTAGGCAGCGCGCTCGATGAGGTCGCGAATCTCGTCGATGCTGCGGTTGCTGGCGGCATCGAGCTCGATGTAGTCGAGATAGCGGTCGGCATCGATCTCGCGGCAGGCCTGGCAGTCGCCACAGGGCGTGGCGGTGATGCCACCGCTGCCATCGGACCCGGTGCAGTTCAGGCTCTTGGCCAGGATGCGCGAGACGGTGGTCTTGCCTATGCCGCGCGTGCCGCTGAAAAGGTAGGCATGGTGCAGCCGGTTCTGCGTGAGCGCGTGCGTCAGCGCCGTCACCACGTGCTCCTGGCCCACCATCTGCGCGAAGTTGCGCGGACGGTATTTGCGGGCAAGGACGACGGTACTCATCAAACCATTCTATGGGGCGCGAGGATAATGATTGGCCATGCCCGAGCAGCCCTTCATCCCCACTTCCGCCCCCACTTCCGCCGCCACATCCGCCGCCACATCCGCTCTGTCATCCACGACGCTCAGCTATGGACAGGCCGGCGTTCGCTACGAGCTCATCGATCCGCTCAAAGTGGCCGCGCAAACCGCTGCGGCCAGCACGGCCACGGCCTTGCTCACGCATGGCTACGCCGAAGTGGCGGCGTCGCGCGGCGAGTCGGCTTATGTGGTGGACATGGGCCCGTTCCATCTGGCCAGCATCGTCGAGTGTCTGGGCAGCAAGGTGCTGGTCGCCGATGCGATGAAAGCGCTCACCGGACGCTGCCACTACGCCGCCATCGCCCAGGACACGATCGCCATGGCCATCAACGACCTGATCACCGTCGGCGCCACACCACTGGTGGTGCAAGCGTACTGGGCCGCGGGTGGCAGCGAGTGGTTTGAGGACGCCGAACGCGCCGCCGCTCTGGTTGAAGGCTGGAAGGCGGCCTGCGACCGCTGCCGCGTGGCTTGGGGCGGCGGCGAGACGCCTGCGCTCGCCGGCATCGTCGAAGCCGGCCGCATCGACCTGGCCGCCGCGTGCACCGGGATCGTCAACCCCAAAGAGAGGTTGAGCCTGGGCGAAAAACTCGCGCCCGGCGATACCATTGTGTTGCTGGCCGCCAGCGGCATCCATGCCAACGGCTTGAGCCTGGCGCGCAAGCTTGCCGAGCGCCTGCCACAGGGCTATCTCACCGAGGTGGCCCCGGGCCTGGGCTATGGCGAGGCCTTGCTTGTCCCGACGACCCTGTATTCGCCGGTCACCGAGGCGTTGTGGGCTGCCGGCGTGCGCGTGCACTACGCGGCCAACATCACCGGCCACGGCTGGCGCAAGCTGCTTCGCCACCCCGGCCGCTACACCTACCGCATCCACACCGTGCCGCAGGTGCCGCCTGTGCTGCAGTTCATCGCTCGCGAAGCCGGGCACGGTGCCGCCGAGGCCTACGGCACACTCAACATGGGCGCCGGCTTCGCGCTCTTCGTGCCTGCGGCCGAGGCTGCCCGCGCGGTCGACGTGGCGCACGAGTGCGGCATCACCGCGTGGGCGGCTGGGCAGGTCGAAGAGGGGCCCAAGCGCCTGATCGTCGAGCCCCTGGGCGTGGTCTTCGATGGCGACGCGCTCGCGCTGCGCTGAGCCCCTGCGATTTCAGGACTTGATCGCCTCCGATTCGATCCGTACATTGCCCGCCTGAATCGGACGCGCGGCCTCGGGCCGCAAAGGACGGAGGCGTCATGATCGAAACACTGCTCGCCGAGCGCATGAGCCGGCTGGACGTCAATACAGCCGGGGGCCTGGCCGTGGTGTTGCCTGGCGGGCGCCGCATCGGCCCGGCGCACGCCGATGTGCTGTTGCGATTGCGCAGTCCGCTGCCGTTGCGTCACTTGCTCACCGGCCAGGTCGGTGCATTGGCCAACGGATATGTCGAAGGCCGCCTCGAGATCGAGGGGCCGATGCGGCGCGTGGCCGAAGTTGCCGCCGGCCTGATGCTGCGCGAACCCACCGCGGCACCGGCCAAGGCATTGCGCGGCTCTCTGCTGTCGCGATGGCGCCATCGGCCGGCGGCCGACGCTCGGCACGTCCGGCGCCACTACGACCTCTCCGACGACTTCTACGCCCTCTGGCTCGACGCGCGGCGCGTGTACTCCTGCGCCTACTGGCCCGAGCCCGGCATGACCCTAGACGCGGCCCAGGAGGCCAAGCTCGATCTGGTGTGCCGCAAGCTGATGCTCAAGCCCGGCCAGAGCTTCCTCGACGTCGGGGCCGGCTGGGGTGGCCTGCTGCTGTGGGCGGCGCAGAAGTACGGCGTGCGCGCCACGGGCATCACGCTGTCGAAGAACCAGCATGCCCACGTGAACCGGCTGATCGCCGAGCGAGGCCTGTCCGAGCGCGTGCGCATGTTGCTGCTCGACTACCGCGAACTGCCAGAGGCGGCGTCCTACGACAGGATCGCCTCCATCGGCATGTTCGAGCATGTGGGCCGCGCGCGACTGCCCGAATACTTCGCCAAGCTCAGGCGCTTGCTCGCGCCCGGTGGGCTGCTGCTGAACCACGGCATCACGGCCGGCGGGACGCGCCATGCCCAACTGGGCAGCGGCATCGGCGACTTCATCGAGCGCTGGATCTTTCCCGGCGGCGAGTTGCTGCACATCTCGCACGTGCTCGAAGTGATGGCCGAACAAGGCCTCGAAGGGCTGGATACGGAGAACCTGCGGCCCCACTACGCGCGCACGCTGTGGGCGTGGTCCGATGGCCTCGAGTCACGCCTGGAGGCCGCCAGGCGCGAAACCGACGAGCGCACCGTGCGCGCCTACCGCCTCTATCTCGCCGGCAGCGCGCTGGGCTTCGAGCGCGGCTGGATGGCGCTGCACCAGACGCTGGCCTCGCGCCCCAGTGGACGCCTCAGCGAAGGAGCGCTGCGCGGCAGCCAATGCGCGTATCCGTTCAAGCGCGACCACGTTTACCTGCGCTGAGCCATACCGGGTGACAGGTGCCCAACCGGCGCCTGCCCCGGACGGGGCAAGGGCCTGTTGAACCCCTCGCCTACAATCCAGTGGGACGGGCCCCCTCGCATGGGAGCGCGCCCAAACGGGTCAGGTGGGGAACCAAGCAGCCCTAAGCGTTGCCACCAGTGCCGAGGTCAGGCTCGTCACCTTTCGCCCTGCCGTTCAGCGCGCCGCGTCTGGCATACCCTGGGCTCTGGGTGCCTGCTTTGTTGCCGCGGCGCGCAGACTGCCTGGCGTGGCCGAGTTCGCGGTGGGGCTGCCGGCACTTTACATGTCCAGCGGCGCCGGCGCGGTGTGCGCGATGCGCTCGCCAGGCGAGCGGTCTTGCAGCGCTTCTTGCAGACTGCGCAGCGAAAAGTCGAGCAATTTCCCATAGCGCTGCACGACCCGCTGCAGAGCCGCCGCCACTTTCGTAGCCGGCAGGGCCGTGACCTCGACCGCTTCGTTGGCGCATTCGGCCACCAGACGCAGCATGTCTTCGTCGCCCTCGGGCGTGTGCACTGACGCCGCAGTCGATGCGCGGCGGATCATGTTGAGCACGCCTTCGTTCAGCCCCCACCAGCGCGCGACCGCGTGGCCGATGGCCTCGATGTCGACACCGAGCACGGCATGGGCCGCGCCCTCTTCAGTCATACCCGGCTCGGCGGGTTCGCCTTCGCGTGTTGGCACACCGGGCAGCATCAGCCGCCTGATCTGGGCCGCCTCATCGGGAAAGTGGTACTGCACCACCAGCCGACCGAGGTTCTGCATCAGCGTGATCAGGTAGACGACCTCGCCGTCATAGGCGGCAGGGCGCAGGGCCATGGCGACACGGCCGGCGCGCTTGCAGCGTTCGATCATGCGCTCGAGCTCGGTGGCGCCCGTCTCGTTGAGGGGGCCTGGCCAGGTGCGCAGCGTCAAGGCGGCGCGGCGCACTCCTTCCATGCCGATCATGGCGATCGCCCGGCGCACGGTCAGCACAGCGCCGCCGCCCGAGACCTGGGCGCCGCGCACTTGGGCCGTGTTCACCAAACGCAGCAGTTCAAAGGAGAGGGCCAGATCCTCCAGCACCACCTCGGCCAATTCGTTGGTGCGTTCGCTCTCCATCATGGCCATGCGCGCCACGCGCGCACCTGCGCCGGCGGAGGCCGGAATGACGCCGGCGGCCCGCAGTTTTTCCGAGAGCAATCCCAGCACGCCGCCGCCCGCAGCAGACTCGGTCTGCCGCCAGCCTTCGAGCGCATTCAGCAGCGTGCGCGCATTTCGGTAGCGCTGCCGCTCCTGGCGGTCGGTGGCGCGGTTGACGATGGCCCGCAGCGGCTCGGCGATGGGGTGGGTGCCGGCCCAGGGCAGGCGAACGATCTCTCGCCCGATGGGCGGCAGGCGCGCGAGCGCGCGGCCTATGTCGGGTTCGTCCAGCGCAGGCGATCCGGCCAGGATGCGATGCAGCAGCAGGCCCATGGCAAGCACATCGCGCTCGGCGGCCGCGCGCTGCGTGGTGAGTGGCGAGCCGTGGGCGCCGCCCATCGCAGCCGTGGTGAGGGCGTGGGCAACCGGGCTCTCGCAGGCGACTTCGAGCCCGACGAGGCAGGCCTGGCCCTGGTCGTCAAGCAGCGCCATCGACAGCTGGAGATCGCCATGCACCACACCGGCCTCGTGCGCATAGGCCAGCCCTTGCAAAAGCTGCGCGGCGATGGCTGCGCCCTCCCCGCCGGGTGCACTCTTGCGGCCAAGGCGATCGGCGAGGGTCGCGCGGCCCTCCATGTTGTAGGCCACGTAGGGCCAGCCGTCCTGCACGCCCGAATCCACGGCCGGGGCCAGCTGCGGATGCACAAGACGGGAGGCGCGGCGCATGGTCTGCCGCCAGCGCTCGAGGGCGGCAGCACCGGAGGGCGCCATACGCGGCAGCACGAGCATGAGCTCGCGGCCGTCGCGCTCGGCGCCTAGCCAGCTCATCGTGTGCTCGCTCTTGCCCAGCAGGCGCATGAGTTGCAAGCGGCCGAAATACCGTGGCGCTCCGGTGGGTGGCTTGGGGTCGGGAGCCGCGGACATGGTCGGTGCATTGCAACCCGCGCCCGCTGCGGGAGAAGCCGTGAAAAGGGTGGTCAGCGCGGGCCAGTTCCTGGCCCGGGCCGCTTTCTCGGGTTGAACACGGTCACAGGCGGCAAGCAGATTTCATCAATGGCGGCCATTGGTAGGTCTGGGCCGTGACACCAGGCTCGGGCGGTCCCGCTGTGTCAAAATGCGATCGCATCGCGGTTTGGTCTGTCTGACAGCCCAACGTCTTGCGCATGCAGCCGCTGGCCTCATTTGAGGCCACTACGCGGCGGATGCATCCAATCGGCTTCGGCACTACGGGCACGGAGAACCCCATGAGCAGTGAACTGATCAAGCACATCACCGATGACTCGTTCAGCGACGACGTCGCAAAGTGCGACAAGCCGGTGCTTGTCGATTTTTGGGCCGAGTGGTGTGGCCCGTGCAAGATGATCGCGCCCATCCTCGAGGAGGCGGCCAAGGCCTACGACGGCAAGGTGCAGATCGTGAAGATGAATGTCGACGACAACCGCGACATCCCGGCCAAGTACGGCATCCGCGGCATTCCGACGCTCATGTTGTTCAAGGGCGGAGACCTCGCCGCCACCAAGGTGGGCGCGCTGAGCAAGACGCAACTCACCGCTTTCCTCGACGGTCATCTATAATCTGGTCTCACCGGCCGCAGCTTGACCGCCGCGGCCGGTTGCCAAATGGGCCTAAGGGGCCCAGAAACCCTTCCTGCACCGCGATCGCCGCCCCCACAAGGGATCCAGCGGCTCGACAGCGGTAGTGCGCGGGAATGCGGATTCGAAGCTCTCCCCGTCGCTTTCCACGTCGCTCTCCACGTTTCTCTGCTACCGGATCGTCGGCCTGCGCAAACTGCGCGAGCCCCGGCCGGCCGGGCCCGAGGGTGCCCTCGAGATGCATCTGTCCGAACTGAAGATCATGCCCGTTGCCCAGCTCATCGAGATGGGCGAAGCACTGGAGATCGAGAACGTCAGCCGCCTGCGCAAGCAGGAGCTGATGTTCGCGATCATGAAGAAGCGAGCCAAGGCCGGCGAGCAGGTCTTTGGCGACGGCGTGCTCGAAGTGCTGCCCGACGGCTTCGGCTTCCTGCGCAGCATCGACTCCAGCTACATGGCGAGCACGGACGACATCTACCTCAGTCCGAGCCAGATCCGCCGCTTCAACCTGCACACCGGCGACATGGTCGAGGGCGAGGTGCGGGTACCCAAGGACGGCGAGCGCTATTTCGCCCTGGTGAAGGTCGACCGCGTCAACGGCCTCACCACCGAGGAGAGCAAGCACAAGATCATGTTCGAGAACCTGACGCCGTTGTTCCCGACGGTGCAGTTCAAGCTCGAACGCGATATCAAAAGCGACGAGAACATCACCTGCCGCATCATCGACCTCGTCGCGCCCATCGGCAAGGGCCAGCGCGCACTGTTGGTGGCGCAGCCCAAGACCGGCAAGACAGTGATGATGCAGCAGCTGGCGCACGCGCTGGTGGCCAACCACCCCGAGATCCACCTCATCGTCCTGCTCGTCGACGAGCGGCCGGAAGAAGTGACCGAGATGCTGCGCACCGTGCGTGGCGAGGTCATCAGCTCCACCTTCGACGAACCCGCCGCTCGCCACGTGCAGGTGGCCGAGATGGTGATTGAGCGCGCCAAGCGCCTGGTGGAGATGAAGAAGGACGTCGTGATCCTGCTGGACAGCATCACGCGCCTGGCCCGCGCCTACAACAACGTGCTGCCGAGTTCCGGCAAGGTGCTCACCGGCGGTGTCGACGCCAATGCTCTGCAGCGCCCCAAACGCTTCTTCGGCGCCGCTCGCAACACCGAGGAAGGCGGCACGCTCACCATCATCGGCACCGCGCTCATCGACACGGGCTCCAAGATGGACGAGGTGATCTACGAGGAGTTCAAGGGCACCGGCAACTGCGAGATCCACCTCGACCGCCGCATGGCCGAGAAGCGCGTCTACCCCTCGATCCTCATCAACAAGAGCGGCACGCGGCGCGAGGAGTTGCTGCTCAAGCCCGAGATCCTGCAGAAGACGTGGATCCTGCGCAAGCTGCTCTATCCGATGGACGAGATCGAATCGATGGAGTTCGTGCTCGAGAAGATGAAGGCGACCAAGGGCAACCACGATTTCTTCGACATGATGCGGCGTGGCGGCTGATTGCAGCCGGCCAACTCACCACACCGCACCTACAATCCCGTATCTCTTCCTCCAAGCAAGTGCGTCCGAATTTCGCGACGTGGCTGCCGCAACCCTCGAGGCCACCCCCATGAAAGAACGCATCCATCCCGTGTACCGCGAGGTCTGTTTCCAGGACCTCTCCAACGGCAGCAAGTTCGTCACTCGCTCCTGCGTACCGACCAGGGAGACGGTCAAGCTGGACGATGGCCGCGAACTGCCGCTCGTGAAGCTTGAAGTGACCAGCGAGACACACCCGTTCTACACGGGCACGCAGAAGAGCATCGACAGCCTGGGCGGCCGTGTCGAGAAGTTCCGCAACAAGTTTGCGCGCGTGGGCCTGAAGAAGTAGTTTGCTACGGGCGCTGCGGCGCCCTTCTGAGTTCTGCGCGGGCGGTCTTTGGCCGCCCGTTTTTCTTGGTGGCACTGAGTGCGGTTGGGTGCGGCTAGCATCGTGGCGACGTGAATACGCCCAACCCCAACCCGGCCCTGGTCACCGAGCGTGGTGCGCGGGCACTGCCCCGCGTGGGCTTGCTGCTCTTGTGCGCAGCGTACGTGCTGCCAGGTTTGTTCGGCCGAGATCCCTGGCGCAATGCCGATCTGGCCGCGTTCGGGCAGATGGTGTCGATGGCCAGCGGCCGCACCACCTGGTGGATGCCGACACTGGGCGGCGTTGCAGGCGACACGGGGTTGCTCCCGCACTGGCTGGGCGCCGCCTTCATCACCCTGCTCTCGCCGGCGGTCGATCCGGCGTTGGCAGCCCGGTTGCCCTTCGCCCTGCTGCTGGCGGCGGCCCTGGCGCTCACCTGGTACACCGCGTTCCACCTCGCGCGCACCGACGCGGCACTGCCATTGCCATTTGCGTTCGGCGGCGAGGCCGATCCGGTGGCCTATGCGCGGGCCATTGCCGACGGGGCTTTGCTCGCCTTGATGGCTACGCTGGGTCTCCTGCAGCTGGGCCACGAAACCACCCCCGAGCTGGCGCAGTTGGCGGCCACCGCATTGTTCCTGTACTCACTGGCCGCGGCGCCGTTCAGGCCCGCGGCATCGCGCCTGGCTTTGCTGCTGGCATTGCCGGCCATGGCGGGCAGCGGCGCCCCCAGCATGGCGCTGGCGATGGGTCTGGGCGGCGTCATTGTGTGTGCCTGTTCCAGCTACCCGCAGGTGCGTCGGTTCGCACCGTGGATTGCCTTGGCCGCGCTGCTGGCAGGGCTCACCGCCCAGGGCCTTGGGGCCTGGCGCTGGAGGTCTTCGAACCTGGAATTTGCGCAGTTGCCGGGCATCGCGCGGCAGTGGGCGTGGTTCATGTGGCCGGGTTGGTTATTGGCGGTGTGGACCCTGTGGCGCTGGCGATTCCATCTGCTGCATCGACATCTTTCGGTGCCCTTGGTGGCGCTGGTGGTGGCTCTGCTGGCCAACCTGGCGATGGGCGGCTCCGATCGCGCGCTGATGCTGGGCCTGCCCGGGCTGGCGGTGCTGGCTGCACTGGCGCTGCCCACCCTACGCCGCAGCACAGCCGCCGCGGTGGACTGGTTCTCGATGCTCATGTTCACTGCCGCAGCTGCCTTCATCTGGCTCATGTATGGGGCCATGCAGACGGGCGTGCCCGAAAAGCCGGCGGCCAACGTCGCCAAGCTTGCGCAAGGCTTCGTTCCCACGTTCTCCTGGCTCCCCTTCTTGCTCGCGCTGCTGGGCACGGCAGCCTGGATCTGGCTGGTGCGCTGGCGCACCGGCCGCCATCGCGAAGCGCTGTGGAAGAGCCTCGTACTGCCTGCGGGGGGCGTGGCGCTTTGCTGGCTGTTGGCCATGACCTTGTGGCTGCCAGTGCTCGATTTCGCCCGCAGCCCTCGCCAGTGGGTGCAGCGCATCGCAGCCCATGTACCGCCCAACGCCTGCGTGGCCGCACCTGGCGCAACCACCGCCACGGCGGCGGCGTTCGAGTACTTTGGCGGCTGGCGCATCGACGCTCGGCGCGAGCCGGCGCCTGCGGACTGCCCGTATCTCGTGCTCATCACCCGCAGCCGGCCGCAGCCGGCCACGCCGCCGGGCTACGAACGCCTGGCGGAGGTGCAACGCCCGGCCGAGCGAGAAGAACGCACGCTTATCTTCCGTCGCCTGGGCATGAAGTGATGGGTCGCGCCGCCGGGGCTCTACGCAGCCATCGCCTGCGCCGCCCCTTCGGAGCGCCGCACACGCAGGGCCGGAAGCACCAGGCGAAACACCGAGCCTTGACCCGGCTCGCTCTCCACGATGACCTCGCCCCCGTGCCGCTGCGCCACGTGCTTGACGATGGCCAGCCCCAGGCCAGTACCACCCGTCTCGCGCGAGCGGCTACCGTCGACGCGGTAGAAGCGTTCGGTGATGCGCGCGATGTGCTCGCGGGCAATGCCGATGCCGGTATCGCTGACCTCGAACACGCCGCTACCATCTGCTCGCTCTGACCAGCGGGCTGCGACGCGGCCGCCCACTGGCGTGTAGCGGATGGCATTGGTCAGCAGGTTTCCGAAGGCGCTGAGCAGTTCGTGTTCGCTGCCAGCGATCTCAGCCTCGTCGCCGCCGCTGAATTCGATGCGGTGGCGGCCAGCGGACAGCGCCAGCGCATCGGCGCGCACGGTCGCGAGCAGCGACGCCACCGAGACCCAGCGGTCACCGGCCGGGCGCGGACTGCCCTCGAGTTGCGCCAGCGTCAACAAGTCGGACACCAGGACCTGCATGCGCGTGGTCTGCTGTTGCATCAGTGTCAGCACGCGGCTGCGCTCGGCCTCGGTCAACGGCAGTTGCACCAGCGTCTCGATGAAACCGGCCAACACCGTGAGCGGCGTGCGGATTTCGTGCGAGACGTTGGCCACGAAGTCACGCCGCATCGCCTCGGCACGTTCACGTTCGGTGATGTCTTGTGAGAGCACGAGCTTCATGCCGCCGCCGTACGGCCGGATCAACACCAGCAGCGTGCCGCGGTCACCGCCCCCCGGCAGCGTGACGGCCTCTTCGTAGCGGCCTTCCTGCAGATAGCTCACGAAAATCGGGGACCTGATCAGGTTCGTGGCCTTCTGAAGCAGGTCGCGTTCGGGGTGCAGGCCGAAGTGCTGGGCGGCGACACTGTTGCACCACTCGATCTGGCCCTCAGCGTCGAGCAGCAGCACGCCATTGGGCGAAGCTTCGATGCCGCTCAGGAACTGCCGCAGCCGTTCACGCTCGGCCTCGATGGCGCGCTCGCGTCGCCGCAGCAGCCGTTCGGAGCGGTAAGCCAGTTCACCCCAGAAGCCCCGCTCACGAGGGGCCGGGCGGTCGATGGGGCCATGCAACCAGTTGGCCAGCCGCGCACCGCGGCGCGCGTCGCGCAGCGAGGTCCAGGCACCGACCACCAACGCGCCGCCGGCTGTGCCGGTGAGGGGCCAACCCAGGGTCTGGCCGACCAGCGCCCCGGCACCGAGCCCGAACGCCAGACGGGCCACGCTGCCCACAACGCGTCCGACCAGCCATCCTTCGAAGCGCGACATCGCGCGTGTCAGGCCACGGCGCTGCCGGCGGGAACGTGCTGCGTAAAGCGGTAACCGGCCCCGCGCACCGTGTCGACCATGGTGGCGCAATGCGCCGGCGACAAGGCTTCGCGCAGCCGCTTTACGTGCACATCGACCGTGCGCTCTTCGATGAAGACATGATCACCCCAGACACGGTCGAGCAGTTGCGCGCGGCTGTGCACACGCTCGGGGTGCGTCATGAGGAAGTGCAACAGGCGGAACTCCGTGGGGCCGAGCTTGAGTTCGACACTCTGCTCGCCAACTTGCCGCGACACGCGGCGCGTCGCCGGGTCGAGCTTCAGGCCGGCGTGTTCCACAGCCGCATCCAGTGTCTGCGGCGCCTTGCGTCGCAGCACTGCGCGAATTCGCGCCATCAGCTCGCGTGGCGAAAACGGCTTCGTCAGATAGTCGTCAGCGCCGGCATCGAGCCCCGCCACCTTGTCGGCCTCCTCGACCCGCGCCGTCAGCATGATGACCGGCAACTCGCGCGTGCGCGCCTGGGTGCGCCAGTGCCTTGCCAGCGCCACGCCGGATTGCCCGGGCAACATCCAGTCCAGCAGCACCAGGTCGGGCAAACGCTGGTCCACGCGCGCCTGCGCGGTGGCCGCATCGGTCGCCAACAGCACCTCGTGCCCCGCATGCCGCAGGTGGATGCTGATCAACTCGGCAATCGCCGTCTCGTCCTCGACCACCAGCACCGAACTCATGGCTGCCACCTCAACGAATCGCGTTCTCGACATCCTCCACCGACACGTGGCGCACGTCGGTGCCCTTGACCACGTAGATGATGGCTTCGGCCAGGTTCTTGGCGTGGTCGCCCACGCGCTCGATGGCCTTGGCCACAAAGACGAGGTCGATGCTGGCGGAGATCGTACGCGGGTCTTCCATCATGTAAGTGATCAGCTTGCGCAGCAGACCCTCGAATTCGCGGTCGATCTGATCGTCTTGCTTGAGCACCTCCAGCGCCTTGACCGTATCGAGCCGCGCGAAGGCGTCCAGAGCTTTGCGCAACTGGGCAATCGCAAGATCTGCCTCGACACCGAGGTCGAAGGTGGGCAGTCGCGACGAGACACCGGTGTTCAGCAGCCGCTGCACGGTGCGTGCGATGCGCGCCGCCTCGTCGCCCACCCGCTCGAGGTTGGCGATGGTCTTGTGCACGGCGATCAGCAGGCGCAGGTCGCGCGCGGTGGGTTGGCGGCGCGCGATGATGGCGGTGAGGTCACGGTCGATCTCCATCTCCATCTGGTTGACGCGATCCTCCTGCCTAAGCACCTGCTGGGCTGTCTCCATGCTCAGGTGGCGCAGCGCGTAGATGCCCTGGACGACCTGGCTCTCGACCATGCCTCCCATCTCGAGCACGCGGTTGGAGATGCCGGAAAGCTCGGCATCGAACTGGGTAGACAGGTGCTTGTCGCTCATGGCTGCATTCTCCCTTGGCGTGCCGTTGTTTACCCGAAGCGACCGGTGATGTAGTCCTCGGTCTCCTTGCGGCGCGGCTTCATGAAGATTTCCTTCGTTTCGCCGTACTCGACGAGTTCGCCGATGTACATGTAGGCGGTGTAGTCGGACACACGCGCCGCCTGCTGCATGTTGTGAGTGACGATGAGGATGCTGACCTTCTGCTTGATCTCGCCGATCAACTCTTCGATGGCGCCGGTGGCGATCGGGTCCAGCGCCGAGGTCGGCTCGTCGAAGAGGAGGATCTCGGGGTCGGTGGCGAGCGCACGCGCGATGCACAGGCGCTGTTGCTGGCCGCCCGAGAGGTTGGAGCCCGCCTCGTCGAGCCGGTCGCGCACCTCCTCCCACAGCGCCGCGCCGCGCAGCGCCGCCTCGACCTTGTCTTCGAGGTAGCTGCGCGAGCGCTCGTTGCGCACGCGCAGGCCATAGGCCACATTCTCGAAGATCGACTTCGGGAACGGGTTGGGCTTCTGAAACACCATCGAGATACGCATGCGCACCTCGATCGCATCGACTTCCGGCGCCAGCACGTTCACCGCGTCGGGCAACAGCGAGATCTCGCCGACGTAGCGGTTGCCGGGATAGAGGTCGTGCATGCGGTTGTAGCAGCGCAGGTAGGTGCTCTTGCCGCAGCCCGAGGGGCCGATCAGCGCGGTCACCTTGTGCTCGTACACGGGCATCGACACCGACTTCAGCGCCTTGAAATCGCCGTAGTAGAAGTCGAGGTTCTTGCTTTGCGCCTTCACCGGCGGCGGGTTCTGGGGCAGCGTGATGGTGGACATGGTTCAGTGCTCCGTGGGTGGGTGTAGGGCGCGGCCCTTGTTCGCCGCGTTCACCACTTGATCTTCTTGCGCAACTTGTAGCGCAGGTAGATGGCCAGGCCGTTCATGCCCAGCGTCATCACCACCAACACCAGGCTGGCGGCGGCGGCGTTCTGGTGGAAGGCGGGGTCAGGGCGCGAGGTCCAGTTGAAGATCTGAATCGGCATCACCGTGAACGGCGAGAAGAGCCAGTCGAACAGGCCGGCGGCCGGCTCGCCGGTGCCGGGCACCGGTGGCAGGAACGCGATGAAGGTGAGCGCGCCGATGGTGATGATGGGCGCCGTCTCGCCGATGGCGCGTGCCATGCCGATGATGACCCCGGTGAGGATGCCCGGCGTGCCGTACGGCAGCAGATGGTCACTGACCACCTGCCATTGCGAGGCACCACAGCCGTACGCCGCCTCGCGGATGTGCTTCGGGATCGAGCGCAGCGCCTCGCGCGTGGCCACGATGACGATGGGCAGGATCAGCAACGCCAGCGTGAGGCCCGCCGACAGGATGCTCTGGCCGAAACCGAAGGTGTAGACGAACAGGCCCAGCGCCAGCAGGCCATAGACGATGGAAGGCACGCCGGCGAGGTTGGCGATGTTGATCTCGATGACGTCGGTGAACCAATTCTTGCGCGCATACTCTTCGAGATAGATCGCTCCCGCAATGCCCAGCGGCACGGCGAAGATGGCAGTGACGAGCATGACCAGGATCGAGCCCACCCACGCCGAGAGGATGCCGGCCTCGCCGGCACGACGCGAAGGGAAGCTGCTGAAGAAGTCACCGCTCAGGCGCGGCAGGCCGTCGATCACCATTTGCGTGAACAGGGCCGCCAGCGTCAGGATGCCCACCATCATGGCCAAGACGCCAAGCAGGGCGAAGAAGTGGTCCCAGCGCTTGGCCACGCGAATCAGCGCTCGGATCTGCTCCGTGCGCACTGCGGGGCTCGCGATGACGCTGTCGCCGAAGGTGGAGGGGGTGTTGTTCATGTCTTGGCCAGGGTTGTGCCGGTGCAAGTCCGCGTGGTTCTGCGCCGATGTCGCCGATGTTGTCGATGTTGTCGATGTCGTCAATAGGCCTCTCGGTACCGGCGGCGCACCCAGTAGCCGAGCATGTTGAAGGCCAGCGTGAGCAGCAGCAGCATGAGGCCGGCGGCGAAGATGGTCTGGTAGCCGATCGAGCCGTGCGGCAAGTCACCGAGCGCCACCTGCACGATGAAGCTCGTGATGGTGGCTGCCGGCTCCAGCGGGTTGAAACTCAGACTGGGCTGCATGCCCGCGGCCACGGCGAGGATCATGGTCTCGCCCACCGCGCGCGAGATGCCGAGGATGTAGGCCGAGGCGATGCCCGAAATGGCCGCCGGCACGACCACCCGCGTCGCCGTCTGGTAGCGCGTCGCGCCCATCGCATACGAGCCCTCGCGCAGGCCCATCGGCACCGCGCGCATCGCGTCCTCGGACAGCGAGGCCACGTAGGGGATGATCATGATGCCCATCACCAGGCCGGCGGCGAGCACGTTGAATCCGGGCAGTTCCGGGAAGATCTTCTGAAGCAGCGGCGTGACGAAGAGCAGCGCGAAGTAGCCGTAGATGATGGTTGGCACCGCCGACAGCAGTTCCAACAAGGGCTTGAGCGTCTCGCGTGTCTTGTGCCCCGCGAACTCCGAAAGATAGATCGCGATGATGGTGCCCAGCGGAATCGCCACCAGCAGCGCGACCGCAGAGCTTGTGATGGTGCCCGACAGCAGCACCATGATGCCGAAATGCGCGTCGTCGAACAGCGGCGTCCACTGCGTATCGGTGAGGAAGTCCCACAACGAAACGTGGCTGAAGAAGGCCAGCGACTCCTTCAGCAGGATGTAGACGATGCCCACCGTGGTGATCACCGAAACGGAGGCTGCCAGCAGCAGCACGAATTCGATTGCCTTCTCACGGCGCCTGCGTGCCGCCTTGGCTTGGGCCATCTGCGCGAGGCGTGCTTCACCCGTCAGCGGCAAGTCCGGCACGGTGGCTCCTCTCGTTGTGGTGGTGCTGCTGTTCATTCTAGGAACCTCTGCAGGGTGGCCCGAAAATCGGCCCCGCGCCTGCTCGGCAGCGGGGCCATGGCGTTACGATGCGCGAGTGGACTTAGAGCTTGGCCTCACGAGCAAGCAGCTCTTCGATGCGCACCCCGACTTCGCTCTTGCCACCGAACACGGTGCCCTTCTTGCCCTTGGCGATGTGTTCCAGGCCGATGGTGTAGGCCTTGGCCGGCAGCGGCACGTACTTCACTTCCTTGGCGATCTTGGCGGCCGTCTTCAGCATGTAGTCGGTGAACTCGCGCACCTCGGGCTTGGCGAGCGACTTCACGTTGACGTAGATGAAGATCGGGCGCGAGAGGGGCTGATAGGTGCCGTCGAGCACTGCCGCTTCGCTGGGGTATACAGCGGGCTTGCCGGCCTTCTCCACGATCGGCAGCGCCGTCACCCGGGTCTTGTTCTCGGCGTAGTAGGCATAGCCGAAGAAGCCGAGCGCGTTGACGTCCTGTGACACCCCCTGCACGAGCACGTTGTCGTCTTCGGAGGCCGTGAAGTCGCCGCGGCTGCTCTTGCTCTTGCCGACGATGGCTTCGGTGAAGTAGTCGAAGGTGCCGGAGTCGGCGCCGGCGCCGAACAGCTTCACGGGCGCATCGGGCCAAGCCGGGTTGACCTGGTTCCAGCGCATGACCTTGCCTTGCGCTGCGGGCTCCCACAGCTTTTTCAGCTCCTCGACCGTGGCCTGCTTCAGCCAGGTGTTCTTGGGGTTGACGACGACGGTCAGCGCATCGAAGGCGATGGGCAGCTCGATGAATTCGACACCGGCGGCTCTGCAGTCGTCCAACTCCTTCTGTTGGATCGGACGCGAGGCATTGCTGATGTCAATCTCGCCGCGGCAGAACTTCTTGAATCCGCCGCCGGTGCCGCTGATGCCCACGGTCACCTTGATGGCGTTCTTCTTCATCTTCTGGAAGTCCTCGGCCACACCCTCGGTGATGGGGTAGACGGTGGACGATCCATCGATCTTGACAACCTGCGCTGAAGCGCCCGTGGCCGCGGCGAGCGTGGCCAGTACGAAGAGAGACGCTACGGACTTGTGCATGCTGAACTCCTGTGAGTGAACGATGGGAATACTCGTGATTTCCGTCACTCTAGGGGTGTCATGTGACAGAGCCGTGACGGGTAGGGAGGGCTTTGTGACAGCCCTTGAACGGGCGTTTGCCGCTTGAGCCGCCTTGCCGTGAGGCGAGGATCAGCCCACCGCCTTGCAGGCCTTGCCTTGAGACTTGCCTTCGTGATCGAGCGACGCGCCACCGTCGGCTCTCAGGTTGAGCGCATAGCCCTCACCCGCGTAGCGCCCGTCGCCTTGGCTTTCGAGTTCGGCCGAGCCAGGGTGGGCGCGCACGCGAACGGTGCGGCCATCTTCGCTCAGCCGCGCCTGGAAGCCCCTGGCATCTGCGCACTGCATGGACACGAACTTGCCGGCAGCCAGGCCACCGCCGGGGCTGCTGGCGCATGCGGCCAAGCCCATCACGAAAGCGGCTGCGGGCAGCGCGGACAAGGCGGGGAGGATGAACTTCATCTCGTGGACTCCTTGAAAGATGCAAGGCCACGAGTCTTCTCAGTGCGCGTGAAAGCCGGATGACACCGCGAATCACCCCACGGGCGTTGGCGGATGCTGCCGGCGCCGCCGGGCGCGCCGCGCCGGCGCTCAGGGGCTCCATTCACGCGCCCGTCACGGGTGCAAGCGATGATGACCGTCCATGCATGTCGATCCCCCGCTTCCGGAGCCCGGCGAAGCCGTGGCGCGCCTGCGCGTTCGCACGGTCTTCATCTCGGACCTCCACCTGGGCACACCGGGCTGCCAAGCGCATGCCTTGCTCGACTTCCTGCGCGAGGTGGAGTGCCAGACGCTCTACCTTGTCGGTGACATCGTCGATGGCTGGCAGCTGCGGCGCACGTGGTACTGGCCGCAGTCGCACAACGACGTCGTCCAGAAGCTGATGCGCAAGGCGCGCAAGGGCACGCGCGTCGTCTTCGTGCCCGGCAACCATGACGAGTTTGCACGGCGCTACGTGGCGCACAACTTCGGCGGCATCGACGTCGTGGAGGACTGCATCCACGTCACCGCCGACGGCCGGCGCTTGTGGGTCACGCATGGCGACCACTTCGACGGTGTCATCCAATGTGCAAAGTGGTTGGCCTACTTGGGCGACCAGGCCTATGAGTTCGTCCTCAAGGTCAACCGCTTCCTGAACGTTGCACGCGCGCGTTTGGGCCTGCCGTACTGGAGCCTGTCTCGCTACCTGAAGTTCAAGGTCAAGCGCGCGGTGAGCTACGTCAACGACTTCGAGGTGGCGGTGGCGCGCGAGGCACGGCGGCGCGGCGCTGATGGTGTGGTCTGCGGGCACATCCACCACGCCGAGATCCGCGTCGTCGACGGCGTGCTCTATTGCAATGACGGCGACTGGGTCGAGAGCCTCACGGCGCTGGTCGAACACCACGATGGCCGCCTCGAGATCATCGATCGGGGCGTGCATGCCGCGCCGCCCGCGTACGTGGCCAAGCGCGCCGTCGCCGCCGTGCCGGCGCAGCCGGCCCCCGTGGCGGAGGAACTGCAACACTGAAGACCGTTCGTTGGGGCCCCACGGGCCGGTCACTGCGTCGCGCGGCGCCGGCCGGACCTGGTTTCAGTCGGCCGACGACGGGTTGTGACCGAACCAGCGCCACCAACGTGGCCGCACAAAGCCAGTGAGATCGGCCGCGCTCGCGCGATATGCGTGCAGCACCCCTGGAATGAGCGCGTAGCCCGTGAAGTCGAAGCCGGCCGGCAACGCCGCGCCCGCCGAGCCGTCGGCATTGATGCCGGTGCAATTTGCGAAGGTGCCGATGTCGCATTGGATACGCTGCAGCGTACCCGAACCGTTGGGCCTGACATAAACGTCGAACTGCAGGCCGCTCGCGTTCTGCGTCACCGAGTAGTCGTTGTCGGTGCCCGCGAGCACGAGATAACTGCCGTCGCGCAGGCGCGGGCCGATGGCGAGCCCCTCCCACTTCTCCGGCGAAACGCCACCCAGCGGCGCCAGCGAGGGGTGGGCGAGAGTGCCCGCAGCGGCCAGATCGAGCCAAGGTGTGGCGATCTTCGTCACCGGCGTCCACGAACCCGCGGGCGCGGTGGCCAGGTTGATGCCGGTGATGTCGGTGGCGCCCGTGAGGTCGATGCGGAAGACCTTCTTGTTGGGGCTGTCCAGGTTGGCATCGACACCCACGCCGCGGTTGTTGCGCTCCAGCACGAGAAACTCGCGCTCGTTCAGCGCCACCAGCGCCGAGATGCCGCGGCCCTGCGAGCTGCCCTCCATGCGATACGCATACTGGGCCAGCGGGCGCGCGGTGCGCGCATCGAAGGCCACGATGCGGTTGACGGTGCCGTTGCTGCCGCCTTCGTCGAGCATCGCGCTTTGCAGCATGGCGTAGACGAGCCGGCCGTCGGGGCTGATGGCCAGGCCTTCGAAGCCGCGGTTGGTGCGCTTGCCCGCGGTATTGCCTAGGTCGCTGGCGTGGTTCACGGTGCCCGTGGTGGGGTTGCGCGGCAGCACGTTGGCCGGCACCTCGTAGCGGCGCACCAGCTGCCCGACACGGTTGAATTCGAGCAGCGACGGTCCGTACTCGTCCGAGACGAGCAGGTGCCCAGTGAGCGGGTGCACGACGATGCCCTCGGGGTCGAAGGCCAGGCCGAGTGCGCCGGCCACTTCGGGCGCGAAGCCGTCCAAGGAGCTGCCGCCTTTGCGGAAGATCAGCGTCCTCAGCACCTGGAAGTTGGAGATCGCACCCGTGTGGCGGTCCACATCGAGTTTGAAGCGGTGCACGCGGGTCTCGTAACGCAGTGTGCCGCCGCCAGGGCCGCGGTCGGAGAGGGCCCACCATTCGTCGCGCTGGGCGTCGTAGTACAGGTCGGAGAAGAACCCGAGACGCCCGTCGTTGACTGCGGTGCCGCCCGAGGCGTCCAACCCGCTGCCCGGAATGACCAAGCCGTTGACGAACTCGGGCGCCGCCCTGGACGAGGTGGCCGCGGCGAAGGCGATGACGGCAGCGGCAAGGGTAAGGCTGAAGTGCACGTGCAGGCTCCTGGGGACGAGGATGAAAGTGCCCGTGAGGCTAGGCCGCTGCGATGACAGATCGATGAAAGGAGCAGCTTTGGAGCCCCTGCCGCGCGAGCGGGGGGTATGGGGAAGCCCAATTCCCTCGCCGCTGTCCCGATTGGCACGCGCAACGGCTGGTTCGCCGGCAGGCGTTGATCAGAGCTGCGCGCGCACCTGTTGCCACAGCTTGCCCAGGCGCCGCACACGCCACTGCGCGTCGGCCGCGAGCCAGCCCTGTGCATAGAGGGTTGCGGCGTGCAGTGCCGGCGCCTCGGCCGCCAGACCTGAAAGCAGCGTCTCGGCCACCTCCGCATCGTTGAGCAAGCCCAGCTGCTGCTGCAGCGCGGCCAGCGCGCGCAGGCCGCCATCGTTCGGTCGCGGCGGCCGCAGCGCGCCCAGCAACTCGGTGGCGTAGCGCAGTTTTTTGGCCGCAATGCGGGTTTCGTGGCGATCGGCGGCATCGGTGCCCGGCAAGCGCTTGCCCCAGGCGACGAGGCGCTTCTTCAGGCGGCGCAGTTGGCGTGCGCTGAAGGCCGAGAGCGGCTCCTCGGCCGGCGCGGCCCCGTCCAGGCTCCACACCCAGGCCATCAGTGCCAGTTGCCACCCCGCATGGCGGGGATCGCGCACCACGCTCAAGGCCCGATGCCGGGTCTGATCGGCGGCCCGCGTGGCCGCCGCCAGCAGAGCCTGCCAGTCGATCTCCGCCGAACTCGGCACGGGCATACGCTGCAGCGTCTCATGCACCAGGACCTCGGCATCGCGCGCATGCCCCAGCTCGCTGGCCGACCAGCGCAGAGCTCCCAGCACTTCGGCCGGCGGGTTCGCGATGCCTTTGAAAAGGCCAAGCGCGGAGCGCAGGCGCCGCAGGCCCACGCGCGCCTGGTGCACATACTCGGCATCCGCCGAGTCCGCGATGCCGTGCTGATTGGCTTGCACCTGGGCCAGGCACTCCTCGACGATGGTGCGTAGGGCCTGCGCCGGCGTCAGGCCGCGGTGAATCGGCACCGGCCGCGCGTGCCGAGGCGATTCGGGTTGACCACGCAGCAACGCGAAGCCGCGCTCGGCCTTGCCACGCGTCTCGGGGTGCACGGTCAGATCGGCATGCAGTGCGCTGGCCAGCTCGAACAGCGCGCGCGGCTGCCCGGCCTTGAGTTCCAGCTCTAGCTCGCACAGGGGCAGCGCGCGCTCTGCGGCCAGGATTTCGCCGCGATCGAGCGCCGCTTCGACCACATCACCCTGCGCCGATCGCAGCAACCAGGTGGTGCGCCGGTAGCGCGTGGTGACGCGCACGTCGAGGTCGTCGCGCGCCGCATAGGCCCGCAGCAGCCGCGTCACGCGTGCCGCATCGCGCGGCAGCAGGGCGGCGAGTGCGGCGATATCCAGGCGCGGCCCGGTCAGGTCGACTTCCCACTCGTGCTTGCGGTGCAGGCCGCCGCCACCGCCTTGAATCACCTTCAGCGTTTGCTGGTGGCGTGCGCCGATGCGCCGCAGGCGCAACTCGAGCCCCTGGCGTTGCAGATCAAGGGAAGGGGTGTCGTGGTAACGGTTCTCGAGCGTGCGGGTGGTGGGCGCGCCCTGTCGGTAGTGCGCCAGCAGCGGGTGCCCACGCAGCGCCCTGGCGGCGGAAGGGTCGAGCGCCAATTTGACCTCGATCTCCATCGGCGCCGCCGCTGAATCGCCTGGCGCCGATGCGCCTAGGCCATGGCCCGGTGCGCTCGCTGTGTGACGCGTCGATTTCCTCACCGCTCGGTGCCCCTCTCGCCGGCTCGGCTACCTGGCCACATTGTGCGGGCGGCCTGCCATCAGTTCAGGCGACCGTGGGCTCGAACAGGCGGTCCACGCGCCGCCAGTGCGCGGCTTCTTCTTCCAGCAGCACCATAGAGCGTGGGTGGTGCGTGGCCCATGCGCTCTCGACCTCGAAGGCGTATCCGCCGCCGCGGCGCGTGAGCTTCAGGCCCTCGAGGCTGGGCGCCTGCCGCGCGTGGCACAGCAGCACCGCCAGGCGCAGGCACAAGAGTTGGTCGCACAACTCCGCCTCGTCCAGCCACTGCGCCGTCTTGCGCAGGCCGCCGCGCTGCCCGAGCAGCAGCACGCCCAGCCGCTGCAGTTGGTGCAACGCAAAGCCCGCGCCGTCGGAATGTTCGAGGATGTATGCGCCGTGGCGGTTGTAATCCGCGTGTGCCACGGCGCGGCCGATCTCGTGCACGTCCGCGGCCCAGCCGAGCTTGCGCGCCAGTTGCTGCGTGGGCCGGTCGCGCCGCGAGTGCAACTGGGCAAAGAACAGCAGCGCCGCGTCGCGCACTCGAGCGGCCTGCTCGGCATCGGCGCCGAACTTCTGTTGCAGCCGCTGCACCGTGCGATCGCGCACGTCGGGCGTGGCCACTTGGCGGTCGAGCATCTCGTAGAGCACGCCATGGCGCAGCGCCCCGCGCGCGTCGTGCATGGTCTCCAGGCCCACGAGTGCGAAGACGGCGCGCAAGGTCGAGACGCCGCCGCCGACGACGAGGCGCCGATCGTCCTTCAGACCCGCCAGGCGCACCTTGTCCACATGCCCGGCGCGCGCCAGCTGCTCGGTCAGCCAGTCCAGACCGGTGGCGGTGATGACCCGCTCGCCCATGCCGTTGGCGGCCAGGACGTCGGCGATGGCGCCTACAGTGCCCGACGAGCCATAGGCCATGTCCCAGCTCTTCTCGGCCAGAAAGCCGAGCGCGTCCTCCAGCACGGCCTGCGCGGCCAGCATCGCGGCGTCGAGCGTGGCGCGGCTCAGACGTCCGTCGGGAAAGAAACGCATCGACAGATTCACCGAGCCGACGGGGTACGACTCCACCTTGCGTGGCACATAACCACGACCGAGCACGAGCTCGGTGGAACGTCCGCCGATATCGACCACCAGGCGCCGCTCGTCGGCCTCGGGCAACAGATGGGCCACGCCGCTGTAGATGAGCCGCCCTTCCTCGCGCCCCGAGATCACCTCGATCGGAAAGCCGAGCACGCGATGCGCGGGCAACAGGAACTCGGCACGGTTGCTCGCCTCGCGAAAGGTCTGCGTGGCCACCGCGCGCACCTGCTGCGGCGCAAAGCCGCGCACACGCTCGGCAAAGCGCGCCAGGCAATCCCAGCCGCGCTGCATCGCGGCCTGGCTCAGGCGCGATTCGTTGTCCAGCCCAGCGCCCAGCCGCACCGTCTCCTTCAGGTACTCCACCCGTTCGACCTGGCCATGCGCGACACGGCCAATCTCGAGCCGGAAGCTGTTGGAGCCGAGGTCGATGGCGGCGATCGATTGGCCGTCGTTCAAGGGGCACCGTCGGCGGCATCTGGCATGGACCGAAGAATAGCGCGCGGCGCGGCGCGTGCCGCCTGGAGTCGGCCTGATCGACAAAGACTCAATCGTGGTGGCACCCATCCGGCCTACCGGCCCAAGCCCCCGGCGCGGCAAGGCTCGGTGGCCGAGGCATTGGCTCCACAAGAGCCGGGAACAATCCTCGCCCCTGGCATTTGCACGACGCGCGCAGCCAGTACCGCCACCGCGGCCACCGCGGCCACCAGCACCACCAGCACCACCGTCGCCACTGTCGCCACCCGGTCCCTGCATTCCCTGACGTTCAACGGATTGGCCACCATTGCCCTGCCTCCACCACGCCCCGCGAGGGCCGCCGCTGCACCATGAGGCTGCACTGTCGTGGCGCGAGGTGACAAGACAATGAAGCGCGAATCCGCGGTACTCGAATGTGGGGGGATGGCCAACGAAGCGTCCGCACGCTCAATCCTTGCCGCCGGCAGCCAAAACCTGCAGTGCGCCGCGCAAGGCCACCTCGTAGGCGAGCTCCGGGTTGCTGTTGAGCCCCACCCCGCCCTGCGCGCTTGGGGTGTCGGGAACAGCAGTCGCTTCGGGCAGGGCATCAGCGTCGAGCAGTTCGCGCAATTGCGACAGGCCGATCAGGAGGTCGCCTTTGGCTGAGCCGCCAGCCACGCCAACCAGCCGCCCGGAGGCGTTGAAGACGGGCCCGCCGCGTGGCCCGCGCGGCGCATCGAGGCCGAGTGGGCGCGGCGTTCGTGTCCCCACCAAACCGACGAAGAATCCTTGGCGCAGCACCGGCCAGGCGGCGTGGCCCAGCACATCCGGCGCGTACTCCACCATGAGGCCCGGGCTGCCGGCGAAAGGTTCGCGCGCTGCGGTCAGCCAGCCCGGTGACGCCAAACGTTCGCGCAGCTCGAGCAGTTGCAGGCCGGGCACACGCAGGGGTCGCTTCCCGATGACGGCCACCGTCCGCCCGAGGCCGTTGCGCAGCCAAGTCCGCGTGTCGTGATGAGCGGCCAGTTGTCCGCCCGCAGGCGCCTGGGCGAGCACGGCTTGGCGCCCATGGTTCAACAACATTGCGCTGCCCACCACGGCCGCCCCTGCTGGAGCGACATCCTCTTCTGTGGCGCCGAACACCGCGGGCGCAGCCTGCCAGGGCAGCTGCCGCAACGGCTGGCCGGCAAGCGGCCACGCGCTCGCCATCTGATCCCCGGTGTATGCAAGCAGTGCGTCGCCGGGCGCGTCGCGCAGTGCGTCCGTCAGCAGGCGTCGAGCCACCACCTCCTGCCCACCAATGTGCAGCAGCCAGGCGTAGAGCGCCACACCGGCGCGTTGCTCGCGGTGCGCACCGGCGGTATGCGCGGCAAAGGTCAGGGCGCGGCGGTACTGACCGAGCGCCATGTGGGCGCGCACGATGCGCAGCTCAGTATCGGCGTCGTGGCGCGTCAACGCAGCGCGTTCCAGAGTCTCCAGCGCGGCTTCGGCACGGCCGGTGGCGAGTTGATGTTCGGCCTCGTCAAGCAGGAGCCGGCGAGCCTGCTCCGACTGTTCCGACACGCCTTGCTGCCTGCCGAACAGGCGACGGCGCGCCTCTTCACTGAAGGCCGGCGCCTCGCCTGCGTGCAGCGCGCTCAACGCGCCCGGAGCCAGCAAGGCGCCCAGACCGACCAGCGGCGCGGCGGCCAACGAAGCCGCGCTGTGCAACGAAAGCTGCGACGCGCGGACAAGAAAGCGCCTGCGGCACCGGCGCGTGGCAACGCGATCGAAGGGAAGGGAATCGGCCGGGCCGCAGGTGGGGAAATCTGGCGCAGTCAATTCAAGCGCGTGATGCGCGGCTTGCGCAGCGCCGCGTTGGTTGGGTCGTAAGCCGCAGCAGGTGCCTTGAACGCCGCCAGGTAGGCCACCAGCGCGTCGATATCCTGCGCACCGCCCAGAGTGTTTGTACCGCCGAGCAACACGGTGAAGGCGTCACCACCTGTGGCCATGAAATTGTTGACCGTGACGCGGTAGGTCTTGCCTGGGTTCTGCACCGCACCGTTGATGACCAGATTCTCGGTCGGGCCGCTCGCCACCGGCAGGCCGCCGGCCACATCCATCGGCGTGAAGCTCACCTGCGAGATGCGCGTGCCGCAGGTGCCGGCGTTGTTCCAGGTGTAGGCGAGGCTGGCCGAGACCTGCATGATGCGGTTGGCCGTCTGGCCCTGGCAGCCGCTGAACTGCTGCTCCAGCAGATCCTTGATCTGTTGCTGCGTCAGCGTCATCGTCACCAGGCTGTTGCCGAAGGGCTGCACCGTGAAGGCGTTGCCGTAGGTCACCGAGTAAGGGTAGGTGCCGCCGGTGGGCGCCACGAAGCCCGGGCTGCGCACACCGCCGGCGTTCATGAAGGCGATCTGCGCGCCGCCGAGAGTCGCCGGCTGCGTGGCCTGGAGCTGTGCATCGGCAATCAGTGCGCCGGCTTCCATCTCGCCCGCCGCGTTGGCCGCGTTGCTCATCGGCGCCGTGATGCTGGCGATCACCGCATTGGCCAGCGGCGACACGGCTGTCTTGTACTGCGCGACGATGTTCCTGACTTGCGGGTTCTGGGCAATCTGCGCCTCGATGGCGGCGATCGCGGGGTCTGCCGCGTCGACCTTGTTGTTGCGCGCGACGAGCACGTTCTTCGGGCTCACCGACAGCACCTTGCGCACGCCAAACAGGCGGCGCGGCGTGGGGGCTATCTCGAGGTCGATTTCGGTGACGACGCGGCCGAAGGCGCTGGCGCTGGTCACTGGGATCAGACGCCCTGTCTTGTTGGGTATGCCCGTCGGACGTTCCGTGATCACGGCGTCGGTGAGGGAGGTGCCGCGCACATCCTTCGTCGTCGCCGAGCAGTTGTAAGCCGCGTGCGTATGCGCGCTGATCACGAGATCCACCGCGTCGTCGAGTTGCTTGACGATCTTGCGGATCTCCGAGTCGGTGCCGTCGACGTTGCGCAGGTCACCCGTGCAGCCGTTGATGTCGGAGGTGATGGGCTGGTTGGTCTGTCCACTCACCACGTTCTGGAACGCGCCCTGGTGCACCAGCACGACGATGGCATCGATGCCGAAGCGGCGCAGATAGGGGGCGATGGCGTTCACCGTTGCCGCCTCGTCCTCGAAACGCAAGCCGGCCACGCCCGTGGGCGTGACGATGCCCGGCGTGCCCTTGAGGGTGAGGCCGATGAAGGCCATCTGTGTGCCCTCGAACGACTTGATTCCGATGGGCAGCAGGAGCGGCAGTCCGGTGGTGGTGTCGATGACGTTGGCCGAAAGCCAGCGGTACCTGGCACCGTCGAACATGCCGGGTGCGGAGGAGCCGAAGCCCTTGCAGCTGTTCGGGTCGGGCACGCCATCGGTGAACTTGCAGCCGCCGCGCTGCAGGCGCTTCAACTCGTCCTTGCCCTTGTCGAACTCGTGGTTGCCGACACCGATGAAGTCCACGCCGATGTGGTTCAGGGTCTCCACGGCGGGCTCGTCGAAGAAGAGTGCCGAGATCAGGGGCGTGGCGCCGATGAAGTCACCTGCACCCACCACCACGGTGTTGCGGTTGGCCGCCTTCATGCGTGCCACGTAGGCGGCCAGGTACTCCGCGCCGCCTACGTCCGGACGCTGCGCGGCCGGCACCAGCGTGTTCGCGCCGAACGAGCCTGGCGACTCGAGGTTGCCGTGGTAGTCATTGAACGCGACGATCTTGATGCGGACCGGTTTGGCCTTGTTGTCGGTAGCTTGTGCGCCCGAAATCCCGGTCAAGGCCAGGAGGGCGGCAAGGAGTGCGCGCTTGAAGAACAACATGAAGATCCCCGTGTGTGGCGGCTGCGGGAGGGCGCCTGAGCGCCCCAATGGGTCCGACGGGCAAGAGCTTCGCTGTCCGTCGTGACGCGCTGGTGACGGCGGCGTGACTGGGCCAGCCTGCCCATCGTGCCTTCCCGTGACATGAGGCGGTCAAGCAATCCGAGGGCCCGGCAAACGTCGGCCTGTCATGCCGCTGCCATCGTGCCGACACGCCACGTTCATATGACGCCCGAACACTCTGCCGGTTGATCCCTACCCAACCAGAACGGAGCCGAGCCAGCATGAACAAGCCTCACGACCTGCCTAGCCTGAACGCGCAGGATTTCAACGACGAAGACTCCAACAGCTCGTCCAACCCGACGTTCGATTCGGTGGTCGCCGCACGCCTGAGCCGCCGCAGCCTGCTGCGCGGCAGCTTCGGCAGCGTCGCGGCGGCGCTGCTGGCGGGCACCGGCGTGACCGCCTGCGGAGGCGGTAGCGACGATCCCGTTCCCGCCCCGCCGCCTGCGGCGCCGCCGGAAACCCTGCTCGGCTTTGCCGCCGTGGCCAAGTCGCTCGAAGACAAGTTCACCGTGCCTGCGGGCTATACCGCCGCAGCCATCTTCGCCGTCGGCGACACCATTGCCGCCGGCACCGCAGCGGCCAGGAACGACGGCACCGACGCCGGCTACGACAAGCGCAGCGGCGACAACCACGACGGCATGGAGTACTTCGGCCTCTCCGCCGCCGGCGCGCCAGACGCCAACGCCAGCGACCGCGCGCTGCTGGGCATCAACCACGAATACATCAACCAGCTCTTCCTGCACCGCAACGGCCCCTCACCCAGCCCGCGCCCCGCGGCCGAGACCGACATCGAAGTCGATTGCCATGGCGTCAGCATCGTCGAGGTGGCCAAGACCGCAGGCAAGTTCGCCGTGGTGCAGAACTCGGCCTTCAACCGCCGCATCACTGGCAGCACGCCGATAGAGATCTCGGGCCCCGTGCGCGGCCATCCGCTGATGGTGACGAAGTTTTCCACTACCGGTGCTGCCACGCGCGGCACGCTCAACAACTGCGGCACCGGCAAGACGCCCTGGGGCACGCTGCTCACCGGTGAAGAAAACTGGGTCGGCTACTACCTGCGCGCCGCCAACGACCAGGCGCTGCGCACGGCCAAGGCCAACTTTGCCCTCGCGCGCTATGGCCGCAGCGTCACCGCCACCGCCGCGGCGGCCAGCCGCTACGGCTGGGAGACCTCGGGCGCTGACGACAAGTACGCGCGCTGGAATACGAGCGTCATCGGTACTTCCACTGACGGCAGCGACGACTACCGCCACGAGATCAATGCCCAGGGCTACATGACCGAGATCGACCCCTACAGCGCCACCTCGGTGATCAAGAAGCGCACAGGCCTCGGCCGCATGGCGCACGAGAACGCCACCTTCGGCAAGCCTGCCGTCGGCAAGCCATTGGCCGTCTACCTGGGCGACGACTCCCGCAACGAATACATCTTCAAGTTCGTCTCCGCGCAGAACTGGGTCGCCGCCGACGCCACCGCTGCCAACCGCGTGGCCACCGGCGACAAGTACCTCGACAGCGGCAAGCTCTATGCCGCCAAGTTCAATGCCGACGGCACCGGCGCGTGGGTCGAGCTCAGCATCACCAACCCCGCCATCGCGGGCTATGCCGCCTACGCCTTCGCCGACCAGGGCGACGTGCTGATGCACGCCCGCATCGCCGGTGATGCGGTGGGTGCCACCAAGATGGACCGCCCCGAGTGGTGCACCACCACTGGCGTGGGCGAGGTCTATTTCACCCTCACCAACAACAGCAACCGGCGCCTGGGCGCGGTGACCGGCTCGCAGCTCAACCCCGATGCCGCCAACCCGCGTGTCTACACCGACATCCGCGGCGCGGCCACGGTGCAAAGCGGCAACCCCAACGGCCACATTATCCGCATCAAGGAAGACGGCGGCGAGCCGGGCGCTGTCGCCTTCACCTGGGACATCTACCTCTTCGGCGCCGAAGCCGGCGCGCCCAGCAACGTCATCAACCTGTCGGGCCTGGATACCAGCAACGACCTCTCGAGCCCCGACGGCCTGGTCTACACGCCCTCCACCGGTTTGCTGTGGGTGCAGACCGACGACGGCGCCTACACCGACGTCACCAACTGCATGATGCTCGCCGCCGTGCCCGGCGCCGTGGGCGACGGTGGCCCCGTGACGCTGGACTACGGCGCCAGCGGCACGGTCGTCACGCGCATGGGCAAGAAGCAGAGCACGACCACGCTCAAGCGCTTCCTCGTCGGCCCGGTGGACCAGGAGATCACCGGCCTGTGCGAAACGCCCGACGGCAAGACGCTCTTCGTCAACGTGCAGCACCCGGGCGAAGAGACGCCCTTCTCCGTGATCGGCGACCCGACCAAGTTCACCAGCCACTGGCCGGGCAACGCCGGCTTCGGCGTGGGCGGCGCCACCGCGCGGCCGCGTTCGGCGACGGTGATGATCACCAAGAACGACGGCGGGCGCGTGGGAACCTGAGCGCAGCCTGAGCCTAACCGAGCCGGCAGCCGGACTCGATCGTCCCGGAGCCACAGTGCGATGGCCTCGCTCACGATCACGCAGCTGAGCAAGTCCTTCGGGGCCACGCCAGTGCTGCGCGACGTGAGCCTGGCCATCCGCGATGGCGAGTTCCTCACGCTCGTGGGGCCTTCGGGCTGCGGCAAGACGACGCTGCTGCGCATCGTGGCGGGGCTGGACCACGCCGATGCCGGCAGCGTGCACATCGGCGGCGAGCCGGTCGACTCGCTGCCACCCAAGCAGCGCGACGTGGCCATGGTGTTCCAGAGCTACGCGCTCTATCCCTACATGACGGTGCGCGAGAACCTGGCGCTGCCGCTGGCGATGCGCCGGCTCTCGCGCGGGCAGCGGCTGCCGCTCTTGGGCCGCTGGTGGCCGGGCGCGGCGGCAGCGCGGCGCGCGATCGACGAGCGCGTGTTGGCCGCCGCACAGCCGCTTGGGCTCACGCCGCTCCTGGCGCGGCGCCCGGCGCAGCTCTCCGGTGGGCAAAGGCAGCGCGTGGCGCTGGGCCGCGCGATGGTGCGCGAGCCCAAGGTCTTCCTGATGGACGAGCCGTTGTCCAACCTCGACGCCAAGCTGCGCGTGGCCACGCGCAGCGAGATTGCGCAGTTGCATCGCAGCCTGGGCGCCACCTTCGTCTATGTCACGCACGATCAGGTGGAGGCGATGACGATGTCCGACCGCGTCGCGCTGATGATGGACGGCCGCGTGCTACAGCTCGCCACGCCGCAGGAGATCTACGACGACCCGGCGGAACTCAGAGTCGCCGAGTTCATCGGCACACCGAAGATCAACGTGCTGCGCGCCGGAAATCGAGACGGCCTGTTGCACGTGGGCACACAGGTCTGGCCCCTGAGTGTGACAGCTGACGACGGCACACCGGTGCCTTCCTTGCAGCTGGCCGTGCGGCCGGAGTGGCTGGCAGTGCGTGATATTGACGCGCCCGCCCTGCCGGGTGAGGGCGCGGTGCACGGCCAGCTCGCGCACCAGGAACTGCTGGGCGCCGAGACCCTGCTGCATGTCAAGGTGCCCAGCCAGCAGGAGGCGCTCGTGGCCAAGGTCGACCCCGCACGCGCACGCGGCCTGACCATGGGTGCCCATGTGGCCTTGGTGACGCGCCGCGTGCTGGCCTTTGACGATGCCGGCCAGCGCCTGCGCGGTGTGCGCTGGCTCGGCCAGTGGCGCTTCAACGCCGAAGCGGCAAACGCCGAGCATGTCTGAGGCCCTTGCGCTGCCACCGCCCGGCGTGGCGCACCGGCTGCACCCCGGCGCGCGGGCCGAGCAAGCGGCTGCCTGGCTGCTCGCCGGGCCGGCCGTGGTGCTGATGTGGCTGATGCTGCTCGGTCCCGCAGTGGCGGTGATCGTGCTCTCGCTCACCGACTGGACTTTCGGCGCGCCGACCCTGCAGTGGGTTGCACTCGCCAACTACGAGGAACTCTGGCGCGACCGCGTGTTCTGGTTGAGCCTGCGCAACACGCTGGCCTACGTCGCCTTCACGGTGCCCACCTCGGTGTTCCTCGGCCTGGCGGTGGCGCTGCTCATCGAGGCCGGCACGCAGGGCAAGGGTCTGTACCGCGCGCTCTTCTTCCTGCCCGTGATGTCCACGCTGCTGGCGATGGCGCTCGTGTTCCAGTTTGCCTTCCACCCCACGGTAGGCCTGGTGAACAAGGCATTCGGTTTCCTCGGCCTGCCCACCACGGACTGGTTGAAGAACCCCGATACGGCGCTCTACGCACTGGGCGTCATCGGTATCTGGCAGGCGGTGGGCCTGAACATGGTGCTCTTCCTCGCCGGGCTGAAGGCGATCCCGCGGGATCTGTACGAAGCCGCCGCCATCGACGGTGCGGACAGCGCCTGGGAGCGCTTTCGCCGCGTCACCTGGCCGATGCTCGGGCCGGCGCTGGTATTCGTGGTCACCATCACCGCGATCCGCTCGTTCCAGGTCTTCGACACGGTCGCCGTGCTCACCGACGGGGGGCCGAACAAGGCCACCTCGGTACTGCTGTACCAGATGGTCCAGGAAGGTTTCTCCTTCCTGCGCAGTGCCTACGCGGCGGCGCTGACCTGCATCTTTCTCACCTTCGTGCTGCTGCTCACCTGGGCGCAGACGCAGTTGCTGGACAAGCGCGCGCACTACGGGTGAAGCGATGGCGATCCTGACCCACCGCCGCTCGCTGGCATTTCGTGTGCTGCGGCACGTGCTGCTGGCCGCGGGAGCGCTCGTGATGGTGCTGCCCTTCGTGCTGATGGTCTCCATCAGCTTGAAGCCGCCAGGCGAGATCTTTGCGCCCGAGTTTCGTTTGCTGCCCGAACAGTGGCACGCCTTGGAGAACTACCGGCTCGCATTCGACAAGCAGCCGCTGGGCCGCTTCCTGTTCAACGGCGTTTTCGTCACCGCCTGCATCTTCGCCGCGCAGGCGTTGTTCGCCCTGCCCTGCGCTTACGCGCTGGCCAAGCTGCGCTGGCGCGGGCGCGAGACGACCTTCGTATTCGTGTTGCTGGCGCTGCTGGTGCCGCCACAGGTGCCGGCGATCCCGCTCTATATCGGCCTGTGGCACTTGAAGCTGCTGGACAGCTATGCGGCGCTGATCCTGCCCTCCACGATCTCGGTCTTCGGCATCTTCCTGATGCGCCAGTTCTTCAAGACCGTGCCCGACGACCTGCTGCACGCCGCGCGGTTGGATGGCATGAGCGAGCTCGGCATCGTCTGGCGCGTGATGCTGCCCACCGCCCTGCCGGCACTGGTGGCCTTTGGCCTGCTGAGCCTGGTGTGGAACTGGAACGACTTCTTCTGGCCGCTGCTCGTCATCCAGACCGAGACGCTGGCCACGCCGCCGCTCGGCGTCGTCTTCTTCAACAACGCCGAGGCTGGCACGAACCACGGGCCGCTGATGGCCGCGGCCACCGTGATCACCGCGCCGCTGGTGATCGCCTTTCTGTTCGCGCAACGCTGGTTCATCGACGGCGTGACCATGACGGCCATCAAGTGAACGGCCTTGCCTTTCGACCACCGCAACCCCTGGAGTGCACAACCATGTCCAAGACCCACCGCCGCCGCTTCGTTCAGCAAGGCGCCGCTGCCATCGCCACGCTCGCCGTACCGGCCCTCGCGCGCGGCCAGGGCAGTGCGGTCGAGTTGAGCGTGTCTTACTCGATCCCCGTGCTGTTCAAGGACTTGATGGAGGCCGTGGCGCGCGAATTCATGGTCCAGCATCCGAACGTGAAGCTCACACTGCGTGCACCCGAGGAGGGTTACGAGCAGATCATGCAGCGCAACCTGCGCGACGCCATCACCAACACCCTGCCCGATGTCGCCTTCCACGGCCTGAACCGGCAACGCACCCTGGCCGAGCGCAGCATCCCGGTGGACCTGAAGCCGTTCATGCAGGCCGATGCGCAGACCAGGGAGCTCGGCTTCTCGCCTTCACTGCTCTCGCTGGGCCAGGTCGGCACGGCCCAGACGGGCATCGGCTTTGCGCTCTCCACACCCATCCTCTATTTCAACAACCAGCTCGTGAAGGAGGCCGGCGGCGACCCGGACAAGCTGCCGCGGAGCTGGGACGAGGTCATCCGGCTGGCCGCTGCGATCCACGATCCGGCCAAGACGCGCACCGGCCTCTTCTTCGACTGGACCATCACCGGCAACTGGTCGTGGCAAGGCCTCGTTTTCAGCCATGGCGGCAGCATGCTCAATGCCGACGAGAGCCGCGTCGCCTT
This sequence comes from Burkholderiales bacterium, assembly GCA_031401195.1. Lineage (GTDB taxonomy): Bacteria > Pseudomonadota > Gammaproteobacteria > Burkholderiales > Burkholderiaceae_C > Rubrivivax. The sequence goes on from JANNRI010000029.1 coordinate 108,023, forward strand.
CGGTGAAGCGCCCGGCCAGATGGCGCTGCGCACGCTGCGCCGCATGGTTGACGACGGCAAGATGCCCGACATCCGGCCCGAGACCAACTTCCAGGACTTCTTCGCCGGCCGCACCGGCATCACGATGCAGAGCACGGCGCAGCTCGGCCGCTTCAACCGCGAGATCGGCGGACGCTTTCCGCTGAAGTGCGCTCGCTATCCGCTCTCCGCGGCCAATGCGCGCCTGCCCGCCGGCGGCAACGTGGCGATGATGTTCACCAAGGACGGCGCCAAACAGAAGGCGGCTTGGGACTTCATCAAGTTCGCCTGCGGCCCCTTGGGCGGAACGATGATGGTCAAGGCCACGGGCTACATGCCGGCGAGCACGATCCCGTCGCAACGAAAGGACATGCTGGCCGACTTCTACGCCGCCAACCCGAACCACCAGGTGTCGATCCAGCAGCAGGACGTGATCACGGGCTGGTATGCCTTCCCGGGCCAGAACGCTCTTCGCATCACCGACGTCATCAACGACCACCTGCAGACGGTGGTGGCCCGACGCGATGCGCCAGATGCGGTGCTGGCCAAGATGATGGTCGATGTGCAGGGCATGATTCCGGCCAGGAAGGCCGCCTGAAGCCGTAAGGCGCGCAACTGCGAGCGTTTGCCCATGCTGAAACTCATCCACCTCACCGACCCGCACCTGGTGCACCCCGGCCGCGCACTCTACGGAACCGACCCGATGTGGCGCCTGCAGCAGGCCGTGACGAGCATCCAGGCCGAGCACAGCGATGCGGCCTTCGTCATCGTCACCGGCGATCTCGCTCATTGGGGCGAGACCGAGGCCTACGCTGCGTTGCGCGAGGTGCTCTCGCCGCTGCCGATGCGCGTGCACCTGCTGGTGGGCAACCACGACCACCGCCGGCGATTCCTGCAAGTCTTTGCCGCCGATACGCAGGTCGACGGGAACGGCTTCGTGCAGTACGCCTTCGACGCCGGCGGGCTGCGCCATGTGGCGCTCGATACCAACGAGCCCGAAGTGTCGTGGGGTGTGTTCTGCGAGCGCCGCGCGCGTTGGCTCGCCGACGAGCTGGCGCGTGGCGACCCGCAACCCGTGCATCTGTACCTGCACCACCCGCCCTTCGCGGTGGGCATCGGTGCTATGGACCGCATCGCGCTGCGCGACAGCGACCGGCTGCGCGAAGTGCTGGCATCGCACCGCGGGCGCCTGCGTCATCTGTTCTTCGGCCACCTGCATCGGCCGTTGGCGGGGAGCTGGTGGGGCATTCCGGTCTCCACGTTGCGTGGCACCAACCACCAGGTAGCACTGCACCTGGGCGATTCGGCGCGCGTGCCGGGCAGCCAGGAGCCACCGCAGTATGCGGTGGTACTGGCCGATGCCGACAGCACGCTCGTGCACTTGCACGACTATGCCGACCGCTCGGCGCGTTTTGTGTTGTGAACCGGCCCCGCAGGAGCACCCATGATTGCGAACAGCCTCTTCTGGTCGCGCCGCGTGCGTGTCTTCGACCTCGACGGCACGCTCATCCACACCCTGCCCGACTTGGCCGCAGCCTTGAACCAGGCCTTGCGCGAGATGGGACTTCGATCCGTTCCCGAGACGCTCGTACGGGCTTCGCTGCACGCCGGCCTCGAAGGCAGCGTGGCTGCGGCGTGCACCTATCTTCGCGTGCCGCAGGAGGCGCAGGTACCGCTGCTCGTGCGCTACCGCCGCCACTATGCGGCGGGCCTGGCACTGCGCTCCACACCCTACGATGGCGTTCCCGAGTTGCTGGCCTACCTGTCCGCGCGCGGCGAACCGATGGCGATCTGCAGCAACAAGCCGCAGCGCCACGCCGAGGAGCTGCTGGCCGCATTCGGCCTGCACCGGCACTTTGCGGTGATCGTTGGCGCCGATACCTGCAGCGAACGTAAGCCGCACTCCGCGCCGCTGCAGTTTGCCGTGGCGCGGCTGGGGGGCCGGTTGGGTGAAGCGCTTCTTGTCGGCGACAGCGCTGTGGACGCCGATTGCGCGCGCGCGGCCGGCACCTCCCACCTGTGGTTCAGCCGCGGCTACGGCGCAGTGCCCGAAGGCTGCGGGTTGCGCATCGACTCGTATCGCGAACTGCTGCGCAGGTCGATGGGCCCGGCCTCCGCCGAGAGTATGGCGGTCTAATCCTTGGGCGCCGTGCGGCGCAGGCACAGCGCGGCGGCCAACAACGCCAGCAGCCAGCCCGGCGAGAGAGCTCCGCCACCAGGCGACGTGGACGGCTCGGCGGTCGGGCTGGATGCTGGCGGCTGCGCCGCAGCGGCCGCGACACCGATCGCCTGCACCCGCAACAGCGGCGCATTGCTGGCGTCCGAGGCCAACTCCACCCAGCTCTCGGCGCGCTCTGCCGCGCGCGGTGTGTGGGTGATGGTCACGTCGCACCGAGCGCCGGCTTCCAGCCGCCCCGTGTTGGCGCACTCGGCGGTCACCACAAATCTCAGCGCTTGCGGTCCCGTCGTGCGCAGCCGCTGCAACTGCACGGCCGTGCTGCCTGGGTTGTGCAGCTGCACGCGGGCCTCGGCGCTGCGGCCCACTTCAACGCGGCCGAAGTCGATGAGCGCCGTGTTCGGTGACCAGGCGAGCGTGGGTGGTTGTTGCGAGCTGCCCGTGCCGAGCAGCCGGCCGCTGCGCAACACCTGGCCACCCGGTGCCAGGATATCGAAACGCGCCTCGGCGGGCCCCAGCGCTTGGGGTGCAAACCAGACGCGCACGCGGCACTGGCCCAACGGAGGCAGGCTGAGCGGGCATTCATGCTGCACCGGAAAGGCCACCGCATCACTCGAGACCACACTGCCGATGGCGATGTGATTGCGTGGCTGCAGATTGCGGATCCACACCGCGCGTTCGGCGGCCATCGTGCCCACGGCCTGCGCGCCGAAGTCGTCCACGGTGGGCCAGGGTTCCGGCAATTCCTCGAGTGCCACCGGGGGCACCACCGTCGCCAGGTAGGCCGCGATATCGGCCAGGTCGCCTTCGCTCAGGTATTGACGCAGGTAGCCCATCGCACCGACCGCGGCGATGGTGCGCGAGATGAGTGCACCGCCCACCGCGCCGCGCAGCACGCTGTTGCGGTTGTTGAGCGGCTCGCCGTGGCAAGAGATGCACGAACCGACGCTTGGTGCGCTGGGCAAGGCGCGGTACAGCGCCGCGCCGCGCTCGGCATCTTGCGCCGGGACAGGCTGGGGCCAGACGCCCAGCAGGGCCAAGACGGACGCAGCCTGCCAGGCCACACGCCTTGGCCTGCGGGGAAGGGTCGGCGCTCGCACGGCGGCGGTGCCCCTAGGCCTGCAGGACTAGGCCGCGATGGCCGAGACTGGCACAAGCACCGGCGCGGTGCCCTTCCCCGGCTCGGCCATCTGAGTCGGTGCATGAGTTGCTGCATGAGTCGCTGCATGTGTCGCTGCGCGCGCCGCAGCATGTGTCGCTGCGCGCGCCGCCGTGTGCACCAACGCGCCGCGCCCGATGCCGTGGTACTCGAAGCCGAGCTCGGCCATCTGCTGCGGATCGAAGATGTTGCGCCCGTCGAAGATCACGGGTTCCCGCAGGGCGCTGCGCAGCGCCTCGAAGTCGGGGCTGCGGAACTCGCGCCACTCGGTCACGACCATCAGTGCATCGGCGCCGACAGCCGCATCAAGGGGGTCGGTGGCGAAGCTGAAGCCTTCACGGCGCGTGAGCAGGCGCGTCGGGTCTGCACCGACCTGGGGGTCGTAGGCACGCACCTGGGCGCCTTCTTGAAGCAAGGCTTCGATGATCTCCAGGCTCGGTGCCTCGCGCAGGTCGTCGGTGCCGGGCTTGAAGGCCAGACCCCAGAGCGCGAAGCGGCGCCCACGCAACGAGGGCCCGAACCGTTGCACCGCGCGCTCCACCAGCAGGCGGCGTTGACGGTCGTTGATGTCCTGCACCGCGCCGAGGATGGGCATGGGCACGCCCAGGTCAGCCCCGGTTCGACGCAGCGCCTTCACGTCCTTGGGCAGGCACGAGCCGCCCCAACCGCAGCCGGCGTAGAGGAAGTGGGTGCCGATGCGCGGATCGCTGCCCAGGCCCAGGCGCACCTGCTCGATGTCGGCGCCCACGCGCTCGGCCACGTGCGAGAGCTCGTTCATGAAGCTGATGCGCGTTGCGAGCATCGCGTTGGCTGCGTACTTGGTGAGCTCGGCGCTGCGCACGTCCATGCTGATCAGGCGGTCGCGGTTGCGCAGGAAGGGTGCGTAGAGCGCCCGCATCAGCAGCGTGGCTCGCTCGTCGTCGCTGCCGACGACGATGCGGTCGGGCCGCATGAAGTCCTCGATGGCGGCGCCCTCTTTCAGGAACTCGGGGTTGGAGACCACCGCAAACGGCACCAGCGTGTTGCGCGTGTGCAGCTGTTGAGCGACGGCTACGCGCACGCGGTCGGCGGTGCCCACGGGCACGGTGCTCTTGTCGACCACGACCTTGTAGTCGTCCATGTGGCGGCCGATGGTGGCGGCCGCGCTCAGCACATGGTCGAGATCGGCCGAACCATCCTCGGCCGCTGGCGTGCCGACAGCGATGAAGACCAAGGTGCCGTGCGTGACCGCCAGCGCCGCATCGTCGGTAAACACCAGCCGCCGCGCAGCCACGTTGTGCCGCACGAGAGCGTCGAGCCCGGGCTCGTGGATCGGCATGCCGCCGTTGCGCAGCACGCGCAGGCGGACCGGGTCGATCTCCAGACAGACGACGCTGTTGCCCATGTCGGCCAGGCAAGCAGAGGTGACAAGGCCGACATAGCCGGCGCCGATGACGCTGATCTTCATTGCAGTACCTCCTGTGGGATCTGGGTGCTCGGCGGCGGAAAGCGCAAGGCGCGCAAGTCATGCACGAGAGCCTGCGACCGGTGCAGCAGGCGGGCGAGGATTTGCGGCACTTCAAGGCTGGCGCGGTTGCGCATGGTCGACACGCGTTGCCGATGGCGCGGCCAACCCGCAAGCAGTGCGTCGACGGCGGCCGGCAGATCGCGCGCAGACCGCACGGCCAGCCCCACGCCCTGCTCCTGCACCCAACGCACGTTGAAGCGCTCCTGCGGCATCGTCCAGGCGTTGCCGAAGGTGATGACCGGCAGACCGAGTTGCAACGCCTCGCTCAGGCAGCCTGGGCCAGGTTTGCCGATGAAGAAGTCGGCTGCGTGCATGTAGCGCGGCACGTCCTCGGTGAACTCCACCACCACGCGCTGGCCGCCGGGGCCGGGTATGGCACGCAGGCGCTCGGCCAGGCGCGCATGGCGGCCACACATCAGCACCAGTTGAACCCGGGGCAAGACGCGCGCGATGTCCAGCATCTGCGTGGAGCCATAACCGCCGAACATGACCACGGCGGTGGGCGCGGCGGGCTGCAGGCCAAGCGCCAAGCGCAGCGCCGCTTTGTCGACCACGGCGCTGTCGTGGAAGGCCTGGCGCAACAGCATGCCGGAGACGCGCCAGATGCGCTGTCTGTCGTAGCCGGCCGCTTCGGCCTGGCCCACCGCCTCGTCAGTGCCGCACACCAGGTGCTGCTGCTGCCCGGGCTCGATCCAGAAGCGGGGGGGCAGGTCCGCAAGGTCGGTGAGCACCGTCACGTAGGGCACGCCAGGGCGGGCCAAAGCGAGTGACTCGTACAGCGCGCGGTTGAAATTGGGGATCAACGAGACGACGAGGTCGGGCGACGTGGCTGCCCAATGCTGCTGGAGGCGTCGCGTCAACGGCGCGTGCGCGATGCGGATTGCGGCCTGCAACACACGCAGTTCCTGCGCCAAACCCAGCGTCCAACCGCGCGCGAGGCGGAAGTTGTAGATGTCCTCAGGCCCAATCCCGGTGGCGCGGCGAAAGCTGTCTTCGGGATCGAGCACCTCGGCCAGATTGACCAGCCGCACTTCCCAAGGCCAGCCTTGCGCGAAGATGGCCGACCTGAGCGCGAGCGCGGCGGCGCGGTGCCCGCCTCCGGCGTTGAAGTAGACGAGATCGATCTTCGGCGTCATCGGGTGCCGATGCTCGGCGCATCAGATGACGAAGCCGTGATGCCCGCGTGCCAGATTCGTGACGGCCCGCTTAAGCGGGCAGGCGCATCAAGGCCTCGCCCATGCGCAGGCGCTTGCCCGCCTCGATGCCTTCCGCCAATGCAAAACCGATTGGTGCGAAGACGATGATGGTGGAGCCGTGCTCGAACCAGCCCATCTCCTCGCCCTTGCGCGCAGGGGCGCTGCAGCGCCACTCGTGGACGCCGCGGTGGCGCAGGTGCAACAGCACATCGATGCAATGCAGGCGGATGCTGGCCACCAGCACCGCCGCCACCGGCACCAGCGCGACGCGGTGCCCGCTGCGGCTCAGCGTGGCGCGCAGCACGGCGCGTTCGTTGCGACAAAAGAGACCAGGCAATCTTGCCAACGCGGCCGGATTGACATTGAAGGCATCGCCGCTGATGTAGTTGACCTGCTCGACCACCAGGTCGTGCGGCGCGTGGAAGCGGTGGTACATCGCCGAGGTGAGGCGCAAGGTGACGTACACACCGTCGGCCAGTGGTTCGGTGGCGATATCGGTGCGCAGCAGGTCCTCGAGCCGGTAGGCCGATCCCTTGGCCTGGAACAGCGAACCGCGCTCGACGCGGCCGCAGGCGCCGACGATGGCGTCGCAGGGGCTGGCAAACACCAAGGGGTCGGAGTCGACGGTGCGCGCACCCGGCCGCAGACGGCGCGTGAACACCTCCTGCAGGCTGGCATGGCGGCGCGGCTCGGCATCGCTCAGGTCCACCTCGGTGAAGAGGCGCCACACACCGAGCGACAAGCGTGTGAGCCAGGGGCTGTGCAGGCCGCTGTACCAGCCCATCAGGCGCGTCAGGCCGACACGGGGAATGCGGTTGGTGAGCAGGAAGTTGAGGGTCTCGACGGCAGCGAGGCGCTGCAATGGGTTGGGATTCATCGCTGGGCTTTCATGGGCTTGTCATGGCCCGCGGTTAGACCTTCGGCATGCAGATCACACTCACTTTGACCGCCGTCGCCGCCGCCGCACTTCTGGGGCTGGGCGCTTCCGCCGCCCGCCGGCGCCTCGCGCTTTCCCGCGCCAAGCACCGCTCTTTGGCCGGGCACTCGCGCATCGCCAAGTGGCTGGCCGGGCAGATCCCGGGCTATGCCTACGACGAGGCGCAGTTCTTCGGCTCCGACGCGGCGCCGCCCGAGGTGCAGCAAAGCCGGCGCGAGGGCTTGCGTTGCCTGGCCGACCTGTATGCATCGCGCTTCGCCACCACGGCGGCGATGACACGGCAGGCCCGCGCGGCCCTGCCCGACCTGGCCTTCACCGGCAGCTACCGCGTGCCCTTCCAGTACAGCCCGTACCTGCGCAGCAAGCTGACGGTGGGTGCCTTCCTGCGCGCGGCCGATGGCGTGACGGTGGAAGACCTGGACGGCAACCGCCTCATCGATCTCACAGGTTCCTACGGCGTCAATCTGTTTGGCGTGGACTTCTACAAGAGTTGCATCGCGCAGGCGCAGGCCATCGCCGAGCCGCTCGGCCCTGTGCTCGGTGCCTACCACCCCTGCGTGCTCGACAACGTGCAGCGCCTGCAGCGCATCTCGGGTCACGAGGCGGTGTCTTTCCACATGTCGGGCACCGAGGCGGTGATGCAGGCGGTGCGCCTGGCGCGCTATCACACCGGGCGGCGCCACCTTGTGCGCTTCAGCGGCGCCTACCACGGCTGGTGGGAGGACGTGCAGCCCGGCCCCGGCAATCCGATGCCTCCGCGCGAGACCTACACGCTGCGCGACATGGACGAGCGCACGCTGCACGTGCTGCGCACGAGAAACGACATTGCCTGCGTGCTGGTCAACCCCATTCAGGCCCTGCACCCGAACCGCAATGCGCCGGGTGACTCGGCGCTGGTAGCCTCCCGCTCGGGGGCGGCGTTCGACAGCGCCGCCTACAAGGGCTGGTTGCAGCGCCTGCGCGAAGTCTGCACGGCACGCGGCATCGTGTTGATTTTCGACGAGGTGTTCCTGGGGTTCCGCCTTGCGCCCGGCGGCGCGCAGGCCTACTTCGGCGTGCAGGCCGACCTCGTGACCTATGGCAAGACGCTCGGTGGTGGATTGCCCGTGGGCGTGGTGTGCGGCCCCAATGGGCTGATGCAGCGCTATCGCAAAGAGCGTCCGGCCGATCTGTGCTTCGCGCGCGGCACCTTCAACGCGCACCCGTACGTGATGGCGGCGATGAACGTCTTCCTGCACCGGCTGGAGACACCCGAGGTGCAGGCCCTGTACGAGGGCCTGGACGAGCGGTGGAACGCACGCGCCGAACGCCTCAACAATCAGCTCGAACAAGCCGAGGTCCCGGTGCGTGTGGCGCACCTGGGCACGGTGTGGACCGTGGAGTACCTGCAGCCTTCGCGCTACCACTGGATGCTGCAGTTCTACCTGCGCGCGCACGGCCTGGCCCTGAGCTGGGTGGGCACGGGGCGCCTGATCTTCGGGCTGCACTTCACGCAGGACGATTTCAACGAGGTGTGCGAGAGGTTCGTGGCCGCGGCAGTGCAGATGCGTGCCGACGGCTGGTGGTGGACCGACCCCGCCGGCAGCGAGCGCACCGTGCAGCGCGCCTTGCTGCGCGAGATGCTGCGCCAGCGCCTGCCCCGCTGGCTGCGAGGCGGGCACGACGCCGGGCCGCCTGGGCAGCCCGACGCACTCGGCGCCTGACGCGGTCGCTGGCTCAAGGGCCCCACGGCCCGAGTCAGCGCCTGGCGTGGGTCATCGGGTCAAGCAGTTCGCCACGCAGCAGCGCCAGCGGCGAGCGCCAGTACAGCGCGATGTCGTGAAACGGATCGGTCAGGATCTTCACGGCCCAAGCCACTGCGGGAAGCAGGCCCTGCATCCAGCACAGTTGCAGCACGCGGAACAGCAACCCACCCACGCCCAGCGCCAGCCAAGCCATGCCCACGTCATGCACGAAGCCGTTGAACGAGTGGGCTGGGGTGATGAGCCCGAATACGGAAGGCTGCAGCCACAACACCACGGGCACGGCGGCCCACACGCCCATCAACACCACCTTGCGCTGGATGTTGTAGCCCACCTTGATCTCTTCCTTGTAGGCGTTACTGACCCGGTTGACTTGGTCGAATCCACGCGGCTCGAAGAAGAAGTGGCCGCTTTGGCGCGTGGTCATGGAGACGCACCAGCCGACGATGGCGGCCATCGCGGGGTCGACGAACAACAGCACATAGGCGACCAGGAAGCTGATGGCGCTGATCAAGTGCAAGCACTGGTTGATGCGGCTGTGGTGGTAGTAGCGGTGGTCGTCCCAGCGCTGTTCGGCAAGCACTCGCAGGAATTCCTTCATGAGTAGGTCCTCGCGGAAGTTGAACGGAAGGTGACTGCCGGCACCAAGGTTTGGCGCGAGCCGCCGCGATGTTGAAGCTCCCGCGTGAAGCCCGCGTGACGCTGGCTTGACGAAGTGAAGTCGCTGTCACCAAAACGTCGCTTGCGCCGCGCAAGATGGGCGGCATGAAGCAAGGTCTGCCTGCGCACGCGTGGCCTGTAGGCGACGCCGCCGAGAACCGGTCTGAGGCCGCTGCCCTTCGGGTGGCGGTGGTGACCGAAACCTACCCGCCAGAAGTCAACGGTGTGGCCTTGACGCTGGCACGCATGGTGCAAGGTCTGGCCGAACGCGGTCACCGGGTGACGGTCGTTCGGCCGCGCCAGATTGACGAGTCTTGGTCCACCTCAGCAGCAGCAAGTGACGTTGCCACGATGCTCGTACGCGGCTTGCCCATCCCCTCCTATCCGCACTTGCGCATGGGGCTGCCGGCAGGCCGCGATTTGCTGCACGAATGGCAGCGCCGCCGGCCGGACCTGGTTCACGTGGCCACTGAGGGCCCGCTGGGCCACTCGGCAGTTCGGGCGGCGAGGCGGCTGGGCATCACGGTGACCTCGGACTTCCGCACCAACTTCCATGCCTACACGCAGCACTACGGTATCGGTTGGCTGCGGCGCCCGATCCTGGCCTACTTGCGCAGCTTCCACAATCGCACGGCGTTGACGATGGTGCCCACAGAGACACTGCGGATGCAGCTCGAAGCGCTAGGCTTCCACGACCTTGCGGTCGTGGCGCGCGGCGTGGATGTGGGCCGATTCGACCCCGCGCGGCGCAGCACAGAACTGCGGCGCAGCTGGGGCGCCGCAGACGCAGACGCGGTGGTGCTGCACGTCGGGCGCTTGGCAGCAGAGAAGAACCTCGGCCTGCTCGCGCGCGCCTTCGAGAGCATCCAGCGGCTGCATCCCACCGCCCGCTTGTTGCTCGTGGGAGACGGGCCGCAGCGCGCGGCGTTGCAGGCCCAGATACCGGGCGCGATCTTCGCGGGCCAACGCCATGGCACCGACCTCGCGACACACTACGCCAGCGCCGACCTGTTCCTGTTTCCAAGCCTGACCGAGACGTTCGGCAACGTCACAGCCGAGGCCATGGCCAGCGGCCTTCCCGTCGTGGCCTTCGACTACGCCGCCGCGGCGCAGTTGATCCGGCCCGGGCGCAGCGGCATGCTGGTCGCCCGTTGCAACGAAGCGCAGTTCGAACAGGTCGCCGTCGCGCTGGCGGGCAGCCGCGCCATGCGCGCGGCCCTCGGCGAACAGGCGCGACGCGACGCGGGCGAGCACGACTGGGGTCCGGTGTTGGGGCGCTTCGAGCGCCTGTTGCTGCAGGCGCTGGGGACCCGCCCTGTTGCCCCGGCTCACACCATGTCGGGTGTCAATGCCGCGTGCAGCACGACCTGGATCTGACCTTCGCGCTCTCGGCCGCGCAGCCACAGCACGCCGCCCTTGCGCAACGCCCACGCGGTGGTGGCTCCACTCAGTAGGTATGACGCGGTGACACCCAACGTGGGCTGGTGGCCCACGACAAGCACCGGCTCACGCGAATCGGGCCAGCGCGCGGCCTGCAGCAGCGCCTCGACCGTGCCGCCGGGCGCCACGGCGTCGAGGGTCTTGAACTTGCGCTCGAGCCGCTGCGCCGTCTGCTGAGTGCGTCGCGCCGGACTCACCAGCACGCGTGTCGTCGAAGCCAGTTGGCGGCGCAACCAGCCGGCCATGCGCTCGGCCTGGCGTTCGCCTTTGTGCGTGAGTGCACGATGCAGGTCTTCTCGTTGGCCGTCACCTTCGTCGGCGTGATCGGCCTCGTCGGCTTCCGCGTGCCGCCACAGGATCAAGTCCATGTGCGCCCCCGGGTCAGCTTCAGCGGTAGCGCGCGGTGAGGGCACGTTGCGCGCTGTGCGCCGGCGCCCTGCCACCCGCGCCATGTGCCTCGCCCACACGCTGATAACCACCGTGGGCATCGAGCACCCAGGCGTCCAGGCCATCGTGCAGGTAGGGCACCAGGCCCTCGTCGATGATCCGTTGGCGCAGGACAGGGTCTCGCACCGGCCAGGCCACTTCGATGCGACCGAACATGTTGCGCCCCATCCAGTCGGCACTGGACAGGTACAGCGCCTCTTCGTCGCCGCCCTCGCCCCAGCGGAAATAGGCGATGCGCGAATGCTCGAGGAATCGACCCACCACCGAACGCACGCGGATGTTCTCGCTGATTCCGGATTGCCCCGGGCGCAGCAGGCAGGCGCCACGGACGATGAGGTCGATGCTCGCTCCGGCCTGGCTCGCCTCGAGCAACGCGCCGATCAGGGCTGGGTCGGTGAGTGCGTTGATCTTCACCACCACACGTGCCGGGCGACCCAGCCGCGCCGATTCCGTCACGCGGCGCAGCATCGACATCATGCGGCGGTGGAGCATGAACGGCGCAGCCAGCAGGAGTTGGGGCGTCTTCGTGCGCACCTGGCTGGCGATCTGCAGGAACACGAGCTCGGCATCGGCGGTGAGCACGGGGTCGGCACTCAGGTAGCCCATGTCGGTGTACAGCCGCGCCGTGCGCGGGTTGTAGTTGCCTGTCGACAGATGCAAATAGCGGCGCAGGCGTTCGCCGTTCGCGCCTTCGCGCCGGGTCACCAGCAGTAGCTTGGCATGCGTCTTCAGGCCGACGATGCCGTACACCACCTGGGCGCCCACGGCCTCCAGGCGCTCGGCCCAGTTGATGTTGGCCTCTTCGTCGAAGCGAGCCTGCAACTCCACCACGGCCAGCACTTCCTTGCCACGCCGGGCCGCCTCGATCAGCAGATCCATGAGCTCGCTCTCGGCACCGGTGCGGTAGATCGTCTGCCGGATGGCGAGCACATCGGGGTCGTGCACGGCCTCGCGCAGGAACTGGATCACGGGCTCAAAGCTCTCGAACGGATGGTGCAGGAGCACGTCGCCCTCGCGCACGATCTCGAACACGGTTCGGCCGTTCGCTCCGCCCGCAAAGGCCCGCGGCAGCGCCGGCTCGAACGGCGGGAAACGCAGCGAGTCGGCCCGTGCCATGTCTATCAACTGGGTCAGGCGCACCAGGTTCACCGGCCCGTTGACTCTGTACAGCGCAGCCACCGGCAGCTCGAACTGCTCGAGCAGGAAATCGGAGAGCTGTTCAGGACATGTGGCCACAACCTCGAGGCGGATGGCCTGCCCGAAGTGGCGACGGCTGAGGTGACTGCGCAGCGCCTGGCGCAGGTTCACGACCTCGTCGGTATCGACATCGAGGTCGGAGTCGCGGGTGACGCGGAACTGCGAGAAGGACTCCACCGTGCGGCCGGGGAAAAGATCGGCCAGATGGGCACGAATGACGCTGGTCAGCAGCACGAAGCACTGCTTGCCGAGCGAGAGTTCGGCCGGCAGCCGGATCACCCGTGCCAGCACACGAGGAACCTTGACGATGGCCACGGCGTTCTGGCGCCCGAACGCGTCGGCCCCCGACAGCCGCACGATGAAGTTCAACGACTTGTTGGCCACCTGCGGAAACGGATGGCTGGGATCCAGGCTCACCGGCACCAGCAGCGGGCGCACTTGCTGGTCGAAGAAGTGGCGCACCCACTCGCGCTGCGCCTGGTCGCGCTCGGCGTGGTTGAGCACCACGATACATTCGCGCTGAAGCGCCGGCATGACCTCGTCGTTGAGCACCTTGTACTGCTCGTCGATCATCGTATGTGCGTCGGCGGACAGGCGTTCGAACGCGGCGGCAGCCGGCCCGCCCGGTGAACGTTTGGCCAACTCGATGCGGTCGGCCATGCGCACCTCGAAGAACTCGTCGAGGTTGGACGACACGATGGTGACGTAGCGCAGGCGCTCCAGCAGCGGCACATCGGTGCGCAGCGCCTGCGCGAGCACGCGCCGGTTGAACGCGAGGATCGACCGTTCGCGATCAAGAAGGTCGCCGCGCGCCGCGGGCAGCGAGCGATGCTCGACACCTGCGGGCCGGGAGGACGGGCCAGACACTTCGGTCATCCCCCCAGTCTAGAACTTCGGCGTGTCATCCCTGTGACACATGCGGGCACGCCCCCGAGGCGCGCCGGGCGAAACGGCGATCTCGGCCGATTCCTGCCCCTCGTATCCTTCCCGCCCTTCCCGGCCACTTGTCGGCCACTTGTCGGCCGCTTGTCAGCCGCTAGTCAGCCGCTACTCAGCCGATGCCCGCGGCCGCCGCAAGCCGCTCGGCGCAATGGCGGCCCCGCTGGGCATCCCTGGCCTCGACCATGACGCGCAGCACGGGCTCGGTGCCCGACGCGCGAATCAGCACGCGCCCTTCGCCGGACAGTTCCTTCTCCACCCGTTCGCGCTCGCCCTCGAGTGCGGCGTTGTGCTTCCAATCGCTGCCTTCGCGAATGCGCACGTTGAGCAGCGTCTGTGGAAACAGCGTCACGCCTTCTAGCAACGAGGCAAGGCTGCGGCCCTGGCGCTTGATGGCCTGCAGGATCTGCAACGCGCTCACGATGCCGTCGCCGGTGGTGTGGCGGTCCAGCGCCAGCAGGTGGCCCGAGCTCTCGCCGCCAAGTTGCCAGTTGCGGGCGACGAGCTCCTCGAGCACGTGGCGGTCGCCGACCTTGGCCCGCACGAGCGGGATGCCCAGGCGCAGCAGGGCCTGCTCGACCGCCATGTTGGTCATCAAAGTGCCCACCACACCGGGAACGGTGTGGCGTCGCGCCAGGCGATCGGCCGCCATCACGTAGAGCAACTCATCACCGTTGTAGAGGCGACCTTGCGCGTCGACGATCTGCAGCCGGTCGGCGTCGCCGTCGAGCGCGACGCCGTAATCGGCGCGGTGCTCGGCGACTGCCTTCACCACGGCCGCAGGCTCGGTGGCACCTACGCCGTCGTTGATGTTCAGGCCGTTGGGGCTGCAGCCGATCTGCACCACCGCCGCGCCAAGCTCGTGGAACACGTCGGGCGCCACGTGATAGGCCGCACCGTGCGCGGCATCGATCACGAGTTTCGTGCCGCGCAGCGACAGCGTGTGCGGCACCGTGCTCTTGCAGAACTCGATGTAGCGTCCGCGCGCGTCTTCGAGGCGGCGTGCCTTGCCCAGCGAGGCCGAGTCCGCCCACTGCGGCGGCTCTTCCAACGCTGCCTCGACGGCCATCTCCCACTCGTCGGGCAGTTTTTCGCCGGCGGCGGAAAAGAACTTGACGCCGTTGTCCGGGTACGGGTTGTGCGACGCGCTGATGACGACACCGAGATCGAGGCGCTGTGCCCGGGTCAGATAGGCGACCCCGGGCGTGGGCAACGGGCCCGAGAGCAGCACATCCACCCCGGCCGAGGCAAACCCTGCCTCCAGCGAAGACTCGAGCATGTAGCCCGAGATGCGCGTGTCCTTGCCGATGAGCACGGTCGGGTGCGGCACGGTGCGCCTCAACACACGGCCGACGGCGTGGCCCAGACGCAGCATGAAGTCGGGGGTGATGGGGGGCTTGCCCACCGTGCCGCGAATGCCGTCGGTGCCGAAATACCTTCTGCTCATGATGCGTTCCCTCCGCCGCGGATTCTCATGGCCACGCCGGGGCGTTCACGCACCCTGCAAGGGCGGTGAATGCGCAAAGTTTGGGGGTATGCCCACGATCTGCACTGAAAACGAAGATGCGGAGCCGAGCTCCGCATCTGGTTGTCAGACGGCCAAACCGGCCGGTCGCCCGGGCGGCACGTCACGCCCCCAACACGCTCGAATCAAGCCGCGGCAGGCGCGCCGTCGGTGCCCACGGGCGGTGTCGGCCCGCCCGGGTTCTTGCTGGCCGAGGGCGTCCAATCCTTGGGCGCACGCGGTGGCTTGCCGGACATGATGTCGTCGATCTGCTCGCTGTCGATCGTTTCCCACTCGAGCAGGGCCGTGGCCATGGCGTGCATCTTGTCCTTGTGGCTTTCAATGAGGCGGCGCGCGACGCCGTACTGCTCGTCGATGATGCGGCGCACTTCCTTGTCCACCTTCACCATCGTGGCCTCGGACATGTTCACCGTCTTGGTGATGCTGCGCCCGAGGAAGACCTCGCCCTCGTTCTCGGCGTAGACCATCGGCCCGAGTTCATCGCTCATGCCATAGCGCATGACCATGTCGCGGGCGAGCGAGGTCGCACGCTCGAAGTCGTTGCTGGCGCCGGTGGTCATCTGATTCATGAACACCTCTTCGGCAATGCGCCCACCGAAGAGCACACTGACGGTGGACAGCATGCGCTCCTTGTCCATGCTGTAACGATCGCCCTCGGGGAGCTGCATCGTCATGCCGAGTGCCCGGCCACGGGGGATGACCGTCACCTTGTGCACCGGGTCGGTCTTGGGCATCAGCCGTGCCACCAGGGCATGCCCAGCCTCGTGATAGGCGGTGTTGCGCCGCTCTTCCTCGGGCATGACCATGCTCTTGCGCTCGGGGCCCATCAGGATTTTGTCCTTGGCCTTCTCAAAGTCGATCATTTCCACCACACGCCCGTTGCGCCGCGCGGCAAAGAGCGCGGCCTCGTTCACGAGGTTGGCGAGGTCGGCACCGCTGAAGCCCGGCGTGCCGCGCGCGAGGATATCGGGCTTGACGTCCTGCCCTGCCGGTACCTTGCGCATGTGCACGTTGAGGATCTGCTCTCGGCCGCGCACGTCGGGCAGTGTCACATAGACCTGCCGGTCGAAGCGGCCCGGGCGCAGCAGCGCCGGGTCGAGGATGTCGGGCCGGTTGGTCGCTGCCATCACGATGACGCCGAGGTTGGTCTCGAAACCGTCCATCTCGACGAGCATCTGGTTCAACGTCTGCTCGCGCTCGTCGTTGCCGCCGCCCAGGCCCGCACCACGGTGGCGGCCGACGGCGTCGATTTCGTCGATGAAGATGATGCAGGGCGCGCTCTTCTTCGCCTGCTCGAACATGTCGCGCACGCGGGCGGCGCCCACGCCGACGAACATCTCGACGAAGTCGGAGCCGGAGATGCTGAAGAACGGCACCTTGGCCTCTCCGGCGATGGCCTTGGCCAGCAACGTCTTGCCGGTGCCCGGGGGGCCGACCAGCAACACACCGCGCGGAATGCGGCCGCCGAGCTTCTGGAACTTCTGCGGGTCTTTCAGGAAATCGACGAGTTCCTTCACCTCTTCCTTGGCCTCGTCGCAACCGGCGACATCGGCGAAGCTGGTGGTGTTGTTGCTCTCGTCGAGCATGCGCGCCTTGCTCTTGCCGAAGCTGAAGGCGCCGCCCTTGCCGCCGCCCTGCATCTGGCGCATGAAGTAGATCCAGACCCCGATCAGGAGCAGCATCGGGCCCCAGCTGACGAGGATGCTCATCAGGATCGAGGGTTCTTCGCGGGCGCGCACGTCGAACTTCACGCCGTTGTTGATGAGGTCACCCACCAAACCTCGGTCGAGATAGGTGGCGTTGCTGCGGATGCGCTTGTCCTCGCTCGTGATGGCGATGATCTCGGTGCCGCCACCTTGGCTTTCCTGGAGCGTGACCTGCTTGATGCGCTTGCTGCGCACCTCCTCGAGGAAGTCGGAATAGGCAACATGGTTGCCCGAAGCGGCCCCGCGGTCGAACTGCTTGAACACGGTGAACAGCACAAGCGCAATCACCAGCCAGACAGCGACTTTGGAAAACCATTGGTTATTCAACGCAGCTCCTTTTCGGGAAGAGAGTCCCCAAGTGCCCAATCGGCGCGCCACAGCGGCATGACCGAGAGCCTAAGAACATTCCCCATAGGCAGATGATTCTAGGTCACGCAAGTGTTCGGCTCCTGTGGGCCGACCTTGCGAAGCAAGGTGTGTTTGCGTGTCAAATTGAGGCCATCCCGTCTGGCCACCCCGGACTACCGCCCCCGTGCAAGCCCCTTGCCCGTCAGCCTGCCGTTGTGCCCTTTGGACCCATCCCGACCAGAAAGGTTTCGGCGGACTTGTCGCGCGAGGCCTTGGGTTTGATGGGCTTGACGACGCGAAATCGCTCCTTGAAGAGCTTTGCCTGCTGGCTGTAACCGCTGCCGTGGAAGCTTTTGGCGACCAACGCGCCATGCGCTCGCAGGTGCTTGCAGGCGAACTCGACGGCCAACTCCACCAAGTGGGAGATGCGGGCCGAGTCCGAGGCCTCGATGCCGGAGAGGTTGGGCGCCATGTCGGACAGCACCAGATCCACCGGGCGCCCGGCCAGCTCGGCCTCGAGCCGGTGCACGACCTCATCTTCGCGGAAGTCGCCCTGCAAGAAGGTGACGCCTTCGATCGGCTCGAAATCCAGCAAGTCCACGGCGATGATGACGCCGGGCAGCTCGCCCACCGCCGCTCCGGCGGGGGCCAGCCGGCGCCGAACGACCTGGCTCCACGCGCCCGGCGTGGCACCGAGATCCACCACCACCTGCCCCGGGCGCAGCAGGCGCAGCACCTCGTCCATCTCGATCAACTTGTAGGCCGCGCGGGAGCGGTAACCTTCCTGCTGGGCGCGCTTCACATAGGGGTCGTTGGCGTGGTCGTTCAACCACGCCTTGTTGATCTTCTTGCTCTTGCTTCGAACCTTCATGGCCTGCGTATTCCCGCACCGATAATCGGTGGATGACTGCCCTCGCCCTCACTGCCTCCGAGCGGCGCGAACACCGCGCCGCCGCACATCATCTCGACCCCGTGGTCATGGTCGGGTCCGACGGCCTGACCGACCCCGTGGTGAAGGCCGTCGATGCCGCACTCAACGCTCATGGCCTGGTCAAGGTGCGTGTCTTCGTGGACGATCGCGAGGCGCGCGGGGCCATGCTGCTGGCATTGACCGAGCGCCTCGGCGCCGCGCCGGTGCAGCACATCGGCAAGCTGCTGGTGCTTTGGCGGCCCATCCCGCCCAAGGAGGCGGCGCCGCGCGAAGATGACCGCAAGCCTGGCACGCGCATGGTGAAGCTGGTGTCCTTCTCGAAGAGCGGCAATCATCGCGCCACGGTGCGCAAGGTGCGCGTCTTCGGCAACGAGCGGGTGACTGCCGGAGGCAAGATCAAGCGCACCAAAACCCGCACCAGCAGCGTCAAGAAGAAGCAGGCCTGACGCCACTGCGTTTGTCGACCGGCGCTGACACGAGACGCGTTCAGATGTAGCGCACGTCCACGATCTCCCAATGCTTGACGCCTCCCGGGGCCTGCACCTCGGCGACGTCGCCAGCCTCCTTGCCGATTAGCGCGCGCGATATGGGGCTCGAGATGGAGATCAGACCGAGCTTGAGATCGGCCTCGTCGTCGCCCACGATCTGGTAGGTGACCTTCGCGCCGCCGTCTTCGTCCTCGAGGTCGACCGTGGCACCGAACACCACCTTGCCATCCCCGTCGACCCGGGTCGGGTCGATGACCATGGCCGCCGCGAGCTTGGCCTCAAGCTCTTTGATGCGGCCCTCGATGAAGCCCTGCTTGTCCTTGGCGGCGTCGTACTCCGCGTTCTCGGACAGATCGCCCTGCGCGCGCGCTTCGGAGATGGCCTGGATCACCGCATGCCGCTCCACGGTCTTCAGGCGATGCAGTTCGGCCTTGAGCAACTCGGCGCCGCGGCGTGTGAGGGGGATGGTGGACATGGTCTGGGCGATCGCGGCAGAAAAAGACAATCCGCCGCAGCGTCCCTCTGGCGAGACGGATGCGGCGGAGCGAGTGCGCAATATTAGTGCAGTTTCCGGCCCGCGGGGTCAGTGCAGACCTGCGTGCAACTCCTGCAACGAGACCACGGAGAGTTCGCTTCCGCTGCCCTGCTGGTGCTTGATGGCCTCGGTCGCGGCCTCGCTGCCGGCCAGGGTCGTGTAGTAGGTGATGCGATTGGCCAGCGACACGGTGCGGATGTGGCGCGAGTCCGCGATCGCCTGGCGCGTTTCGTCCACCGTGGTGTAGACGAGCTGGATCTCGCCCGCCTTCACCATGTCGCCGATGTGCGGGCGCCCGTCCTTGACCTTGTTGACCACCTTGACCGGCAGTCCGGCCGCGGCGATGGCGGCCGCCGTGCCTTTGGTGGCGACCACCTGGTAGCCCATCGCCACCATGTCGCGGGCCACTTCCACGGCGCGGGCCTTGTCGCTGTTCTTCACCGTGATCACGACGGTGCCCTTCTCGGGCAGGCGTGAACCGGCGCCGAGCTGGCTCTTCAGCATCGCTTCGCCGAAGGTCTTGCCCACGCCCATCACCTCGCCGGTGGAGCGCATCTCGGGACCCAGGATAGGGTCGACGCCGGGGAACTTGTTGAACGGGAATACCGACTCTTTGACGCTGAAGTACGGCGGCACCACCTCGGCCAGAAACCGGCCCTTGGCGTCCTTCTGGTCAGCCAGCCTGCGCCCGGCCATGCAACGCACGGCAATCTTTGCGAGCGGCTGTCCGGTGGCCTTGCTCACGTAGGGCACCGTGCGGCTGGCGCGCGGATTGACCTCGAGCACGTAGACCACCGCGGCCGAGCCCTCGCCCTGAATCGCAAACTGCACGTTCATCAGGCCGATGACCTTCAAGGCCTTGGCCATCATGGCGGCCTGGCGGCGCATCTCGTCCTGCAGCGCCCTGGGCAAAGTGTAGGGCGGTAGCGAGCAGGCGGAGTCGCCGCTGTGAATGCCGGCGGCCTCCACGTGCTCCATGATGCCCGCGATGAGGACCTGCTCGCCGTCGCTGATGCAATCCACGTCAACTTCGATGGCGTCATCCAGGAAGCGATCGAGCAGCACCGGGCTCTTTTCGCTGACGCGCACGGCCTCGCGCATGTAGCGTTCCAGGTCTTTGTCGCCGTGCACGATCTCCATCGCGCGGCCGCCCAGCACGTAGCTCGGGCGCACCACGAGCGGGTAGCCGATCTCGTGCGCCATGGCCAGCGCCGCCTCCTCGGTGCGCGCGGTGCGGTTGGGCGGCTGCCTCAGGCCAAGCTCGTGCAGCAGCTTCTGGAAACGCTCGCGGTCCTCGGCGATGTCGATGCTGTCGGGGCTGGTGCCGATGATGGGCACACCGGCGCGTTCGAGATCGAGCGCGAGCTTCAGTGGTGTCTGCCCGCCGTACTGCACGATGACGCCCGCGGGCCGCTCCTTGTCGACGATCTCGAGCACGTCTTCCAGCGTCACGGGCTCGAAGTACAGGCGGTCGCTGGTGTCGTAGTCGGTGGATACGGTCTCCGGGTTGCAGTTGACCATGATGGTCTCGTAGCCGTCTTCGCGCATCGCGAGGGCAGCGTGCACGCAGCAGTAGTCGAACTCGATGCCCTGGCCGATGCGGTTGGGCCCGCCACCCAGCACCATGATCTTCTTGCGCGTGGTCGGCTCGGCCTCGCACTCCTCGTCATAGGTGCTGTACATGTAGGCCGTCTGCGTGGCGAACTCGGCCGCGCAGGTGTCCACACGCTTGTAGGCTGGCCGCACACCGAGCGCATGGCGGCGCGCACGCACTTCGTGCTGGTTGGTACCCAGCAGCTTGGCCAGGCGGCAGTCGGAGAAGCCCTTGCTTTTCAACCAGCGCAGGTCGGCGGCGTCAAGGCTGGCCAATGCACGCCCCGCCAGACGCTGCTCGGTGGCCACGAGGTCTTCGATCTGCGCAAGGAACCAGGGGTCGATGGCGGTCTCTTCGAACACTTCGTCCAGCGTCATGCCGATACGGAATGCGTCGCCCACGAAGAGCACACGCTCCGGCCCGGCATTGCCGATCTCGTCGACGATCTCGTCGCGCTCGGTGCTGCGCTCGCTCAAGCCGTCGATGCCGGTCTCGAGCCCGCGCAGCGCCTTCTGGAAACTCTCCTGGAAGGTGCGGCCCATCGCCATCACCTCGCCCACACTCTTCATCTGCGTGGTCAGGTGCGGATCGGCGGCCGGAAACTTCTCGAACGCGAAGCGCGGAATCTTGGTGACCACGTAGTCAATGCTCGGCTCGAAGCTCGCCGGCGTGGCGCCGCCCGTGATGTCATTCTTCAGCTCGTCGAGCGTGTAGCCCACGGCGAGCTTGGCCGCCACCTTCGCGATCGGGAAGCCGGTGGCCTTGGAGGCCAGCGCAGAGCTGCGGCTCACGCGCGGGTTCATCTCGATCACGATCATGCGGCCGGTCTTCGGGTCAATCGCGAATTGCACATTGCTGCCGCCGGTGTCGACGCCGATCTCGCGCAGGATCGCGATGCTGGCGTTGCGCATCAGCTGGTACTCGCGATCCGTCAGCGTCTGCGCCGGCGCCACGGTGATGCTGTCGCCGGTGTGGATGCCCATCGGGTCGAGGTTCTCGATGGAGCACACGATGATGCAGTTGTCCACGCGGTCGCGGACCACCTCCATCTCGAACTCTTTCCAGCCGATCAGGCTTTCCTCGATGAGGAGTTCCTTGGTCGGCGAGAGGTCGAGCCCGCGTCGGCAGATCTCTTCGAACTCCTCCGGGTTGTAGGCGATGCCGCCGCCGGTGCCGCCGAGCGTGAAGCTCGGGCGGATGACGGTGGGGAAGCCGGTGCCGCCGGTGAGCGCGGCGATGCGCTCGCGCACGGTCTGTGCCTCTTCCCAAGTGTGCGCGATGCCGCTCTTGGCCGAGTCCAGGCCGATCGAGGTCATCGCATCTTTGAACTTGAGGCGGTCTTCCGCCTTCTCGATGGCCCGTTCGTTGGCGCCGATCATCTCCACGCCGTACTTGGCCAGCACGCCGTGGCGGTGCAGGTCGAGCGCACAGTTCAGCGCCGTCTGACCACCCATCGTGGGCAGCAGCGCCATCTGGCCGGAGCGCGGCGCTTCTTTCGCGATGATGCGCTCGACCACCTGCCAGGTGATGGGTTCGATGTAGGTCACATCGGCCATCTCCGGGTCGGTCATGATGGTCGCCGGGTTGCTGTTGACGAGGATGACGCGGTAGCCCTCCTCGCGCAGGGCCTTGCAGGCCTGTGCACCGGAGTAGTCGAACTCGCAAGCCTGCCCGATGACGATCGGGCCGGCACCGATGATGAGGATGCTGTGGATGTCGGCGCGCTTGGCCATGGTCAGCGTTCCTCCATCAGGCGCACGAAACGGTCGAACAGATAGGCGATATCGTGCGGCCCCGGGCTGGCTTCCGGGTGGCCCTGGAAGCAGAAGGCCGGCTTGTCGGTGCGGGCCAGTCCTTGCAGCGTGCCGTCGAACAAACTGACGTGCGTGGGGCGAAGGTGGGTGCCCAGCGTCTTGTCGTCGACTGCGAAGCCGTGGTTCTGGCTCGTGATGCTGACGCGGCCACTGGCAAGTTCCTTGACCGGGTGGTTGGCGCCATGGTGACCGAACTTCATCTTGAACGTCTTCGCGCCAGAGGCGAGCGCCATGATCTGGTGGCCAAGGCAGATGCCGAACGTGGGTGTGCCGGTCGCGATGAGTTCGCGCGCCGCCTCGATGGCATAACCACAGGGCTCCGGATCGCCGGGGCCGTTGCTGAGGAAGATGCCCTGCGGCCCGAGCTTCAACACCTCGGCGGCCCCGGTCTTGGCCGGCACGACCGTGACGCGGCAGCCGCGGGACGCGAGCATGCGCAAGATGTTGCGCTTGACACCGAAGTCATAGGCCACGACATGGTGTCGCGCGGTCGCGACCGAGGCGAACCCGCGCCCCAACTGCCACTCTGTTTCAGTCCACTCGTAAGGCTTGGCCGTGCTCACGACCTGTGCCAGATCCAGTCCGGCCATAGAGCGTGCCTGACGGGCTGCGGCCACGGCCTGGGCCACCAACTCCGGCGTCACATCGGTGCCAACGGGGTGGGCCGTGATGCACCCGTTCTGCGCTCCAGCGCTGCGCAGCACCCTCGTGAGTCTGCGCGTGTCGATGCCGGCAATCGCCACCGTGCCATGGCGTTGTAGGTACTGCGAGAGCGTGCCCGTGGCGCGGAAGTTGGACATCCGCAACGGCAAGTCCTTGATCACCAGGCCGGCGGCCTGCACACCCGCGGCCTCCTCGTCCTCCTCGTTGACCCCGGTATTGCCGATGTGCGGGTAGGTCAGCGTGACGATCTGGCGGCAGTAGCTCGGGTCAGTGAGGATCTCCTGATACCCAGTGAGTGCGGTGTTGAAGACCACCTCGCCTGCCGTGCGCCCTTCGGCGCCGATGGATATGCCCTGGAAGCTCGTGCCATCGGCCAGCGCAAGCAGGGCGGGCGGCAGGGGCGGACGCAAAGTCGGTGGTGAATCGCTCGACAAGAATGACTCCGGATGCCGCGCGCTCGCCGCCACCCGTCACAGCCTCCACTCGCGCGTGGCACGAGATTCAGGCCGCTTGCGGGTGGGTCCGAGGGGATTCCGGTGTCGGAGGATCGTGAGCGCTGCGCAGGGGCGGGTAAACCTTTTAAGTATAGCGGTGCGGCCTTCGGCGCCGACGTGCAAGCCTAGACTTCGACGATGACACCGCATGTCGAGAAGGTGGTCCGCATGGGCTTGAACGCCGCAGCCGCGCCGTTGTGGGCGGCCGCACTGGCCGCAGCCGCCTTCATCGCCATGGACGCCACCATCAAGAGCCTCGCGCCGCGATACGGCGCCGTGCAGCTGACGGTGTTTCGATTCGCCAGTGGCGCCGTCTATGCCATCGCCATCTGGGCGGCCTTTCGCACCCCAATGCCCACCGCCGGCCATTGGCGCCCGCACCTGCTTCGCAGCGCGCTGCTGATGCTGACGCTGGTGTTGTACTTCCAGGCGCTGTCGATGCTCACGCTGGCGCAAGCGGTTGCGATGGGCTACACCGCACCGATCTTCATCTCGCTGCTGGCCATCCCACTTCTTCATGAGAGACCCAGTGGCTCGATCTGGGCAGCGCTCGCGCTCGGATTCGCGGGCGCCGGCATCGCCCTGTGGCCCGCACTGCTGGCTGGCGCCCGCCCACAGCTGGCCGGGATGGCGTTTGCCGGCTTGTCGGCCATGACCTTCGCGTTGGTCATGGTGCTCACCCGCCGCCAGGCTCAGCGCAACTCGCTGCCCACGTTTCTGCTGCTGCAAAACCTCATGCCGTTGGCGTTGCTCGCGCTGCCGGCGGCCTGGCTTTGGAAACCCGTGCAGCTCGCCGATCTGCCTACCATCGCTGCGGCCGGAGCACTGGCCACCCTGGGACTGGCCGCGATCACGTGGGCGCTGGCGCGAATGGAGGCGAGCAGGCTCGCGCCGGTCGAGTACACGGGCTTCATCTGGGCTGCCTTGATCGGATTCCTGGCGTTCAATGAGATGCCCACAGCCTACACGGCTGCCTCGGCCGCGTTGATCGTTTCCGCCTGCCTGCTGTTGGTTCGCCGCTAGGCGCACCGGTATAATCCTGGCTGCCTCGCAGCGGCAAGAGTGACAGCAGCGCCTCCGGGCCACGGCCACCCTCGACAAGGGTCACATCGGCCACCAACACCCGCAAGGGCTGCACGCCAGAGATGTCACACACGCTTGCCGTTCCGGGTCTCCTGATCAAGCACGTTTGTCCGCCAGGGGCACCCTGGCCGTCGCGTCAACTTGGGCGAATTCGCGCAACCCACGCGGGCGCATGCCTCGGCGCGGGCCAGCGCAGTCGCCTGTTGACCACGAACGAGCCCACCGAACTGTCTGCCGCTCCGCCCGAAGGATGTCCATGACCACTGCCAAGAAACCTGCCGCCAAGCCCGCGCCCAAAGCGAAAGAGTCCACGAAAGAGGCCAAGGACAGCAACACCAAGCAGGTGGCAGCCCGGTCTGAAAAACCACCCAAGCCCGTGCCGAAACCCGTTGCAAAACAAGCCGACAAGGCTGTGGCGCCTAAGTCAGGCAGGCCCGTTGCCAAGGTGCCGCCGAAGCCTGGCAAAGGCGCACCCGCCAAGCCCGATGCCAAGGGCGGCAAGGCCGCGGCCAAGAAGGGCCCGGAATTGAAGGGCGCCGGCGATGACGAGGATCTCGGCGACATCGAAGCCGACTTCGAAGCCGAGGCCGAGGCCGAACCCGAGGCCGCCGCAGGGCCGGTGGCCGAGGTCGAGGTCGAGAAAGCCAAGCCGCTGCGCATGAAGGTCAGCCGCGCCAAGGAGCGTGCGCTGATGCGGGAATTTGGTCTCGAGGAGACCACCCTGACAGAAGAAGAAGCCAGCAAGCGCCGACAGGAGTTGAAGACGCTCATCAAGATGGGCAAGACGCGTGGTTTCCTGACACACCAGGAGATCAACGACCACCTGCCTGAGCGCCTGATCAACGATGAGATCCTCGAGGCCATCGTCTCGATGCTCAACGACATGGGCATCGCCGTCTACGAGCAGGCACCCGACGCGGCCACATTATTGGTCGCTGGTGGCACCACGGCCACCGCCACCGACGAAGAGGCCGAAGAAGCTGCCGAAGCGGCGCTGTCCACGGTCGACAGCGAATTTGGCCGCACCACCGACCCCGTGCGCATGTACATGCGCGAGATGGGCACGGTGGAGCTGCTCACGCGTGAGGGTGAAATCGAGATCGCCAAGCGCATCGAAGGCGGCCTGCAGGCGATGATGTTCGCCATCAGCGCGAGCCCTACGACGATTGCCGAGATCCTTTCGATGGCCGACCGCATTGCCGCCGGTGGCATGCAGATCTCGGAAGCCGTCGACGGCTTTGTCAGCGATGACGAGGCCGACGACTACGTTGCCGAAGAGGATTTCGACGAATTCGACGAGGAAGACGACGATGACGGCCAAGGCGGCAGCAAGGCACTGACCAAGAAGCTCGAAGAACTCAAGAACGCCGCGCTCGTCAAGTTCGAACTGCTGCACACCCACTTCGACCGCATGCGCAAGGCCTTCGAGAAGGAAGGCTACAAGTCACCGACCTACAACAAGGCGCAGCAGGCGATCAGTGTCGACCTGATGACGGTGCGATTCACCGTCAAGACGATCGAGCGGCTGTGCAACATCCTGCGCAGCCAGGTCGACGACGTGCGCCGCTACGAGCGCGAGATCCGCAAGATCGTGGTCGACAAGTGCGGCATGCCGCAAGACCATTTCATCAAGACCTTCCCGACCAATACGCTGAACCTGAAGTGGGCCGAAAAAGAGATCGCGCTCGGCAAGCCCTACGCCCTCGTACTCACGCGCAACCTGCCGGCAGTGCAGGAACTGCAGCAAAAACTCATCGACCTGCAGTCGCGCGCCGTGGTGCCGCTGGAAGACCTCAAGTACATCAACAAGAAGATGAACGAGGGCGAGAAGGCCAGCCGCGATGCGAAGAAAGAAATGATCGAGGCCAACCTGCGCCTCGTGATCTCGATCGCCAAGAAGTACACCAACCGCGGCCTGCAGTTCCTCGACCTGATCCAGGAAGGCAACATCGGCCTTATGAAGGCGGTGGACAAGTTCGAATACCGCCGCGGCTACAAATTCTCGACCTATGCGACGTGGTGGATCCGCCAGGCGATCACCCGTTCCATCGCGGATCAGGCGAGAACCATCCGCATCCCGGTGCACATGATCGAAACGATCAACAAGATGAACCGTATCTCGCGCCAGCACCTGCAGGAGTTTGGCTACGAGCCGGACGCGCCGACGCTGGCCGAGAAGATGGAGATCCCTGAGGACAAGATCCGCAAGATCATGAAGATCGCCAAGGAGCCGATCTCCATGGAAACGCCGATCGGCGACGACGACGACAGCCACCTGGGCGACTTCATCGAGGACACCAACAACGTGGCCCCGGTGGACGCGGCCATGCAGGCCGGACTGCGCGACGTGGTCAAGGACATTCTCGACAGCCTCACGCCGCGCGAAGCCAAGGTGCTGCGCATGCGTTTCGGTATCGAGATGAGCACCGACCACACGCTGGAAGAGGTAGGCAAGCAGTTCGACGTCACGCGCGAGCGCATCCGCCAGATCGAGGCCAAGGCCATCCGCAAGCTCAAGCACCCCAGCCGATCCGACAAGTTGAGGACCTACCTGGACAACCTCTGATTCGTGGGGGCGGGTTCCACCGGCCAGATCGTTACACTTCCCCACGGCATGACCCGCATCACCGACCGCACCGTGCTCTTCTGCGACCTGCGCGGAAGCACGGCGCTGTACGAAAGCCTGGGCAATGCGGAGGCGACCTCGGTCGTCACTCACTGCGTGAGTGCCGTCGCCGCCCCGGTGCAACCCCAGCGCGGCACGGTCATCAAGACGCTGGGCGACGGCCTCATGGCCGTATTCGACGAGCCGCGCGATGCGCTGGACGCCGCCATCGAGATGCACGACGCTCTGGAGGCCATCGTCTCGCGCAGCAGCGAACGTGGCGCTTCCTCGGGCTTGCGCGCCCTGCGCCTGCAGGTGGCGATGGCACGCGGCGAGGTCGTCGAGATGGCCGGCGACTGTTATGGCGATGCCGTCAACGTTGCCGCCCGCTTGCTCGACCACGCCGGCGACAACGAGACGTTGATCACCGTGGAAGTGATGCAGGAGCTTTCGCTGGAAATGCGCGCGCGCTTTCGCAGCCTGGACCGCCTGGTGCTGCGCGGTCGCGTCGAACCGGTGCAGGTGTTTGTCATGGGTGGGCGCAGGCGCGCCAACGAAGGCCATCCCACGCAGTTCAGCGGCGTGGCGCAAGACTTCGAGCCCGATGGCCTGCGGCTGACCTGGACGCAGCTTAACCGCGTCTTCGCCAGCCAGCAGATGCCCGTGGTGCTGGGCCGCAGTGCGCAGGCGACGTTCTGTGTCGATGATTCACGGGTTTCGCGCTCGCACGCCCGAGTCGACTGGCACGGCGGCGCGTTCCAGCTTACGGACCTCAGCTACAACGGCACCTTCGTGCGCTTCAACGATGGCGAAATCGTCAGCCTGCGCCGTGGCACCTGCACATTGCATGGCAGCGGTGTCATCGGTCTCGGTGGTCCGCCCACCGACCCCGGCGCCGCGGCGGTGGAGTTCGACGTGCTTCGCTTCGCCGACACCCAGGCGTCGATGGGCGTGGACCCGCGCTGAGTGCGGCCCCTGCCGCCGCCGCGCCGTATCGTCCAGGCCACCACGGCTGTCAGCGGCCTTCGCGCATGAGGGTTCTCTACGTCGACGACGATCGCGTCAACAGCCTGCTGTTTGTCGAGGTCTGCCGTACGTTGTCTGGCATCACCGTGCAAGTCGCCCACAGTGCATCAGAAGCGCTGGACCTGCTCGAGCAGTTCGGCGCCGACTTGCTGGTGCTCGACCTGCACCTGCCTGACGGCGACGGCTTGTCGCTCCTGCCGGCGTTGCAGCAGCGTGCAGCGAGCCGCCTGCCGGCTTATTTGTGCACCGCCGATGAGCCGGAGCTCGTCGAGTCGCGCGCGCTCGCTGCGGGCTTCGACGGCTGCTGGAGCAAGCCATTGGACATCGCTGGTGCGGTGTCGGTCCTGAAGCGCCACAGCGAGTCCCTGAGGGAGCGGTCGTGAGCCGCCGAGCCGCTCCCAAGGCGAATGCCGCAGTGCGCAGCACGGAGGTTGCCTGATGAGCCCTCACCCGCATGGCGGGCCGGCGAAGACCGCTGTCCTGCTGATGAACCTCGGCACGCCGGAAGCGCCCACGCCGGCAGCGCTGCGGCGCTATCTGGCCGAGTTCCTTTCCGACCCGCGGGTGGTCGAGATCCCGCGCATCGTGTGGCTGCCGCTGCTGCACGGCGTGATCCTGCGCACACGGCCGCGCCGGTCAGCGGCCAAGTACGCGAGCGTCTGGATGCGCGAAGGCTCCCCGCTCGCGGTGTGGACCGGGCGCCAGGCCGAAGCCTTCCGCGCCGAGATGTCGTCGCGCGGCCACGGCGTGCTGGCGCTGCATGCGATGCGCTATGGCCAACCGTCGGTGCCCCGGCAGCTGCAGCAGCTGATCGATGACGGCGCCACGCGTATCCTCGTGCTGCCGCTGTACCCGCAATACTCGGCCGCGACCGCCGGCACCGCGTTCGATAAAGTGGCCGCCTGGGCCCGCGGCGCAAGGCGAGTGCCCGCCCTGCGGTTCGTGGACGCATTCCACGATGACCCGGGCTATATCGCCTCGCTGGCCGAGTCGCTGCAAGCGCACTGGCACGAGCACGAGCCGGCCGAGCGGCTGCTGCTCAGCTTTCACGGCATGCCGGCGCGTACGCTGGAGCTGGGTGACCCCTACTTCTGCCATTGTCAAAAGACTGCTCGGCTGCTGGCCGAACACCTGCAGATCGAACCGGGCCGCGTGCTTGTCACGTTCCAGAGCCGCTTCGGCAAGGCACGCTGGCTCGAGCCCTACACCGAGCCAACCCTGCAGCGACTGGCCGGCGAAGGCATCCGCAGCGTCGATGTGATGTGCCCCGGCTTCGTGGCTGACTGCCTCGAAACACTGGAAGAGATCGCCATCGAGGCGCGCGCCGCCTTCGCGGCTGCGGGCGGCAGCGACTTTCGCTACGTGCCTTGTCTCAACGACAGGCCGAACTGGATTTCCGCCCTGGCCGACTTGGCGGAACGACAGCTGCAGGGCTGGCCGCTGAAGGACGAAGAATCGCACGCCCAGATCGAGAGCCGACTGGCGCGCGCGCGCGCATTGGGCGCTCCGGGGTAGCGCGGGGGGTGGCGCGCGGGGCGGCGGCCGCCGTGCCCCAGCCAGTTCATGCGGCGGGCGTCAGGCGACGGGACCGCGCCGCAGCAGCTTCATCAAGCGCGGCAGCACCAGCAACGCGATCACGATCGCCAGCAGCGCGAGCGATACCGGTCGCTCCACGAAGACCGTCCACCGGCCCTCGCCGATCGAAAGCGCATTGCGCATTTGCGCTTCGGCCAGCGGCCCGAGGATCATGCCCACGATCACGGGCGCGGTCGGGAAGTCGAAGCGCCGCATGAGCACGCCCAGCAGGCCGATGCCCAGCATCAGGAAGAGGTCGAACGCGCTCTGGCGCATGCCGTACACGCCAATGGTGGCGAAGATCAGGATGCCCGCATAGAGCTGCGGCCGCGGGATCTTCAGCAGCTTCACCCACAGGCCGACGAGTGGCAGGTTCAGCACCAGCAACATCACGTTGCCGATGTACAGCGAGGCGATCAACGCCCACACGAGCGTGGAGCTCGTCTGGAAGAGCTGCGGGCCGGCGTTGATGCCGTAGTTCTGCAGCGCCGACAGCAGGATCGCGGCCGTCACGCTGGTGGGGATGCCCAGCGTCAACAAAGGCACGAGCGTGGCCGTCACGGCCGCGTTGTTGGCCGCCTCCGGGCCGGCCACGCCCTCGATGGCGCCGGTGGTGCCGAACTCCTCCTTGTGCTTGCTCAGCTTGCGCTCGACGCCGTAGCTGAGGAAGGTGGGAATCTCGGTGCCGCCCGCCGGAATCGTGCCGAACGGGAAGCCAAGCGCCGTGCCACGCAGCCAGGCCGGCCACGAGCGCCGCCACTCCTCGCTTGTCATGTAGACGCGGTTCAGGGGGTTGAGCTGGGCCTTCACGCGGCCTTCGTAGAGCGCCGTGTACAGGCACTCGCCCACCGCGAACAGGCCCACCGCCACCAGCACGACCTCGATGCCATCCATGAACTCGGGCACGCCTGCGGTGTAGCGCACCTGGCCCGTGATCTGATCCAGCCCCACGAGGCCCGTGGCCAGGCCGATGAAGAGCGCGGTGATGCCGCGCAGCGTGCTCTTGCCCAGCACCGCACTCACTGTCGTGAACGCCAGCAGCATGAGCATGAAGTACTCCGGCGGCCCGAGCTGCACCGCGTAGTGCGCAACAAAGGGTGCGAACAGCGTCACCAGCACGGTCGCGATCGTGCCGGCCACGAAGGACCCGATGGCCGAGGTGGCCAGCGCCGCTCCGGCGCGGCCGCTCTTGGCCATCTTGAAGCCTTCGAGCGCGGTGACCATGGTGCCGGTCTCGCCCGGCGTGTTGAGCAGGATCGAGGTCGTGCTGCCGCCGTACATGGCGCCGTAGTAGATGCCGGCGAAGAAGATCATGCTCGCCGTGGGTTCCACCTGCGACGTGATGGGCAGCAGCATGGCCACGGTCACGGCCGGCCCGATGCCGGGCAGCACACCGATGGCCGTGCCCAACGCGCAGCCGACGAACGCCCACAGCAGGTTGATGGGCGTGGCGGCAGTCGCGAAGCCGCCGAGCAACTGGGCCCAGATGTCCATCACAACCACCCGGTCCCGGTGAGACCGGGCAGGTTGATGCCCAGCAACTTGGTGAAGAGCCAGTAGGCCGGGCCCGCGATCAGGAAGCCGGTGACGAAGTCGATGACCAGACCGCGCGCGCCGCCATGGGGCTTGCCCTCGGACCCTCGCAGGCCCCTCACGGCCAGCATGAAGCACAACGTGCAGGCCAGGATGAAGCCGATCGTCGTGATCAGCAGCGCGTTGGCGACGATGCCTGTCGCCACCCAGGCCAGGGCGGTCCAGTCACCGCTCGCGGCGCCGGAAGCTGGCTCCATGTCGCGCCAGCCGCCCGGCTGGCGCGCGTCCGCCAGCAACCACAGACCGCACGCACTCAGCACGGCCGCCACGACCCACGGCAGGAAGTTGGGTCCGACACCTGCGTATCCCGCCTGAGCCGGGATCGATAAGGCGCCGATCGCCAGCCCCAGGCCCAGTGCCAGCGCCGCCAGGCCGACAAACGTCTGTTGCCACCGCGACGCAGCGGCCGCGTTCATGACAGCATGCCGGCCTTGAACATCGTCGCGCGCAGCGAGGCGAACTCGCGATCGACGAAC
This sequence comes from Burkholderiales bacterium, assembly GCA_031401195.1. Lineage (GTDB taxonomy): Bacteria > Pseudomonadota > Gammaproteobacteria > Burkholderiales > Burkholderiaceae_C > Rubrivivax. The sequence continues at coordinate 139,897 of JANNRI010000029.1, forward strand.
TCGTCGAACGCCTTTCCGGTCATCAGGGCCGGCGTCCAGTTGTTCTTGTCCAGCGCTTCGATCCAGCCCTTGGTCTTCGTGGCCTTGACGACCATCTCGGTCAGCGCGTTGCGCTGCGCATCGCTGATACCGGGCGCGCCGTACACACCCCGCCAGTTGCCGAGCTCGACGTTGATGCCCAGCTCCTTCAGGGTGGGCACATTGATGCCCTTTTGACGCGCCGGGCTGGCCATGGCCACCGCACGCATCTTGCCGCTCTCGATGTACTGCTGGAACTCGCTGTAGCCGCTGGCACCCACGGTGACGTTGTTGCCCAGGATTGCGGCCGTGGCCTCGCCGCCGCCACGGAAGGGCACGTAGTTGATCTTCGCCGGATCGACGCCGACCTCGCGCGCGATCATCGCGATCGTCACGTGCTCGGTGGAGCCGCGCGAGCCACCACCCCACTTGACACTGCCGGGGTCCTTCTTCATCTGCTCGACGATTTCCTTCATCGTCTTGAGCGGGCTTTGCGCCGGCAGCACGAAGGCGGTGTATTCGCTGGTCAGCCGCGCAATCGGCGTGCATTGGGTGATGTTCACCGGCGGCTTGCCGGTGATGATGCCGCCAAGCATCACCTGCCCCATCATGATCAATGCGTTGGCGTCACCCTTGGCGGCATTGACGAACTGCGCCAGGCCGATGGCGCCGGCGGCGCCGCCCTTGTTTTCGTAGGTGACGGCGCTGGCGGAGCCGGCCTCCTGCAGCGCCTTGCCCAATGCGCGGCCGGTGCTGTCCCAGCCGCCGCCCGGGTTGGCCGGAATCATCATCTTGAGGTTCGAGGCGGCGCGTGCCGACAGCGGCAGCGCACCGGCAGCGGCAAAGGCGGCAAGGGATTTGAGGAACGTGTCGCGACGCATAGGGTGTCTCCTTCAGGCAGGGCTCGGTCTTTGCAGGGGCTGCCACTGAAAGGCAGCAGACAGTTGGAATGGTGGCGCACGGCGCTGTCGGATGGCTGTCGAACCGCTACGGGGATTCCCCAAGGTGAAGCAGCGCCGCCGAACAGACCGAACTGGCGCAGCCGATAATCCGCCCCTGCCGATGAAGCTGCTGCTGATCGAAGACAACGCCGCGATGCAGACCACACTGCAACGCAGCTTCGAGCGCCGTGGCGTTCAGGTGGTGCTGTGTGGCGACGGCGCGCGCGCACTGGCACGCTGGTTGGCCTGCGTGCCCGACGTGGTACTGCTCGACTTGAGCCTGCCCGGCATCGACGGTCTCCAGGTGCTGAGCGCGGCGCGTGCAGCGGGCCTGGACACTCCCGTGCTGATCCTGACTGCGCGCGGGACCGTGGGGGACCGCATCCTCGGGCTGAACACCGGTGCCGACGACTACCTCGCCAAACCCTTTGACCTCGACGAACTCGAGGCGCGTGTGCGCGCCCTCGCCCGGCGCGCGCGCGGCGCGGCGCACGAGGCATCGGGCACGCCAGAGTTCTGCGGCCTCACCACCGACGCCACCAGCGGCGCGGTTTACCTGAACGACCGTCCGATGGACCTGAGTGCCCGCGAGGCGGCGCTGCTGCGCGCCCTGCTCGTTCGCCCCGGGCATGCTGTGGCCAAGGAGCGCCTCACCGACTCGGTCTTCGCCGGTGAGGCAGGCGTGGCGTCCGATGCCATCGAGGTCGTGGTTTATCGTTTGCGCAAGAAGCTCAGCGGTAGCGGCGCCGCACTTGTCACCCTGCGCGGGTTGGGCTATTTGATCAAGGCCGATCCAGGCGCCGCGGTCGACGGCACTGTCGCACACGAGGATCCTGCTTGAGCGAGCAGCACGCGCAAGGGCGGACACGCCTGTCGCTTCGGCGCTATCTGTTGCTCGGGCTCCTGATGCCGGTGCTCGGCATCGTGGCCCTCGGGGCCGCGTTCCTGTATGGGTTCGCTCTGCAAGCCGCCGACACGGCCTATGACCGCACCCTGCTGGCGTCGGCGAAGGCGATCGGCGAGCAGTTGGAAGTTCAAGGCACAGGCGCGCACGCGCACCTGTCGTCCACGCTGCCCTACAGCGCACTGGAGGCCTTCGAAGCCGACAACCGCAGCCGCCTCTACTACCGCGTCAGTGGTTTCAACGGCGAGATGGTCTCGGGCTTCGATGACCTGCCGCCGCCACGGCCGGCGGGCGGCGCCCGGAACGCCTTTGCCGCCCTCGTGCACTTCTACGACGAATCGTTCCGTGGCGAGCCGGTGCGCATGGCCGTGCTGCTGCAACCTGTCGCCGGGCCCGATGGGCACGGCATGGCCACCATCCAGGTCGCCGAGACGCTGGAGCTGCGCGAGGCACTCGCGCGCAGCCTCCTCGTGCGCACGCTGTGGCAGCAGGCACTGCTCATTGCGGTCATCGCGCTGGTCGTCGTCTACGTGGTGCAGCGTGCAACCCGGCCAGTGCGCGAACTCAGCCAGCACGTGCGCAACCGTGCGGCGACCGATCTCTCGCCGCTGCCGGAATCGGTCGCGCCGCGCGAGCTGCAACCGCTGGTGGAGGCCACCAACGCGGTGATGGCCCGCTTGGCCCACTTGCTAGCCGACCAGAAGCGCTTCGTGCGCGATGTGTCGCATCAACTGCGCACGCCGCTGGCGGTGCTGAAGGCGCAGGTGCAATCCGCCCGGCGCGGCGATGTCGAGGCAGCCACGGCGCTGGCCGAGATCGACCACACGGTGGCCCGCGCCACCGAATTGGCCAATCAGATGCTGGCGCTGGCCAAGGTCGAGCAACTGCGCCAACAGGGCAACCCTCCGCGCCTGGAGTGGGCGGCTGTCGTTCGTGCGGTGGCGTTGGACCTGTCGGCTCTGGTGGCGCAGGCGCAGCTCGACTTCGAGCTCGAGGCTGAGCCTGTCTGGGTGTTTGGGCATGAGTGGGCGCTGCGCGAGCTCAGTCGCAACCTCCTGCACAACGCCATCAAGCAGTGCCCGCAAGGGGGCCGCCTGGCCGTGCGCGTCGGCGCCACTGCCGAGGAAGCTCGCCTCACCGTATCCGACAGCGGGCCCGGCATCCCGGCGGAATTGCGCCAACGGCTCTTCGAGCCCTTCGCAGCCAGCGGCCCGCGTGCCGGCTCCGGGCTTGGGCTCGCAATCTGCCAGGACATCGTCGCCAGCCTGGGCGGGCGTATCACCCTAGTGAACCGCGAACACGCGGGAGTCGTGGTGGGGTTGGATGCGATCGTGCAGCTTCCGGCGGCGCCTGAAGGGAGCCAGCCTCCATGAGCCACCGGGCCGCTCCCGAGGCGAACGCCGCAGTTCGCAGCACGGAGGTTGCCTGATGAGCCGCGCTCTCGATGGCTCGCTGGAACACGACGGCAGCCACCGCGTGCGCCTGGACAAGTGGCTGTGGGCGGCCCGGTTCTTCAAGACACGGGCGCTCGCAACCGAAGCCGCCGCGCGCGGGTGGGTGGAGTTGAATGGCCAACCGGCGAAGCCGGCGCGCGAGGTCAGGCCGGGCGACATGCTGCGCCTGCGGCAGGGCCCCGAAGAGCGGACCTTGCGCGTGCGGGCCGTCAGTGCGGTGCGCGGCCCGGCGCCGGTGGCGCAGACCCTGTACGAGGAGACGCCGGAGAGCCTGGAGGCGCGAAGGCTGGCCGCCGAGGCCAGGCGCCTGGGCTCGGAGCCCGCTCACAGCATCGAACAAGGCCGGCCAACCAAGCGCAACCGACGCGAGCTTGCCGAATGGCAGCGCTGGAGCGCGAGCGCGGATGACCTGCCGGAATGACCGCAGGTGAGAAAAAGTCCCCGCTACGACCCTTGAAATGGGTTTGCCCCGCCCCACGTGAACGCGAGTCTCGTCATCCCTTCCATGAATACCCACAACGACAACTCCACTGAGCCGACGGCGGTTCCCCAGGACCCAGGGCTCTCGCCGGCACCCGAGCCAGGTGCCGCTGCCTCCGAAGCCGCCTTGGTACCGATCGAGCAGGAACTGGCTGAACTCAAGACCAGGCACACCGAGGTCTCCGACGCCTATTTGCGCGCCAAGGCCGAAACCGAGAACATCCGCCGTCGCGCCGATGAAGACATCGCCAAGGCGCGCAAGTTCGCCATCGAGGCTTTCGCCGAGAGCCTGCTGCCCGTGCGCGACAGCCTGGAGGCTGCCATCGCCCTGCCCGACGCCACCAACGAGCAGCTGCTGGAAGGCGTGCATGTCACGCTGCGGCAACTGGCAGCCGCGCTGGAACGCAACAAGGTGCTGCAAGTGGCGCCGCCCGCTGGGACCAAATTCGACCCGCACCAGCACCAGGCCATCAGCGTGGTGCCGGCCGAGCAGGAGGCCAACACCGTGGTGGCCGTGCTTCAGAAGGGCTACCTCATCAATGATCGCGTGCTGCGCCCGGCCCTCGTGACGGTGGCCGCGCCGAAATAAGTCGTCCGCACTGGCAAGCAGCCGCCGCGCTCTTGAAAGCGGCGAAGTTATCCACAACTCGAAGACAACCCGGAACCTCCTGAGGAGGACATCGCATCATGGCCAAGATCATCGGCATCGACCTCGGCACCACGAATTCCTGCGTGGCCATCATGGAGGGCAACTCCACCAAGGTCATCGAGAACAGCGAGGGTGCGCGCACCACGCCGTCCATCATCGCCTACCAGGAAGATGGCGAGATACTCGTGGGCGCCAGCGCCAAGCGCCAGGCGGTCACCAACCCGCGCAATACGCTGTACGCGGTAAAGCGGCTCATCGGCCGCAAGTTCACCGAGAAGGAAGTGCAGAAGGACATCGATCTGATGCCCTACAAGATCGCGGCCGCCGACAACGGCGATGCCTGGGTCGAGGTGCGCGGCAAGAAGATCGCGCCGCCCCAGGTGAGCGCGGAGGTGCTGCGCAAGATGAAGAAGACCGCCGAGGACTACCTCGGTGAAGAGGTGACCGAGGCCGTGATCACGGTGCCGGCCTACTTCAACGACAGCCAGCGCCAGGCCACCAAGGACGCCGGCCGCATCGCGGGCCTGGACGTCAAGCGCATCATCAACGAGCCTACCGCCGCGGCGCTCGCCTTCGGCCTGGACAAACACGGCAAGGGCGACCGCAAGATCGCCGTGTTCGACCTCGGCGGCGGCACGTTCGACATCTCGATCATCGAGATCGCCGACGTCGACGGCGAGAAGCAGTTCGAGGTGCTCTCCACCAACGGCGACACCTTCCTCGGCGGCGAGGACTTCGACCAACGCATCATCGACTACATCATCACCGAGTTCAAAAAGGACCAGGGTGTCGATCTCTCGAAGGATGTGCTCGCCCTGCAGCGCCTGAAAGAAGCGGCCGAGAAGGCCAAGATCGAGCTCTCCAACAGCACGCAGACCGACATCAACCTGCCCTACATCACGGCCGATGCCTCGGGCCCGAAGCACCTGACGCTCAAACTCACGCGCGCCAAGCTCGAATCGCTGGTCGACGAGTTGATCGAACGCACCATGGAGCCCTGCCGCATCGCCGTCAAGGATGCCGGCGTGAAGCTCACGGAGATCGACGACATCATCCTCGTGGGCGGCATGTCGCGCATGCCCAAGGTGCAGGACAAGGTCAAGGAGTTCTTCGGGCGTGAGCCGCGCAAGGACGTCAACCCCGACGAGGCGGTGGCGGTGGGTGCGGCCATTCAGGGCCAGGTGCTCTCCGGCGACCGCAAGGACGTTCTGCTGCTGGACGTGACGCCGCTCTCCCTCGGCATCGAGACGCTGGGTGGCGTGATGACCAAGATGATCAAGAAGAACACCACCATCCCGACCAAGTTCGCGCAGACCTTCAGCACCGCCGACGACAACCAGCCGGCGGTGACGATCAAGGTCTACCAGGGCGAACGCGAGATGGCCACGGGCAACAAGAGCCTGGGCGAATTCAATCTCGAAGGCATCCCACCCTCGCCGCGCGGCATGCCTCAGATCGAGGTCACGTTCGACATCGACGCCAACGGCATCCTGCACGTGAACGCCAAGGACAAGGGCACGGGCAAGGAGAACAAGATCACCATCAAGGCGAACTCGGGCCTGTCAGAGGCCGAGATCGAGAAGATGGTGAAGGACGCCGAGGCCAATGCCGTTGACGACAAGAGGAAGCTCGAACTCGTGACGGCACGCAACCAGGCCGACGCGATGATCCACTCCGTCAAGAAGAGCCTCGGCGAACACGGCGACAAGCTCGATGCGGGCGAGAAAGAGAAGATCCAGGCCGCCTTGAAGGACGCCGAAGACGCCCTGAAGGGTGACGAGAAAGACGTGATCGAGGCGAAGACCGAAGAGCTGATGAAGGTGAGCCAGAAGCTCGGCGAGAAGATGTACGCCGATGCGCAAGCCGCGGCAGGCGCGGCCGCCGGTGCCGCTGGAGCGGCGGCGGGTGGTGGCGGCGGCGGCGGTGGCGGTGGCGCGGGCGGCGAGGCGCCCAAATCTTCGAAACCCGCCGACGACAACGTCGTTGACGCGGACTTCAAGGAAGTGAAGAAGGGCTGACGGGCCACCGAGCCGTCGAGCCAAAGGGGGCCGCGTCGCGGACCCACCCATCGCCGCGTTCGAGGTGTCGGGCCCACAGCCCGCGCCCCGACGCGGCGAACCCGCTTCAAGGACATTGAGCTGATTCATGGCAAAGCGCGACTACTACGACGTCCTCGGCGTGCCCAAGAACGCCACTGACGAGGACATCAAGAAGGCCTACCGAAAGCTGGCCATGAAGCACCACCCTGACCGCAACCAGGGCGACGATGCGAAGAAGGCCGAAGAGAAGTTCAAGGAGGCCAAAGAGGCCTACGAGATGCTCTCTGATGCCCAGAAACGAGCAGCCTACGACCAGTTCGGCCACGCGGGTGTGGATCCCAACATGGGCGGCATGGGGCGCGGCGGCCCGGGGCAGGAAGGCTTCGGCGGCTTCGCTGAGGCCTTCGGCGACATCTTCGGCGACATCTTTGGCGGCGCCGCCGGCGGCGGCGGGGCCCGTCGCGGGGCCGGCGGCCAGCAGGTCTATCGCGGCAGCGACCTCAGCTACGCCATGGAGATCTCGCTGGAGGAGGCCGCCTTCGGCAAGGAGACGCAGATCCGCGTGCCGACCTGGGAGAACTGCGAGACCTGCAAGGGCACAGGTGCCAAGCCCGGCACGAGCGCCAAGACTTGCGGCACCTGCAACGGCAGCGGCACCGTGCACATGCGGCAAGGGTTCTTCAGCATCCAGCAGACCTGCCCGACCTGTCGCGGCGGTGGCAAGGTCATCCCCGAGCCCTGCACGGCCTGTCAAGGCGCGGGCAAGATCAAGAAGCAGAAGACCTTGGAGGTGAAGATCCCCGCCGGCATCAGCGAGGGCATGCGCATACGCTCGGCCGGCAATGGTGAGCCGGGCACGAATGGCGGGCCCGCCGGCGATCTCTACATCGAGATCCGCGTCAAGCAGCACGAGATCTTCGAGCGCGATGGCGACGACCTGCACTGCACCGTACCCGTGGGGCTGACGACCGCGGCGCTGGGCGGGGGCATCGATGTGCCGGTGCTCGGCGGCAGCAGGGCGGAGATTGAGTTGCCCGAAGGCACCCAGCACGGCAAGACGTTCAGGCTGCGCGGCAAGGGCGTCAAGGGGCTGCGTTCAAGCTACCCGGGCGATCTGTATTGCCACGTCACGGTGGAAACGCCGATCAAGCTCACCGAGCACCAGAAGAAGCTCATGAAAGAACTCGACGAGAGCTTCCGAAAGTCCGGCGAGCGGCACTCGCCCAACGCGAAGAGTTGGACCGATCGGGTCAAGGACCTGTTCAAGTAGCGTTTTAGAAGAGCCTGCCCTGGGCTGGGTCAGCCTCGGGGCGCCTGAATTGGATGAAGTCGAGTTCATGGCGTTCGCGCTCCAGGCCCAGCCGCGCGCAGGCTTTCAGGAAGCGCTGGCGCACGAGTTGCGCCCACAGGCCCTGCCCTGTCATGCGCGTGCCAAAGCGGGCATCGTTGTCCTTGCCACCACGCATCTCCCGCACGCGCGCCATGACGCGTGATGCACGCTCGGGCATGTGCTCTTGCAGCCAGCGCTGAAAGATCGGGTTCACTTCCCACGGCAGCCGCAGCACGATGCTGAAGGCCCGGCGCGCCCCGGCATCGCGCGCCGCTTCGAGCACGCGCTCGAGTTCGGGCTCGTTGACAAAGGGAATCAGCGGCGACACGCTGACACCCACCGGCACACCCGCGTCCGACAGCGTCTTCAGCGCGCGCAGCCGCCTTTGCGGAGCGGCGGCTCGGGGCTCGAGCTTTCTTGCCAACTCGGGATCGAGCGTTGTGATCGAGACGTACACGGCCACCAGGCCACGCTCGGCCATCGGGGCGATGAGGTCGATATCGCGCTCAACGAGCGCGGACTTGGTGACCAGCGAGAACGGATGATTGGCCTCGCACAGGACCTCGATCACCGAACGCGTGATGCGTAGGCGCCTTTCGACTGGCTGGTAGGCATCGGTGGCGGAGCCGATGTTCAGGTACAGCGGCGTGTACCCCGGCGCACGCAGCGCCTCGCGCAGGCGCTCAGCGGCGTTCACCTTGGCCACGATGCGGGTCTCGAAGTCGAGGCCCGGAGAGAGATTCAGGTAGCTGTGCGTCGGCCTCGCATAGCAGTAGCTGCACCCGTGCTCGCAGCCTCGGTAGGGGTTGATCGAGAGGTCGAACCCGATGTCGGGCGAGTCGTTGCCCGCCAGGATCGACTTGACGCGCTCTTCGAGCACCTGCGTCTGCGGCCCGGCCTGCTCCTCAAGCGCCGCCTGCTCGAGCGTGCCCCAGCCATCGTCGAAGGACTCGTGGGCGTGTTGGGTAAAGCGGTGCTCGATCGCCCACACGGTGCCTCGGCCCTTGCGCGGGGCGTAAACCAGGGCAGCGTTGGCTTCTTCGGGCGGTTGCGGCAGCGGCAGCGGCATACTGTAAATCTATACAGTAACCCTCGGTCTTGCAAGAGGCTGGTTCCCAATGGCCGGCCCCTGACGAACGACCGTCAGTACTCGCCGCCCTCGGGCGCGCGATTCTCGAAGCGGGTGAGCGGCTTCAGGAAGGTCAGCCTGGTCGTGCCGACCGGCCCGTTGCGCTGCTTGGCGATGATGATCTCGGCCACGCCCTGCTCCTTGCTGTCCTTGTTGTAGTAGTCGTCGCGGTAGATGAACATGATGACGTCGGCATCCTGCTCGATGGCGCCCGACTCGCGCAGGTCGCTCATCATCGGGCGCTTGTCGTTACGGCTCTCGACGCTGCGGTTGAGCTGCGACAGCGCCATCACCGGGCACTGCAACTCCTTGGCCAACGCCTTCAGGCCGCGCGAGATCTCGCCCAGTTCGGTGGCACGGTTTTCATCGCCGCCGCTACTGCCGCTCATGAGCTGAAGGTAGTCCACGACGATCAAGCCCAGCGTGCCGCCGAACTGGCGCGCCATGCGGCGCGCGCGCGCGCGCAACTCGGCCACGGTGAGCGCGGCGGTCTCGTCGATGAAGACCTGTGACTTGCTGAGCCGGTCCACCGCTTCGGCCAGGCGCCCCCACTCGTCGTCCGCCAGTCGCCCCGTGCGCAGGTTCTGCTGATTGATGCGGCCGATGCTGCCCACCATGCGCAGCGCCAGTTGCGAGGCGCCCATCTCCATCGAGAACACGAGCACCGGCAGCTCTTCCTTCACCGCCACGTGCTCAGCGATGTTGAGCGCGAACGCGGTCTTGCCCATTGAGGGCCGCGCGGCCAGCACGATGAGGTCACCCTTTTGCAGGCCGGCGGTCTCGCGGTCGAGGTGAAAGTAGCCGGTGCGAACGCCGGTCACGTCTTCCGCGCCGTTGTCGTGCAGTTCGTTGACGCGGTCGAGCAGCGCAATGACGAGCTTGTCGATGCTCTGGAAGCCCGAGCGCTGGCGCGAACCCTCCTCGCCGATCTTGAGGATCTTGGCCTCGGCTTCATCCAGCACCTGCGGCACCGCTCGGCCGTGCGGGTTGAAGGCCGCGGTGGCGATCTCGTCGCTGGCGGCGATGAGTTTGCGCAGGATCGCGCGCTCGCGCACGATCTCGGCATAGCGCCGCATGTTGGCCGCGCTGGGCACGCTCTGCGCCAGCGCATTGAGGTAAGCCAGGCCACCGCTGTCTTCTGCCTTGCCCAGCCCCTGCAGGCGTTCGAAGACGGTGATCACGTCGGCCGGCTTGCCCGCCTGCACGAGGCCGGCGATGGCACTAAAGATCAGGCGGTGCTCGAAGCGATAAAAGTCGCTATCGGTGAGCAGGTCGGCGGCACGGTCCCAGGCGAGGTTGTCGATCAGCAGCCCGCCGAGCACGCTTTGTTCGCCTTCCACCGAGTGCGGCGGTACGCGCAGACGCGCGATATCGTCATCGCGCGGTGCGGCTTGCTGTTGGGCGTCTGGGGGGGCGAACGAAGTGCTCATCGTGGGGTCTATCGTCCGCAATCTGGTCGCGCATGGCAACGGCTGTGCGGGAAACCGAGGTGTGCGCAACCTTGTGGGCTGCCTGTGCTCCGGCCGGGACAACTCACGGCCACGAAAAAGGCGAATGGCCGGCAATGCCGGCCTTTCCACATCGCAGGAGACTGGGCGCTATCAGTCGACCTGGGCCACCACCAGCACGGTGACCTCGGCCACGACGTCGCCGTGAGGCGCAACCGTCACCGGGTGCTCGCCCACGGTTTTCAGCGGCCCATTGGGCAGCCGCACCTGGGCCTTCTTGACGTCAAGGCCCATCTTGACAAGGCCTTCGGCGATGTCGAAGTTGGTGACCGAACCGAAGAGCCGGCCATCGACGCCAGCCTTCTGCACGATGCGCACGGTCTTGCCAGACAGCTGCTCGCCCAGCGACTTGGCGGCATCGAGCTTGACTTGCGCGGCCTTCTCCAGCTCAGCGCGCTTGGTCTCGAACTCCTTGATCGCTGTCTCGGTGGCGCGACGCGCCAGCTTGCTCGGGATCAGGAAGTTGCGCGCGAAGCCGTCCTTCACCTTGACGACATCGCCCAGATTGCCGAGCTTGCCGACCTTCTCCAGAAGAATGATTTGCATGGGAACGCCTCGCTCAGACCTTGTGTTGATCGGAGTACGGCACGAGCGCGAGGAAACGTGCGCGCTTGATGGCCGTGGTGAGCTGGCGCTGGTAGAAGGCGCGCGTACCCGTCAGGCGTGCCGGCGTGATCTTGCCGTTCTCGCCGATGAAGTCGCGCAGGACGTCAACGTCCTTGTAGTCAATCTCCTCGACCTTCGCCACCGTGAAGCGGCAGAAACGCTTGCGGCGGAACAGCAGCGATTGCGAATTGCGCTTGGGGCGCTTGTCTTTGGCTCCACGGCCTTTGCCACGAGGTGGGGGCATGTCGGGCTCCTATCGAGAGTTGAGTGAAACGTTATGGGGCTCAGGCTGCAGGCACCACGTCGACCGATGTGATGTGGAAAAGCAGACCTCGCCCATTGCGTGTGCTGGTGATGAAGCCGGCGAACAACCCGCCCTGCCCCAGCGCCAGCGCCATCAGCACCTGCGTCACCGCCCCGATTGCCACCGCGCGCATCTCCATTGAGACCTTTCGTGGCTGGCCGTCCTCGCTGACCATGGACTCGTGCTTCAGGCTCAAGTCCAGGGCCGGCAAACCGGCCGGGGTGTAACGCATCGCCGACCTCTGCACCAGCGTGCCCGAAAGAACAAGGCGGTTCATGCCGCCTTCTCTGTTCCTTCGAATTCAGCCAGGGGCAGCGGGCGCGCGGCTGCGGCTCAGGCCGGGGCGGCCTCGTGACGCTCCTTGCGCGCCTCTTCCCGCTCGACCGCCTTCATCATGATGGAAGGCGACGTTGCGGCCTTGCTCTTGAGCACGGTCAGGTGGCGCAGCACAGCATCGTTGAAGCGGAAGCCGGTCTCGAGTTCCGTCAGCGTTTCGCTGCCGCACTCGATGTTCAGGCACAGGTAGTGCGCCTTGGCCAGCTTCTGGATCATGTAGGCCAACTGGCGCCGGCCCCAATCCTCGACCCGGTGCACCTTGCCGCCGGCGGCGGTGACCGAGGTCTTGTAGCGCTCCAGCATGGCCGGAACCTGTTCACTCTGATCCGGGTGGATCAAGAGCACGATCTCATAGTGACGCATGAACACTCCTTGTGGATTCCCGGTGATGGGAAGCCGCCCTGCGAGGGCGTCGCGAGCTTACCGTTTCGGTCGAAACGGAATGTGCAGGTGCGGCAAAGGGAAAGCCTGCAAGTATAGCCGAGCCGCCGACACCGACGGCGGCTCGACCCGATCAAGGAGCCGTCACCGCGGCTTCAGGTTTGGGTAGCGCACATGCTCAACCAGGTCCTGCACGTCGGCATTGGGTACCGGGGTAAGAAGGCTGACAATGATGATCACAGCGAAGCCGATCGGCACGCCGAACGCACCCGCCGAGATCGGCTGGATGCCCCACCAGATGTTTGCCTTCAAGATTTCCGGCGTGATCGGTGTGCCGTGGAAGATCTGATAGAGCCAAGGCTGGGTGGTGGCCATGTAGTACACCGTGACGCCCAGGCCCGCAATCATGCCCAACGCTGCGCCCCACTTGTTGGCGCGTTTCCAGAAGATGCCAAGCACGAGCGCCGGGAAAAAGGCTGCCGCCGCGAACGAGAAGGCCGCCGACACCAGGAACAGGATGTTCGCCGGTTTCTGCGCCGCGACCACTGCGGCCAACAGTGCTGCCACCAACAGCAGCACCTTGGAAATCATCACGCGGTGCCCGGTCGACGCATTCGGGTCGATCATCCTGTAGTACAGATCGTGGCCCAGCGCGTTGGCGATCGTCAGCAGCAAGCCGTCGGCAGTGGAGAGAGCCGCCGCCAGACCCCCCGCCGCCACCATGCCCGAGATGACGTACGGCATGCCGCCGATCTCCGGCGCAGCCAGCACGATGATGTCGCCGTCGATAGCCATCTCGCCGAGCTGGAAGATGCCGTCCTGGTTAATATCCGACACCGACAGCAGCTCGCGGTCGACCTTGGTCCATAGGCCTATCCAGGCCGGCAGTTTGTCGAATGGCGTGCCCACCAGCACCTCGAAGACCTCGTACTTGACCAGCACCGCGAGCGCCGGCGCAGAGAAGTACAGCAAGAAGATGAAGACCAACGACCAGGTCACCGACTCACGCGCTTCCTTCACCGAAGGGGTCGTGTAGTAGCGCATCAGGATGTGCGGCAGTGCCGCCGTGCCCACCATCAGGCAGAAGATCAGCGCCAGGAAGTTGCGGCGCGAATCGTCGAAGGCCTTGCTCGCCGACGCATCGCCGTCCGGGTCACCGGCAAACTGCACGGCATGGTGCGGCATGCCGGCCAACGGCTTGGCTCGCGCTTCGGCAGAGGCCTTGGCGCGCGTCCAGGCGGCCTTGGCTGCAGCCTCACTCTTGGGCACCGCTGCCAGCGCCCGGTCGGCGGCCTGAATCTCGGCAAGCGGCGCGCTCATGGCCATCAGGTCATCGACCTTGCGCTGCGCGATGGCCCGCTCAGCGGTCAAGGCGGCAGGAACATTCCTCAGTCTCGCGGCCATCTCGTCGGACCGCAGCTTGAAGATGGCGATGACTTCCTTCTCCTTCGGATCGTCGATCAGCGCCCTTTCCTTGGCCGTCACCTTCTCCAGCTGCAAGCCGTAGACCAGCTGCGGCACGGGAAACCCGGTCTGCTTCACCGACAGCCAGATCAGCGGCACCAGGTAGGCAATGATGAGGATGATGTACTGCGCCACCTGCGTCCAGGTCACCGCCCGCATGCCGCCCAGGAACGAACAAACCAGGATGCCACCCAGGCCGACGAAGACCCCGATCTCGAACGCCAGGCCCGACAGCCGGGTCGTGATCAGGCCGACGCCGTAGATCTGCGCCACCACATAGGTGAAGGAGCACAGGATCGCCGCGATCACGCCCAGCATGCGTACCAGGTTGCCCTCATAGCGCGCACCCAGGAAGTCGGGGATCGTGAACTGGCCGAACTTGCGCAGGTAGGGCGCGAGGAACAGTGCCACCAGGCAGTAGCCGCCGGTCCAGCCCATGACGAACGCCAAGCCGCCATAGCCCGTGAGGTACAGCGTACCGGCCATGCCGATGAACGAGGCCGCGCTCATCCAGTCCGCGCCCGTGGCCATGCCGTTATAGAACGCCGGCACCCGGCGTCCGGCCACGTAGTATTCGGAGATGTCGTTGGTGCGGGTCATGATGCCGATACCGGCATACAGCGCCACCGTGGACAACAGGAAGACGATGCCGATGGCGGCGCGCGAGAGACCCATCCGCTCGGCGATTGCGAGCACGATGATGAAGGCGATGAAGCCGCCCGTGTACCAGCGATAGACCGTGTGCAGTTGCTTCTTGAAGGCTGCGCGGTCGGCCGACGAGTAGGCTGACGAGCGGCCGCTGTCATGGTCGGAGTTCATGCCGGCGATGTCATTGCTCTTCGGCGACGCCGTGCTCCTGGTCCAGCTTGTTCATGGTGCGGGCATAGGTCCAGACGAGCAGGACGTAGATCACCGGCGCACCCTGGCCCCCCACCCAGAAGCTGAAGGGCCAACCGAAGAAGCGGAAGTTCAGGTCGCGGGCGAAGTACCCGACGACAAAGGTCACCACGAACCAGATCGCCAACAGGATCGCGATGAGCCGCAAATTCCTTCGCCAATAGCGCCGGCGGCTCTCATTGACCTGCAGCACACCGACTACTTTCACGAGGGCTGGGCGTCGACCTGCAGCCCGGTCTCCCGCTCGAGCTGTGCAGCAACCTTGGGCTCGAATCCCTTGAGGTGCCGAATGATCCTCAGCGCCTCGTCACGGTCCTGCCGGTCGACGTGAGCCCTGGCCAGCTGATACCAGCCGTAGGGGCTCATGGGTTGCAGTTCGGTGTTGCGCTTCAGGGCGACGATGGCCTCGTCCAGGCGCCGCTGGCGGATCAGGACCAGCCCCTGTCCATACCAGGCACGGTCGAGCCGGGGGTCGAGTTCGGTGGCACGGACGAATGCGTTCAGCGCCTCGTCCAGGCGGCCCGCCGCCTCCAGGGCAAAGCCGAAATTGAACCAGTAGGCGGCATGCTGCGGATGCTCCTGCACGAGCAGCGTCAGGTCCGCGAGTGCTTCCTGGCTTCGCTGCGTCCCGCTGTACAGGTGGGCACGGCTGGCCAGTGCGTGCGCGTCGGTGGGCCAGCGGGCAAGCATGTCATCGAAGATGCGCAAGGCAGGCGCGCTTCCGCCCATCGCCAGCCAAGCCATCGCCTTGTACTTCCGCCACAGGTATTCAATCTGGCTCACCGGCCCCTCGTCGCCACGACATTGATTCATGTGCCGGCATCATCGGCGTGCGCGGGCCGGCCCTGACTGCGTGAAAACACCGATGGGCCGGCGCGCCGCATGTAAGTTGGTCGTAAGACCGCGGAACGAACCTCGGGCACGCTCCTTCATGAGCCCACGGAGACATCATGCAGCTGACAGAAAAGCACAACGAATACTGGCGCAGGAACCTGAAATACACCGGCGTCCTGCTCGGTGTATGGTTCCTGGCGACCTTCGTCGAAGCTTGGTTCGCACGCGAACTGAACACGATCACCTTCTTCGGTTGGCCGCTCGGGTTCTGGTTCTCGGCCCAAGGCTCACTCGCCATCTACGTGGTCATCATCGGCGTCTACGCGGTGCTGATGAAGAAGCTCGACAAGGAATACAACGTCGACGAGGGAGATCTCGAATGAGCGACCAGACCTTCTCCCACAAGACGTTCAAGTCCAACCTGAAGAAGTACTACACCTTCTACACGGGTGGCTTCCTCGTATTCGTGCTGGCGCTGGCGCTGGCCGAGCAAATGGGTACCTCGCGCGCCTGGATCGGCTACTGGTTCCTGTTCGCGACCATCGGCCTGTACGCCGGCATCGGCATCATGAGCCGCACCTCGGACGTCAGCGAGTACTACGTGGCCGGGCGGCGGGTGCCGGCGCTGTTCAACGGCATGGCCACAGGCGCCGACTGGATGAGCGCGGCCTCGTTCATCGGTATGGCCGGCACGCTGTTCCTCTCCGGTTATGACGGCCTGGCCTGGGTCATGGGCTGGACCGGCGGTTATTGCCTGGTCGCGCTGTTCCTCGCGCCCTACCTGCGCAAGTTCGGCCAGTTCACGATCCCCGACTTCCTGGCCGAGCGCTACGGCGGCAACATCGTGCGCTCGATCGGCGTCCTGGCGGCCGTCGTCTGCTCGTTCGTCTACGTCGTCGCGCAGATCTACGGTGTGGGCCTCATCACCAGCCGCTTCACGGGGCTAGAGTTCGGCGTCGGCGTCTTCGTCGGCTTGGCCGGCATCCTCGTGTGCTCGATGCTGGGCGGCATGAAGGCCGTCACCTGGACGCAGGTGGCGCAGTACATCATCCTCATCATTGCCTACCTGACGCCGGTGGTGTGGTTGGGCATCAAGCACACCGGCAGCCCGGTGCCGCAGCTGGCCTACGGCTACACGCTGCAAGAGGTCACCAAGCTCGAGAAGAAGATCACCGCGGACCCGAAGGAACAAGAAGTCCGCAAGATCTTCGCCGACCGCGCAGCCGCTGCCAGGGCCTCGCTCGCCGCGCCGGACAAGGCCTACGCCGACGGCAAGGCCAAGGTCGAGAGCGCCCTTGCCGATGCGCGCGCCAGTGGTGCGCCGGCCGACAAGATCGCCGCCGCCGAGAAGGCCGTGGCCGCCTACCCGCGGGACGTAAAAGCCGCCCAGGCGCAGTGGACGCGTGAAACCGGCCTCGCGGCGCGCTCCAACCCGCCGCGCCCGCATGCGCAGGCGTTTCCGGGCAAGGATGAAGCGGCGCAGAACACCGCGCGGCTGAATTTCCTCGGCATCGTGTTCTGCATGATGTTCGGCACCGCGGCGCTGCCCCATATCCTGATGCGCTACTACACCACGCCGAGCGTGCAGGAAGCGCGGGTGTCGGTGTTCTGGTCGCTGTTCTTTATTTTCCTCTTGTACTTTACGGCGCCCTGCTTGGCCGTGCTGGCCAAGTACGACATGTTCTCCAACCTGGTGGGTAGCCCATTTGCAACCTTGCCGGCCTGGGCGGCAGCCTGGGCGAAGGTGGATCCAACGCTGCTCAGCATCACCGACGTCAACCGGGACGGCATCGTCCAGTGGGCCGAGGTGGTGATCGGTGGCGACTTGATCGTGCTGGCCACGCCTGAGATCGCGGGCCTGCCCTACGTGGTCTCGGGCCTGGTAGCGGCGGGCGGTCTGGCTGCGGCACTGTCCACGGCCGACGGGCTGCTGCTGACCATCGCCAACGCGCTGTCGCATGACTTGTATTACAAGATGATCGACCCGAACGCTTCTACGACCAAGCGGGTGACCATCTCCAAGGCCTTGCTGGTGGTGGTGGCCGTTGTCGCGGCGTACGTCACTTCGCTCAAGCCGGGGGACATCCTGTTCCTGGTCGGCGCGGCGTTCTCGCTCGCGGCCTCGGCGTTCTTCCCGCCGCTGGTCCTGGGCGTATTCTGGAAGCGTGCCAACAAGTGGGGCGCCGTCATCGGCATGACCACCGGGCTGGCGGTGTGCGTGTACTACATGCTTCGCACCTACCCGTTCTTCACCAACATGGGCGTGCCGAAGATGGACCTGTGGTTCGGCCTGAACCCGGTGTCGGCGGGCGTATTCGGCTTGCCGGCTGGCCTGCTGACGATCATTGCCGTCAGCTTGCTGACCTCGCCGCCCTCGCGTGCGGTGCAGCAGCTCGTCGAACATGTGCGCTACCCGCACCTGAAGGGTGACGACGTCGTCAGCGAGGCCCGCTGACATCGAGCGATAGCGATCTATCTGTCCACGAAAGGTCTGCCCTCCGGCAGGCCTTTTTTCCGACACTGGGCCGCGTTGGTCCGAGGTTCAATGGAGTTGAAAGATGTCAGTTGTCAGTTCCGCGTTCAGGCGGGTTTTTATTTGCACGGCGGCTTCGGCCGCCCTGGTCGCTGTGGTCGGCTGCTCCAAGGGCGGCGGCGGGCAGCAGCGCGGGCTGTTCGTCGGCTACGTGACGGACAAGACCGAGGAAGAGGTGGTCGAGAAAGTCGGCAAGCCCGATGTGGTGGATACCAGTGCCCCCAACACGCCGCGCTGGATCTACAAGAAGAAGACTTTCGATCCGGACAACCTGAACCAGGTCGACAACGAAACCATTCTGATCTTTCAGAAGGATGCGAGCGGAAAACTCAAGTGCACCCAGGTGGTCTTCGGCTGACGCCCGGTAGCGCCAACGTTCGCCACGCGCCTGCGCGGCGGGGATGATCCACAAACTCGATGCTTCAACTCATCGTCATCCTGAAGGCCCTGGTCGAGATTGCCGCAGTCGGCATGCTCGGTCAGGGCCTGCTTCATGTCCTGGCGGGACGGGGGCGTGACCAGAACCCCGTCTACCGGCTGTTCAAGATCATCACATCACCCGTCACGAAGCTTGCTCGCATCATCACCCCGCGTATCGTCCTGGACCGGCACATCTGGCTCGTCTCGACGCTGTTGCTGGCGGTTCTGTGGGTGACACTGACCTTGTTGAAGGTCAACCTGGTTCTTCAGGGCGCCGCGAGCGGCTGAATCCTGAACTGGTGGCGCGGGAGACGGCGGGTTGATTAGCGCTTGGCCAGTCTTGTCCAGGTCTCGACCACGGAGTCCGGATTCAGCGAAATCGACACGATGCCCTCTGCGGCCAGCCACTCGGCGAAATCCGGGTGGTCGCTCGGACCCTGACCACAGATGCCGATGTACTTGCCGGTGGCCCGGCAGGCCGCGATGGCGCGCGAGATGAGCGCCTTCACGGCCGGGTCGCGCTCGTCGAAGTCGTCGGCCAGTTGCGCCAGGCCGGAGTCGCGGTCGAGCCCGAGTGTGAGCTGCGTGAGGTCGTTGGATCCGATCGACATGCCATCGAAGTGCTCGAGGAATTGCTCGGCCAGAATGGCGTTGCTGGGCACCTCGCACATCATGATCAGTCGCAGGCCATCTGAGCCGCGTTTGAGGCCGCGCTCGGCGAGCATGCGCGCCACCGCCTCGGCCTGCTTCACGGTGCGCACGAAGGGCACCATGATCTCCACGTTGGTGAATCCCATGTCGTTGCGCACGCGCTTGAGCGCCTCACACTCCATGGCGAAAGCGTCGCTGAAGTCACCGCTGATATAGCGGCTGGCACCGCGAAAGCCGAGCATCGGGTTCTCTTCGTCTGGCTCGTAGCGCTTGCCGCC
This sequence comes from Burkholderiales bacterium, assembly GCA_031401195.1. GTDB lineage: Bacteria > Pseudomonadota > Gammaproteobacteria > Burkholderiales > Burkholderiaceae_C > Rubrivivax. The sequence goes on from JANNRI010000029.1 coordinate 159,053, forward strand.
GATGAGTTTGCGGTACTCGTTGCTCTTGAAGTCCGACAAGCGCACGGTCACGGGCTTGGGCCAGAACGCCGCTGCGATGGTGGCCACGCCCTCGGACAGCTTGTCGACATAAAAGGCGCGCGGCGAGGCATGCCCACGCGCCACCGACTCCACCGCCTTCTTCAACTCCGGGTCGACGTTCGGGTAGTCGAGGATGGCTTTCGGGTGCACCCCGATGTTGTTGTTGATGATGAACTCGAGCCGCGCCAGGCCCACGCCAGAGTTCGGGATCTGTGCGAAGTCGAAGGCGAGCGAGGGATTGCCAACGTTCATCATGATCTTGATCGGGCAGTACGGCATCTCACCGCGCTTGACCTCGCTCACCTCGGTCTCGATGAGGCCGTCGTAGACGCGGCCCGTGTCGCCCTCGACACAGGAGACCGTGACAAGCGAGCCTTCGTGCACGTGCTCGGTCGCGTCGCCGCAGCCCACCACGGCCGGAATGCCGAGCTCGCGGGCGATGATGGCTGCGTGGCACGTGCGCCCGCCGCGGTTGGTGACGATGGCCGCAGCGCGCTTCATCACCGGCTCCCAGTTCGGGTCGGTCATGTCGGTGACGAGGATGTCGCCCGGCTGCACGCGTTCCATCTCGGCCGGGCTGCGCACGAGGCGCACGGTACCGGTGCCGACCTTCTGGCCGATGGCGCGCCCCTCGGCCAGCACCGGCGTCTTGCTGTGGTCACCCTTGAGCTTGTAGCGCTGCTCGATGCGGCCGACGCCGCTCTGGCTCTTCACCGTCTCAGGGCGCGCCTGCAGGATGTAGAGCAGACCGTCTTCACCGTCCTTGCCCCATTCGATGTCCATCGGCCGGCCGTAGTGCTTCTCGATCACGAGCGCGTAACGGGCCAGCTCCGTGATGTCGGCATCCGCGAGCGAATAGCGGTTGCGCTGCTCGGGCGGTGTGTCCACGACCTTCACAAGCCTGCCACTGGCCGCTTTCTCCGCGGGCGTGGCGAACTCCATGCGCTGCAGCTTGGAGCCGAGCACGCGGCGGATGATCGGGAAGCGCCCGGCGTTGAGCGTGGGCTTGTGCACGTAGAACTCGTCGGGATTCACGGCGCCTTGCACCACCGTCTCACCCAGGCCGTAGCTGGAGGTGATGAACACCACCTGGTCGAAACCGGACTCGGTGTCGATCGTGAACATCACCCCTGCTGCACCGAGGTCGGAACGCACCATGCGTTGCACGCCAGCCGAGAGCGCGACGTCGGCATGCGAGTAGCCCTTGTGCACGCGGTAGCTGATGGCACGATCGTTGTAGAGCGAGGCAAACACCTCTTTCATGCGGTGCAGGGTTTCGTCGATGCCACGCACGTTGAGGAAGGTCTCCTGCTGCCCGGCAAACGAGGCATCGGGCAGGTCTTCGGCCGTGGCGGAACTGCGCACAGCAAAGCTCGCCTGCGGGTGGCCCGCGGCGAGACGCTCGTAGTAGCGCTTGATCTCGGCTTCGAGCGCCGCCGGAAAGGGGGTGTCGATCACCCAGGCACGGATCTGTGCGCCCGCTTCCACCAGCGCGCGCACGTCGTCCACATTGAGCGCGCCGAGCTTGCGTTGGATGCGAGCACCCAGGCCTCCGTGCTCGAGGAACAACCGAAAGGCATGCGCGGTGGTGGCAAAGCCACCGGGCACCCGCACCCCACTGGCGGCCAACTGACTGATCATCTCGCCGAGGCTGGCGTTCTTGCCGCCAACCACCTCGACATCGGTCATCCTCAGTTCTTCGAACGGGACGACCAGGGCGGTCGCCAAGGCGGCCCGTGATGCTGCTTCAGGCATGAGAAAGCTCCGTGATGAGAAAAAACGGGTGCTTCCGCATGCGCAACCGAATCCCTTGCCGAACCGCGCAGCACGGCATCGACGGCCGGCGCGCTTTTTGATTCGAGTTGTGGGCCGGGCAGGTTCACGAGTCTGAGGCGCTGCGGGAAAGGATGCGATCGATTCTAAGGAGATTGCTCCTATGATGGTCGGGCGCGTGCAACCCAAGCCGCGGCGAGCGCGACCCATGCCAGAACGAACCGTGTTCTTTGTCTCGGACGGAACCGGCATCACCGCCGAGACCTTCGGCAACAGCATCCTCGCGCAGTTCGAGGGCAAACCTCGGCACGTGCGACGGCCTTTCATCGACAGCGTGGACAAGGCGCTGACGGTGGTGAGCGAGATCAACGAGGTCGCCGAACGCGAGGGCAAGCGCCCCATCGTCTTCATCACGCTCGTCAACGACGAGGTGCGCGACATCGTCACCGCAGGGCACACGCACGCGCTGGTGCTGGACATGTTCCGCACCTTCGTCGAACCCCTGGAAGAGGAGTTCGGCGTCAAGAGCAACCACCGCATCGGCCGCTTCTCCGACGTGAGCGGCAGCCGCGCGTACCACGACCGCATCGAAGCCATCAACTTCAGCCTCGCGCACGACGACGGCCAGAGCGCGCGCAATCTGGCGCAGGCCGACGTGATCCTCGTGGGCGTGAGCCGCAGCGGCAAGACACCGACCTCGCTCTACCTGGCCATGCAGCATGGCATCAAGGCCGCCAACTACCCGCTGATCCCCGAAGACTTCGAGCGCTCGTGCCTGCCCTCTTCGCTGGCGCCATTCAAGCGCAAGTGCTTCGGGCTCACCATCGACCCCGAGCGCCTGAGTCAGATCCGCCACGAGCGCCGACCGGGCAGCCGTTATGCGGCGCTGGACAACTGCCGCTACGAGGTCAACGAAGGCGAGGCGATGATGCGGCGAGACGGCATCAACTGGCTGAGCTCCACGCACAAGTCGATCGAGGAGATCGCCACCACCATCCTGCGCGATCTGCGGCCCGACCGACTGATCTACTGATCCGCGGCCAACCACGCCCGCGTCGACTCACCAAGGCTACACCGCGCTGTCCCGTCACAGCGCCAGGCGGCGCCGCATCGACTCGTACAGGCACACGGCCGCTGCAGCAGCCACGTTCAAGGACTCCTCGCCACCGGGCTGCGGAATGCGCAGTTCGAGCGCGCAACCGGCGAGCAACTCCTCGCTGACGCCCTGCCCCTCATGACCCAGTACCCACGCACAGGGCTGCGGCAGCCGGGCCTCGGGCAGCGCGATGCCGGCGTGCGAGCCCGTCGCCACCATGGGCACGCGCAGACCCTTCAGCGCGTCGATCTCCAGCCCCTCGCGCAGCGAAAGACCGAAGTGCGCCCCCATGCCTGCCCGCAGGACCTTGGGCGCCCACAGGCTGGCCGTACCCTTCAAGGCCAGAACCTGCCTGAAGCCGAAAGCGGCGGCGCTGCGCAGGATGCTGCCCACGTTGCCGGCGTCCTGAATGCGGTCGAGCACCAGCGTGTCCACCAGCGGCTCGATCTCGGCAGGCGCCGGCAGGTCGATCAGCCAGCCCACACCTGCCGGTGACTCCAGCGTGGAGATCGATGCGAAGAGCGCCGTGGGCAGCACCACCACGCGCGACGCTGCACGGGCCAGTACCTGCAACGCGGGCTCGCCGAGGGCGCGCTCGTCGAAGATCACCTGCTGCGGCAGCAAACCCCGCGCCAGTGCCGCCCGGCACAGGTGGTCGCCTTCCAACCACAGCGCGCCGACCTTTCGATAGGCAGCTGGGTCCTGCGCCAGCTGCCGCAACTGAACCAGCAGCGGGTTGCTACGCGAGCGGATGACCTGGATGGCGCCGTCCATCGATGCGCGGACGATCAGAAAGGTTCGTCCAGGCCGCAGACCAGGCGCACGGGCGCGAAGCTGCGCCGGTGCGCCGGGCATGCGCCGAGCGTCCGCAGCGCCTTGAGGTGCGCCGGTGTCGGGTAGCCCTTGTGACCATCGAAGCCGTAGCCGGGCCAGCGCTCGTGCATGGCGGCGCACAAGCGGTCGCGCTGCACCTTGGCCAGGATGGACGCGGCGGATATCGCTAGCACCCTGGCGTCGCCCTTGACGATGGCCGCGGCAGGCATCGGCAACGCCGGCAGCCGGTTGCCGTCGATCACCACGCGGTGGGGCGTGAGCCGTAGCCCAGCCACCGCGCGCTGCATGGCCAGCAGCGTGGCCTGCAGGATGTTCAAGCGGTCGATCTCCTCCACGCTCGCCTCGGCCACGCTGAGGCACAACGCGCGTGCGCGCAGCTCGTCGAAGAGGCGCTCGCGCCGGCGTGCGGTGAGCGTCTTCGAGTCGGCGAGGCCCCTGATCGGGCGCAGGTCGTCCAGGATCACCGCCGCGGCAACCACCGGCCCGGCCAGCGGGCCACGGCCGGCCTCGTCCACACCGGCCACCAGCCCAGGCCGGGCCCATCCAGGCCCGAGCGACTCAAGCTTGAAGGACTTGCGCGATGGCATCGGTGGCCGAGCGCGCCGTGTCGCGGCGCAGCCCATGGTGAAGGCCTTCGAATCGCGCGGCCAGCCGCACCGCACCGGCCTCGTCATCGAGCCAGCGCGAGACAGCCGCGGCCAGCGCCTCGGCGCGACAATCGTCCTGCAGCAATTCGGGCACCACAAATTCGCGGCACAGGATGTTGGGCAGGCCCACCCAGGGCTGGTAGCGCATGTGCTTCATGATCGCCCAACTGAGCGGGTGCATCGAGTACCCAATCACCATCGGGCGTTTGAAGAGTGCCGCCTCCAGGGTGGCCGTGCCGCTGGCGATGAGGGTCACGTCACAGGCTGCGAGCACCGTGTGCGACTGGCCGTCTAGCGTCTGAATGGGCACGCCGGCCGCGTGCTCGGCGAGCAGCGGCTCGATCATCGGCGCCAGCCCGGCGGCCACCGGCAGCACGAATCGCAGCGCAGGCCGAGCGCGGTGCAGGCGAGCCGCCGCGCGAAAAAAGTGTGGTGCGATGTGCCGGACTTCGCCGCGGCGGCTTCCGGGAAGCAGCGCCACCATGCGCTCGCCTTCGGTCAGGCCAAGAGCGGCGCGACAGCGCGCGCGCGGTGGTACGAGCGGGATCGCATCGGCCAGCGGGTGCCCGACGAAGCTGGCTGCCACGCCATGCCGCTGCAGCAACGCGGGCTCGAAAGGAAACAGGCACAGCACGTGGTCGCAGGCGGCCGCCATCTTCTTCGCGCGGCTGCCACGCCAGGCCCAGATCGAGGGGCACACGAAGTGCACGGTCTTGATGCCCGCTGCCTTGAGCCGCCGTTCCAGGCCGAGGTTGAAGTCAGGTGCGTCGACGCCCACGAATGCATCAGGCCGCTCGGACAGCAGCCGCTGCGCCAGCGCATCGCGAATGCCGGAGATCTCACGGTAGTGCTTCAGGGCCTCGGCATAGCCATGCACGGCCAGCTTGTCATGCGGCCACCAGGCCTCGAAGCCTTGCTCGGCCATGCACGGGCCGCCGATGCCGGCGCAGCGCAGCCCGGGCCAGCGCCGCTGTGCACCCTCGAGCAACAGGCCCGCGAGCAGGTCGCCCGAGGCCTCGCCGGCAACCATGGCCAGTCGCGGTGCCAGCATGCGGCCCCACAGCCCTCAGCGCGCAATGCCGCGCGTGGACGCGGCAATGAAGGCGAGCAGCAGCGCCACATCGGCATCGCCGCCATCGACCGTGCCACGCAACCCTTCGATGGCAATGCGCGCGGCCTCCAGCGTCAGGCCGTCCCGGTACAGCAGCTTGTGCATCTGCTTGACCAGCCCGATGCGCTCGCGCGAAAAGCCACGGCGGCGCAGGCCCTCGATGTTGAAGCCGTGCACCCCCAGCGGATTGCCGGAGACCGTCATGAACGGCGGCACGTCTTGCGAGACATGACTCTGAAAACCGATCATTGCATGCGCACCCACCTTGCAGAACTGGTGGATGCCGGTGAGCCCGCCGACGAGCACCCAGTCGCCCACATGCACGTGGCCCGCGAGGGTGGCGTTGTTGGCGAGGATGGTCTGGTTGCCCACTTGGCAGTCATGGGCGATATGCACGTAGGCCATCACCCAGTTGTCGTCGCCGATGCGGGTGACGCCCGCGTCCTGCCCCGTGCCGCGGTTGAAAGTGCAGAACTCGCGAATCGTGTTGCGCGAGCCGATCTCCAGGCGTGTCAGCTCGCCGGCGTACTTCTTGTCTTGCGGCGCCGCGCCCAGCGCGGCGTGGCTGAAGATGCGGTTGTCACGGCCGATTCGCGTGGGGCCTTCGATAACGCAATGCGCGCCCACGGTGGTGCCGGCACCGATCTGCACGCCCCGGCCGATGACGGCATAGGGCCCGACGGACACCGTGGAGTCGAGCTCGGCGCCGGGGTCGACAACGGCAGTCTGATGGACCAGGGTCACGTCGGAGCGAAGCGCAGAGCGAGGACGGCGACAGTGGTGGCGACGATGGCGGCGACGATGGCGGTGGCGGCGGCGCCGATCAGACCTCACGCTCGGTGCACATGATCTGGCACTCGGCGACGACCAGCCCGTCCACGCTCGCGAGGGTGCGGAACTTGTGGATGCCGGCCTTCACGCGTTCTTGCCAGGCCTCCAGCACGAGTTGGTCGCCAGGCACCACCGGTCGCTTGAAACGTGCGGCATCGATGCCGACCAGGTACACGACCTTGTCCTTGCCCGCCTCGGTGCCCTTGGTGACGAAGGCCAGCATCGCAGCGGCCTGCGCCAGCGCCTCGATGACCAGCACCCCGGGCATCACCGGCCGCGCGGGGAAGTGCCCTTGGAAGAATGGCTCGTTGATGCTGACGTTCTTGATCGCCTTGACGTATTCGCCCTTGTCGAGTTGAAGCACGCGGTCCACGAGCACGAACGGATACCTGTGCGGCAACGTCTTCAGGATCTCTTGGATTTCCATGCCGGTGCTCATGAGGTTTTCTTCTCCAGCGCCTTCTCCACTGCCCTGAGGCGGTCTCTCAGCGTATGCAGCCGTCGCAAGGTCGCGGCGTTCTTCTCCCATGAGGCATTGTCGTCGAAGGGGAAGGCGCCGCTGTATTGCCCCGGCTTGAGGATCGAGCGGCTCACGAGCGTGGTGGCGCTGATGTGGACGTGATCCACGATCTCCAGATGGCCGAGGATCCTGGCCGCGCCGCCGATGGTGCAGAACTTGCCGATGCGCGCGCTTCCGGCGACTGCGGAGCAGCCGGCGAAGGCCGTGTGCGCGCCCACGCGCACGTTGTGCGCGATCTGCACCAGGTTGTCGATCTTCACGCCGTCCTCGATCACGGTGTCGCCAAGCGCGCCGCGGTCAATGCAGGTGTTGGCGCCGATCTCGACATCGTCACCGATGGCCACGCCGCCCAGCTGCTCGATCTTTTCCCAGCGGCCCTCGTGCGCGGCAAAGCCGAAACCGTCGGCCCCGATCACTGCGCCGCCATGCACGAGGCCGCGTTGCCCCATGCGGCAACCCACGGCAATCAGCGCGCGAGGCATCAAAACCGTGCCAGCACCCAACGAGGCCTCGGCACCGAGGTGCGCCTGCACCCCCACCACGCAGCCCTCGCCCACCACCGCACCTGCTCCGACAAACGCCAGCGCGCCGACATGGGCGCTCGGGTGGATGCGCGCGCCAGGCTCCACCACGGCGCTGGCGTGCACGCCCGCGCGCGGGCGCACGCGGCTCGCGCCCACCCACCACTGGGTCAGGCGAGCGAACGTCAGGTAGGGATCGGTGCACAGGATCACCGCACCGTGCCCGGCTGCAACGCGCTGCCGCGCAGCTTCACGCTGCGCGTCGGAGACGATCACGCAGCCGGCGCGTGTGGTGGCCAACTGGGCCAGCAGCTTGGCCTGTGCTATGAACGTGATGCAGTCGGCCTCGGCCTCGGGAAGCGGCGAGATGCGCACGACCTCGAGGTCGGCCGGACCCAGCAGTTCTTCACCCAGATGCCGGGCCAGCTCGCCGACGCGGTGGCCCATGATTCGAGACGGGCCTGCGGCCTGCGGGTGGCAGGCCTTACTTGCCAGCGGCTGCGCCGCTGTTCAGCGCCCGAATCACCTTGTCGGTGATGTCCACCCGGGGGCCGGCGAAGATGACCTCTTGCAAGATGAGGTCGAACTTCTCCGCCTCGAAGATCTGCCTGATGACCTTGTTGGCGCGCTCGACCACCGCGGCCAGCTCCTCGTTGCGGCGCTGGTTCAGGTCTTCCTGGAACTCGCGGCGGCGACGGGTGAGGTCGCGGTCCTGTTCGACCAGCTCACGCTGGCGCCTCACCCTTTCACTCTCGCTGAGCGTGGGGCCGTCCTTGTCGAGCTTGTCGGCCGCGGCCTTGAGGCGCGTACCGGACTCACTCAACTCCTTCTCGCGCTTGCCGAACTCGATCTCGAGCTTCGCTTGCGCCGCTTTGGCCGCATTGGCCTCGCGCAAGACCTTTTCGCTGTTGACGTATCCGATCTTGACAGCGTCTTGGGCCCAAGCTGCGGGGCTGGCCACGGTTGCGGCCGAAATCACGGCGACGGCGACCCAGAGATGAAGCCGGTTGAGAGACAAGGCGCGGGTGGCAACGGAGGACATCATCAGAACGCAGTCCCGATCTGGAATTGAAAACGCTGGATTCTATCGTTGCGCTGCACTCGAACGGGAGAGCCCCAGCTCAGCTTGAGCGGGCCGACCGGCGAAATCCAGGAAAGTCCCAGCCCCGCAGAAACCCGCATCGATGACTCGGTGACCTTCTCGTCCTCGCGCCAGACGTTGCCGGCATCGGTGAACGCGAAGATGCGCAGCGACTTGTCGTTGCCCGTGCCAGGCACGGGGAAGTAGAGCTCGGAGTTGAGGTTGAGCCGCTTGGCGCCACCGATGTAGGCGCCGGTGGGGTCGATGATGCCGAGCGAACCCTGCTCGAGCACGCGCACCGTGCCCAGGCCACCGCCATAGAAATTCTTGAATACCGGGAACGGCTTGCCGCCGAGCCCGCGGCCCCAGCCGAACTCGGCGTTCACACCCAGCACCAGGCGCGCAGGCAGCGGGAAATACTCCTGGAACTGCAGGTTCGTGCGCGTGTAGCGCACGTCGCCGGCGAAGCTGTACTCGACGTTGAGGCGCTGGTAGCGACCCGACGTCGGCACCAGGACGCTATCGCGCGCGTCGCGTGCCCAGCCCAGTGTCAGCGGGTAGGCCAGGCTCGTCTCGCCGAAAAGCACACGGTAGTTGAGGTACGCCAGCGGCAGGCCGACCGCGGTGCCGATCACCTGGCGGTCAGCGGCCACCCCCATGAACACCGTGTCGTACTCAGAAAACGGCACACCAAAGGTCACCCCCAGGCGCTGGTTGCCGGTCTCGTATGCGTCACTGAGCTGGTTGAGCGCCCGCCCCCTGCGGTAGACGAGGTCGATGGAGCGCGAGATGCCGTCGACGGTGAAGTACGGGTCGTAGGAGCTGATCACCAGCGCGCGTTGCGTTCTGCTCGTGTTGATCTCCAGACCCAGCGAATTGCCGGTGCCGAAGGCGTTGTCTTGCCGGATGCCGGCGGTGAAGGTGAACTTCTCGGCGTTGGAGTAACCCGCGCCGAGGTTGAGGTTGCCGGTCGGCTTCTCGGTGACCGTCACGACCAGGTCCACCTGATCGGGCGCACCCGGCACCTCGCTCGTCTCGACTTCGACGTCCTTGAAGAAGCTCAGGCGGTTCAGGCGCTCCTTGGACAGCCGGATCAAGGTGCCGTCGTACCAGGCCGCCTCCAACTGGCGAAACTCCCGGCGCACGACCTCGTCGCGTGTGCGCGCGTTGCCCGCCACTTCGATGCGGCGCACGTAGACGCGGCGCTCGGGCAGGGCCGACAAAACCACCACCACCTGGCCGCTGGCGCGATCGATCTCGGGCCGTTGCTCCACGCGTGCGAAGGCGTAACCGTATTGGCCGAAGCGCTCGGTGAAGGCCTTGGCCGTGGCAGTGACGGCCTCGCCGCGGTAAGGCTGACCGGGCCGCAGCTGCACCAGCGTGCGGAACTCTTCGTCCTTGCCGAGGTAGTCGCCCTCGAGCTTCACGGCGGTGACGGTGTAGGGCTGCCCTTCGCGCACCGAGATCGCGATCGAGATGCTCTGCTTGTCCGGAGAAATCGTGACCTGGGTCGACTCGATCGCAAACTCGAGGTAGCCGCGGTTGACGTAGAACGCACGCAGCCGCTCGAGGTCGGCATTGAGCTTGCTGCGCGCGTAGCGGTCGTTCTTGGAGTACCAGCTGAACCAGCCGGTGGCCGAAAGCTCCATCTGCTCCATCAACGTGGATTCGGAGTAGGCGCTCATGCCGGCGATCGACACCGCGCTCACCTTGGCCGCGTCACCTTCCGTCATGGTGAAGGTGATGTTGACGCGGTTGCGTTCGATCGGCGTCACCGTGGTCACCACCTCGGCGCCGTAAAGACTTCGGCTGAGGTACTGGCGCTTGACTTCCTGCTCGGCGCGGTCGATCAGCGCACGGTCGTAGGGCAGGCCTTCGCCTATGCCGTTGTCCTTCAGCGACTTCAGCAGCGGGTCCTTGTCGAACTCACGCAAGCCCACGAAGCTGACGTTGGCGATGATCGCCCGCTCGTCGACGATGATGACCGTGACCTCGCCCTCGATGTCGATGCGCACGTCCTTGAACAAACCAGTGGCGAAGAGTGCGCGCAACGCAGCCGAGCCTTTGTCATCGGTGTAGGTGTCGCCCACACGGAATGGCAGCGCAGCGAACACGCTGCCCGGGTCCGTGCGCTGCAGGCCCTCGACACGGATGTCCTTGATGACGAAGGGCGACACGGCATGCGCGGCCGGGGCGACGAGCACCGCGACCGCAGCCGCGATCAGACAAGCGACCGCGCGCGGCGCGCCGCCAGGGAAAGCTGGAAACATCGGAGAAGGGGGAATCAATGCAGGCCCAGCAACCGGGCCACGTCGTTGTAGAGCGCCACCGACATCATCAGCAGCAGCACCGCGATGCCGCCACGTTGAAGACGCGCCAGCCACTCATCGGAGACCGCGCGTCCGGTGACGCCCTCGAAAATGTAAACCATGAGGTGTCCGCCATCGAGCATGGGCAGCGGCAGCAGGTTCAGCACGCCCAGGCTGACGCTGACGATGGCGAGGAACTCGAGAAAGCGCGCCGGCCCTTGCTGCACCGACTGGCCCGCATAGTCGGCGATGCTGATCGGGCCGGAGAGGTTCTTGATCGACGCTTCGCCGATGAGCATGCGGCCGAGCATCTTGAGCGTGAACACCGAGGTGTCCCACATGCGCTCGAAGCCGGCGACGATGCCGTTCCAAGGGCCGTGGCGCACGGTGACCATCACCGGCGGCGTGCCCACGAAAGCCTCGATGCGGCCTATGGGTGGGTTGATCGACGTGTCTACTCGGGGCGTGACGGTCAACTCCAGGCTGCGGCCGCCACGCTCAAGGGTCCAGCGCTGCGGCGCAACTTCCGTGTTCTTGGTGGCGCCGGCCGCGGTGCCCCGGATGCGTTCGCGCAGCATGTGCGAGTCGACGATGGGCTGGCCTTCAATGCTGAGCACGCGGTCGCCCTCGAGCAGGCCGGCGCGTGCCGCCGGGCCGCCTTCCTTGACCTTGCCGATCACCGGTTCGCCATAGGCGGGGCCAAGGCCGATCTTGCGTGCGAGCGCACCGTCTACCTCTCGCGGTTCGAAGGCCGAGAGGTCGATCAGCAGCGTGCGCATGCCGCGGCCGTCCCGGTCGCTGACCTGCAGGCGCACCGGTTCGCGTTGCAACGCCGCCTGCGTGAGGCGCCACATGAGGTCATTCATCGATTGCACGTCGCGCCAGGTGCCGCCCGCGGCCAACCCGGCGTCCTCGGCGATGGCGCGAACCCAGTCGCCGCTCTTCAGGCCCGCACGCTCGGCCAGGCTGCCCGCGACGGGCGGGCCAAGCACAGCCTTGGGCTCCTGCATGCCGACCCAGTAGGCGCTGGCAAAGAGCAGCACCGCGAGCGCGAGGTTGGCCAATGGCCCAGCCGCGACGATCGCGCTGCGCTGCTTGAGGCTCTTGCGGTTGAAGGCCTGGTCGAGTTGCTCCGGGGGCACAGCACCTTCGCGCTCGTCGAGCATGCGCACATAGCCGCCGAGCGGGAGCGCGCAGAGCACGAACTCGGTCGACTGAGGCGTGCTCTGCCGGCGCCACAGCACACGGCCGAAGCCGACCGAGAAACGCTGCACCTTGACCCCGCAGGCGACAGCCACCCGGTAGTGGCCGTACTCGTGCACGACGATCAGCAGGCCGAGCGTGACGATGAGGCCGAAGAGATAGGTCATTGGGGGGGGGGCGCGAAGTGCGTGCGTTATGCGGCGATGGCCAGGGTCTTCACCAGTTGCTGCGCCTGAGCGCGCGCGCGACTGTCGAGTTCGAGCAGATCGTCCAGGGAGTGTGCGGCTGTCAGCTGCGGTTGCACCCGCTCGAGAGTGTGCACGTTCACGCTGTGAATCGTCGTGAAGCGGATGGTTCCATGCAGGAAGGCATCCACCGCCACTTCGTTGGCGGCGTTGAGCACAGCGGTCGTGCCGGGCGCAGCCGCCAGAGCCTGCCAGGCCAAGGCGAGCCCAGGGAAGAGCCGCGGGTCCACCGGCTCGAAGGTGAGCCCTTCCAGCTTCGTGAAGTCGAGCTGCGAGGCGCCGGCATCAATGCGCTGCGGAAAGCTCAGGCCGTAGGCGATCGGCACCCGCATGTCGGGCGTACCCATCTGCGCCAACACCGAAGCATCGCGGCACACCACCATCGAGTGCACGATGCTCTGCGGATGAATGACCACACGCACCCGCTCGGGGGTGAGGTCAAACAACCAGCGCGCCTCGATCACCTCGAGCGCCTTGTTCATCATCGTCGCCGAGTCGACGGAGATCTTGCGCCCCATCACCCAATTGGGATGGGCCACGGCCTGCTCGGGTGTCACGTCGTGCAGGCTGTCCGGCGTACGACGACGAAAAGGACCGCCGCTGGCGGTGAGCACGATGTGGTCAATGCGCTGACGCCAGACCCCGCGGTCCTCCGGCATGCACTGGAAGATGGCCGAATGCTCGCTGTCGATGGGCAGCAGCGTCGCGCCACCCTCGGCCACCGTGCGCATGAACAGCGAGCCGCCCACCACCAGCGCTTCCTTGTTGGCCAGCAGCAGCCGCTTGCCGGCCGCCGCGGCAGCCATGCAGGCCGGCAGGCCGGCGGCGCCAACGATGGCGGCCATCACGGCATCGACCTCGCCGGCACAGGCCAGCTGGCACAGCGCCTGCGGACCTTCGAGCACCTCGGTCACTGCCCCAGCGGCGGCCAAGGCCCGCCGCGCTGCCTTGGCCTTGGCGGCATCGGGCAGCACCGCGATGCGCGGCTTGAAACGCAGGCACTGCTGGACCAGTTCTTCCACGCGATGGTGACTCGAAAGGCCATAGACCTCGAATAGATCGGGGTGTCGCGCAATCACATCCAACGTGCTCACGCCGATGGACCCCGTGGCGCCGAGGATGGCCACACGTTGCGGTCGCGACGAGGGCAGTCGAGTTGGCCGGGCGTTCACTTCGGCCCCAGGTTGATCAGGGCCAGCGCGGCGGGCATCACCGGGAGCAGGGCATCAACGCGGTCGAGCACGCCGCCGTGCCCCGGCAACAGGCCGCTGCTGTCCTTGGCGCCCGCGGCGCGCTTCACCAAAGACTCAATCAGGTCGCCCACCACGCTCAGCGCGCAAAGCGCCAACAGCGCCACAGCGGTGACGAACCAGCCATGCGCTTGCACGAGTCTGGTGTACAGGCTCGGCCCGTCGAAGGCGAACTGGTGGTCAAGGAACATCCAGAACAGCGCCAGCGCCAGCACGCCGGCCATGCCCGACCACACACCCTCCCAGCTCTTGCCCGGGCTGATCGCCAACGCCAGTTTGCGCCGGCCGAACGCCTTGCCGCCGAAGTAGGCGGCGATGTCGGCCATCCACACCACGCACAGCACCGACAGCATGAAGTTGATGCCCACGGAGCGCGCCTCGATGAGCGCGGCCCAGGCCAGCATCAGCAGCGCCAGGCCCAGCAACCAGCGCGTCACTGGCGGCACTTGTGGCCAGCCCTGAACGCCGCGCCTGAGTACCAGTGAGCCGCCGAGCACCCACAAGCCGGCAACGAGCCACCACAGGCTGCCCAGACCGCCAGCCATTTGACCGCTGAAGACGGCCACAACCCCACCCGACAACATCGCGGCGCCCAACGCGAACGACACACGTGAAGACGCGCCGTTCAGGCGCCCCCACTCCCAGGCGCCGGCGGCCAGCAGGGCCAGCGTGGCCAGGGCAAACGGCCACGGGTTGCGCACCGCCAGCGTGGCAAAGATGACCCCGACCAGGATGAGTGCGGTGATGACACGCTGACGCAACATGGTGGGAGACCCTGTCCGCGTTCGCGGCCTAGTCGGCTTCCTGCACCACGGGCGGGCGGATCATGCCGAAGCGCCTGTCGCGCCCTGCAAACGCACCGAGCGCGCGGTCGATTTCCTCGGCGCCGAAGTCGGGCCAAAGGCACTCCGTGAAGTAGAACTCCGAGTACGCAGATTGCCAGAGCATGAAGTTGCTGATGCGCATCTCGCCGCCGGTGCGGATGAAGAGATCGGGGTCGGGCGCGAACGACAGCGCCATGTTGCGGCTGAGCCAGGCCTCATCGATCTGCTCGGGCCTCAGACCCTGCTCGATGGCGCGGCGCGTGGCCTGCACGATGTCCCAGCGTCCGCCGTAGTTAAAAGCCACCGCGAGCGTGATGCGGGTATTGACGCGCGTCAGCGCCTCGGCCTGCTCCCAGGCCTCGCGCAGCTTGTCGGAAACCGAGGCACGATCGCCGACGATGCGGATGCGCACGCCATCCTTGGCCAATTTGCCCAGGTACTTCGACACGGCTACCAGCACCAGGCTCATGAGGCCGGAGACCTCCTCGGTAGGGCGCTTCCAGTTCTCGGAGGAGAAGGCGAAGACGCTGAGGTACTCGACACCGCGGTCGGCAAAAAGGTTCACCGAGCGCACCAACGCGTCGACGCCAGCCTTGTGGCCGAAAAAGCGCGGCATGTAGCGCGAGCGGGCCCAGCGGCCGTTGCCGTCCATCACCACCGCCACGTGACGGGGAACGACGAGATCGGAACTCGAGGATGCAGGGGCGGCACTCATGGGGCGTGCAGCAAGGTTAACGGCTGACGCACCGTCACACCGCCATGACTTCGGCTTCCTTGCCGTGCACGAGCCGGTCGACCTCGGTCACCACACGGTCGGTGAGGCGCTGCACCTCGTCTTGGGCGCGCTTTTCTTCGTCTTCGGGGACATGTTTGTCCTTGAGCAGCTTCTTCAGATGGTCGTTGGCCTCGCGCCGCACGGCACGCACGGCGATCTTGGCCTCTTCGCCGGCGTGTCGCACGACCTTCGTCAGTTCCTTGCGCCGCTCTTCGGTGAGCGACGGCATCGGCACCCGAAGCAAGTCTCCCTGGGCGCTGGGATTGAGGCCAAGATCGCTCTCGCGGATGGCTCGTTCAATCCTCGCTCCCATCCCCTTCTCCCAGGGCTGCACGCTGATCGTGCGCGCGTCGAGCAAGGACACGTTGGCCACTTGGCTGATGGGCACCAGGTTGCCGTAATAGTCGATCTGCACCTGGTCGAGGATGCCAGGGTGCGCCCGTCCCGTGCGAATCTTCTGCAGGTCGTTCTTCAAGGCCTCGAGCGATTTGCCCATCTTGTGCTCGGCGGTCTTCTTGATCTCGGCGATGTCCATGGTCGGTGTCTCCTCGGGTCTCGGCTCGGGCGCGACACGCTCGCGTCAGACGTGCACCAGTGTGCCCTCGTCCTCGCCGAGCACCACACGCTGCAGTGCGCCGGGTTTGAAGATGCTGAAGACCTTGATGGGCAGCTTCTGGTCGCGGCACAGCGCGAAGGCGGTGGCGTCCATCACCTGCAGGTTCTTCGAGATTGCTTCGTCGAAGCCGATGGTGGTGTAGCGCGTGGCGTTCGGATCCTTCTTCGGGTCGGCGGTGTAGACACCGTCGACCTTGGTCGCCTTGAGTACGATTTCGGCGCCGATCTCGGCGCCGCGCAACGCCGCGGCCGTGTCGGTGGTGAAAAACGGGTTGCCCGTGCCGGCGGCGAAGATCACCACCTTGCCTTCCTCGAGATACTGCAGCGCTTTGGGGCGCACGTAGGGCTCGACCACTTGTTCGATGCTGATGGCCGACATCACGCGCGCTGTCATGCCCTCCTGACGCATGGTGTCGGCCAGGGCCAGCGCATTCATGACCGTGGCGAGCATGCCCATGTAGTCTGCGGTGGCGCGGTCCATGCCCACCGAGCCGCCAGCCACGCCGCGGAAGATGTTGCCCCCGCCGATGACCACTGCCACTTCACAGCCGAGCCGGGTGACCGCCTGCACCTCGCGCACCATGCGCACGATGGTGGCACGGTTGATGCCATAGGCGTCGTCGCCCATCAGGGCCTCGCCAGACAGCTTGAGCAGGATGCGCTTGTAGGCCGGCACAGGGGTGGACTCCGCGCGATTGGATGGGACAGTTTAAGGGGCCGGGTCGGTGACCCCGGCGGCCGAGCTTCGCAGGGCGCAGCCACATGTCAAGCGCTGGCCCTATTGGGGCTTGTCGTCTTCCTTCTTGGCCGCCTTCACTTGCGCCGCCACCTCGGCCGCGAAGTCATCGGTCTTCTTCTCGATGCCCTCACCCACCACGTACAGGGTGAAGTCCTTTACCGATGTGCTCATGGCCTTGAGCATCTGTTCCACAGTCTGCTTGCCGTCGGCGGCCTTCACGAACACCTGGTTCAGCAACGAGACCTCTTTCAGGTACTTCTGCACCGAGCCTTCGACCATCTTGGCCACGATTTCGGCGGGCTTGCCACTCTCGGCGGCCTTCGCAGTGGCGACCTTCCGCTCGTTCGCTACGAGGTCCGCCGGAATGCCTTTGGCGTCAACTGCCAACACCCGCGTACCTTTTGTGGACGCCGCGATCTGCATCGCTACGTCTTTGGCCGCGTTTACCTCTCCTTCGAACTCAACGATGACACCGATGCGCGTGCCATGCAGGTAATGCGCAAGTTTGCTGCCGCCTTCGTAGCGCTTGAAGCGACGGATCGACATGTTCTCGCCCATCTTGCCGATGAGGCCCTTGCGGACGTCTTCCAGTGTGGGCCCGAACCCGTCCTGACTGTGCGGCAGCGCCGAGAGGGCCGCCACATCGGCCGGATTGCGTTCGGCCACCAGCGTCGCCGCCGTCTTGGCGAACGCCAGGAACGACTCATTCTTGGAGACGAAGTCGGTCTCGCAGTTCACTTCAATCAGGGCACCGATACTGCCGCTGACGCTCGCGGCGACGACGCCTTCGGCAGTGACGCGGCTGGCGGCCTTGCCAGCCTTGCTGCCGAGCTTGACGCGCAGGATCTCCTCCGCGCGGCCCATCTCTCCTTCGGCCTCGGTGAGTGCCTTCTTGCATTCCATCATCGGCGCGTCCGTCTTGGCGCGCAGCTCGGCCACCATGCTTGCGGTGATTGCGGGCATCGTTGGTTCTCCAGACGCACCGCTTGCGGTGCGCACATTGCTCGGCCGGCGCTGAGGAACTGCGCTGCACGCACTCCCCATCACCGGCCGTAGGTTGGCTACTTGGCCAGGCGTGACGGGCTCGCCGCCCGCCCCGCCAGATCAGTTCTCTTGGACCTCGACGAATTCGTCGCTGCCGGCCGCTGCGGTCACGACCTCATTGGTGGCATTGGCCTTGCCTTCGAGCACAGCGTCAGCGGCTGCACGCGCGTACAGCGCCACCGCCTTGGCCGAGTCGTCGTTGCCGGGAATGACATAGTCGATGCCCAGTGGCGAGTGATTCGTGTCCACGACCCCGATGATCGGAATGCCCAGCTTCTTGGCCTCGGCCACGGCGATCTTGTGGTAGCCCACGTCGATGACGATCATCGCATCGGGCAGCGCGCCCATGTCCTGGATGCCACCGATGTCCTTCTCCAGCTTGGCCAGATCGCGGTCGAACATCAGGGCTTCTTTCTTGATCATCTGCTCCATGCCGGCATCTTTGATGGCCTGCATGTCCTTGAGCTTCTTCAACGAGCCCTTCACCGTCTTGTAGTTCGTGAGCATGCCGCCCAACCAGCGCTGGTCGACAAACGGCATGCCGCAGCGCTGGGCCTCCAGAGCGATGACGTCGCGCGCCTGGCGCTTGGTGCCCACCATGAGGACCGTGCCGCGGCGGCTGGCCAGTTGGCGCACGAACTTCATCGCCTCGTTGAAGAGCGGCAGCGTCTTCTCGAGGTTGATGATGTGGATCTTGTTGCGATGGCCATAGATGTAGGCGGCCATCTTCGGATCCCAGAAGCGGGTCTGGTGTCCGAAATGGACACCCGCTTCCAGCATCTCGCGCATGGATACGGACATGAGAACTCCAAAAGGTTGCTTCTAGAATCCCGAGCACCGGAAACGCGTGGCGCTCATCAGTCGAGTGCCGCGCGGCACCTCTGGATGGGCCGGGTTCGCGAGTTTCGCCAGCATGGGGCAGGCCCGTACCAGCGGGTTTGCCTCTTACGAACAAATGACGAACCATCGGCGAACCGTTGATCGACGCAAGAAGCAAAACCGCAAAATTCTAACATGCGCGTCGCAATCATCGGAGCCGGCATCGTCGGCGTGACCACCGCACACGAGCTGGCGGCGCAGGGAGTGGGCGTCACCGTCTACGAACGCCGCGCCAGTGTGGCCGCCGAGACGAGTTTCGCCAACGCGGGCGTGGTCGCACCGGGCTATGTCACCCCTTGGGCTGCGCCGGGCACGCCGCTGAAGGTGCTGGCGCAAGTCTTCTCCCGAGATGCGGCGGTGCGATTCGCAGGGCCGTCGGCCCTGCGCCAGTTGCCTTGGATGTGGGGTTTTCTTCGAGCCTGCCGCCCCAAGGTCCACGCCAGCAATCGCACCACCATGCAGCGGCTTGCGCACTTCAGCCGCGAGCGCCTCGCTGAGATCACCTCTCGGCTGGACCTGGACTACGAGCAGCGCACGGGCTACATGGTGCTGCTGCGCACTTCGGGCGAGTTGCGGCGTGCGCGCGGCGGCCTCAAGCTGTTGGCCGAACTCGGGGTCGCGCATCAGGTCCTCGACGAGACCGGCTGCCGCGCGCTTGAGCCGGCGCTCTCGCCCACGGCACGCGTGCATGCCGCGATCCGCCTGCCCAGCGATGGCGTGGGCAACTGCCGACAGTTTGCGCACCTGCTCAAGAACGAGTCGCAACGCCATGGCGCTCGCTTTGTCTTCGACCAGGAGGTCGCGCAACTCATCCCAGGCGCGTCACCTGCCCTGCGGCTGACTTCGGGCCAGACTGCTGCGTTCGATCACATCGTCGTCTGCGCCGGCGTTGAGGCCAACCGACTGCTCGCACCGCTCGGGCTCGGGCTGCCGCTGGCACCCATCTTCGGCTACTCGATCACCGCACCCTTGCGCAAGCACGACGGTGGCCCCGACATGGGCCCACGGGCGGCGCTCATGGACGAGCGCTACAAGGTGGCCATCTCGCGCCTCGGTCAGCGCGTGCGTGTGGCAGGAAGCGCGGAGATCGGCGGCAAACTGTCCGACATGCGGCGTGCCCCGCTCGCCACGCTTTACCGCGTGCTCGACGAATGGTTTCCTGGGGCGGCCTCGATGCGCGAGGTGCAGCAGTGGAAAGGCGCGCGACCTATGCTCCCCGACGGACCGCCCGTCATCGGCGCCAGTCGCGTGCCGGGCATCTGGCTGAACCTTGGCCACGGCTCTAGCGGCTGGGCGCTGTCGTGCGGCTCGGCCAGCCTGTTGGCCAGTGCCCTCCTTGGCAGGCCGGCTGCGATTGACGTTCGAGGATTGACTCCGGCGCGCTTGAAGGCCTGATTGCGTCGCGGACAATTTTTCCATGTCGCCCCGCGCGCACGGCCGCTTCCCCCACCGCATCACCAACGACTCGGGACCCTGGCCCTTGCACGCTGGCGCCGCGGCCAAGGCCCTGGAGGTCCGGGCGCTAGCAAGAGGCGCCCCAGGCGAACTCATGGAGCGCGCCGGTCTGGCGGTGGCCAAGCTGGCTCGCGCGCTCGCACCCTCGGCTCGGCAGGTGCAGGTGTGGTGCGGCCCAGGCAACAACGGGGGCGATGGCTACGTGGCAGCACGCTGGCTGAGCCAGAGCAGCACGGCTGTGAGGTTGATCGAGTGCGGCACGCCAGGAAACCTGCCGGCCGATGCCGCACGGGCGCGAGAACTTGCGTTGGCCGCTGGCCTCACACCCCATCCAGCCGAGGAGCACATCGCCGAGCCGCCTGACCTCGTGATCGACGCCCTGCTGGGGCTCGGCGCGACACGGCCGCCTGCGGGCGGCTTGGCCAGCGCCATCGCTTGCATCAATGCGCAGCGGGCCACAGTGCTCGCGGTGGATCTTCCCTCGGGCCTGCAACCGGACACCGGCCAGCCCATGGGCGACGCGGTGGTGCGGGCGCATCACACCCTGTCGCTGCTGTCGCTCAAGCCCGGGCTCTTCACGGGCGCGGGCAGGGACCTGGCCGGTGCCGTCTGGTTCGATGAACTGGGCTGCCACGACAACGAAGATGGCGCCGCCGCATGGGCCCCGACCGCACGGCTGTTGGGACCTGCTGTTCGCAGCGCCCTGCCCCATGCCTCCCACAAGGGCCGCCGCGGTGACGTCTGGGTCGTCGGCGGCGCCGCGGGGATGGTTGGCGCCGCCCGGCTGGCCGCCCGCGCCGCCCTGGCCGCTGGCGCTGGCCGTGTGTATCTGAGCGTGCTGTCCGAGGGCCCCGACTCCGCGATCGACGCGAACCGCCCCGAGCTGATGCATCGGCCGTACTCAATCGCCGGGCCCCTGCTACGGCTTTCGGCTACGGTGGTTGCAGGGTGCGGCGGCAGCGAGGCCGTGCGCGATTGCCTGCCCGCGCTGTTGTCCGAGAGCAGCCGGCTCGTGCTCGACGCTGACGCGCTGAACCACGTGGCACGGGAACCCGCGCTGATGCGACTGCTGCGAGGCCGGGCCGGCCGCGGCCAAGCGACTGTGCTCACGCCTCACCCATTGGAGGCGGCACGTCTGCTGGGCACCGACAGCGCCACCGTCCAGGCGCACCGACTGCTGCACGCGGCCACGCTGGCCGAGCGTACCCAGGCCGTTGTCGTGTTGAAGGGGTCGGGCACGGTATTGGCGGCACCGGGCACGCTGCCCAGCATCAATCCAAGCGGCCACGCCGCGCTGGCGACCGCCGGCACAGGTGATGTCCTGGCTGGCTGGCTGGGAGGGTTGTGGGCTCAAGCGCCGGAGGCATCTCCCTTCGAGCTGGCCTGCGCGGCCACGTGGCAGCATGGCCATGCGGCCGATGTAGCCCGACCTCCTGCGCAGCACCGTGGCGCCCCGCTGCTGGCCGACGACCTCATCGTCGCACTGGCGGACACGGTCTGATGCGCGACTGACGCGCCTGGGCTCGTGAGGCCACGCGCCCGCAGTTCGGGTTGTCGCTTCAGCGTCGCTTCAGCGTCGCGCGCGGCCGGGAAGCGGCAGTCTTTGCGGGACGCTTGCCCGTGGCCTGGCCGGGCTTGTTCTTGCGCTCCCTGGCAGCTGCCTTGGCGCGGCGGTCTGCGCTATGAACCGCGGCAAGTTCGGACTGGGCCGAGGATTTAGCGTCCACAGGCGCTGTCGCCTTGCCTTGCCTGCCCCGCGCCAGAAGCCCCTCCGGCTCACCCTCACGTACGAGGCGGAAGTCGATCTTGCGCCCGTCCAGGTCGACGCGGCTGACCTGCACCCGCACCCGAGTGCCGATGGCGTAGCGCACGCCGGTGCGCTCGCCGCGCAGTTCCTGGCGCGTCTCGTCGAAGCGGAAGTACTCGCCGCCGAGTTCGGTGATGTGCACCAGGCCATCGACGTAGAGCGCATCGAGCGTGACGAAGAGGCCAAACCCCGCCACCGCGCTGACCGTGCCGGCGTACTCCTCGCCCAGGTGCTCGCGCATGAAGCGGCACTTGAGCCAGGCTTCGACATCACGAGAGGCTTCGTCGGCGCGCCGTTCGTTGGCACTGCAATGTGCGCCGGTGGCGTCCCATATCGCCATCTCCTGCGACATCGGCTTGCCTTGCCGTGGGGCGGGCTTGCCGCCCTTGCGCACCTCGGGCTTGCGCGTGAGGTCGCTGGCGGCGAGGTGGTAGCGGCGCCCGGCCAGCAGCGCCTTGATGACACGGTGCACCAGCAGATCCGGATAGCGCCGGATCGGGCTCGTGAAGTGCGCGTAGGCGTCGTAGGCGAGGCCGAAGTGTCCTGAGTTGATGGCCGTGTACAGCGCCTGCTGCATCGAACGCAGCAGCATCATGTGAACCTGCTGGGCGTCAGGCCGCTCGCGCACGGCCTCCGAGATGGCCTGCATTTCCGCCGGCGTAGGGTCGTCAGACAGGGGCGAGGCGATGCCCAGCGCTTTCAGATAGGCCTGCAACGTGGCACGCCGCTCAGGTGTCGGGCCTTCGTGTACGCGGTAGAGCGCTGGATGCTCGTGCGACGAGATGAACTGCGCGGCGCAGACGTTGGCCGCGAGCATCGCCTCTTCGATCAACCGGTGCGCCTCGGTGCGAACACGCGGCACTATGCGCTCGATGCGTCCGTTGTCGTCGCAGACGATCTGCGTCTCGGTGGTGTCGAAGTCGACCGCACCGCGGCTGGCGCGCTGCTTGAGCAGCGCGCGGTAGACCTCGTGCAGATGCAGCAGGTGAGGCACCAGATCGGCGCGACCCTTCGCCTCAGGGCCACGCGTGTTGCTCAGAATCGTGGCGACTTCGGTGTAGGTGAACCGCGCGTGCGAGCAGATCACCGCTGGGTAGAACTGGTAGGCCGAGATCTCGCCGTTGTCGGCGATCAGCATGTCGCACACCATGCTCAGCCGCTCCTGCTCCGGGTTGAGTGAGCACAACCCATTGCTCAACTTCTCCGGCAACATCGGTATCACGCGGCGTGGGAAATACACCGAAGTGGCTCGCTCGTAGGCGTCGCGGTCCAGCGGCTCGTCGGGCTTCACATAGTGGCTGACGTCGGCGATCGCCACCAGCAGCCGCCAGCCCTTGAAGGCTTTCTTGCCCTTGCCGCCATGGTGCGGCTCACAGTAGACGGCGTCGTCGAAGTCGCGCGCGTCCTCACCGTCGATCGTGACCAGGGGCACATCGGTGAGGTCCACCCTGTGCCTGCGGTCGACAGCGCGCAGCTTCTCCGGCAACGAGGCGGCCTGCGCCAGTGTTTCGGGGCTGAAGCGGTGCGGCACCTCGTACTTCCGCACCGCGATCTCGATCTCCATGCCCGGGTCATCGATCTCGCCCAGCACTTCCGCCACGCGTCCAACCGGTTGGGCATGCAACGAAGGTGTCTCGGTCAGCTCCACCGAGACCACCTGTCCGACCGCCGCACTCGCGGTGGCGTTCTTCGGAATCAGGATGTCCTGGCCGAATCGCCGGTCTTCGGGCGCCACGATCCATTGCCCACCTTCGTGCAGCAAGCGGCCGATGATGGGCGCCTTGGCACGCGAGACGATGTCGAGTACGCGCCCTTCGGGTCGGCCCTTGCGGTCGAGCCTCAAGATGCGCACGCGCACGCGGTCGCGATGCAGCACGGAGCGCATCTCCTGCGGCGCGAGGTAGATGACGGATTCACCGGCATCGGGGATGACGAAGCCATGGCCATCGCGGTGGCCCTCGACGCGCCCTTCGATCTCGCCCAGCATGGCTGGTGCGGAAGCGGCATAAGTGGTGCTGATAGAATCCTCTTTTGTCACCGGCCCAGGTGGCGGAATTGGTAGACGCACTAGTTTCAGGTACTAGCGCTTAACGGCGTGGGGGTTCGAGTCCCTTCCTGGGCACCATCAAGCTTCAAGGCCGGCCGATCGGAAGATCGCCGGCCTTGTGCATTTCAGATCTGGAACTTGCGCGCCAACCGATCGGGGCGCAAGCCGTCGTACTCCTCGAACGGCTGATGAATCCACGGGCTCGTGGGCAGCAGTTCCACATAGTAGTCTGGCGTGTAGGTCGATACGCCCTTGACCCAGATCACCGCAGCGCGCAACTCGGCGATTGACGGCATTCCACGCAATCGTTCGACCACCGCACGAAGGGTGTGGCCGGTATCGGCCAGATCATCGACGAGCAGCACGCGTCCGGCCAGTTCGCCCTTGGGCATGGTGATGTACTTGGCCAAGTCGAGCCGACCCTGGATGGTGCCAGCTTCGGCGCGGTAAGAGCTTGTAGACATGATCGCCAATGGCTTGTCGAAGACACGCGAAATCACGTCCCCCGGGCGCATGCCTCCACGCGCCAGGCAAAGGATCTGGTCGAACTCCCAGCCCGAGTGGGCTACCTTGAGCGCGAGGCGCTCGATCAGCAGGTGATACTCGTCCCAGGAGACATAGAGGTGCTTGCCGTCGTCGGTGAGCATCGGGTCTTCTCCTTCGTTTGTGCTCGCGGATTGGGTCGGCGCCGCGCGCTCAGGCGCGGAACGGATGACGCAACAGAATCGTGTGAACGCGGTCGGGGCCGGTCGACACCATGTCGATGGGTGCGCCGATCAACTCCTGCATGCGTTCGAGGTAGCGGCGGGCGTTCACCGGCAGTTGCTCCCAATTGGTGAGGCCCGCGGTGGTCTCGCTCCATCCGGGCAACTGCTCGTAGATTGGCTCGCAGGCAGCAACCTCATCCGCGTCGAGCGGCAACACGTCGAGCGTGCGGCCGTCCAGGCGGTAGCCGGTGCAGATGCGGATGTCACTCAGGCCGTCCAACACGTCGAGCTTGGTGATGCACAGACCGGAGATGCCGTTGATGATCATCGAGCGCTTGAGCGCCGCCGCGTCGAGCCAGCCGCATCGCCTCGCGCGCCCCGTGACCGTGCCGCGCTCCTGGCCCACGGTCGAGAGATGGTGCCCTACGCTGCCAGTGGCATCGATGGGCAGCTCCGTGGGGAACGGTCCGCCCCCCACCCGCGTCGTATAGGCCTTGGTGATACCGAGAATGTAGTGGAGCAGCCCCGGCCCGAGACCGGAGCCCGCCGCCGCGTTGCCGGCCACGCAGTTGCTGGACGTCACGAAGGGATAAGTGCCGTGGTCAATGTCCAGCAGCGTGCCCTGTGCGCCCTCGAAGAGCAGGTTCGCGCCTTTGCGATGGGCGTTGAAGAGTCGGTAGCCGACGTCGGCCATCAAGGGACGCAGTTGTTCGGCGGCGCGCAGCGCGTTGTCGAGCATCGGGCCGGCCTCGAGGGCCGCCGCGCCGAGCACGCTTGTGAGCTCGGCGTTGTGCAATGCCACCAACTCGCGCAGCTTGGCTTCGAACCGGGCCGGGTGTTTCAGATCTTGCACACGCAGGGCTCGCCGTGCCACCTTGTCTTCGTAGGCCGGGCCGATGCCCTTGCCCGTGGTGCCGATCCTGCCGCCGCTGCTTTGTTCACGGCGCGCCTCGCGAGCCCGGTCGAGCTCGACGTGGAAGGGCAGGATCAGCGGGCACGATTCGCTAAGAAACAAGCGCGAGCGCACGTCCACACCGATAGCTTCGAGGCGCTCGATCTCCGACAGCAGATGCGCCGGGTCGACCACGACCCCGTTGCCGACATAACACGCCACTCCCTCCCGCATCACGCCCGAGGGGATGAGTTGCAAGGCTGTCTTGCGGCCGTTGATGACCAGCGTGTGCCCGGCGTTGTGACCGCCCTGAAAGCGCACCACACCCTGGGCATGGTCGGTCAGCCAGTCGACAATCTTGCCCTTGCCCTCGTCACCCCACTGGGTGCCGACGACCACCACGTTGCGGCCGCTGCCGCTGATGTTGCCCGGTTGCATGTGATCGATCGGATCTATCGTGAGTGTGTGGTGGCAGCGCTGGCGGCCGGCGCGTAGTGGCCTGGCACCGCGTGTGCTGCCCTCTGTGCCGGCGCTGGCTTTACGTCGCGCACTTCCCATCGACCTTCCACCTGCACGAGCTCGCGGTCGCAAGTGAAGGCCTGAACCTCAGGTTCGGCTGCCGCAAGCACCGCCAGCACCGTCTCGCCAGCCTCACGCAGGCCTCGAATCGCCGCGCGCAGTGTCGCATCCTCGCGCCAAGGGGCGCGAATCGCACCTGCGGCGCCTGGCATGGGCGACACCTCGGCCAGTGCCTTCAGGTCGAGGCTGAACCCGACCGCCGGACGGCTGCGTCCGAACACCGCGCCGACCTCGTCGTAGCGGCCGCCGCGCGCGAGCGCATCGGTAGCCGCCGCGCCGTAGATCGCGAATCGGGTGCCGCTGTAGTAGCCGTAGCCACCCATGTCGCCGAGGTCGAAACCCACGCGCAACTCCGGAAACGCCTGCCGAAGATGCGTGGCCAGCCAGCGCAACTGTTCCAGCGCCTCGCGCACCAGTGGCCCCTCCGGCAACACAGCGGCCGCGGCGGCCAGCACCTCGTCGCCACCGTAGAGTCGCGGCAAGGCGCGCAGCGCACGCCGGGTCTCCTCGGCGAAGCCTTGCGTCAGGCCGTCGAGCGCCGCAGGGTCCTTTTCCGCCAGCGCCTGCGCGAGATCCTGCAAGGCCGGCGCATCCAGCACCACACCGGTCAGCACACCACGCAACACACGCGCATCGGCCAGGTCGATGACGAGCGGCTTCGCTCCGGCCGCGTGCAGGCAATCCAGCGCCAGTTCCGCGGCCTCCAGATCGGCCTCGAGGCCCGAGTGGCCGAAGATTTCGGCGCCGAACTGAAGTGGCTCGCGTGAAGCGGCCACGCTGGTGGCGCGGGCGTGCAGCACGGGGCCGCAGTAGCACAGGCGCGTGACACCCTCTCGATTCAGCAAATGGGCGTCGATACGCGCCGCTTGCGGCGTGGTGTCGGCGCGCAAGCCGAGCGTGCGGCCACTGGCCTGATCGACCAACTTGAACGTGCGCAGATCCAGTTCGCGCCCAGTCCCCGACAGCAGCGATTCGAGGTGCTCGAGTAGCGGCGGAATGATCAATTCGAAGCCGTAACCCAGCGCGCAGTCCAGGAGGCGGCGGCGCAGCGTCTCGAGTTGCCGGGCCTGTGCGGGAAGCACATCGGCGATGTGCTCGGGCAGCAACCAAGCAGAAAGCATCGGATTCGAACCGCTTCTTGAAAACGCCATTGTAGGCGCCGGGCCGCCTCGCGCCGCCGCGGCGCGGAGCCAGGCGTCAGCGCCACACGGCCAACAGCACCAGCCCGACCAGGATGCTTGCCAGGCCGATGAAGCGAATCTGCCCATCGGTCAGCGTCACCGCCTTCTCGAACATCGAACGCCAGCCGCGAGGGCTCAAGAACGGCATCACCCCCTCGAACACCAGCATCAACGCCAGCGCGCCGAGTAGCAGGTCACCCATATCGGCCAAAGCTTGAAGGCTTGAGCAGACGGCGCGGGCGCAGCGAAACGAATCAGCGCTTGGCCGCTGGCGCAGAGCCCTGCATGGCGCGGAAGAAATCGTTGGTGGGGTCGAGCACCATCACGTCGCTACGACTTCTGAACGTGGCGCGGTAGGCTTCAAGGCTGCGATAGAACTTCGCGAACTGCGCATCACGCCCGAAGGCGTCGGCGTACAGCACCGACGCCTTCGCATCACCCGCGCCCTTGATCTTCTGCGAGTCACGGTAGGCCTCGGCGACGATCACCTCACGCTGGCGGTCAGCGTCGGCGCGGATCTTCTCGCCCTCGGCGTTGCCCGTGGACCGCAGTTCGTTGGCCACCTGCGTGCGCTCTGACACCATGCGCCGGTACACCGAGTCGGTAATGTCGGCCACGAAGTCGACGCGCTTGATGCGCACGTCGACGATCTCGATGCCGAAGGACTTGGCGTCGTCGGCCAGGCGTTGACGCACGTCGCTCATGACCCTTTCGCGTTCGGCCGAGAGAACGCCCTGCACCGTGCGCTTGGTGACCTCCTCGTTGAACGCGGCCTGCACCACCGGCGACAGGCGAGACTCGAGATTGCGGAAATCAACACCGTTGTTGCGGATGAACTGGCGCGGCTCGGTGATGCGCCACTTTACAAGCCAGTCGATGACCAAGCTCTTCTTCTCGGCGGTGAAGATGGGCCGCGTCTCGGCGCTGTCCAGCGTCTGGATGCGCCGGTCGAGGAAGACGACGTTTTGGAACGGCGGCGGCAGCTTGAAGTTCAACCCCGGCTCGGAGATGACCTCCTTGATCTCGCCCAGCGCGTAGATGACGCCTACCTGGCGCTGGTCGACGACAAAGAGCATGCTCGTGAGGCCGAACAGGGCGACGAGGGCGCTGACGACGATGAGTCCGATGCGGTTCATGTTCATGCCCTCCTCAGCGGCCTTCGCGGTCGCGCGTGCGTGCGCCGTCGCGCGAGCGGATGTCGGTGCCCGGCACGGCTGGGGCCGTTTCGGTCGCCGCAGGCGTGGGAGTTGCCGAGACGCCTGGGGCGGCGCCGGCTTGCTGCAGGAGGCGGTCCAACGGCAAGTACAGCAAATTGCTGCCGCTCTTCGTGTCGACCAGCACCTTGGAGACGTTGGAGTAGACCTGCTGCATGGTCTCGAGGTACATGCGGTCGCGCGTGACCGCAGGCGCCTTCTGATACTCGGCGAGCACCGCGCGGAAACGTTGCGCGTCGCCCTCGGCCTGGGCTTCCACCCGGGCACGGTAGCCTTCGGCCTCCTCGAGCAGGCGCGAGGACGCGCCGCGTGCCTTCGGGATCACATCGCTGGCGTAGGCGCGGCCTTCGTTGACGAGGCGGTCGCGGTCGGCACCGGCCTTCACGGCATCGTTGAAGGCGGCTTGCACGGCATCGGGTACCTGCACGTTCTGCAGGTTTACGTTGGCCACGATGATGCCTGTCTTGAGGCGGTCGAGTTGCACCTGGATGGCTTTGACCAGTTCAGTCGCGATGGCGTCACGCCGTTCGTAGAGCACCGAGTCGACCTTGCTGCGGCCAACGATCTCTCGCACGGCCGACTCCGCGGCCATCACGACCGCTTCGTCGGCGTTGCGGTTCTCGAACAGATAGGCGCGCGCGTCGGCACGCCGATACTGCACCGTGAAGCGGATGTCGACGATGTTCTCGTCCTGCGTGAGCATCGAACTCTCTTTCAGTCCGGTGGCCTGCACCACGGCATTGCGCCCCACCTCCACCGACTGCAACTGCGTCACCGAGACCGTCTCGTGCGCCTGCACCGGGTAGGGCAAGCGCCACTGAAAGCCGGCGTCCGAGGTGTGGCTGAAGCGGCCGAAGGTGGTGACGACCGCCTGCTGACCTTCCTGAACGATAAAGAAGCCGCTGCCCAGCCAGACCAGCACGGCCACCACGGCGATGAGGCCTGCGCCGATGCCCGCGCTCTTCATGTCGGGCTGGAAACCACCGCCGCCCCCGGACGGGGGGCGTTCACCATTGCCACGCTGCGGACCGGGGCCACTGCCCTTGCCTCCGAACAGGCCCGAGAGCTTCTTGTTGAAGTCGCGCCATAGTTCGTCGAGGTCGGGCGGCCCGTCATTGCGGCCGCTGTTGTGAATCACAGTGGCGCCAGAGGCGCCGAGCGTTGTGGACGTGGATGCCACCTCGGCGCGCGGGCGGCGAGGCCGCAGCGCGCCGTTCAGCAGCGCCACGGCGGCGGCGGCCAAGGCGCTCAGGCGCGCCGAGAGAGGGGAGTTTGGAAGGTCACGCATGATGGTGCGGAAGGTGGACTTCGGCGGTCTCGGTGATCCCGGCCGAATCGGCCATGCCGGGTTTTGAATCTGAGGGCTGGCCTGCCGACCATGTGGGCGCGTGATATCGACCGCGCGCGAGCACTTCGGCAGCCAGGGCATTGCGCAGTACATCGATGCCGGCACCTTGCAACGCACTGACGAAGACACGGCGCGAGCGCACGCCACCGGGCAACTCGACCCAATCCTCGGTCTCGCGCGGCTGGCGCGAGGCTTCGAGGAGATCGCACTTGTTGTACACGAGAATTTGAGGTACGTCGGCAGCACCGATTTCCGCAAGCACCCGGCCCACCTCGGCCATCTGCTCGTCCAGCGTCGGGCTCGCGGCGTCCACCACGTGCAGCAAGAGATCGGCGTCGGCCGCCTCCTGCAATGTCGCCTGGAAAGCCTCGACCAGTTTGTGCGGGAGATCGCGGATGAAACCCACGGTATCAGAGAGGGTGGCGGCGCAGCCGCCGTCGGTCCCGTTCGGTAGCCAGACTTGCCTGGTCGTGGTGTCCAGTGTCGCGAAGAGCTGGTCGGCGGCATAGCTGCGCGCCTTGGTCATTGCGTTGAACAGTGTCGACTTGCCGGCGTTGGTGTAGCCCACGAGCGAAATGCGCACCGTGCCGCGTCGCTCGCGCGCCCGGCGCTGCGTGCCGCGCTGGCGCTTCACACGCTCCAGTCGTTCCTTCACCGATTTGATGCGCTCGCCGATCATGCGGCGGTCGAGTTCGATCTGCGCCTCACCCGGGCCACCGCGGTTGCCGATGCCTCCACGCTGCCGCTCCAGGTGCGACCAGCGACGCACCAAGCGCGTGGACAGGTATTGCAGCCGCGCCAGTTCGACCTGCAGTTTGCCTTCGTGGCTTTGCGCCCGGTCGCCGAAGATGTCCAGGATGAGCGAGGTGCGGTCGGCAACGGGCACCCCCAGGTGCCGCTCGAGATTGCGCTGCTGCGCCGGCGAGAGGGCTTGGTCGAAGATGACGCCATGCGCCGAGGTGGCCTCGACCATGGCCTTGATCTCGTCAGCCTTGCCCGTGCCCACGAAGAGTGCCGGATCGGGTGCCCTGCGCCGCGCCGTGATGCGGGCCACCGTCTCGTCGCCCGCAGAGGCAGCCAGCAGCGACAACTCATCGAGCGAGGCGTCGAAAGCCGCATTGGCGCCCACGTCCACACCCACGAGCACAGCCCGCGTCGGCTCTGCGCTCCCCGCGCGTGTGCGGGAGGCGGCGGAATCTGCGCCGTGACTCAAGTGGGCGGGAATCGGCGAGAGGTCACGACCGGGGTGCTGGGCACACGCGTCACGCCTGTTCGCCGGCGGCGGGTTCGTTCGCGTTGAAATTCACCGCGCGGCTGGGCACGACGGTGGAGATCGCATGCTTGTAGACCATCTGCGTGACCGTGTTGCGCAACAGCACAACATACTGGTCGAACGACTCGATATGGCCCTGGAGCTTGATGCCGTTGACGAGGTAGATCGACACCGGCACATGCTCCTTGCGCAGCAGGTTCAGAAAAGGGTCCTGCAAGAGTTGACCTTTATTGCTCACGATATGCTCCGTGTTGGATGATCCGAGAGATTCACGTTACCACAGGCCCCCCGTCGAAAGGGCCCGGTGGACTCAACCGCCCCGGTCGTCGAAGGGATTGCTGCCGGAGCGCAATTCCACCCTCAACGGCGTGCCCACCAACTTGAAGTGCTCGCGAAAGCGTCCTTCGAGATAACGCCTGTACGAAGGCGGCACTTGCTCCAGCGAGTTGCCGTGGATGACCACGATGGGCGGGTTCATGCCGCCTTGGTGGGCGTAGCGCATCTTGGGGCGGAAACGCCCTTCGCGCCGCGGTTGCTGATGTGCCACCGCCTCCTGGAGCACGCGGGTCAGCACCGGCGTGGGCATCTTCACAGTGGCTGAGGCGTGGGCTTGAAGCAGGGCTTTCCATACGGCACTGAGTCCGGTTCGCTTGACCGCTGAAATGTGGAGCAGCGGCGCGAATTTCAAGAAGCTCATGCGAGTTTCGATCGAGCGCTCGAGCATCTGGCGCTGGTAGCCGTCGGTAGCGTCCCACTTGTTGACGGCCACCACCACGGCGCGGCCCGACTCCAGGATGTAGCCGGCAATGTGGGAATCCTGCTCGCTCACGCCCTGCGTCGCGTCGATCAGCAGCAGCACCACGTTGGCGTCGGCAATGGCCTGCAGAGTCTTGACAACGGAGAACTTCTCGATCGCTTCGAACACCCGCCCTTTTCTGCGCAGGCCGGCGGTATCGATGAGTTCGAAGTGACGGCCATCGCGCTCGAAGGGCACGTGGATGGCGTCGCGCGTGGTGCCCGGCTGGTCGAACGCCACCAGGCGGTCTTCGCCGAGCCAGGCGTTGATGAGCGTGCTCTTTCCCACATTCGGGCGGCCAGCGACGGCCAGACGGACGGGGCGGTCCACGCCGTCTTCTTCCCCTTTCGATTCAGGCGGCTCCTCGAAACCCTCCAGCGCAGCTTCGAGCAGGCTGCGCACACCTTGCCCATGTGCCGCAGACACCGGGTGCGGGTCGCCGATGCCGAGTTCGTGGAACACCGCCAGCGCCGGAGACTCGGCCATACCCTCGGCTTTGTTCACCGCCAGCATCGTGTGCTTGCCCTGAGTGCGCAGGAAGCGCGCGATGTCGTGGTCCTGCGCCGAAATGCCTGCGCGCACGTCCACCACGAAGACCACCACATCCGCCTCGGCCACGGCGGCACGCGTCTGCTTGGCCATCTCGGCCAGCACGCCGGTGGGCTTCTCGGGTTCGAAGCCTCCAGTGTCGACGACGATGAACTCGAGGCCATCGAGCTTGGCGTCACCGTAGTGGCGGTCGCGCGTGAGGCCCGGGAAATCGGCGACGATGGCGTCCCGGCGCTTCGTGATGCGGTTGAAGAGCGTGCTCTTGCCGACATTCGGACGGCCGACCAGTGCAATGACCGGCTTCATGGTGATGCCTGCGCCTCAGTTCGGCCGGAAGGCGAAGACTCCGCCGTTGCGCGTGAGCAGCAGCACGGTGTTGCCGCTCACCACCGGAACACCGACCACAGGAGAACCGTCGGTCGCCAGGCGCAATTGCGTGTCGCCAGTGGCGGCGCTCACGAAATGAACGTAGCCATCGGCGTCGCCGAAGACCACCACGGGCCCGACGGCCAACATGCCCGAGAGGCCGCGGTGCATGAACTTCTCGTTGGTCCACAGCACATCGCCGCTGTCGGCGCGCCAGGCCGTGACGCGATCGCTGGCGTCGGCACCAATCACGCGTTCGGCATCGCCCGCCAAGGGCCGGGTGCCTCCGACATTGCGCGACCACAGCAGCGTGCCACGTTCGGCGTCGACACAAGCGACCGCGGCCTGGAAGGCGCGCGCGCAGTAGCGGTTGCCTGTGCGCACTGGTGGGCCCACAAGGTCGGCCAGCCGCTCGACCTCGTTGGTGCCGCGCGGTGTGGCCAGCGGCACATCCCACGTGAGCGTTCCGCTGGTGGGCTCCAGCGCTGCCAGTCGCGGCCCCTGGCCGGCCAGCAGCGTGTTGCGATAGGCCGCCAACACGCTCGGCTGCGCGAGCGTGAGCGGATCGCCCGGCTTCTGATACACCCACAGGCGCCGCCCGTCCTGCGCGTCGAAGGCATGCACCACACGGTCCACGGTCTTGACGAAGATGCGCTCACCCGCCACCAAGGGCGGGCTGACGACGGCCGCCGGCACGCGCTTGCGCCACAGCTCGGCACCTTTGCCGTCGAAGGCCACCACTTCGTTGGTGCGTGTGACAACGCTCGTGAACCGACCGTCGCTGCCCACGCCGGCCGCGATCTCGCCGCCAGCATCAGCGTTCCACACTTCGCGGCCGGTTTCCGCGACAACCGCACGCACCGATCCGTCTGAGGCAGCGAGGAAGAACATGCCATCACGGGCCGCCGGCACATGGGGGAAGCGCAGCGGGCCGAGCTGATCCAGCCAGACCTGGCGGCCGGCGATCTTGGCCTCGAACTCCTCCAACGGTTTCGGCTCGGGCCTGTCGGAAGCACAGGCTGCGAGCAGCAGCGCCAACGCCACCAACAAGGAAACAGCTACTGGCCGCGGGCCGAACGCCTGACGCGTCATTTGGAAGCGCCGGACTTGGGCGCCGAGGCGTTCGCGGTTGCGGCAGCCACCGTTGCGGAAGCTGCTGAAGGCGGCGAAGACGACGCGCTTGCGGCGGTTACGGCGGTTGCAGAAGCTGCCGGAGCGGCCCCCATCGCAGTCAACTTGGCATCCACCAGGCGCCTGTACTCCACCTTCTCGCTCATCGCCGAATAGGCAGCCTGCCACGCGGCGCGCGCTTCATCCTTCTTGCCCTGCAGCATCAACACGTCGCCGCGGCGGTCGGCCACCAGTGCGTCGAAGCCTTCTGCCTTGGCTGCATCGAGAGTCTTGAGCGCTTCGTCAAACTGCTTGGCCTCGGCCTGCAGCGCCGCAAGGCGAAGGCGAGCCACAGTGCGCAGTTCGGTCTGCGTGGCCTGTTCGGCCACCCAGCCCAGCGAAGCCCGTGCATCGTCGATCTTGCCCTTGTCGAATTGCACCTTGGCCGCCAGCAGGCCGCCCTGCTGCGCATAGGTGGTGCCAGGGAAGCGCTGTTTCAGGTCGGCGAACGCGCGCGTGGTTTTCTCGGCGTCAGCAGCCGTCACCGCACGGTCCAGCTCATCGAACAGGGCCCCCGCCTTGTTGCCCTGGTCGCGCTGGTACCACTGCCAACCGTTCCAGGCCGCGAAACCACCGAGCACCAGCACCAGCACCCACGTGATGAGGTTGCCGTACTGGTTCCAGAACGCCTTGAGGGCATCGAGCTGTTCCTGCTCCTGCAGGTCGAGTGAGGTGGCCATGGAGGGGAGAGGTGGGGATCTGGGACGCGGCCCGACCGGGCTGCGCGCGAAAGGGGCAGATTATCGCCCGTGGACCGTCATGCAGTGCGCGAGCGCAGCGCGGCGACCAGCCCGTCCAGGTCGGCGAGGCGGCACGCACACTGCACCGCCGACGCGTCACGCAAGGGTTTGATCGCCACCTCACCCCGCGCGAGCTCGTCGGAACCGAATACCAGCGCGAAGTTCGCGCCACTGGCATCGGCCTTCTTGAACTGCGACTTCATGCTGCCTTGCCCGTCCTTCCCCGCCGCGTGCATCACCACGGACAGACCGCGCTCGCGCAAGGTGGCCAGCAGCGGCATTACCCTGGGCAGCGCCGCAGCCTCGGGCACCACCGCGTAAGCATCCGGCGCCTGCAGCGGCGCCTGCACGCCCACGGCTTGCAGCATCAGCACCAGGCGCTCGGTGCCCAGGCCGAAACCGATGCCCGGTGCAGGCTTGCCCCCCAGCGTCTCGATGAGGCGGTCGTAGCGACCGCCTCCGCACACCGTGCTCTGCGAGCCCAGGTGCGGGCTCGTCCACTCGAACACGGTGAGGTTGTAGTAGTCCATGCCACGCACGAGGCGCGGGTTCACGGTGTAGGCGAGCCCAGCGGCGTCGAGCACTCCGCGCAGCGCGCCAAAGTGCGCCAGCGAATCGGCGCCAAGGAAATCGATCAGGCGCGGCGCGGTTTCGATCAAGACCTGCATGGCCGGGTTCTTGGTGTCCAGGATGCGCAGCGGGTTGCTGTGCAGGCGGTGCAGCGCCTCGGCATCGAGCTGCTGGGCATGTGCTTCGAAGTGCGCGATCAACGCCTCGCGGTGCGCGCGGCGCTCCTCGAGCTGGCCGAGACTGTTGATCTCGAGGTGGATATCGCGCCCTTCGACGAGCCCGAACTCCCGCCACAGCGAGCGCAGCATCAGGATGACCTCGGCGTCGACGTCGGGGCCTGGGTGGCCAAGCGCCTCCACATCGAGCTGGTCGAACTGGCGCGAGCGGCCCTTCTGCGGCCGCTCGTGGCGGAACATGGGGCCCATCTGCCAGATGCGCAATGGCCCGTTGTACAGCGCGTTGTGCTCGTTGATGGCGCGCACGATGCCTGCCGTCGCTTCCGGACGCAGCGTGAGCGCATCGCCGTTCATCGTATCGGTCCAGGAGAACATCTCCTTCTCGACGATGTCGGTCACCTCGCCCAGGCCGCGCACAAAGAGGGCCGTCGGCTCGACGAGCGGCGTGCGCAGGTTGCGGTAGCCCCAGCGTGCCAGCACGCCGCGCATCACGCCCTCCACCCACTCCCAACGCTGCGCCTCCTCGGGCAACAGGTCATTCATGCCCTTCACGGCCCGCAGCGCCGCGGGCGCGGCGCGGCTCGCCTTCACGGCATCTGTTGATTCAGCCATCGGTGTGGGCCCGGCGGCAGCCGGGCGGATGTTCAATGCGGTGTAGCTGCGATGTCGGCAGCGGCCTGCGGTACCGACGCCGCGCCGCCGAAGCGCCGCTCGACGTAGGTCTGGACGATCTTGTGGAACTCCGCCACGATGCCCTGGCCGCGCAGCGTCATCGCCTTTTCGCCGTCGATGAACACCGGCGCAGCGGGCGCTTCGCCCGTGCCGGGAAGGCTGATGCCGATGTCGGCGTGCTTGCTCTCGCCCGGGCCGTTGACGATGCAGCCCATCACGGCAACCTTGAGTGCCTCCACCCCTGGGTAGCGGCTCTTCCACACCGGCATCTGCGCGCGCAGGAAGTCGTCGATCTGCTTGGCCAGCTCCTGGAACGTCGTGCTCGTGGTGCGGCCACAGCCAGGGCAGGCGGTCACGCTCGGGTTGAAGGTGCGCAATCCCAGCGATTGCAGGATCTCCAGCGCCACCACGACCTCCTGGGTACGCGCCTCGCCAGGCTGCGGCGTCAGGCTCACGCGGATGGTGTCGCCGATGCCTTCCTGCAGCAGCACCGCCAGCGCCGTGGCACTGGCCACGGTGCCCTTGGTGGCCATGCCAGCCTCGGTGAGCCCCAGGTGCAACGCATAGTCGCAACGCGCGGCCAGGCCGCGATAGACCGAGATCAGGTCCTGCACACCGCTGACCTTGCAACTGATGATGATCTGATCGGGGTCGAGCCCGAGCTCACGCGCATAGGCCGCTGATCCCAACGCCGACTGCACCAGCGCCTGGTACATCACCTGCTTGGCATCGGCCGGCTGCTTACGGCGGGCGTTCTCGTCCATCAACTGCGCCAGCAGTTCCTGGTCGAGGCTGCCCCAGTTGACGCCGATGCGCACGGCCTTGTCATGCCGAATCGCCGCCTCGATCATCATCGCGAACTGGCGGTCGCGCTTGTCGCCCTTGCCGACGTTGCCCGGGTTGATTCGGTACTTCGACAGTGCGTCGGCCATCGCCGGATATTCGGTGAGCAGCCGGTGGCCGGTGTAGTGGAAGTCGCCCACCAGCGGCACGTCGACTCCCATGCGGTCGAGCTGCTCGCGAATGTGCGGCACCGCCGCCGCGGCCTCGGGCGTGTTGACCGTGATGCGCACGAGTTCGGACCCGGCCTGGGCGAGCTCCTTGCACTGGATGGCGGTCTCGATGACCTGCACGGTGTCGGTGTTGGTCATCGACTGCACACGAACGGGCGCGTCACCACCCACGGTGACGAGCCGCTCGCCCCAACGCACGCGAGCCTGACGCGAACGGCGCAGCGCAGGCGCTGCGGCAGCGATACTGGACAGCGGATCGAAGGGTTCGGCAGCGTTCATGAACAACTCGGCGTGACCGGCAGTCATCTCAGATCGAAGCGCGCCACGTTGTCGCGGGAGCGTGAGAGTAGTTCAATCGCCGTGCCCTTGTAGGTCACCTGGGTGGCAGAGGCGTTGCCGATCACGACCTGAAGCGGCAGGAGGCCATCCAATCCCAGTGTTTCGCCGGCCTCAAGGTTGCGCGAGACGAGCACTCGGCCACGGCCATCGAGCACCTCGACCCAGGAGCGCCCGGAGCATGCAATGACCAGCGCACCGGCGGGTATCGGGGCCGCTGTGGGGGATGGTGCGGCCGCTCCCGAAGCAACCACCACCCCGACTGGGTTCACTGCGTTCGCTGCACTCGCGTCGAGGGTCGCGCCCGCGCCGGTGACAACAGCCGCGCCCATCGATGGTGTGGCGCCCGTCGGTGTTCCGGGCAACGACGGCGGCGGTGGCGCCACGCCCAAGGGCGATGCCGCCTGCGCCTGCGCAGGCGCCGCGGGCACGTTGATCGACACCGTGGCATCGCCTGCCGACGCCGCAGGCTTCAGACCAGACACCAATCGGTTCCAGACGCCTGCGGGCAGCCACATCACGAGCGCGGCCGCGGCAAGCAGCGCTACAGCCGCGAACAGCCATGGCCCAGGCCGGAGCCAGTTCGGCAACCCCGGCTCGCGCCCGCCTCGCCCGGCAAAGGGTTCGTTGATGCTGCCGAAGGTGCTGTCCAGCATCGAGGTGTCGGCCGGCGGAAGCAACTCCATCACCGGCGCCGGATCAGCCCTCAACGCGCGGCACACCGCCTGCGCCAGGGCGCGCGTGAAGGTCGGGCCGGGCAATTCGTCCCAACGGTCATGTTCCAGGGCCTCCAGCTTGCGCGGCGCCACCTTGATCCCCGCGGCCAAAGTGGCGATGTGCATGCCTTGCGCTTCGCGCGCCGCGCGCAGCAGCGCTCCAGCGCTTCGTTGGTCGCGTTTGTCACTGCCGGCGTCGATACGGGCCGAGTCGTCCATGGTCGTGGGTGGCGTCATCGCGAGCTACGTTCAGTCTTCGAAGCGGTCGCGATCCAACTGCAGCGTTTCCGGCGATTGCGGGTAGCGTTCGCGCAACTGGCGGCCGAATTCGCGCACGCCAACCTCGTTGCCCATGCGCCTTTCAATGCGCGCAGCCAGCCACAAGCTCTGCGCTGTCACCGCCTCGGGCACCTGGTTGATGCGCCGCACGTAGAAGCGGGCGCGCTCGAGTTCGCCGCGGCGCAGCAGCACGTCGCTCAGGTTGAAGGCGGTGGCGGGATTGGAGGGGTCCAGTTCATAAGCGCGTGAGAGCGTCCGCTCGGCATCGGCCCAGCGGCCGTCGCGCGCCTGGCACACACCCCGTGCAAGCAAAGTGCGTGGCAATTCACCGACGTTGGGCAGCGCCGCAGTACGCTGAAAGGTCGCATCTGCCTCGGCGTAACGACGCTGCTGGCATTGGAACCAGCCATAGTTGTGCATGGTGTCGCCATCGGCAGGGTTCAGATCGAGCGCACGTTTGAAGCTCTGCTCGGCGACAGCGGCGTTGCCCAAGCTGGCGTAGATGAGACCGCTCAAGCCGTGGGCTTCGGGTATGTCGGGGTTCGCCGTCAGCGCGAGCTTGAGTTCGTCGAGTGCGGTGTTGTACTGGCCACGATTGAAGTACAGCGCAGCGAGCTCCAGGCGCACCCGTGAGCGCCGGTCCGCGGAAGCGGCCTCGGCGGCCGTCTGTGAAGGCGCGGAGTTGGTCGGCGGCCCGCCTTCGTTGCCAGCCCGCCCGGCCGCGCCTGCACCTACGCCCGCCGCCGCACCGGTGCCCTGCGCGGCGCAGCCCACCAGTCCACTGGCCAAGGCCACGACAGCAACAAGCACCAACGCCAACGGGCCAAGTCGCCAAGCCGATCTGCTCAAACCAGCGAGGTCGATCACCGCCCACCCTCCAAAGCCTGCTCGGGCGCGACGAGCACCGACGGCGTGGACCGGGCGCCTGGCAGCGGCACGATAGGCACTGTGGCGCGGCGTCGGGCCAGTCGCTCGGCCGCCTGGGTGCGGTCGAGCACCTCGCCGGCGAGTTGGCCGCAGGCCGCGTCGATGTCGTCGCCGCGGGTCTTGCGCACCGTGGTCACGATGCCGGCATCGAGCAGCACCGCCGCGAAGGCGACCACACGCTCGCGCGACGAGCGCTTGAGCCCAGAGGCCGGAAAGGGGTTAAACGGAATCAGGTTGAACTTGCATGGCACACGAGGCCAACGCTCGCCGCCGGGCCCATGGCCTTGCGCCAACCGCACCAGGGCTTTCGCGTGCTCGAGGCTGTCGTTCACCCCATCGAGCATGCAGTACTCGAACGTGACGAAGTCGCGCGGCGCACGTTGCAAGTAGCGCTGGCAGGCCGCCAACAACTCGGCCAACGGGTACTTCCGGTTCAGCGGCACCAACGACTCGCGCAGCGCGTCTTCGGGTGCGTGCAAAGACACGGCCAGCGCCACTGGGCAGTCTTCGCGCAAACGGTCGATCATCGGCACCACGCCAGATGTCGACACGGTGACCCGGCGACGCGAGAGGCCATAACCGTGGTCGTCGAGAAAGATGCGCAGCGCGGGCACCAGCGCCGCGTAGTTCTGCAATGGCTCGCCCATGCCCATCATGACGACATTGTCGATGGCACGTTCGCCGGCTGGCAACGCCAGTTGCGCGCGCAACCGGTGCTCGGCCTGCCACATCTGGGCCACGATTTCACCCGTGGTCAGGTTGCGGCTGAAGCCTTGATGCCCGGTGGAACAGAAGCGGCAGCCGACGGCGCAACCTGCCTGCGAAGAGACACAGAGCGTGCCGCGGTCGTCCTCCGGAATGAAGACGGTCTCGACGGCGTTGCCGCCGCCCACATCGAACAGCCATTTCACCGTGCCATCGGCAGAGCGCTGTTCCGAAAGCACGGACAGCGCACGCACCTCGGCCAGATCAGGCAGCTTGCCGCGCAACGATCTTGCGAGATCGCTCATGGCGCCAAAATCGGCGGCACCGCGCTGGTGAATCCAGCGGAACAACTGGACGGCGCGAAAACGCTTCTCACCCAGCGCCTCGCACCAGGCCGCCAGTCCGTCGAGGTCGAAGTCGAGCAGATTGACAGCCATGGATTGCCCTTCGCGCCTCAGCGCGAATAGACGTTCATTCCGGGGAAGAAAAAGGCCACTTCTGCAGCCGCCGTCTCGGGTGCATCGGAGCCATGCACGGCGTTGGCATCGATGCTGTCGGCAAAGTCGGCGCGGATCGTGCCCTTGGCGGCTTTCTTGGGGTCGGTGGCACCCATCAAGTGGCGGTTCTTCGCGATTGCGCCCTCACCCTCCAGCGCCTGGATCATCACCGGCCCGGAGATCATGAACTTCACGAGGTCGCCGAAGAAAGGGCGCGCCTTGTGCACGGCATAAAACGCCTCGGCTTCGCCGCGCGAGAGATGCGCCATCTTGGCTGCCACGACTTTCAGCCCAGCGGCCTCGAATCGAGCATAGATCTGGCCGATCACATTCTTGGCCACGGCATCGGGCTTGATGATCGACAAGGTGCGTTCGGTGGCCATGAAAAAAGACTCCTGAATCAAGAACTTGCAAAGCTCTTCATTCTAGCGGCTGGCGCACCGGCCTCAGCTGGAAAGGCCCGCGCTATCGGCCGCAACGCGCGGCTGGCCGTCGCTACCGGCCGCGACCGCCACCTCGGCCACCGCGTCCGCCCCCGCCCGACTTGCGATGGAACGCATCGGCACCGATGTAGCCCACCGAGGTCCGCATCGGATCAGGCTGGCCGCCCGTTCCACCGGCTGCGCTCTTCCTCTGGCCCTGGCCTTTCGCTCCGTTTTGCGGGCCCGCTTTGCCGCCCCCCCTTGGGCCACCTTTGCCCGACCCGCGACCGCCGGGCTTTCCAGGGCCCATGCCAGGCCCGTTCGCATTGCCGCGACGCCGCTGCCCGTTGCCGCCGTGAGGGTTGGGGCCGCCGGGCCCAGCGAACCCGCTTCCACCGCCCTTGGCAAAACGCTTGTCGAAGGTCTGTTGCATCGGATCCGGGATCGGGCCGTCGTCGGAGTACTCCCGCCTGGGCATCGAGTCGCGCTGCAGCGCGCGCTTGTCGTAGGTCTGCTGTAGCGGGTTTGGGATCGGTCCGTCCTCAGGAAGGTCGCGTCTCAGCGCCCGCTCCTGCTGCATCGCACGTCGGTCGAAGGTCTGTTGCAACGGATTGGGAATGGCGCCCGACTCGCCCTCTTCCGGGCGCGGCGCATGCACAGCCTCCGGTGGCATGTCACCACCACGTGCGCGGCTGCGGCGATTGCCGCGGTCCGGCCGTGCGAGCGGGTCCTGCCGCTGCGCGCGTTCCTGGCGTTCGAAGTAGGACGGCGGTGGGCCGTCCTCCAAGGCATCGTCGCGTGGTGGCGGTGGCTGCACCTCACCATGGCGCGGCCCACGGGGCGCCTCGTTGGGCCATTGCGGGCCCTGTGGCCGTTGCGGAGCCGCTCCGCGGCGGCGACCCTGGCCATTCGCCGGTCCGGGCGCGGGCCCGCGGCCCTCGCCACGCCCTTCGCCTCGCCCTTCGCCACGCGCCTCACCACGTCCCGCACCCTGCCCCTGACCCTGGCTCATCGCAGGGCCTTGACCATGCGACTGCCATTGGCCCGGTGCCGGCTTGGCGGCGAGGTGGCGCAACGCGCGCACGTCGTGCTCCTCGAGATCAACCCAGACGCCGCGTTTGAGCCCCCTGGGCAGGACCACCGAACCGTAGCGGATGCGAATCAAACGGCTCACCGCGTGCCCCGCAGCCTCGAACAGCCGGCGCACCTCGCGGTTGCGGCCTTCGGTGATAACCACCCGGTACCAGTGGTTGGCGCCCTCCCCGCCACCATCGTGGATGCTCTTGAACGCAGCCCGCTGGCCGTCGACTTCGACGCCTTCGAGCAACTGGGCCTTCGACTCTTCGCTGAGCATGCCCAGCGAGCGCACGGCGTACTCGCGCTCGACGCCGAAGCGGGGGTGCATCAACTGATTGGCCAGTTCGCCCGAGTTGGTGAACAGCAGCAGGCCCTCGGTATTCATGTCCAGACGACCGACCGATTGCCACTTGCCCTGCTGCAACCTCGGCAGGCGGCGGAACACCGTGGGCCGCTGCTGCGGATCGTCGTGGGTCACCACCTCACCCGCAGGCTTGTGGTATGCCAGTACCCTGGGTGGCGGCGGCGCGATGCGCACGCGCACCGGCTTGCCGTCGACCGCGATGCGGTCACCGAATGAAATACGTTGGCCGATGTGCGCGGGCTGACCGTTCACGCTCACGCGCCCTTCGGTGATCATCTGCTCGAGGTCACGCCGAGAGCCGACGCCGGCCTGCGCCAGCACTTTGTGCAGCTTGGGCGCATCACGTTCAGGGGCCAGCACGCGGCGCTCCGAGCCGGCAGGGCCCTTCTCCTCGGG
This sequence comes from Burkholderiales bacterium, assembly GCA_031401195.1. Taxonomy (GTDB): domain Bacteria; phylum Pseudomonadota; class Gammaproteobacteria; order Burkholderiales; family Burkholderiaceae_C; genus Rubrivivax. The sequence goes on from JANNRI010000029.1 coordinate 201,684, forward strand.
CGCTGGGGAAGCAGCAACATCCTGCCGGACCGACAGGTCTGCCTCCGGGAAGCCCGCGGAGCTGGCTGTTTCGGGGCTTTCGGCGGGTTCGGCGGGTTCGCCGACGCGGGCTGTCGTTGCACCTGGGTGCATCGCGTGCACGGCCTGCGGAGCCTGCGGCAGCTCGGGAGCCGCGGAAGCCGGCAAAGCGATTCCGGAGGCGGCCACATCTTCGCCCAGCAGCACGATGTCGAGCGGCGGCGCCATGGTCGGCGCGACCGCGGAGGCGATCGCCGGCGCGTACGGTGGCACGTATGGTGGCGCGATACCAGCTTCGATCGTGCCTTGGCCTTCGTCCACCGCGGCATCGAAGAGGCCCGACAGGACTTCGGCAAACAGTTCATCGGTCTTCGGCGGTGGCACGAAGGCCCCGCCACCATCGCTACTGCCTGTGGCTTCTCCCGTTGGGCCCTCGCGCCGGTCACCACCACGCCGCCCACGACGACGATTGCGCCCGCGTCGCCCAGACTTGTCGGCACCCGGCTCGCCAGTCGGCCCGTTGGCCGCGTGCGACGTCTCGCCTCCCGCAGGGGTGCCCTCAGCTCCTGACTCCGCAGCGTTGTGCGGCGGTCCCTCACCGGCGTGGACCGCAGCCAACTGCGCCCCGGCACGCGGCCCTTCCTGGCCCGTGCCGGGCGCACCGCCCTCGATGCCACTGGCCTCCAACTCGGGCCTCGGTCTGCGCGGGCCACGCCGCCGCCGGGGTTTGCCGCCTGAGGCGTCGTCGGCAGGACCGTCACGCGCTGCGTCGGCAGCCACGGGTGGCAGGGAGTCAGCGTCGTCTGGATTCATGCGCGGGGGTCGTCGGTCGGTGGCAGAGGGGCATCGTCAATCCGGGCCTGCAACGGTTGCAGTCCGTCGGTTTCTAAGTCGCAGCTATGGGCCGGGACATCTGGTTCTGCCGCGCCGGCCAACGGCGTCGGCTCGGGCTCCGCCAGCTCGGCTTCGCCCTCCAAGGGCAGGCGAGCTTCGAGCGGCAAGGCAGCCTGCATCTCACCCAGCAGTGGCGCGGTATCAAAGGCGGCCATGGCCGCGGCTGAGTCGCCTCCAGGGCCCTCCAGCGGCGGCAGCTGGTCGAGGCCAGTGAGCCCGAGATCGTCGAGAAAGTGCCGGGTCGTGGCGTACAAAGCCGGCCGGCCCGGCGCCTCGCGAAAGCCGATCGACTCGATCCAGCCGCGGTCTTCGAGTTGCTTGATGATCTGGCTGCTCACCGTCACGCCGCGGATGTCCTCAATATCGCCACGTGTCACGGGTTGCCGATAAGCCAGGATGGCGAGTGTCTCCATCGCCGCACGCGAATACTTGGGCGGCTTCTCCGGGTGAAGGCGGTCGAGAAACTGGCGCATCTCGGGGCGGCTTTGCATGCGCCAGCCCGAGGCCAGCGCGACGAGCTCGACGCCGCGACCCTCCCAGTCGCGCACCAACTCGTCGAGAAGCTGACGCAAGGTGTCGGAACCGATTTCACTGTCGAAGAGCGCGCGCATCTCGGCCAACGGCATCGGCGTGTTGGCGCAGATGAGCGCGGTTTCGAGGACTCGCTTGGCCTCGTGGGTATTCATGACCTGTAGAGCGGCAGCCCAGCGCAGACGCGGGCGTGTTTGACGTTGAAACGAAATCGGGTCAACGGGGCCGGCAGAGCCGGCGGGCCAGTGGCGGGCAGGACGGAGATCGAGGAGCTTGTGGCCCGGATCGTTGGCGATCCTGCCGGTGCCACCACCTGTGGGGCGTTCTGGCAATCGCTGCAGCGGCCAGACGCGCGCAGCACTTTGATGCTCAGTAGGGTGTTATTGTAGCGCCTACAACCTGCGCCCAGGCATTGGCGAAATCCACGGGCGGCGGCACCACGAAAGTCAGTGGCTGCCGCGTCAGGGGGTGGCGCAACCCCAGGCGCACCGCATGCAAGGCTTGTCGGGCCAATCCGAGGCCCGCGCGACCTCCGTACACCTCGTCGGCGACCAGCGGCCAGCCCCTGGAGGCCAGGTGAACGCGAATCTGGTGTGTCCTGCCAGTGTGCAGGGTGCAGCGCAACGCGCTCACGCCGTCATGCAACGCCATCCTTTCGATGTCTGTGCGCGCCTCGCGCCCGCCTCGCGCCACGGAAACAACCGCCATGCGCAAACGCGAGCGTGGGTCCCGGCCGATGGGTGCCTCGATGCGCAACGTGATCGGCACATCGCCCCACGCCAGCGCCAGATAGCTGCGATGCACATCGCGCGCCGCGATGTCGCGCACCAGCGCTGTTACCGCCGGCAGCGTCTTGCCCACCAGCATCAGGCCGGAGGTGTCCTTGTCCAGACGGTGGACGATGCCGGCGCGCGGCAGCGCCGCGGCCCCCGCATGATGCGCCAGCAAGCCGTTCAGCAACGTACCCGACCAATGCCCCGCCGCCGGGTGCACCACCAGCCCGGCGGGCTTGTGCACGACCAATAAATCGTCGTCCTCGTGCACGATGGCCGAGGCGCTGAGCACGCCGGCCTCGGGCCTGAACGCACGGCTCTCCTCGGTCGGCACGAGGTCGAGCATCACGCGGTCGCCAGCGCGCATCCGGCGTGCCGGCACCATCGCGGCGGCGCCGTTGACATGCGCGTGGCCGGCCTCGATGAGTTGCTGCACATGACTGCGCGAGAACTCGGGCGCCAACGCCACCAACACCTTGTCGAGTCGCTGGCCGTGCTGACCGGCCGCCACCGCGGCTTCGCGGCTCTCGATGGTGGCGCTCGAGCCGTCTTCTTCAGCGGGGTCAACGAGGTCGATCAGCACTTGCACCACGGCCCCAGCCGCCTCTGGGGCCGCGCCGCGCAGGTGGCAGTGCTGATGGACGGCTCCCTATAATTCGCCGTTCTTCGCGACCCGGGCACCATCTGCAATGAGCCTCTCTCCGGTTTCCCTGCGCTCGATGCGCTCGATGGTGCGGCCATCAGCCTTGGTGGTATGCCTGGCCGCGGCGTCGATGCTGACCATCGGCTGCGGTTCTCCACCAAAGAACGAGACCCCTGAGGCCACGGCAGAAAGATTGTATCGAGAGGCCCGCGACGACAGCGACGCAGGCGCCTACGACCGCGCCGCGAAGGCGCTTGAACGTGTCGAGGGCTTGGCGGCGGGCACGCTGCTGGCGCAGCAGGCGCAGATCGACCTGGCCTATGTGCAGTGGAAGGCCACCGAGAAAGCTTCGGCGCTGACGACGATCGAGCGCTTCATCAAATTGAACCCGTCAAGCCCGGCGCTGGACTACGCGATGTACCTGCGCGGCATGATCAACTTCAACGAGGACCTCGGCCTGCTGGGTGCGGTGGCCGGCCAGAAGCTCTCCGAGCGCGACCAACGCGCCGCGCGCGATGCGTGGCAAGCTTTCAAGCAGCTCGTTGATCAGTTCCCGCAGAGCCGCTACGCACCCGATGGCAAGCTGCGCATGAACTACATCCTCAACTCGCTGGCCGAGTACGAGGTGCACGTGGCTCGCTACTACTTTCGACGTGGCGCTTATGTCGCGGCCGCGAACCGCGCGCAGCAGGCCGTGGCGGAGTACCCCCAGGCACCAGCCACCGAAGAGGCCCTGTTTTTGATGATGGCGAGCTACGACAGGCTCGAGCTCAAGCCCCTGCGGGATGCCGCCGAGCGTGTACTGAGACAGAACCACCCGCAAAGCGCGTTTCTGGCGCGAGGTCTGGCCGGCTACGACCGTGCGTGGTGGCAGCTCTGGTAATGCGGCGCGGCGGCGGACCGCGGTGACCTCGCGGATGTCGACGGGGCTGTGCGCTCAATGCGCTGCCGCAAGTTCCTCGAGCCAGCCCAGCGCCTCGGCTTCCTCGTTGAGCACGCCCATCGGCGGCAAGGCCTTCATGAGCTTGCGCCCATAGCCCATCTGGCGCAGGCGCGGGTCGCACAGCACGAGCAGGCCGCGGTCGGTCTCGGTGCGAATCAGGCGCCCGGCGCCTTGCTTCAATGACACCGCGGCCTCGGCAACAAAGTAGTCGTCGAAGGGATCACCGCCCGCCGCACGCAGCTGGCGCACACGCGCCTCCACCAAGGGGTCGTTGGGCGGCGGGAACGGCAGCTTGTCGATGAGCACGCATTGCAGCGCATCACCGGGCATGTCGATGCCTTCCCAGAACGAGGCCGAGCCCACCAACACGGCGCCGCGGCCGTTGCCATAGCGCTGCAGCAGCGCGCGCCGCGGCTCGCTGCCTTGCACCAGCACCTGGAGTTCGGGTGCGGTGGCACGCAGCGCCTCTGCCACCAGCGGCAGCACACGCAGCGTCGTGGTCAACACGAAAGTGCGCCCGCCCAAAGCGAGCGCGCATCGCGCCGCCAGAGCGCCCACCCGGGCAGGATGCGTGGCCTCGTTGGGCTTGGGGAACGGCGTGGGCACCCAGACGCGCGCGTTGTAGCCGTAGTCGAACGGACTGCCCACAACGAGGCGCTGCGCATCCTCCAGCCCGGTTTGCGCGGTAAACCACGCGAGCGACTCGTCGGCCCCCAGCGTGGCCGAAGTGAAGATCCAGGCTTTGGGCGCGCCCGCCATTTGCTCTCGCATCATGTCGCGGATATCCAGCGGCGACTCGACCAGGCGCGCCTGCTGCGGGGACAGGTCAATCCACCGCACCTGCCCCGGCTCGGCTTCAGGAACGAATCGGCTGGCCAACGTCGCCAGTGCCTCACAGCGTTGCGCCAGCTTGGCCAGGTCGGGCGCCGCTTCGGCCACCAAGGCCAAGCCCGGCACCGCGGCGTCGGCGGCCTCGGCCAGGGCCTGCAAGGGTGGCACGAGGGCCTCGTCAGCCGCGCGCTCCTCCCAGCGCAGCTTGACGATGCCGCGGACCTCCCGCAACGCGCCCGCGCAGGCCAACCGTAGATCGCGAGCCGCGCGCTCGATGGCGCCAGCCAGTTCCGCCCACGGCTGCAGGCCGCGCGCGTGCTTGAGACCGAGCGCCAGGATGTCGCGCGCGAGGTCGATGGCCTGCCCGGTGGCCAGCGTCGTGCCGAGGAACTGCACGCCCGCCTCCACCAGCTGGTGCGCCTCGTCGAACACGGCCGCCTCGACGGTGGGCAGCAACTCCGCCACGCCGCTGTCGCGCAGTGCGAGATCGGCGAAGAAGAGATGGTGGTTCACCACCACAAGGTCCGCGGCCATCGCCTCTCGCCGCGCTTGAACGACATGACAGTTGCGGTACTCGGGGCAGTCCACGCCAAGGCAGTTGTCGCGGGTCGAAGTGACCAGCGGGATCACGGGTGAGCGCTCGTCCAGTCCTTCGAGCTCGGCCAGATCGCCTGCGTGCGTGGCGGTGGCCCAGGCGCTGACGCGGTTGAGTGCACGCACGGCAAAGCGGTCGGGCATTTGCGCATCGGTCTGCGCCAGGCGCAGCCGGTGCCGGCACAGGTAGCTGCTCCGGCCTTTGAGCAGGGCGCGGCGCACGGGCACGCCAAGCTGCTCGACAAGACGCGGCAGGTCGCGCAGGAAGAGCTGATCCTGCAGGCTCTTGGTGGCGGTGCTCACGAGCGCCCGGCGGCCGCTGAGCAGCAGCGGCACCAGATAGGCGAAGGTCTTTCCCACGCCGGTACCGGCTTCGGCCACCAGCGCGATGCGCTGTTCCACGGCGTTCGCGATGGCCTCGGCCAGCGTGTCCTGCGCCTGCCTGGGCATGAAGAGCGGATCGGCCTGCGCAAGAGGTCCATCGGCGGCGAAGGCGCGCGCCACGGCGCCGGCCAGCACCGAAGCCTCGTCGGGTTCCCAATCCGGGTCAGGCTCGTGCGCGACGGGCGGCACGCCGTCGTGCAAGCTCATGCGGCCGATCGGGGCGGGATCACGCCGCCCTCATGCCAAGCTCGGCGGCTCGATCTGCGCTTCCAACCGCGCGATCTGGTCACGCAGCAGCAGGCGGCGCTTCTTGAGGCGCCGTAGCACCAACTCGTCTTCGGGGCGCTCGTCATCGGCATTGCGGTCGATCAAAGCGTCGAGATCGGCATGCTCCATGCGCATCTCGATCAGGCGGCGCCGTGGCGAATGCAGGTTCTGGTCCATGGCATCACGCTTTGTGTTGCGCAGGGCCGCGAGGCGGGCCACATGCGGGGTACGGCCCAGGGAACTGCAGTTTATATTCGCCCGCATGGCCATCACCACTGCCGCCGTCAATTTCCGCTTCAGTGCCGCCACTGGCCTGCACCGAGGCGACCGCGCCTACCAGCAGGACCAGGTCGAGATCATTGCCCACCCCAAGGTGCAGGGGTCGGTGCTGGCGGTGGTCGCCGACGGCATGGGCGGCAAAAGCGGCGGGCGCAAGGCGGCCGACCAGGTGCTGCTCACCGGACAGCAGATCTACGAGCGTTTCGTTCCCAACAGCGACGATCCGGCCGAGATGTTGCGACAGGTGGTGCTCGAGTCGCACCTGATGATCAAGCTCACCGCCATCACCTCCGAAGAAGAACCGCACAGCACAGTCGCCGCCTTCTGCATCAGCCCCAACCTCTCGTGCGACGTGGTGCACGCCGGTGATTCCCGCGTTTACCACTTTCGTGGCGCCGAAATGATGAAGCGCACGATCGACCACAGCTTCGTGCAGCGCCTCATCGACGAGGGCAAGATCACCGAGGACGCGGCCAATTCGCACCCGCAGGCCAACCTGCTCACCGGGTGCCTGGGCACGCAGGCCGACCCACCCCTGACGTTGTGGCACATCGAGCGGCTGGAGTTCGGCGACACCGTCATCGCCTGCTCCGATGGCTTGTGGCACTACTTCACCCCCAAGGAGATCGGCGCCATCGTGCACGCGCTGCCCCCGCGCGAGGCCAGCGAGATGCTGGTGACCAAGGCGCGCCAGCGCGCACGTGGCGGCGGCGACAACCTCTCTTTGGCACTGGCCCGCATCGACGCGTTGCGGCCAGAGCGGCCGACAGCGCCTTCGAAGACGATACGCGCTGATTGAGCGACGGCGACGCCACTGCCGCACGGCACGGCACGGCTCAACAAGCGGCACGCTGGGCAGCGAAGGGGTGGAGAGGGCGTCGCGAAGCTATCGCGGCTGACCGGCCGCGCCTGAGGCTGGCCGCGCCGGCAAGGGGTCGCCCTGTCGTCCGGCCGCATCGTGTTCGGCCTGGCGGCGTTCAATGCGTACGCGCGCCGCCTCCGACTGTTCGCGTCTGCGCTGTGCGTCGCGCACACGTTCGGCCGCCTCGGCCTCACGCGCCGCTGAGGCGGCTTGTGCCGAAGAGGCGCTGCGCGCCCCAGCATGACGTCGTGTCACGTCACCCGAAAGCGTCGATGAAGCGGCGGCTGCCGCGCTCGTTGCCGCACTCGTTGCAGCACTCGCTGCCGGTGCGCGCCTTGTGCGCAACTCAGGCTGCCGTGCTGCCGATGCAGTATCCGGCTCGGAGGCAGCGGGTCGTTGTGCGGCCGCTGCCTGCTTGGACGCCACCGCGCGACGGCGCTCCTCAGCACGGGCGCGCCGCTCGGCCTCCTCGAGCCGCAGTTCGCGCTCCCGCAGCGGGCCCAGGGCCTCGCGGCGGCGCCGGCGCACATCGTCCTGGCAAGCGGTGACGGCAAACCGCTCACGACAGGCCGCCTCTTCGTCGGCCAGGGCCTTCACCAACAGCCGGCGGTGCTCCACCAGCGATGAGCGCTCCTCACTGACCGCGCTCGCGGCGCCTGGGCCGCCCGTCGCCTGCGCCGCCGACAGCAGGCTCACTCCTGCAAAGAGCAGCGCACGCAACACTGGCCACAGTGTGACAGCCATGACGTTGCAGCGAAATCGGCTTCGCCGGTCCGCCAGTGGCGACACTTGCAACAGGGCACCAGGAAGTCGCTTCGACGCGCTCATGTGATCGAAGTGTCCACTTCGCGCCGCGCCAGGGCAAGAAACTGCGCTGACTGCATTTCGGCCAGCCGCGAGACGGTGCGTGGGAATTCGTGCGCGAGCGGCCCCTCGGCATAGAGCTGCTCGGGCGCCACTTCGGCCGACACGATGAGCTTCACGCGCCGGTCGTAGAGCACGTCCACGAGCCAGGTGAAGCGCCGGGCCTCGCTGGCCAGTCGCGGCGACATCTGCGGCACACCCGAAAGCATCACCGTGTGGAAGCGCGCCGCCAGTTCGAGATAGTCGTTCTGCGATCGAGGGCCGCCGCACAGCGTGCGGAAGTCGAACCACACCACACCACCGGCGCGCCGGATGCTGCGCAGCTCGCGGTGCTCGATGTGCAGCAGCGGATCCTCGTCTCGGGCTTCGGCAAGCTCGTCGAAGGCGCGCTTGAGCGCCGCATCCGCCGCCTCTCCCAGTGGGTGGTGGTACGTGCGGACTCTGTCAAGCGCGAGCTGCCGGTAGTCGGTGCCGGCATCGACGTTGATGACATCGAGATTGCGCTTGAGCAATTCGATGGCCGGCAGGATGCGATCCCGGTTCAGCCCATTCGGATAAAGGCCGTCCGGGTGGAAGTTCGACGTCGTGACGATGCTCACCCGATTGGCATACAGCGCTTCGAGCAGGCGGTGCAGGATCATCGCGTCGGTCACATCGGCGACGTGGAACTCGTCGAAGCAGATGAGCCGGAACCGGCGCGCCATGCGCTTGCCGAGCTCGTCCAGCGGATTGACGGTGCCTTTCAATTCCAGCAGTTCGCGATGCACCTCGCGCATGAACTCGTGGAAGTGCAGCCGCGTCTTTCGTGTGAGCGGCACGCTCTGGAAGAAACAATCCATTAGGAAACTCTTGCCACGCCCGACGCCGCCCCACATGTACACACCGCGCGGGATCTGAGGCCGCACCAGCAGCTTGGTCACGGCATTGCCGCGGCGCGCCTTGTAGGCGATCCACCCGTCTTCGCAGTGCGCGAGCGAGTCCAACGCGCGCAACTGGGCCGCATCGCTCGAGTAGCCGCGCGCGGCGAGCGCGGCTTCGTACAACTGGCGCACGCCCACCGGATTCAGAAGTTCAGCGTGCGCTTGTCCACCGCGAGCGCGGCTTCCTTGGTCGCCTCGCTGAGCGAGGGGTGTGCGTGGCAGATGCGCGCGATGTCCTCGGCGCTGGCCCTGAACTCCATCGCCACCACGGCCTCGGCGATGAGCTCGCTGGCCATCGGGCCGACGATGTGTACGCCCAGGATCTCGTCGGTCTTCGCATCGGCCAGCATCTTGACCATGCCGGTGAGGTCGCACAGAGCCCGCGCGCGGCCGTTTGCCAAGAATGGGAAAGTGCCGGCCTTGTAGGCGGCGCCGCGCGCTTTCAGCTGCTGCTCGGTCTCGCCGACCCAGGCGATCTCGGGGCTCGTGTAGATGACCCAGGGGATGGTGTTGAAGTTGACGTGCCCATGCTGGCCGGCAATGCGCTCGGCCACGGCCACGCCTTCCTCTTCGGCCTTGTGCGCGAGCATGGGGCCACGCACGACGTCGCCCACAGCCCACACGCCCGGCAGGCTGGCGCGGCACTCACCATCGACCACGATGGCGCCACGCTCGTCGAGCTTGAGGCCAACGGCGTCCGCGTTCAGGCCCGCCGTGTGAGGCACACGGCCGATGCTGACGATGAGCTTGTCGATCTCGAGCGACTGCGCTTCGCCTTTGGCATTGGTGTACGCAACCGTCACGGCCTTCTTGCCTGCCTTCACCTCGCCGACCTTGACGCCTAGCTCGATTTTCAGGCCTTGCTTGACGAAGGCCTTGTGCGCTTCCTTGGCGATCTGTTCGTCCACCGCGCCAAGAAAGGTCGGCAACGCCTCCAGCACCGTGACCTCGGCACCCAGGCGGCGCCACACCGAGCCCATCTCCAGGCCGATCACGCCGCTGCCGATGAGGCCGAGCGTCTTGGGCACGCCGCCGATGCGCAATCCGCCGTCGTTGCTCAGGATGCGGTCCTCGTCGAACGGTGCGCCTTGCAATGCACGGGCGCTGGAGCCCGTGGCGACGATGATCTGCTTGCCCAGCAGCGTGTCGCTGATGGCGCCCGCCACGGCGATCTGATAGCCGCCCTCGGTTGCTTTCACGAACGACCCCTGGCCGTGGAAGAAGCTGACCTTGTTCTTCTTGAAGAGATACAGGATGCCGTCGTTGTTCTGTTTCACGACGGCGTCCTTGCGAGCCAGCATCTTCTTGACGTCGATGCTCAGCTCCTTCAGGCCGATGCCGTGGTCGGCAAACGTGTGGCCGGCATGCTCGAAGTGCTCACTGCTCTGTAGCAGGGCCTTGCTCGGGATGCAGCCGACGTTCGTGCAGGTGCCACCCGGGGCAGGCCCGCCCTTCTCGTTCTTCCATTCGTCGATGCAGGCGGTGTTGAAACCGAGCTGCGCGGCACGGATGGCGGCGATGTAGCCGCCGGGGCCACCGCCGATGACGACCACGTCGAAGTTCTTGGTCATGACGTGTCCTCAGATATCGAACAGCAGGCGCGCGGGATCCTCCAGCGCTTCCTTCATCGTCACGAGGCCCAGCACGGCCTCGCGGCCGTCGATGATGCGGTGGTCGTAGCTCATCGCGAGATAGTTGATCGGGCGCACCACGACCTGCCCGCCTTCCACCACCGCGCGGTCTTTGGTGGCATGCACCCCGAGGATGGCGCTTTGCGGCGGGTTGATGATGGGCGTGGAGAGCATCGAGCCGAAGACGCCACCGTTGCTGATCGAGAAGGTGCCGCCAGAGAGTTCGTCCATGCTGAGCTTGCCGTCGCCGGCCTTCTTGCCGTACTCGGCGATCTTCTTTTCGATGTCGGCAAAGCTCATCTGGTCTGCGTTGCGCAGGATGGGCACCACCAGGCCGCGCGGCGACCCCACCGCGATACCGATGTCGAAGTAGCCGTGGTAAACGATGTCGTTGCCATCGACGCTGGCGTTGAGCACCGGGTACTTCTTCAATGCCGCCACCGCCGCCTTGACGAAGAAGCTCATGAAGCCGAGTTTGGTGGCGTGCTCCTTCTCGAACTTCTCCTGGAAGCGCTTCCTCATCTCCATCAGCGGGGCCATGTTGACCTCGTTGAAGGTGGTGAGGATGGCGTTTGTGGCCTGGCTCTGCAGCAGCCGCTCGGCCACGCGAGCGCGCAGGCGCGACATCGGCACCCGCTGCTCGGGGCGCTCGCCGAGGTTCTGGGCCGCAGGCGCGGCCACCGTGGGCAGCGGCCTGGCAACCGCCGGTGCCGCAGGCGCCGACACGGCGGGTGGTGAAGCGGGTGCCGCCCTTGGCGCTGCCGCGCCGCCGGCCACGGCCGCGAGCACGTCGCCCTTGGTCACCCGGCCGTCCTTGCCGGTGCCCGGGACCGAGCCGGCAGCCAGGTTGCCGTCGGCCATCAGCTTGGCCGCGGCGGGCATGGCGACGCCGGCTTTGCCAACGGTCGCGATCGCCGTAGCCGTCGCTGCCGCCGCTGCCGCCGCTGCTGTGGGCGGCGCGACCGACGACGCCGACTGCACCGCCGGCGCCGCGGCACCTGCCTTGGCTTCGGTGTCGATGCGTGCGATCACCTGCTCTGCGACGACGCTGGCGCCATCGGCGACCACGTGCGCAGCCAGCACGCCCGCGGCCGGCGCGGGCACCTCGAGCACGACCTTGTCGGTCTCGATCTCGATCAGTATCTCGTCCAACGCCACGGCTTCGCCTGGCTGCTTCTTCCACTGCAACAAGGTCGCTTCGGCGACCGACTCCGACAGTTGCGGAACTTTGACTTCAACTATGGCCATCTGTTCGTTCTCGTGTGTCTGTTATTTGCTGAGCACGAAGCCCTTGATCTTGCCGAAAACCTGTTCGAGCAGCGCCTTCTGCTGCTCTACATGCAGGTGCGAGTAGCCCACGGCCGGCGAGGCCGAAGCCGGGCGGCCCGCATAGCCCAGCTTCTGGCCCTCGACCATGTTTTCGTGGATCTGGTGCTGGATGAAGAACCACGCGCCCTGGTTCTGCGGCTCGTCCTGACACCACACCAATTCGGTGGCGTTGGGAAAGCGCTTCATCTCGGAGGCGAAGGCCTTGTGTGGGAACGGATAGAGCTGCTCGACGCGCACGATGGCCACGTCCCAGGCCTTCTTCTCGTCGCGTTTTTTGATCAGGTCGTATGCCACCTTGCCCGAGCAGGCAATGACACGCTTGACCGGCTCGCCTTCCACCTCCTTGCGCTGCGGGCCGATGACGGTGCGGAACTCGCCCTTGGTGAACTCCACCAGCGGCGAGGTGGCGTCCTTGGCGCGCAGCAGGCTCTTCGGTGTGAGGATGACCAGCGGCTTTCTGAACTGCCGCACCATCTGTCGGCGCAGCAGGTGGAAAATCTGGCTGGCGCTGGTGGGCTGCACCACCTGCATGTTGTTGTCGGCCGCCAGCTGCATGAAACGCTCCAGCCGCGCCGAGCTGTGTTCCGGGCCTTGGCCCTCGTAACCGTGCGGCAGCAGCAGCGTGAGGCCATTGACGCGCCCCCACTTCACCTCGCCCGAGGCGATGAACTGGTCGATCACCACCTGCGCGCCGTTGACGAAGTCGCCGAACTGCGCCTCCCAGATGACGAGCGTATTCGGCTCGGCGCTGGCATAGCCGTACTCGAAGGCCAGCACCGCCTCTTCCGACAGAATGGAGTCGATGGCGACAAAGGGTGCCTGGCCCTCGGACACGTTCGAAAGCGGCACGTAGGTGCCGGTGTCCCACTTCTCTCGGTTCTGGTCATGCAACACCGCGTGGCGGTGCACGAAGGTGCCGCGGCCGCAGTCTTCTCCCGAGAGGCGCACGGCGTATCCGCTGGCCACCAGTGAGGCGTAGGCCAGCGTCTCGCCCATGCCCCAGTCGACATTGACCTCGCCGCGGCCCATGGCGGCGCGGTCGGCGATGACCTTCTCCACGAGCGGGTGCAGCTTGAAGTTGGCGGGGATGGTGGTGATGCGCTCGGCCAGGCGCTTGACCTCGGCCAGCGGCAGCGCCGTGTCGGCGGCGTCGGTCCACTTCTTGCCGAGGAACGGCGCCCAGTCGACCGCGTACTTGCTCTTGAAGTTCGTGAGCACCGGATCCACGGTGTGCTTGCCGGCGTCCATCGCGGCGCGGAAGTCCTTCACCATCTGGTCGGGGCCGTCGGCGGGCAGCACGCCTTGCAACACGAGCTTTTCGCCATACAGCTTGCGCGTGCCCGGGTGCTTGGCGATGACCTTGTACATGAGCGGCTGCGTCAGGCTCGGCGTGTCCTGCTCGTTGTGGCCGAGCTTGCGGAAGCAGATGATGTCGACCACCACGTCCTTGTTGAACTCCTGGCGGTAGTCCATGGCGAGCTGGGTGCACAGCACCACCGCCTCGGGGTCGTCGCCGTTCACGTGCAGCACGGGCGCCTCGATCATCTTGACGACGTCGCTGCAGTACAGCGTGCTGCGGCTGTCGCGCGGGTCGCTGGTGGTGAAGCCGATCTGGTTGTTCACCACCAAGTGCACGGTGCCGCCGGTGAAGTAGCCGCGCGTCTGCGCCAGCGCCAACGTCTCCATCACCACGCCTTGGCCCGCGAACGCGGCGTCGCCATGCACGAGCACGGGCAACACCTGGGCGCCAGTCTTGTCACCGCGGCGCTCCATGCGCGCCTTCACGCTGCCTTCGACCACCGGATTCACGATCTCGAGGTGGCTCGGGTTGAAGGCCAGGCTCAGGTGCACCGGGCCGCCGGGTGTGGTGATGTCGCTCGAGAAGCCCTGGTGGTACTTCACGTCGCCGGCGGGCAAGGCCTCGGGCGCCGTGTGGTCGAACTCGGCGAACAGGTCCTTGGGCATCTTGCCCAGCGTATTGACGAGCACGTTCAAGCGGCCGCGGTGCGCCATGCCGATGACGATCTCCTGCACGCCGTGCGTGCCGGCGCGCTGCACCACCTCGTCCATGCTGGCAATAAAACTCTCGCTGCCCTCGAGGCTGAAGCGCTTCTGCCCCACGTACTTGGTGTGCAGGAAGCGTTCCAGGCCCTCGGAGGCGGTGAGGCGGTCGAGGATGTGCTTCTTCTGCGTCGCAGTGTAGGTGGGCTTGCTGCGTATCGATTCCAGCCGCTCCTGCCACCAGCGCTTCTCGGCCGGATCGGTGCAGTGCATGAACTCGGTGCCGACGGTGCCGCAATAGGTCTCGCGCAACGCCTGCACGATCTCGCGCAGCGTCATGTTCTCGGATTTGGAGAAGTACGTATTCGTGGCCGAGAACATGATGTCCATGTCCGACTCGGTCAAGTCGTAGAACGCCGGCTCGAGTTCGGGAATCTTGGGGCGCTCGGTGCGCTTGAGCGGGTCGAGGTCGGCCCAGCGGCTGCCGAGGAAGCGATAGGCCGCGATCAACGACTGCACGTGCACCTGCTTGCGCGCCACCGCGAGATCGGCCTCGCTCGCCTTGAGCGCGAAAGCATTGGCCTTCGCACGCTGCGCAAAACTCTCGACCACCGGCGCATGGGCCACATCGCGCGCCTCGCTGCCGTCGGCGGCAGGCACGTGCTGAAGGTTGTCGAAGTAGGTGCGCCAGTTGTCGGGCACGCTGCCGGGATTGTTGAGGTAGGCCTCGTACAACTCCTCGACGTAGGGGGCGTTGCCCCCGAACAGGTACGAGTTGGACCTGTACTGCTGCATCATTTTTCGCTCACCTTGTCGCCCGCGGTATGCGCAGGCACTGGATGGGTTGCCGGAGAACCTTCCGCGTTCCCCGGCTTCACCGGGCTGGCGGAGTAGCGATCCGCCTAACGGCCCGCCAGGCAGCCCAGGGGCTTGCACCGGGCAGATCGTCAAGGGGACGGGAAGGGACGAATGTGCTTCTCTTCTGGCGATCACTCTAACACCGGGCCCTTGTTGTGAGCCTTCCGCGGCGCCCGGAACAAGGCACCTTAAACCCTTCAAATCCGCTGACACGCCGGCCGCCAGATCGCCATGCTGTCCACCCCATGCCACAGCCCACGCCAGGCCAATCCCGCCTACCCCGCGTGGTGGTCCTGCACGCGTTGGCCCCCGCCAAGCCCGCCACGGGTGCGAGTTGCAACGGCTGCGGACTGTGCTGCGCCGCCGAACCCTGCCCGCTGGGCATCTTGCTCTCGCGCCGGCGCACAGGGGCCTGCGCGGCGCTACGCTGGTCGCCGCAGGACCAGCGCTACCTCTGCGGCGCCCTCACCCGGCCCTCCGAGTGGCTGCCCTGGCTGCCCGAGGCCTGGGCGCGGCGCCTGGTGCGTCGGTGGATCGCGGCAGGCGTGGCCTGTGATGCAGATCTTGGGCCTGACTGAGCGCGAAAGCCGCACGGCCTTGGGGCGATGACCTCGCGCGCCCTCGGAGTTTCCCGGCTGGCCGACCTCGGGCGAGCGTCTAGCATCCAGGACTTCGCATTGTTCCTCCCGAGGAGAATCCCATGAACCTGAAAACACTCGTCGCCGCGCTGGCCGCCACCGCCGCGCTGGCGGCCGTGGCCCCGGCCGCGACGGCCCAGACGCTGCGCTGGGCCGCGCAAAACGACATCCTGACGTTGGACCCGCATTCGCAGAACCACGCGACGACCAACGCCATCCTGATGCACGCCTACGAGGGCCTCACGCGCTACAGCGCCACCTACGCGATTGAGCCGGCGCTGGCCACCAAGTGGACCGCCGTCAGCCCGACGCAGGTGCGCTTCGAACTGCGCAAAGGGGTCAAGTTCCACGACGGCACGCCCTTCACCGCCGACGACGTCGTCTTCTCCTTCGGGCGCATCCGCCAGCCGCAGGGCACGATGGGCATCTACGTCACCGGCATCTCGGAGATCAAGAAGATCGACGATCACACCATCGACGTCATCATGGCCGCGCCGAACCCGCTCTTGCTGCGCAACATCGTCGACTTCCGCATCCTGAGCAAAGCGTGGTCAGAGAAGAACAACACCGCCAAGGTGCAGGACTACAAAGCCAAGGAAGAAAACTTCGCCAGCCGCAACGTGATGGGCACCGGCGCCTTCCGCATCCTGAGCTGGCAGCCCGAGCAGCGTGTGATGATGGCCCGTCACGATGGCTGGTGGGACAAGCCCACGAGCAACGTGACGCAGGTGGTCTATTCGCCCATCAAGTCCGATGCCACGCGCGTGGCCGCTCTGCTGGCCGGTGACGTCGACATGCTCACCGATGTGCCGGTGCAGGATCTCGAGCGCCTGGGCGGAGACAAGCGCCTGAAGGTGGTCAACGGCCCCGAAGTGCGCACGATCTACCTCGCGCCCGACCTCGGCAGCGCCGAGCTCAAGTACGGCAGCGTCAAGGGCAAGAACCCCTTTGCCGACAAGCGCGTACGCCAGGCGCTGAGTCTGGCCATCGACCGCGCGGCGATCCAGAAGAGCATCATGCGCGGCATGTCGGTGCCAGCCGGCCTGATGGTCGCGCCTGGCGTCAACGGCTGGACGCAGCAGCTGGACACGCCCACCAAGCCCGATGTGGTGGCAGCGAAGAAGCTGCTGGCTGAGGCCGGCTACCCCGATGGCTTCGAGACGCGACTGAACTGCCCCAACAACCGCTACGTCAACGACGAGAAGATCTGCCAGGCCATCGTCTCGATGTGGGCGCGCGTGGGCGTGAAGGCGCAGCTGACGGCCGAGAACATGGCTACCTTCATCCAGAAGGTGCAGAACTTCGACAGCTCGATCTACCTGCTCGGCTGGGGCGTCGCCACCTACGATGCGCAGTACACGCTGCAGTCGCTCATCCGCACGCGCACCAGCGGCGCCGACGGCAACTTCAACTTCAGCAAGATCAGCGACAAAGAAGTGGATCGTGTCGTCGATGCAATGAAGTCGGAGACCGACGTGGCCAAGCGCAACGAGCTGATACGCCAGGGCCTCGTACGCACACGCGACGAGGTGCTGACGATCCCGCTGCACCACCAGATCCGTCCCTGGGTGATGAAGACCAACGTCACCACTGTGCACCGCTCGGACGACCGGCCGGAAGCGCGGTTCACGAGCGTGCGTTGAAGCTCAAGCGCCGCAGCGATTTGGAAGGGGCCCTGCGGGGCCCCTTCGTGTTTTCATGCAGCGCGGTCATGCAGCGCGGTCATGCAGCCGCGGCCTGCAGACGGGCTTGTGCGGCAGCGCCATAGAAACCGCCCCCTCAACCGGCGCGTCGGTCTGCCACGATCCTTCCACCCTGCATCAGCAGGTGAATGCCGCGCACGGGGTCGGCCAGCATGCCCAGGCCTGCCGCCGGGTCGCCTTCGACGAGCAGCAGGTCCGCAAAACCGCCTGGTGCGATGCGCCCGATGTGGGCCTCCTGGCGCATCAACTGCGCCGCCGTCCATGTGGCGCCTTGCAGCACCTCCAGCGGCGGCTGCACCTGCTCGCGAATCGTGAACTCGCCACTCTGGCGGCCATGCATGTGTCCAAGCAGGTCGGTGCCGAAGACCACCGGCACGCCTTCGGCGCGCGCGATGCGCACCGAATCGAGCCCGCGGTCCTTCACTGCGGCCAGCTTGTCCAGCATGGCCGCTGACCAACCGAGCCGCTCGCCCTCCTCGGCCAGTGCCGTGTAGGTCGACAGCGTGGGCACCAGGTAGGCGCCGTGCTGCTTCATGACACGCGCCGTCGCGACGTCGATGAGGTTGCCGTGCTCGATGCTGCGCACCCCCGCTTGCACCGCGCGTGTGACGGCGCGTGGCGAATAAGCGTGCGCCATTGCGTACAGGTTGGCGGCCTCCGCCTCCTCGACAGCGGCGCGCAATTCCTCCACAGAGAACTGGGTGCCCTCCAACGGATCGCTCGGGCTGCTGATGCCGCCACCGGCCATGATCTTGATCTGATTGGCCCCCGTGCGCACCTGCTCGCGCACCGCGCGGCGCACTTCGCCCACGCCGTCGGCGATGGCACCCACCAGACCGAGGCCTGCGCAACTGCAGAAGAAGCCACTGCCGCGCACGCCTTTGGGCCGCATGTCGGCGTGGCCGCCGGTCTGGCTGATCGGGAAGCCGGCAATGAACAAGCGTGGGCCCTGGTACAGGCCGCGCTGTTGCGCTTCCTGCAAGCCGTGATCGGCGCCAGCCGCGTCGCGTACGGTCGTGAAGCCACGGTGCAGCATCTCGCGCATGATGCGGCTCGCCTCGGCACCCACCAGCGAGACCGGTTGCATCGCCAGGCTGACGAGATCGTGCGAGGCCGCCACCACGTGTACATGGGCGTCGATGAGGCCAGGCAACATGGCGCGGCCACCGGCATCGATGACCTTGGCGCCCGGTGCGTCGCGTGACTCGCTCGTCACCTCGACGATCCGCTCGCCTTCGATCACCACCGTGGTGCCGGGCAGGAACCGCGCACGCTCGCTATCAAAGAGCCGCGCGTTGCGTATCAGGGTGCGGGGCACCACGCTCATCGCACCGCCTTCATCGCCTTCACCTCCCTCACCGGCTCACTGGCGCCGAGGCCGGCGCGCTGGGTGCGGAGGCCGAGGGCTCCGGGCCCTTCGGCGGCGGCCACGGAATGCTGCCGCCCACGCCGATCGAGATGCCCCCGGGCAGCGGCAGCGAGATGCCGAGGCCCACCGAACTGCAGGCCGTGACCAGTGCAGCCGCCACCACCGCCAGAACCCATCGTGTTGACTTCATTGGCTCAGGCTACGCGATCGTCGAGCCCACGTCCAGCCACTGACGGCGAGCTGTCGGCGGCGAGCTTGGACGCGCTTCAAAAGGCGTCCAGGGCCATCGCCGTGACGGGCCCCGCGCCCTCGACGATGCTGTCGCGCAGCGCCGTGGATTTGACGAGGATGTGGTCGGCGTAGAAGCGCGCCGTGGTGATCTTGGCACGCATGAAGTCGGCATCTTCGCCAGCGGCCAGCCTGGCCTCGGCCACGAGCATCGCGCGCGCCATCTGCCAGCCGGCGACGACGGTGCCTGCGAGCATCAGATACGGCACGCTGCCGGCAAACACCGCATTCGGGCTGCCTTTGCCCTGCGCCACCACGAACTCGACCACGTCGAGGAAGGCGCGCCGGCCGGCCTCCAGCCTTCGGGCCATCACCTCGCCATCGGCATTGCCCATACGGACAAGCTCGCCGATCGTGCCCTCGATCTGCGCCGCGATGGCGCGGGCCGTGGCGCCGCCGTCGCGCGCCGTCTTGCGGCCGACGAGGTCGTTGGCCTGGATGGCAGTCGTGCCTTCATAGATGGTCAGGATCCTCGCATCGCGCAGGTACTGCGCGGCGCCGGTCTCTTCGATGAACCCCATACCGCCGTGCACCTGCACGCCCAGGCTCGCGACATCGAGGCTCATCTCGGTGGACAAGCCCTTCACCAGTGGCACCATGAACTCGTAGAAGGCCTGGTTCTGGCGGCGCACGGCCTCGTCGGCATGGGCATGCGCGGCATCGAAGGCCGCCGCGGCGACATAGGCCATGGCGCGGCAGCCCTCGGTGTAGGCACGCATGGTCATCAACATGCGCCGCACGTCGGGGTGGTGGATGATGGGAGCGGGCTTGTTCAGCGAGCCATCGACCGGACGGCTCTGCACGCGCTCGCGCGCGAAGGACACCGCCTTCTGATACGCGCGCTCAGCCGTCGCAATGCCCTGGATGCCGACGCCGAAACGCGCCGCGTTCATCATGATGAACATGGTCTCCAGGCCGCGGTTCTCCTGGCCGATGAGGTAGGCCACGGCGCCGGCCGAGCCGTCGGGCTTCGTGATGCCATCACCGTACTGCAAGACGGCCGTGGGGCTGGCCTTGATGCCGAGCTTGTGCTCGATGCTCACGCAGTGCACGTCGTTGCGCTTGCCCAAGCTCCCGTCCTGATTCACCAGCACCTTCGGGCAGATGAAAAGCGAGATGCCTTTCACGCCCTCGGGCGCGCTGCTCACGCGCGCCAGCACGAGATGGACGATGTTGTCCGCCATGTCGTGCTCGCCGTAGGTGATGAAGATCTTGGTGCCGAAGATCTTGAAGGTGCCGTCGGGCTGCGGCTCGGCGCGCGTGCGCACGAGCGAGAGGTCGCTGCCCGCCTGCGGCTCGGTGAGGTTCATCGAGCCGGTCCAGGAGCCATCGATCATCTTCGGGATGTATTGCGCCTGCTGCTCGGGGGTGCCGGCCGTGAGCAGCGCCTCGATGGCGCCGTCGGTGAGCAACGGGCACAGCGCAAAGCTCATGTTCGCGCTTTGCACCATTTCCGAACAGGCCGAGTGGATGAGCTTGGGCAGCCCCTGGCCGCCAAATTCCATCGGGTGCGATAGACCCTGCCAGCCGCCCGCGGCATATTGCTTGAATGCCTCCTTGAAGCCGGGCGTGGTGGTGACCTTGCCGTCCTTGAACGACGATGGGTTGCGGTCGCCTTCCCAGTTCAGCGGCGCCAGCACGTCACCCGTGAAGCGCGCGCACTCTTCAAGCACCGCCGCCGCCGTGTCGTAGCCGGCCTCTTCGTGGCCGGGCAATTGCGCCACGGCTTCGATGCCGGCCAGCTCCTTCATCACGAAGAGCATGTCCTTCACGGGGGCGTGGTAACTCATGGTGCGGGTCCTCGGACAGATGGGGGGACGCGGCGAAGGCGCGGCGGTGTGTGGATCAAGTGAGGGCGCCGCGGTGAGCGCGCCCTCCCAAGCCAAAAGGGGCCTCGTGCGAGGGGCCTCGTGCGGCCCCCTGCGTTCAGAGTTTGGCGACCAGCTCCGGCACGGCAGTGAAAAGGTCCGCTTCGAGTCCGTAGTCGGCGACGCTGAAGATCGGCGCTTCCGGATCCTTGTTGATGGCCACGATGACCTTGCTGTCCTTCATGCCGGCAAGGTGCTGGATGGCGCCGCTGATGCCGCAGGCCACATAGAGCTGCGGCGCCACGATCTTGCCCGTCTGGCCGACCTGCCAATCGTTGGGGGCGTAGCCTGCATCCACCGCGGCACGGCTGGCGCCGAGTGCGGCACCCAGCTTGTCGGCCAGCGGCGTGAGCACCGCAGTGAACTTGTCGCTGCTGCCCATGGCACGGCCGCCGCTGACAATGATCTTGGCCGCTGTCAGCTCCGGCCGGTCGAGCTTGGCGATCTCGCTGCCGACGAAGCTCGAAGACCCCGAATCGGCCACGGCCGCGAGGCTCTCGACCGCGGCACTTCCGCCGCTGGCGGCCGCGGCATCAAAGCCCGTGGTGCGCACGGTGATGACCTTGATCGCATCGCTGCTCTGTACCGTGGCAATGGCGTTGCCTGCGTAGATGGGTCGCTCGAAGGTGTCGGCGCTGATCACCTTGGTCGCATCGCTGATCTGCGCCATGTCGAGCAACGCGGCCACGCGCGGGGCCACGTTCTTGCCGCTGGCCGTTGCGGGGAACAGGATGTGGCTGTAGTTCTTGGCCACCGCCAGCACCTGCGCGGCCACGTTCTCGGCCAGGCCGTGGTCGAGGCCAGGCGCGTCGGCGTGCAGCACCTTGGCCACGCCGACAATCTTCGCCGCGGCTTGCGCTGCACCACCCGAATTCGCGCCGGCGACCAGCACATGCACATCCCCTGAGCAGGCGAGCGCAGCCGTGACCGTATTGAGCGTGGCGCCCTTGACGGACTTGTTGTCGTGTTCTGCAATGACGAGGGCAGCCATCTCAAATCACCTTCGCTTCGTTCTTCAGCTTGTCGACCAGCGTCGCCACATCGGGCACCTTCACGCCCGCGCCGCGTTTGGGCGGCTCCACGACCTTCAGCGTCTTGATGCGGGGTGTGACGTCCACGCCCAGGTCGGCCGGCTTGAAGATCTCAAGCTGCTTCTTCTTCGCCTTCATGATGTTGGGCAGCGTCACGTAACGCGGCTCGTTCAAGCGCAGGTCGGTGGTCACCACCGCGGGCAGCTTGAGTTTGAGGGTCTCGAGGCCGCCGTCGACCTCGCGCGTGACGTTGACGTGGCCATCGGCCACCTCGACCCTGCTGGCGAAGGTGGCCTGCGGCAGGCCCGCCAACGCGGCGAGCATCTGCCCGGTCTGGTTGCAGTCGTCGTCGATGGCCTGCTTGCCCAGGATCACAAGGCCGGGCTTTTCCTTGTCGACGATGGCCTTCAGCAACTTGGCCACCGCCAGCGGCTGCAGTTCGTCGGCGTATTCGACGAGGATGGCGCGGTCGGCGCCGATGGCCATGGCCGTGCGCAGCGTCTCCTGGCACTGCGTGACGCCGCAGGAGATCGCAATCACCTCCGTGGCCACGCCCTTTTCCTTCAGGCGCACGGCTTCTTCGATGGCGATCTCGTCGAAGGGGTTCATGCTCATCTTGACGTTGGCGATATCCACGCCGGTGCCGTCGCTCTTGACGCGCACCTTGATGTTGTAGTCCACGACCCGCTTCACGGGCACCAGCACTTTCATGACCCAAGCTCCTAGGAACAGTTGAATTGACGTTAACGTGAATCGGAATCGAACGACCGTGCTATTTTGACACGGCTGCCTCACGGCCGAGGCCTGTGCCGGGCAGGTGGGCAAGCGCGGCGGCACGGCCGCGCTCTACGTCGACCTTGCGCAGCACGAGCCAACCGATGATGAAGAAGACCGCCGTGGAAAGGATCGCCAGGCGATGGTTGCCGTCAGTGGCCCACGTCACCACGCCGTAGGTCAGCGGGCCGAGGATGGCAGACAGGCGCGTGGCGAAAGTCCACAGGCCGAAGAACTCCGCCAGGCGCTCGGGCGGCGCGAACAGCGCCGCGAGCGCGCGCCCGGCCGACTGGCTGCTGCCCATACACAGCCCCGCGATCACGGCGGCCACCCAGAACTGAGCGGCGCCCGTGGCCGCCCACGCCAGGAAAATCATCAACACCCAGCCACCCAGCGTGACGCCGAGCGCGCGCCGGTGGCCGATGCTGTCTTGCGCGTAGCCGAAAAGGAAGGCGCCACCAGCGGCCGCAATGTTGACGACGAATATCAGCACCATCGTTTCGGTCTGCTGGAAGCCCAGCACCTCGGCTGCATACACCGCCGCCAGCGCGATGACCACCGCGATACCGGCCTGGTAGAAACCGGCACAGACCATGAGCCAGGCAAAGTCCTCGTAGCGCTTGGCGTCGCGCCAGGTTTCTCGCAGGCGGCGCAGCGAACCGGCCAGGCCCTGGTGGTGCACCTGGACCTGCGGTTGCGCACGTTCGGGCAGCAACGCGAAGGTCGCCAACGAAGCCAGGGCATAGAGGCCGGCGGTGATGAGCATCGCCACCGGAACGAAGTGCGTCGCCTTCAACCCTTGGGCCTGGGCCCACAGCACGTAGCCCAGGCTCAGGCCCAACGCCAGCATGCCGCCGAAATAGCCGAAGCTCCAGCCCCAGCCGGACACGCGGCCGAGTGCCTCGCGCCGGGCCAGTTCTGGAAGGAAAGCTGCGTTCAGCGCCTCGCCATAGGCGTAGAAAACGTTGCTCAGCACGATGGCCAGCACGCCCAGCACCATGTCCCCGGGGCCGACACCGGCGAGCAGCCCGGTGCCGAACACGCACCCGGCGGTGCTCAGGGCCAGCAACCGCTTCTTGGCGCCCCGCAGATCGGCATAGGCACCGATGGCGGGCATCGTCACCATCACGATCGCATTCGATACCGCCAGCGCCAGCGTCCACGCGAAGGTGGCCCACGAAGCGCCCGCGGCCACCACGCTCACGAAGTAGGCGTTGAAGACCGCCGTCAGGACGACCGTGGTGTAGCCGCTGTTGGCGAAGTCGTACATCGCCCAGCCGAGCACCTCGCGCTTCTTCACGCCCTCGTTGAGGGAGTCCTGGGCGAAGAGGGGCATGTCAACGGGCTCCTGTGCCTTCATCGCCCAGGGCGATGGCCGTGATGGTGGCCGTGATGACGGCCGTGGTGTTGGTGCCCAGGACGGGAATCGAACCCATACGCCCCGTGAAGGGCCGCGGATTTTAAGTCCGCTGCGTCTACCAATTTCGCCACCCGGGCCCGAGCTGATTCGACGAGCGGCCGGCCTTGACCTCGCGGACCGGCAACCGATTATGGTGGG
>JANNRI010000030.1:0-11883 GCA_031401195.1 Burkholderiales bacterium
GCGCAAACGGGCCTCATTGCGATGATCGGCAAGGCCGAGCGCGGGCCCGTGGCCATCGAGGCGATCAAGAAACACAAGAGCGCGTACTTGATGGCCGTGGGCGGCGCCGCCTACCTCGTCGCCAAGGCGATCAAGGGCGCCCAGGTGGTGGGCTTCGCCGACCTCGGCATGGAAGCCATCTACGAGTTCGACGTGAAGGATATGCCGGTCACGGTGGCGGTGGATTCGCAAGGCACGAGCGTGCACATTACCGGGCCGAAGGAGTGGCAGGCGAGGATCGGGAAGATTCCGGTGGTGGTGGCGTAGATGCCGCTCGCGCCAGTGCCCATGACATTCGCCACGCTTCGACCACACCCAACCGTCAGAGTGGTTTGAAGCCTCGGGTTGGCACCTGCCATGCAACGCCTTCGCCCGGATAGAGTTGCCCCTTGCGCGGTGCGGCCGAAAGTGCGCTCCGCGATAGGGAGCGCAACGCGTTGGCACAGACCGACCGGCTTTACAAGCTCAAGCACTGGCTGGATGCTGGCCGCTGCCTGACGCCCGAGTTCCTTGGGCGTGAGCTTGAGGTGTCGCGCTCCACCGTCAAGCGTGATGTCGCGCTCGTGCGCGACCGGCTCAACGCCCCGCTCGTCTGGGATGAGCCGCGACGCGGCTGGCGCCTCGACCACAACCAGGCGCAAGTCGGGCCGCAGTACGAGCTGCCCGGCATGTGGTTCAGCGCCGAGGAAATCCACGCGCTGCTGACGATGCAGCACCTGCTGTCCAACCTGGACACGAGCGGCCTGCTGGGCGCCTACATCGACCCCCTGATGACGCGGCTGGGCGCGATCCTCGGCAGCGGCATTCCGCCCAAGGCCGACGTGGCGCGACGCATCCGCGTGCAGACCGTCGGCGCGCGGCGCATGCACCTGCCGCACTTCCAGGCCGTGGGCAGCGCGCTGCTGCGCCGCCAGCGCCTGGTGCTCGACTACCGCGGCCGCACGCGCGCCGACGTCACCGAGCGCGAGGTTTCGCCGCAACGCCTGGTGCACTACCGCGACAACTGGTACCTCGATGCCTGGTGCCACTGGCGGCAGGCGCTGCGCAGCTTCAGCGTCGATGCGATTGCGCGCGTGCGCGTGCTCGACGAAAAGGCGATGGAAATCGACGAGGCCGAACTCGACGCGGTGCTCGGCGCCGGCTACGGCATCTTTGCCGGGCGCGAGGTGCGCTGGGCGACGCTGCGCTTCTCGGCCGAACGCGCGCGCTGGGTGGCGGCGGAGCGGTGGCATGCGCAGCAGCACGGGCGTTGGGATGCCGAGGGGCGGTGGGTGCTGAGCTTGCCGTTTGCGGACCCGCGGGAGTTGGTGATGGACATCCTTCGGCACGTGCCGGAGGTGGAGGTCATTGCGCCCGACGAACTGTGCGAAGAGGTCGCACGCAGGTTGCGCGAAGGGCTGCGGGCTTGCGACGGGCTGAATGAATGAACAGTTCTGTTGGCGCAGCCAGGCTCATGTCATGAACCGCGTGGCTGGCAGCATCCGCGAACGTTCACGAAATCGATTCCAGTGAGGAGAGCGTGGAGAAAGGTCATGGATTGGAGAGAGGCGATTCGACAGTGGCCCGCGCTGCCGTAGGCGGAGCAGGTCCGAGGCGGGATCGACGATGACAGCAAGCGCTGAACGCCCGAAATGGCTGCGGGCCGCGCTCGGCCTGGCGCAGCACGAGTCACCCTTTCCTTGGCAGCTTGCCTTGCTGGAACGCTTCGCCAGCGCAGCGATCCCGGCAGCCTTGGACATTCCCACGGGTCTCGGCAAGACGGCGGTCATGGCCATCTGGCTGGTTGCCAGGGCCTGCGGTGCCGCCGTTCCGCGGCGTCTGGTTTACGTCGTTGATCGGCGCGCTGTTGTGGACCAGGCAACAACCGTCGCCGAGCGGCTGCGCGCGTGGGTCGATCACGATCCCGATGTTCGCAAGGCGCTAGCCCTCCCCGGCCCGCTGCCGATTTCGACCTTGCGCGGTCAGCACATCGACAACCGGGCGTGGCTGGAAGACCCCGCAGCGCCCGCCATCGTTCTGGGCACGGTCGACATGATCGGCTCGCGGCTGCTCTTCGGCGGCTATGGTGTGTCGCGCAAGATGCGGCCGTATCACGCGGGCCTGCTCGGATCGGACACGCTGATAGTGCTGGACGAGGCGCACCTTGTCCCGCCTTTCGAGCGCCTGGTCGAGCAGATGGCCTCCGGCGTCGATGCCCAGGGGCGCGCGTTCGGCCCGGCGGACGCGGCGTTGAAGCCACTGGTGCCACCGCTACGCGTGCTGTCCCTATCGGCGACCGGTCGCGCGCGCCAAGCCGGCGAAGTGTTCAGGCTGGCGGCCGCGGATGACGAACACCCGGTCGTCAAGCAGCGCCTGTCGGCCAGCAAGCGCTTGATGCTGCAGGACGAGGTCTCCCCAACGGACCTGCCCGAGCACCTCGCGGCGCACGCCTGGGAACAGGCAGGCAAAGGCACGAAGCCTGCACGCATCATCGTGTTCTGCACGAGCCGGGACCACGCCCAGAAGGTGCAGGAGGCACTGGAAAAGCTGGCGGGCAAGCACGTGGTCATCGACACCGAACTCTTCGTCGGCGGGCGCCGGGTCCACGAACGCGAACAAGCCGCGCGCTGGCTGGCCGAGCGCGGTTTTGTTGCCGGCAGCGGCGGGAAGCCCGAGCACCCGGCCTTCGTGATCGCCACCGCAGCCGGCGAGGTCGGCGTCGATCTCGATGCCGACCACGCGGTGTGCGACCTGGTTGCATGGGAGCGCATGGTGCAGCGCCTGGGTCGGGTGAACCGCCGCGGCGATGGGGATGCGAGCGTGATGGTCGTGCCCGCAAGCATCGAGGACGACAAGCAGAAGGCGCAGAGGCTGCGCCACGCCGCCGTGCGCGAACTGATCCAGGCCTTGCCGCGAACGCGGGGGAGCGCCTTCGATGCCAGCCCCGCCGCGCTGACGGCGCTGAAAGCCCGACCCGAATTGCGCGCCTTGGTCGAGCAAGCGAGCACGCCGGCGCCGCTGCACCCACCGCTGACGCGTGCCCTCGTCGAGGCCTGGGCCATGACTTCTTTGGAGGAGCACACGGGTCGGCCAGAAGTGGCGCCGTGGATTCGGGGCTGGCCTGACGAAGACGAGGCGCCGCAAACCACGGTGCTCTGGCGCACCCACTTGCCGATTGCCGACGATGGTCAGATCTTCGGCCGAAAAGATCTCGAGCGCTTCCGCGAAGCGGCCGATCCGCATCTGTCTGAGCGGCTGGAGACCGAAACCTGGCGCGTGCTCGACTGGCTTGGCAAGCGGGTCAAGGGCTTGCAGCCGCCGTCGGCGGAGGAAGCAGGCTTGTGGCGCAGCGAGCGTCCGCTGCGCGGCACCGATGTCGTGGCGGTCGTTTTCGATCCGCCTTCCGGCAAACATGTCGCTCTGCGCGGCAGCGACTTCGCGGACAAGAGGAAGCGCGACGACATCGGCTATGCCTTGCGCCATGCCACGTTGGTCGTGGACTGCCGCCTGGGTGGCCTGGCCGGCGGCCTACTCAAGGACGACGCCGATGAAGCGGCGCGCGACGTTACCAAGATCGACGTCGATGCGCAGGCTGAAGGCGCACAGCGCATCGTTCCGTTTCGCATTCGCCGCGTTACCGATACCGAGGAGGCTGCGGCGGCGCAAGGCTGGCGCACCGAAGCCAGCATCGCGCTGCGTCACAGCGACGAAGGCGAAACGGCTTGGCTGGTCATCGAGAGCCTGACCGGCGGGTTGGCCGAATCGGAAGACGGCCGCTCGGGCGCCCGGCGTGCCCAGTTGCTCGACGAGCACGAGTCGTGGGCGGAAGCCGCGGCGCGGCGCATGGCCGATGCACTGTCGCTGCCACCGGAGTACGAGGAAATGCTGGCTGTCAGCGCCCGCCTGCACGATGAAGGCAAGAAGGCCGAGCGCTGGCAGAGCGCCTTCAAGGCGCCCGGCGGCGGACAGCCGTACGCCAAGACGACGAGCCGGCCGAATCTGGACTTGCTCCGCGGCTACCGACACGAACTCGGCTCACTGCCCTACGCCGAAGTGCATGAACGAGTGCAGGCACTGCCGCCCGCGCTGCGCGAACTGTGCCTGCACCTGATTGCTGCGCACCACGGCAACGCGCGTCCCTTGATTCGCACCGACAGCGCCGCCGAGCCACCCAGCCGCCTGGTCGACCGTGCTCGCGAGATCGCGCTGCGCTTCTCGGCACTCGACAAGGCGTGGGGGCCTTGGGGGCTGGCGTGGTGGGAAGCGTTGCTGCGCGCGGCCGACCAGCAGGCCTCGCGCCTCAACGACGAGCAGGGAGGCTCCAATGGCTGAGGCCGCCATTCCGGTGGACTTGTTCAACCCAGGGCAGGTGTTCGCCTGCATCGGCCTGGTGGAGGCCGCCGACGTGCTGCTGGGCGAGGCCGAGGGTGTGTTCGACTGGAGCGATGCGGCCCAGGTCGTGTTCCGCATCAGGGCGCAAGGTGCGGTGTCGCCGGTTGCGCGGGTACTGGAATTTCTGGACAAGGCGGAGGCGCGAGCCCTTGCACCTGTCGGCAGCGCAGCGCTGGATGCTTGGAATCAGAGTTGGGGACCCAGGCCCGTGCAGCTGGACCGCAGCCGGGGCTACCCGTTTCCTGACCCGGCGAGCCCAGCGACATTGGAGTGCGAGTTGAACGATGGCGAGAGGGCTATCGCCATCGACCACTGGGGCGATGCAACCGAACGCGACAACGTGAAGTTCTGGGCCGGCGCAGGCGGCTATCCGGGCGCGGCGCTGGCACGCGACGCGCTGGCGCTGGTGCGTGGCCGTGCCGCGGCGGCCGCCGCCGATCCGTTTGCACTGTCGGCGCCGCAAAGCAGCAGCTTCCGGCTCGATTGGCGGCGCGACTACATCCCGCTGCAGGCCGGCTTCTCGCTGAACGCGCATGGCGAAGTGGACACGCTGGGGTACCCGCTCGTCGAACTGCTCGCCGCCATCGGTCTCACTCACGCACGGCCCAGGCGCCCGGGTCGACGCGACAAGCTGGCCTACGAGTTCGCGGTCATCGGCCGCGAACGAGCACACGACACGACCTGGTCACCGCTCGCGTTTGTGCGTGCAGCTCTGGGCGGCGCAGCGCTGCCGTTCCCGATGCGGCGATTTCGCATGTTGCTGGACTGGCCGGGGAAGCAAGGCCAGGCACGATCTATCACCACGGTCATCGAGGAGAACATCGAATGAGTTCGCTGAACGAAGACACGATCCAAAGCTGGATCGACCCCAAGGGCCCTGTCGCGCTGGTGCTCAAGCAGCACCTCATGCCGGTGGAAGGCGAAGACGCAGTCTTCTTTCCGCCAACCTACGCGGATATTGGCTACAACATCGACACCCTGGCCGACGGCACCAAGGTCGCCACGATCGACAGCGTCGGCGCCCAGGCCAACCGCAGCGAACCGATCTTCGGCACCGACCCGGAGCTGGCCAAGCTGGTGCCGCAGGTGACGATAGACCTCGGCGATGGCAAGAGTATCTCGCTGCTCGAGGCCGGCCACCGGTTGGGCGACGCCATCGTTCGCTCGTCGGAATTGAAGGATGGCGCGCAAGCGGCCTTCACCGAATTCCTGAACACGGGCGACGCAACGGCGCTCGCGAAACTGGGGCCTACCTCGTTGGTCTTCGGAGCCTGGGACTCGCGCGACACACAGGCCAAGCTGCCGCGCCTGGTGCAATCGGTCATCCGCGCCTGGAACGTCGATGTACTCACTCGATCGGCGCAGTACGTGCCGGCCATCGACTACGCGAAGCTCGACGTCTTCTCCGAAGAGGAGAAGGAAAAGTCCGAGGGCAACGCCAAGAGCCCGCTCGCGCAGCGCGGCTTCGTCGCCGTGCCGGCGACGGGCGCGCACGGCGGCATCATTGCCCACGGCCCTATCGTGCGCGACGTGACGATCAACCTCATCGCGCTGCGCCGCCTGCACGCGAAGACGGATGCCGACAAGTTGCGCCGCTATGTGCTGGGGTTGGCCCTCGTCGCCGCGACCGAGCCGCTGGACGGTTTCTTGCGCCAAGGTTGCCTACTCGTGCCAAAGGCGCAGCAGCCCGGCGCCTGGGAGCAGGTGACGCGCACCGGCGAGCGCACAACGATCCCGTTGACGAGCGCCGCGGCGCGCGAGCTCGCCGCCAAGTGGGCCGCCGAGTACGGCGTGGGCGAATCGCGCACGGTGAAGTTCGGCAGGGAACTCGCCAAGGCCGATCTGGTCGACAAGGACGCCGCCAAGGGGAAGGGCAAGGCCAAGAAGGGAGGCTGACATGGCGCAGCACCTCGTCCTGACCCTGCGCCTGCATGAAGACGGCTTCGGCTGCGCGCGCTACCACGGCATGAGCCAGGGCGCACCGGAGTGGCCGCCCGCGCCGGCGCGTGTCTACCAGGCGCTGGTGGCGGGGGTGGCGCGTGGCCGTGCGCTGCCCGCATCAGCGGTGCCCGCGCTCGAATGGCTGGAAGCCTTGCCGCCCCCCGTGATCGCTGCGCCGCAGCGCACGCTGGGGCAGGCGGTGTCGATTTTCGTTCCGAACAACGACGCCGATGCGCTGGCCGACCCGCGCGACGTGAGCAGCATCCGTACCGCGAAGCTCGTGCAGCCCAGCCTGTTCGCCGCGAACCAGCCTTTGCTCTACGCCTGGGCGTTGGAGCCCGGCAGCGAACACGCCGCGACCATCGCCGATGCGGCGAGCGAGCGATCTCTACCAACTCGGTCGCGGCATCGACATGGCCTGGGCGGTTGCCGAAGTGCTGGACGACGCCGCGCTCGACGCATGCCTGACCGCACATCGAGGCGTCATCCATCGCCCCGAGCCCGGCGTGCGCGGCACGCGCATGCTGGCCTGCCCGGCGGCGGGCTCGCTTGGCAGCCTTGTGCAGCGGCACCAAGCCACAAGACTGCGTGCCGATGGCGCGGGCAAGAAGATGCGCGTGCTCTTCACCAACCCGCCCAAGCCGCAATTTGCGAGCGTGAGCTACGAGCGCGCGCGTCGCCTGGCCGTCTATGAACTGCGCGGCCGCGACGCGCCCAAGCCCTGGCCGTGGGCGCTGGGCCGCAGCGTCAAGCTGGTGGAGACGCTGCGCGATGCCGCTGCGGTCAGGCTGCAGGCCGGGCTGGGTGGCGATGCCGATCCCATTCAACGCAGCCTGGTCGGCCGCGCCGCGGACGGCAGTGGCGCCGTATCCGTCACCGAACGTGTGCGCATCATCCCCCTGCCGTCCATCGGCTCGGTCCATGCCGATCGCGCCATTCGTCGCGTGCTGGTGGACGTACCCAGCGGCGGGCCGCTGCAGGCCGCCGATGTGCATTGGGCCTTCTCCGGCCTGGCGCGGGTCGACAGCCAGACCGGCGAGCTCAGTCCGTGGGTTCTGACCCAGAGCGAAGGCGACGACATGCTGGGTCACTACATCGGCCCCGGTCGTCGCTGGCGTTCGGTAACGGCCGTAGCACTGCCCGAAAGCGCGCGGCGGCGCCGCATCGACCCGGCGCGCCGGCAGCTAGACCCCAAACCTGCGTCCGAACGTATCACCGAGGAAGGCCGCGCCTCCGCGGCAGTTCGTGCAGCCTTGCGCCACGCCGGGGTCGTCGCGCCAGCAACCTTCTTGCGCGTGCAGCGCGAGCCTTTCGAGGCCAACGGCGCGCGCGCCGAAGTCTTTGCCGAGGGCACTCGCTTCGCGAAGGAGCGCCTGTGGCACGTCGAGGTCGAGCTCGACCGCGACGTCGAGGGTCCGCTCGTGATCGGCGATGGGCGCTTCGTCGGCCTGGGGGTGATGGCGCCTGCGCGCGAGCCTGCGGCAACGACTGGCATCCATGCGTTCGATGTGACCGGCGGCGGCGGGCCGGACTTGCCCTTGGTGCTGACTCGCGCGCTGCGCCGCGCCATCATGGCCCGCGTGCGCAATACGCTCGGTGTTTCGCCTGATGCTGGCCTGGACCGCTTCTTCAGCGGCCACGAACGCAATGGAGCCAAGGCCGCAGCCGAGTCTCCCGGGCACCTGGCGTGCCACTGGGATGCGCCACGCCGGCGATTGCTGTTGATCGCTCCACATCGGCTGGCACGGCGCGCCGCGTACCGTGACGAGCGGCAGCACCTGCAAACGCTGGAGCGTGCGCTCGACGGGTTCACGCACTTGGCGGCCGGCGCGGCGGGCGCCCTGAGCTTACGGCGGCATTCCTTGACTGACGATGACCCCTTGTTGGCAGCTGCACGCAGCTGGACCTCGGTCACGCCGTATGTCGTCACGCGCCACCGCCGCTGTGCTTCGGCGCACGAGGCGCTGGTGGCCGATGTCCTCACTGAATGCGGGCGCTACGGCTTGCCGAGGCCCGAGGTGTCCGTTCTTGATCTCCAGGCCTTGCCGGGGCAAGGCTTGCAGGGTCGCGTGCGGCTCGATTTCTCCGTGGCCGTGGCCGGTCCCATCGCGTTGGGCCGCAGCGCCCGCCTGGGCGGCGGGCTGTTCAGTGCCGAAGAAAACCTGGAAAATCCGACCCATGGACTCGAAGCCGGACTGGAAGACATCGATCCGCGCATGGCGCCAGTTGCCCCCAGCGGTGCAGTTGGAGCGCCGCCGCGCGCGCGCCGCAGTCCAGACCTGGCAGAGCATGGCCTTCGAGCGCGAGATGGTGGATCTGGACTGGCTGAAAGCCCTGCACGCAGCGATACACAGCCTGCCGACGCCACGCGCAACTTCGACACTGCCGCAGGGCGACTGAACTACAGCGAGCTGGGTCGCCGGCTGGCCGAGCCGCTGCTGCGCATCGACGACCGCATCCGCTCGGGCGAGTTTGCCGAGCGGGCCATGGATGCCGACCTGTTGCTGGCATTTCACGGCGCGTTGTGTGCGGAGCTGTTTCCCGAAGCAGCGGGCCGCTATCGAATGGTGGCTGTCCGGGTAGGCGCGCACGAGGCGCCGCCGCCGCATCAGGTTGCCGCACGCATCCTGGAGTACGTGCGCAATCTTGGCGCGCGCTTGCAGCACCTGCCCGCCGACCCTGACGATCGCTGGCTGGAGACGCTGGCTTATGCCGAAGGCGAACTGCTCTCCATCCATCCGTTTCCCGACCTCAACGGGCGCGTCAGCCGCTTGTGGCTGGTGGAGCTGTTGCGCCGCATGGGGCTGCCGCCGGTGGACATCGTGCCTACCGATGCCGATTTCCGGCAACGCTACCTGAATGCCCTTGCGGCAGCCGACCGGCGCGACTGGCAGCCCTTGCAGGTGCTGTGGCGCGAGCGGCTGGAACGAGCGGGAGAACAACCGTGAGGTGGCGGTGAACGAAGCCATTCAGCCTGCGGGATTTGCCGTGGACGCACGCACGCCCCCCTCTCCTGCCACCGGCGACGACGCATCCACCGGCCAACCCTGCCTGCCGCTCGACGCCCCACCTCTCCCCCCCGGCACGCCGCTGCTGCCGGCGCGCATGATCAACGAGTACGTCTACTGCCCGCGCCTGGCGTATCTCGAATGGGTGCAGGGCGAGTGGGCCGATTCGGCCGACACGGTGGAGGGCCGCCACGTGCACCGGCGCGTGGACAAGCGCAGCGGCAAACCGCCCTCGCCCGCCGACACGGCCCGCAAAGCGCCCGACAGGGCCAATGCAGCCAATGCGGCCGACGGAGCCGATCGGGCCGATGACGACGAACCAGCCCGCATCCACGTGCACTCGCTCGAACTCTCCTCCGACCGCCTCGGCCTCGTCGCCAAGCTCGACCTCGCCGAGTTCGAAGGACAGCGCGCCGTGCCGGTGGACTACAAGCGCGGCAAGCGCCCGCACGTGGCGCATGGCGCCTACGAGCCCGAGCGGGTGCAGCTTTGCGTGCAGGCGATGCTGCTGGAGGAACACGGCTACGAGTCGCCCGAGGGCGTGCTGTACTTCGCCGCCTCGCGCGAGCGCGTGAAGGTCGAGTTCGACGACGAGCTGCGCGCCCTCACGCAGCAAGCCGCCGCCGGCCTGCGGCTGATGGCGATGGGCGGCACCATGCCGCCGCCGCTGGAGAACAGCCCCAAGTGCCCGCGCTGTTCGCTGGCCGCCATCTGCCTGCCCGACGAAGTGCACTACCTGCGCACGCAGCAGACGCCGCCGCGGCCGCTGGCGGTGGGCGGAGCGCCGGCGCTGCCGATGTATGTGCAGGCGCGCGGCGCCAAGGTGGCGAAGAAGGGCGACGTACTCGAAGTCTCGCTCGACGACGAGAAGGTCGCGAGCGCGCGCCTGATGGACGTGTCGCAACTGGTGCTGCAAGGCGGCGTGTACCTCACCGGCCCCGCGCTGCACGAGCTGATGGCGCGCGAGGTGCCCGTCACCTGGCTCTCGCACGGCGGCTGGTTCCTCGGCCACACGGTCGGGCTCGGGCACAAGAACGTCGAGCTGCGCACGGCACAGTTCCGCGCCAGCTTCGACGCCCGGCACTGTCTGCAACTGGCGCGCGACATCGTGGCCGCCAAGGTCCGCAACCAGCGCACGCTGCTGCGCCGCAACTGGAAGCGCGGCGAGATGCCCGAGGCGCTGCTGGCCGAGTTCCGCCGCGACATCGACGCCGCCGAACGCGCGCACGACCTGCCGCAACTGCTCGGCGCCGAGGGCAACGGCGCGGCGCGCTACTTCCGCCACTTCCGCGAAATGCTCTCCGCGCCCGGGCAGGCCGAAGCGGGCGGCGAGGGCAAGGCCGAAAAGGCAGATAGCGACCTCTGGCGCTTCGACTTCGAGCGCCGCACGCGCCGCCCGCCCACCGACCCGGTGAATGCGCTGCTCTCGTATGCCTATTCGCTGTTGGCGCGCAGCGTCGCCGTCACGCTCACCGCGGTGGGCTTCGATGCCTATCGTGGTTTCTATCACCAGAGCCGCTACGGGCGCCCGGCCCTGGCCCTGGATGTGATGGAGCCGTTCCGCCCGCTGGTGGCCGACTCGGTGGTGCTGATGGCCATCAACAACGGCGAGATCGACGCCGGCGACTTCGTGCGCGCGGGTGGCGCCGTCAACCTCAACGAGAAAGGCCGCCGCGCCTTCATCACCGCCTTCGAGCGGCGCATGAGCCAGGAGATCACGCATCCGATCTTCGGCTACGCCGCGCAGTACCGGCAGATCATCGAAATTCAGACGCGGTTGCTGGGTCGGCATCTGCTGGGTCTGGCGCTGCTGGCGCCATTCCTGCCGCTGCGCCTGCCGCTCCGGCGCGGCCTGACCTTGCCCCTGGCGCTGCTGGCGCCATTCCTGACGTTGCGCCTGCTGCTCGGGCGCGGCCTGGCGCTGCTGGCGGTTTTCCTGACGCGGCGACTGCTGGGCCTGCGCCTCCTGCTGCGGCGCCTGCTGGCGGCGCGCTTCCTGACGCTCGGCCCGCTGCTCCCCGCGCTCGCCGCCGCGACCCGGGCGATCGGGATCCTGCGCCATGGCGGGAACGGCCAGCGCCCCGGCGGCGATCATCGCCGCGCCAATCATTGCTGACCGCGCGGCGGAGCGAAGAAACGAACTCTTGACCATAACGGCCACCTTCCATGTCCAAACGCCGCATCGGGGCGGCGACCCGACATACCTACTATGCCGCCCGCACTGTCGCAAAGGTGAACCAACAGCGGGGGTGTTTGTTCAGGTTTGTCGCAGGTGGGATGAACGGGTAGAATTGGTGGTGATCGCCGCAGTAATGCCATTTGCTCGGATTTCTTTTTTGCGATATGACGAAATCGTCAATACAGGAACGTGAATGCAATTCGAATGGGACCCGGCCAAGGCGGCATCGAACATCGCCAAACACGGTGTCTCGTTCACGCTGGCGCAGGAAGTCTGGGATGACCCATTGCACGTTATCCTCCCGGAACGGGTGGTCGATGGCGAAGAGCGCTGGCAGGCTTTTGG
>JANNRI010000031.1:0-5369 GCA_031401195.1 Burkholderiales bacterium
GCCAGACTTTGCCGCATGGGCGTCGTCGCTTTCAGGCGGCGGCGCGAATCTTGTCGAGCATGCCCTTGAAATCGTCGCCTCTCTCGGCCACGAACTTGTCTTGCAGGGGCAAGACGGAATTGATAAAGCTCTTCTTGTTCGGCCGCGTCGTCTGCATGCCGTTCTCGCCCAGGAACTTGCGGATGCTCTCCGCCTCGGACTCGACCATGGCGATCTGATGCTGCCCAGCTTCCTTGGCGCATTGCAGAAAAGTTGTTTGCTGCTCGGGCGAGAGGCGACCCATGAAGCGCGGGCTTGCCAGCAGCGGCGCGAAGCCGGCAAAGTGCTCGAGGATCGCGAGGTGCTTCGAGAACTCGTAGAACTTCATGGACTTGATCACGGAGGTGCCGTTGTCCGATCCATCGACCGCGCCGGTCTGCAACGCCGCCGGCGTCTCGGACCAGGCCAGCGGAATGGGCTCGGCCCCGAAGGCACGAAACGTCTGGATCATGACGTCGTTCTTCGGCACGCGCACCTTGAGGCCGACCATGTCCTTCACATCATTGATCGATCGCTTCGAGTTGTAGAAGTCCCTGTGCGAAAGCGCGCCCCAGGTGAGCAGCTGCACGCCGGTCGCCTTGCGCAGCCGCTCGGCAAGTTCGTCCGCCACGCCGCCTTCGCGGATCTTGCGCACGTGCCCGGCGCCCTGGAAGATGTAGGGCAACACGAGGATGTCCATGAGCGGGAAATGCGGGGAGATGTTGTTTTGGGAGATGAAGTACGCGTCGACCGTGCCGAGCTGCAGCGCCTTGAAGGCGTCGTCTTCCGTGGCGATGGTGGCGCAGCAGCGGATCTTCACGTCGATGGCGTCTCCCATCCGCTCCTTGACGAGCTGCGCCAGCTTGGTGGCGGTAACGCCGTAGTCTGACTCGACCGGTGTCGAGAACCCGAGATTCATCGGACGCGGCGATTGCGCGCGGACGACGGCAGGGGCCACGATGCAGGCGGTCGCCGCGAGGATGCCCCGGCTGAGAACGGTTCTGCGTGAGAGCTTGGCTTGCATGTGAACGGTCTCCCGACGTTGGCGTGAAATGGCTTGGCTTGGCTTGGCTTGGCTTGGCATGGCAATCCGGAACAGTCCGTCCTGGATTTGCTGCAAGGTCCGACCTCTGGAAACTGAGCTTCTGCAGCCAGGTCGGAAACCCATCCTAATGCGGAAGCTTGCCGCTGCAGGTCAGGTCTACTGCTTACGGCTTGCCTGAGGCGCACCCGAGCGGGCCGCGTGGACGGCCGTGTATGCGCGCCGTCGGCGTGATAAAGGGAAAACGAGCGCGCCACCCCAGGCGCGCCATGCGAAGAATCTCGCATGCTCACCCTCGACTTCCACCCCAGCGGCCGCCACTTCCTGCAGATCCCCGGACCGAGCCCGGTGCCCGACCGCATCCTGCGGGCGATGAGCCTGCCCACCATTGACCACCGCGGGCCCGAGTTCGGCGCACTCGGGCGCAAGGTGCTGGCCGGGCTGCGCGAGGTGTTCCGCACGCAGCACCCCGTGATCGTCTATCCCTCTTCCGGCACCGGCGCCTGGGAGGCGGCGTTCGTGAATGCGCTGAGCGCGGGCGACCATGTGGTCATCTACGAAACCGGGCATTTCGCCGCGCTGTGGGCGCGCCTCGCGAATCGCCTTGGCCTGAAGACCGAGGTGCTGGCCTACGCCGGCCCCGACGAGCACCTGCCCGGCGCGGCCGGCTGGCGCCGCGGGGTGCAGGCCGATCTCATCGAGCAGCGCCTGCGCCAGGACAGCGCGCGCAGCATCAAGGCGGTGTGTGTGGTGCACAACGAAACCAGCACCGGCGCCACCAGCGACATCGCTGCCGTGCGCCGCGCCGTCGATGCCGCCGGCCACCCGGCGCTGCTGATGGTGGACACCATCTCGGGCCTTGCTTGCGCCGACTATCGCCACGACGAGTGGGGCGTGGACGTCACCGTGAGCGGCTCGCAGAAGGGGCTGATGCTGCCGCCGGGCATCGGCTTCAACGCCCTCTCGCCGCGTGCGCTGGAGGCGGCGAAGACGGCCACGCTGCCGCGCTCGTACTGGGCGTGGGACGAGATCG
The DNA here is from genome assembly GCA_031401195.1 of Burkholderiales bacterium. Lineage (GTDB taxonomy): Bacteria > Pseudomonadota > Gammaproteobacteria > Burkholderiales > Burkholderiaceae_C > Rubrivivax. Next base: position 2,094 of record JANNRI010000031.1, read on the forward strand.
TCGAGATGAACCAGGACGGCTACTGGCCCTACACGCCGAACACCAACCTGCTGTACGGCCTTTCGGAATCGCTCGACATGCTGCTCGGCGAGGGGTTGCCGCAGGTCTTTGCGCGCCACCGGCGCTGGGGCGAGGGCGTGCGCGCGGCGGTGCGAGTCTGGGGCCTGCCCATCCAGTGCGCCGAGCCGGCTGTGTACTCGCCGGTGCTCACCGGCGTCATCACGCCCGCGGGGCTGGATGCCGATGCGCTGCGCCGCTTGATCCACGAACGCTTCGACCTCTCGCTCGGCACGGGCCTGGGCAAGGTGAAGGGGCGCATGTTCCGCATGGGGCACCTGGGCGACAGCAATGACCTCACGCTGGTGGCCATGGTGGCCGGTGTGGAGATGGGGCTGAAGCTCGCCGGTGTGGCGCTCGCCGGCAGCGGCGTGCAGGCGGTGATGGACCACTTCGCGAGCCATCCGGCGAACCGCTCGAAACACGAAGCCGCAGCGCCCGCAGCGCTGCAGCGAGCCGCCTGAGCGCCGCGACCACGCTGGCGAAAGAAAGACCCACACGATCGCCCCGATCAGATCGACCCCAAGGAGACGAACCCATGATCCAGCGCCGAACCCTCATCCAGGCCGCCGCGGGCGCCGCCGCCATGCTGGCCGCGCCGCAGCTCATCGCGCAAGAGTGGCCGAGCGGCCCCGTGCGCATCATCGTCGGCTTCCCGCCGGGCGGTGGCACGGACGCCTTGGCGCGCGTGGTCGGCCAGAAGCTCACCGAGATGTGGAAGCAACAGGTCATCGTCGAGAACAAGGCCGGCGCGGCGGGCATCCTCGCCGCCGAATACACCGCCTTGCAGCCGAGCGATGGCAGCACGCTCTTGATGGCGCACATCAACAGCCACGCGCTGGGCCCCGTGCTGCAGCCCAAGCTGCGCTACGACGTGGAGCGCGACTTCGTGCCCATCGTGATGGTCGGCGTGACGCCCAACCTCTTCATCGCGCACCCGGGGCAGAAGGCGCTCACGGTGCCCGATGTCGTGGCCGCGTGCAAGGCGCAGCCGGGCAAGGTGAGCTTCGGTTCGGCAGGCGCCGGCTCGGCGCAGCACCTGGCGCTGGAGATGTTCAAGCTCGCCGCCGGCGTCGACGTGATCCACGTGCCGTACAAGGGCAGCGGCCCGCTGCTCATCGACCTGATGGGCGGGCAGATCCAGTACAGCTTCGACACCATGACCGCGGCCACGCCGCACGTGAAGAGCGGCAAGGTGACCGCGGTCGCGCAGACACGTGCCAGGCGCGCCAAGGGACACCCCAGCGTACCAACGATGCAGGAGATGGGCTTCGCTGGCTTCGAGGCCACCACCTGGTACGGCCTGGTGGGGCCGGGCAAGCTGCCGGCGGCGATTGCGGCCAAGATCAACCGCGACGTCAACGCCGTGCTCGCGATGCCCGATGTGCAGGAGCGTTTGGACACCTACGGCGCCGAGGATGGTGGCGGCTCGCAGGAGAAGTTCGCCGCCTTCATCAAGACCGAGATCGCCAAGTGGGGCAAGGTGGTGAAGGACGGGAATGTGAAGGTCGACAGCTGACGATGGGTTGCTGCTCTTGATCTCTCGACCTCCACGGGCTGCGCGGCACGGCATCTGCGCTTAGCCCGCATGTTTCACCGTAGTTGAGCTGTACGACCTCGGCGGGCATTTCGGAGCCTATCGAGGCCGGGTATGCCCTCGAGTGGGTCCATTCGTGCTCGTCAAGTAGGTGATGGGCGCGCGCGGGGCGCGACTACCCCCGCCCCGGCTTGGGCTGCGGGCCTTTTTGCTGTCAACGCGCGGGCCAGGCACTGGGTGAAGTGCTACGTGCTGTTCAGCGCTCGCATGGCCTGCGCGAAGATCGCCGCGCTGGGCCAGTTGGAGGCGAAGTACAGCCGGATGCGCCGCGTGTTGCGGGTGACCACGGCGGCTAGCTTCAGCAGCCTGATGCGCAGCGTGTCGATCTGCGCGGTGGCAAGCTCTGTGCCCTGCAGCGCCAGGGCGCGCAGCCGCTCGATGAGCACGTAGGCCAGTGCTGCCAGCAGCACGCGCAGTTGGTTGGAGGCGAAGACGTGGCAGGAGGTGCGGGTGGCGAACAACCCCACCTGCGCCTCCTTGATGCGGTTCTCGGCCTCGCCGCGCTGGCAGTACAGATCGTCGTACAGCGCGCCAGGATCGCCCGCCAGGTTGGTCACCACGAAGCGCGGGTTGTGGCCTTGATCGCCCCACTCCAGCCGTGTGAGTACGCGCCGCTCGTGTGGCCAGCTCTGCGCGGCGTAGCTGAACTCGTCGACCAGCCGCTGCTTGGTGCCCGCGCGCTCGTACTGCTCGTGCAGGGCCAGTTGCGCGTACTCGACCATCGCCTCCAACTTCGGGTTGCGAGCCAGCCCGATGATGTAGTGCACGCCCGCGCGCTCGCACCAGTTGATGATGCGCTGGCGACAGAACCCGGAGTCACCACGGAAGATGATGCGCACCTCGGGCCAGGCTTGGCGCAGCCGGCGTACCAGCAGCTTGAGGATCGCCGCAGCGTGCCGGGCCGCGTCGATGCGGCTCTCACGCAGGTACGCACACAACAGCTGCTGGCCGCAGAACACGTACAGCGGCAAGTAGCAGTAGCAGTCGTAGTAGCCGTGGAAGAAGCGCCCCTCCTGCTGCCCGTGCAGCGGGTTGTCGGTGGCGTCGAAGTCCAGCACCAACTCCGCCGGCGCCTGTTTGAAGCTGGAGATGAACTGCTCGACGAGCAACTCGCTCAGCCGCACCGCCGCGGCGCGGTCGGCCCACTTCTCCAGGCGGCACAGCGTGGGTGCACTGGCCACCTCGCGCTCCACGCCCACGGCGGTCTGCATCGCCACGTCGCAGCGCAGCGCCTTGTGGTCGTTGAGGTCCTCCCATCCCAGCGCCAGGCCGTACACGCGCTGGCGCAGCATGTCGCGCACCGCGTGCGTGATCAGCAACGGATTGCGCGGGTCGGCAATGCAGCGCGCCGCAGCGGCCGTCAGCCCGATCTTGCGATCGGCCGCCGACAGCAGCATCACCCCGGCGTCGCTGGTCATGCTGCCGCCGTCGAAGCGGCCTTGGACCTCTCGCCGGCCAAGCCGGCCGAAGTCGATCACGCCAAGGTCAAGTTCACCCTGTCCGGTACAGTTTGGATTCGGCATCGCCCGCTCGCCTATCAAGATTCGACACCTCGATAAACGGGCACTCCAAGGGCGGTGCCGTCCTCGCTTCTACGGGGTACCGTGAAATATCCGGGTTAG
>JANNRI010000032.1:0-27905 GCA_031401195.1 Burkholderiales bacterium
CAGGACATCAAGCTGTTCTGGATCCTCGACGACATCGCCGATGCCGAGGCGCTCATCGTGCGCAACGGCAGCGGCATCGCGAGCCTGAAGGACCTCAAGGGCAAGAAGGTCGCCACGCCTTTCGTCAGTACGGCGCACTACCAGCTCATGGCCATCATGAAGGTGGACGGCGTCGACCCCAAGGGCGTGAACGTGATGAACATGCGCCCGCCGGAGATCGCCGCCGCCTGGGAGCGTGGCGACATCGACGCGGCGTTCATCTGGGACCCGGTGCTGTCCAAGATCAAGGGCAACGGCAAGGTCATCCACACCTCCAGGACCATCGGCGCCAAGGGCTACCCCACCTTCGACGGCATGATCGTCAATGCCAAGTGGGCCGCCGAGCACGAGGGCTTCATGGTCGCGCTCGTCAAGTCCCTGGACAAGGCCGACGGCCAGTACCGCGCCAACAAGGCCAAGTGGACGGCCGACAGCGCCGAGGTGAAGGCGGTAGCCAAGTGGACCAAGGCCGACGCCAAGGACGTGCCCGCGGCGATGGCGCTGTACACCTTCCCGACGATCGAGGAGCAACTGAGCCCGAAGTGGCTGGGCGGCGGCGCCGTGAAGGCCATGGCCAGCACGGCCGAGTTCCTGAAGGAGCAGGGCCGCATCACCGAGATCAAGCCCGACTACAGGGCCTTCGTGACCGACGTGTACCTGAAGAAGGCGGCGGGCAAGTAAGCCGCGTCTGAACTTCGGCAGCCTGGGGCTGCGGCAAGCCGCAGCCCCTTGCGTTTCTGATCTCCGTTTCTGATCTCCGTTTCTGATCGCCCGCGCCGGCCCATGCCCACCCTCGACATCCGCGAGCTCACGGTCAATTACGCAGTCAAGGGCGGCACGCTCGCCGCGCTGGCCGCCGTGAACCTCAGCATGCGCGAGGGCGACTTCGTCGTTGCCCTTGGTGCCTCGGGGTGCGGCAAGACCACCCTGCTCAACTGCCTGGCGGGATTCCTCTCGCCCTCCACCGGCGAGATCCTGCTCGACGGCCAACCGGTGGCCGGCCCCGGTGCCGACCGCGGCGTGGTGTTCCAGAAGCATGCGCTGATGCCTTGGCTCAACGTGCTCGACAACGTCGCCCTCGGCCTGCGCATGCGCGGCGTGGCGCGCGCGCAGCGGGAACGCGTGGCCCGCGAAAAGCTCGCGCTGGTGGGCCTGCAGGACTTCGCCGACCGCGCCGTCTACGAGCTCTCGGGCGGCATGCAACAGCGCGTGGGCATCGCACGGGCGCTGGCCAGTGACCCGGCGGTGCTGCTGATGGACGAACCCATGGGCGCGCTCGACGCCTTCACGCGCGAGAGCGTGCAGGAGATCCTGCTCAAGGCCTGGTCGGCGACGAACAAGATGGTCTTCTTCATCACGCACTCGGTGGAGGAGGCGCTCTTTCTCGCCACGCGCCTGATCGTGATGAGCCCGAGCCCGGGGCGCATCACGCACACCTACGACACAGTGCCGTTCTCGCGCCAGTTCCTGGTGCACGGCGATGCGCGGCGCGTGAAGAGCGAGCCGGAGTTCATCCGCATGCGCGAGGAGGTGCTCTCGCTCGTGCACCACAGAGAGCCGCTGGCGCCGGAGGCCGCGAGTGGCTGACGTGGCCGATCCCCAAGCGGCCAGGTCGAGCACAGCGCCGACGCTGCCGCCGCCGAAGACCAGCCGCTTCAAGGTGCCCGGTGAGGGCAGCAGCGCGACCATCAGCATCGTCACGGTCTGCGTGCTGGTTGCGCTGTGGGCGCTGGTGTCCAACGCGGGCTGGATCAAGCCGCTCTTCCTGCCGACACCGCAGATGGTGTTCAAGCAGTTCGTCGAGTACCTCACCGGCGCGGCCAACGACAAGCCGCTGTGGGACCACTTCCTGGCCAGCATCCTGCGCGTGGCGGTCGCCTTCTGGCTCGCCGTGCTGACCGCGGTGCCGGTGGGCATCGCCATGGGCATGAGCCGCGTCGCGCGCGGCATCTTCGACGCGCCTATCGAGTTCTACCGGCCGCTGCCGCCACTGAGCTACCTGCCGCTCATCATCATCTGGTTCGGCATCGACGAGCTGCCCAAGGTGCTGCTGATCTACCTGAGCTGCTTTGCGCCGCTGGCCCTGGCCGCGCGCTCGGGCATGAAGAGCGCAAGCCAGGAGCAGATCAATGCCGCGTATTCGATGGGCGCGAGCTACTCGCAGGTCATCCGCCACGTCATCCTGCCCTCGGCGCTGCCGGAGATCCTGGTGGGCATGCGCATCGCCATCGGGTTTGGCTGGACCACGCTCGTGGCCGCCGAGATGGTGGCGGCCAACGTCGGTCTGGGCCAGATGGTGCTCAATGCCTCCAATTTTCTGCGCACCGACATCGTGGTCATGGGGATCATCGTGATCGGTGTCGTGGCCTACGCCTTCGACCTGCTGATGCGCTGGGTGGAAAGAAAGCTGGTGCCCTGGAAGGGGCTGGGATAGACGGCGCGCCGGCCGTACGCAAACGCCGGTGGCTGGCCAGCCGCTGAAGGGCCGCACCCCCCCGCAGGCGCGGGATCACCCGCGCGGCGCCGCAGCAAGCTGCCGGTATGCTGCGACTCAGATGTTGACAGTTTTCCCTTCCTCGGCGAGCGGCAACGCGGGCGCGCCCGGCGGCAGTACAGCGGTGCCGGCGCGCTGGCAGTTGCGGCTGCTCGGTGCCTTCGAGCTGAGCGATGGCACGCAGCGCCTGGTGCGCCTGGCCAGCCGGCCCATGGTGGCGCTGCTGGCGCGCCTGGCGCTGGCGCCCGAGCGCAACCACCCGCGCGAAGAACTCGTCGAGCTGCTGTGGCCAGGGGTCGATCCGCAGGTGAGCCGCAACCGGTTGCGGCAGACGCTCTCGGTGTTGAGATCGGTGCTCGAGCCGCCGAGCCAGGTGCCGGCGCCCGTGCTGCTGGCCGACCGCCACGACGTGCGCCTCGTGCGCGGCGCGCTCGAATGTGATGTGGCTGCCTTCGAGCGCGAGGCACGTCTGGGCCGCGCCGCGCAGGCGCTGGCGCTCTATCGCGGCGAGTTGCTGCCCGGCTTTTTCGACGAATGGGTGCTCGACGAACGGCAACGGCTGGAGGCGGTGAGCGAGCGGCTCGCCGGCCATGTGGCCGCCGCCGCGCCGAGCGCCATGCCGGCCACACCGTCAGCGCAAGCCACGCCGTCGCCGGCACCACCGACCTCACCGACCTCACCCACCTCACTCATCTCCCCCGCGCCACGCGGGCCGCGCGCCGCGCTGCCGGTCTACCTCACGCGACACTTCCTGCCCGAAACGTTGCGCGCGCAGTGGCTGGCTGAACTGGCCGAGCACCGACTCGTCACGCTGATGGGCCCGGGGGGCTCGGGCAAGACACGGCTGGCTGTGGAGCTGGCATTGGCCGCACCGCAAGGCGACGGTGTCGTCTTCGTCTCGCTCGTGGCCTGCGAGACGCGCGCGCAGGCGCTCGATGCGATCTCGGTCGCAATCGGCGTGGCTGGGCAGGGCGTCCAGGACAGCCAGGGCGGCGGCGTCGAGCACCTCGTGGTTGCCCTGCACGAGCGCGCATTGCTGCTCGTGCTGGACAACTTCGAGCAACTCGTCGAGCAGGCGGCCGACGTCGTGGCGAGGCTCGCCGGTGCGCTGCCGAGGCTGCGGATCGTCGTCACGTCGCAACGGGCGCTGGGCATCGATGGCGAGCGAGCGCTGCCGGTGCCGGCGCTCGCGCTGCCCGAGCGCGGCCGCCACCTCACGCTCGCCGAGGCACTGGCCAATCCGGCCGTGGCCCTCTTCGTCGACCGTGCGCGGCAGGTGCGCGCCGACTTCCACCTCGGCGAGCAGAACAAACCCGCCGTGCTCGACCTGGTGCGCGCGCTCGAAGGCCTGCCGCTGGCCATCGAACTGGCCGCCTCGCGCGTGAGGAGCCTCGCGCCGGCGCGCATCCTCGAACTGCTCGCTGCGGGCGAGGCGCCGCGCCTGGAATTGCTTGCGCGCAGCGGTCCGCGCGGTGCGCTCGATGCGCGGCACGCTTCGATGGAACGCGTCATCCGCTGGAGCTGGCAGCAACTGAGCACCGAAGAGGCGGGCCTGATGCACGCCCTCGCCGTCTTCGGCGGCGGCTGCACCGCGGCGGCAGCAGCAGCGGTGCGCGGCATCCCGCAGCTGGCAGCCGCGCTGCGGCTCGATGCCCTCGTCGGCTGCTCGATGCTGCGCGCCACCGAGATGCCCTGGGGCGACATGCGCTTTGACATGTACGAACCCATCCGCGAGTTTGCGCTCGTGAATCTGCGCCAGTCGGGCGCCGCCGGGGCCGAGGCAGGGCGGCGTGCCGCGCACCGCGCCTGGATGCTGGAGTGGGCCGAAGCCTTGCCGAGCACGCCCTCGCTGCCGGCGCTGCGCGCCGAGTTGCCCAACCTCTCCACCGCGTTGCACAGCGCGCTGGCCGACGGCGATGCCGTGAGCGCCGTGCGCACGGTGCTCGCGCTTGGCCGCGCGCACGACGACCTCGTGCTCGGCCCCGATTCACTCGCCAGTTTCGAGCAGGCGGTCGCGCGCTGCGAGGATGCGGAGCTGCGCAGCCGCGGCCACACCCAGCTCGCGCAATTGCTCTTCACGGCCGCGCGTGGCGACGAGGCGCGCCACCATGCCGAGCTGGGCCTCGAGCAGGTGCCCGACGAGCCCGGCTTGCGCGCCCGCGCCCTGCACGTGAAGGCGAGATTGCACTGGCTGCTCGTGGGCCACGCACCGTGGCTGGAGCCCACGGTGGACGAGGCCGAGGCGCTGGCCCGCGCCGCGTTGGAGACGCAGGTGCTGGCGCGGCTGATCGTGTTGCGCGCCGCGATCACCTACGCGCACCGGCGCGACCTCGTGCAAGGCGAGGCGCTGTACCGCCAGGCGCTTGCGATGTGGGAGCGCCTCGGCAATCGGCATGCCATCAATGCCGGGCGTTACTTCGTCGCCCTGGTCGTTAACGAAGCCGGCCGCCACGAGGAGGCGATCGAGTGCGCCGACGAGGTGGTGGCCAGCGCCCGGCTGCTTTCGGACACGCGCCGGGTGAGCCAGGCGCTGCAGGTGCGCGGCAAGGCACTCTCTGCGCTCAGACGCTGGAACGAAGCGGCGGCGACGCTGCACGAATCGATCCAGCTCGCCTGGGACGCGATGGCGCCGGTGGAGCTGACACGCGCGCTGCGCGACCTGCCGCGCGTGCTGGCGCACCGGCGCCGCGCCGAAGCGGCGGTACGGCTGCAGGCCTACGCGGCCAAGGCCGCCGAGGCGCATGTCGGCCGCGCCGACAGCTTCGACGCGCGGCAGGAGAGGCGGGTGCGCCGGCTCGTCACCGGCCGCGTCACACCCGCACGCTGGGAGGTGCTGCGCCGCGAGGGCGCGGCGCTCGGTGCGGCCGAGGCGGTGACGATGGCGCTGGCCGAAACCGCGAGTGGCTGAAGCCAACGATCGAGCGGCCAGATGGCCAGTTGGCCCGGTGGCCCGGTGGCCCGGTGGCTCGGAACCTGCGCGGCTCGCTACAACTCGCTCGCCTGCTGCAGGTGGCGCCGCATCAGTGCGGCGGCCACCTCGCGGTCGCGGGAGGCAACACGATCGAGAATCTCCAGGTGCTCTTTGCAGGAGACCTGCACACGCTCGGGCCCTTCGGTCCAGTGCACGTTGACGAAGCGGCGTAAGCGGTTCTGCTGCGCGATCGCCATCTGGAAGTAGCGGTTGCCCGACGCGGCCGCCAGGCCCTCGTGGAACTCGGCATTGAGATCAAAGAGCGCCACGCTCATCGTCTCGCGCCACGGCGCCACCATCATCGCCTGATGGCGTTCGCGCATCGACTGCAGCCAGTGCGGTGCCGCGGTGAAGTCGGCTGACAACAGCCCGGCCGGCTCGACGAGCAGGCGGAACGCATAACTCTCGTCGCGTGTCGCCTGGTCGTAGGCCACGGCGAGGAATCGCCAACCATGGCCGCGCTTGCGTTCGACGAGGCCAACCTCCGCCATGCGGGCCAGCACCTTGAGCACGACGGCGCGCGGCACGCCGTAGCGACGCATCAGATCGGCCTCGGACACCTCAGTGGCAAGGTGGTCCTCGACGCGGTCGCGGGCAATGGCGACGAAGAGGCGGTCGGTCTCCTCCGGCGGCGGGGCAGGCACGGGGGGCGCACGCCGGCGGCCGGCCCGCGGCGTGAGCTGCCAGCCGCCGGACTGATTGCGCCGAATCAGTTCCTGCGCGCGCAGCCACTCGAGAGCGGCACGCACCGGTGTGCGCGATACGCCGAACCGGCGCGCCAGGCCGAGCTCGGTCCACAGGGCCGCCTCGCTGCTGTTGCTGCTGCCGCTGCCGCTGCCGTTGCCGTTGCCGTTGCCGGTGCCGGTGCTGGCCAGGGCAGCGGCCGCGGCAGAGCGCGCCTCTTCCACGATGCGCCACGCCAGCCGCTGCTGCAGCGGCGAGGGCTCAGGGTTCTCACGCATGGACCACACTGTGCTAAATGATCACAAAATACACCATCCCGAACAACCCGCCCCGACAGCCCGAGCCGGCGCTGCGCTAGCGATCTTCACCATGGCCGAACCCGCTCCGCTGATCGAAGTCGAGGGCCCACCCGAGGTGCGCGGCCGCCAGTACGGACGCGCCGCCGGCGAACGCATCGCGCGGGGCATTGGGCACTACCGGGCGCAGCTGGCCCGGCAGGGCTTCGACGATGCCGCGCTGGCGCAGGCAGTGGCCACGCTCGTGCCGCGCATCGAGGCCTTCGAGCCCCGCTTCGTGCCCGAGATGCGCGCCATCGCCGAGGGTGCGGCGCAGCCGTTCGAGCACATCGTGCTGCTCAATGCCCGCACCGAACTGCTGCAGCTCGCGGAACAGCGCAAGGCGGCGCGCGAGCGCAACCTCGGCCGTGCCGATGACGACCCCGACGGCTGCACGGGCGTTGTTGTGCTGCCCGAGGCCACCCGCGACGGCCACCTGATCCACGCGCAGAACTGGGACTGGAAAGCCGAATGCGCCGAGACGGTGGTGGTGCTGAAGGTGCACGCCGATGCGAGCGACCCCGGCCCCGACCTGCTCACCTTCACCGAAGCCGGCGCCTTGGGCCGCTGCGGCTTCAACGCCGAAGGCATCGCCATCACCGCCAACTACCTGGAAAGCGAGCGCGACGGGCTGCATACCGGCGTGCCACTCGCGCTCATCCGGCGCAAGGTGCTCATGCAGCGCCACCTGGCGCTGGCGCTGCGCGCCGTCTACGTCACGGGCAAGTCGGCGTCGAACAACATGATCGTCAGCCACGCCCAGGGCCTGGCGATCAACTTCGAGTGCGCGCCGGACGAGACCTTCCAGGTCCACGCCGAAGGGGGGCTGCTCGTGCACTCGAACCATTGGCTGAGTCCGGTGGCGCTCACCAAGTTGCGCGACACCGGCATCGAGGCCACGCCGGACAGCCTGTACCGCAACCTGCGCGTGCGTCAGTTGCTCGCACCGCGGCATGGCGCCATCGGCACGGCGGATGTGAAGGCGGCACTCTTCGACACCTTCGGTGGCGAGTGGGCCGTGTGCCGGCCGCCGCGCAAGAACCTCTCGAACAACCTCAGCGCCTCGGTGGCCATGATCGTCATGACACCGGCGCTCGGGCAGATGCAGGTGGCCATGCTGCCCGCCTTGGACCGCCGCTTCACCACCTATGCGCTCGAGAACATGCGCTACGCCCCGGTGGCCGCCGAAACCCTCGCGCAGGAGTGACACGATGCCTCAGTCTTCCCTTGGTCTACGCCATCCGCGCCGGCTCGGCGCGCTGGTCGTGGCCGCCCTTGCAGTGCTCGGCACGGCGGCAGCGCAAGCGCAGTCGCCCTTGCGGATGCGCCTGAACGCCGACATCCGCAGCACCGAGCCCGGCGTCAACCGCGACGCCAACACCGACGGCGTGATGCTGCACATCGTCGAGGGCCTGGTGGCGCTGCGCGAGGACACCAGCATCGGCCCCCTGCTCGCCAGCAAGGTGGAGGTCTCGCCCGACGGCAAGACCTACACCTTCACGCTGCGCGACGGCGTGAAGTTCCACAACGGCGCCCCGCTCACCGCCGACGATGTGCTGTGGAGTTGGAACCGCCAGATGACCCCGGCCACCAACTGGCGCTGCACCTCGGAATTCGACGGCCGCGGCCTCGTCAAGGTGCTGTCGCTGGAGGCGCCGAACCCGAAGACGGTGGTGTACCGGCTCGACAGCACCTCGGCGCTCTTCCTCGCAACGCTGGCGCGCATGGACTGCGGCGGCACCGGCGTCGTGCATCGCAGTTCGGTGGGCGCCGACGGCAAGTGGGTGGCCCCGGTGGGCACCGGCCCCTTCAAGCTCGGTGAATGGAAGCGCGGCCAGTATGTGGACCTGGCGCGCTTTGACGACTACGCCGCGCGCGGTGACGCCGCCAGCGGCTACACCGGCGCCAAGAAGGCCGAGGTGGCTGCGCTGCGTTTTGTGATCATTCCCGACAGCTCGGCCGCCAAGGCGGCACTGCTGGCCGGCAACGTGGACGTGCTCCTCGACGCCGCCTCGTCCGACCTGGCCGAGTTGCGTGGCCGCGCCGACCTGCGCGTGGACGTGAGCGCGTCGATGGGCCTCAACGGCCTGCTGATCCAGACGCGCGACCCGCTGCTGAAGGATGTGCGCATCCGCCGCGCGCTGGCGCTGGCCATCGACCAGGACGCGCTCGTGCAGAGCGTCACCGAGGGGCTTGCCAAGCGCAACAATTCGCCGGTGCCGAGCACGAGCCCCTTCTACACGGCGGTGCAGGCGGCCGGCTTTAAGCACGACCCGGCGGAAGCGAAGCGGCTGCTCGCCGCCGCGGGCTACAGCGGCCAGCCGATCAAGCTGATTGCGAACAAGCGCTACAACTCCATGTTCGATACCGCCGTGCTCATCCAGGGCATGGCGCAGGCGGCCGGGTTCAAGATCGACATCGAGGTGCTCGACTGGGCGACACAGCTCGATCGCTACACGAAGGGCGACTACCAGCTCATGAGCTTCAGCTACTCGGCGCGGCTCGACCCGGCGTTGAATTTCGAGATGCTCATGGGCCCCAAGGACAAGCAGCCGCGCAAGGTGTGGGACAACCCCGAGATGCAGCAGCGCCTGGCGACGGCCATGGACATCGCCGACCGCGCGCAGCGGCAAGCGCTCTTCGACGAGCTGCACAAGCGCATCCTCGACGAGGTACCGATCATCGTGCTCTACAACGGCGCGGAGGTCGCCGCCACGCGGCGCAACGTGACCGGCTTCAAGGGCTGGCCGGCCGGGCAGCCGCGGCTGTGGAACGTGCGCGTGCAGTGACATCGGCGCCGCGCCCCGGGACTGACGCCGGCATCGCCACCCGCATTCTTCGCTGACCCCCATGCTCGCCTACGTCGCCCGGCGCGTACCGATGGCGCTGGTCACGCTCATCCTGGTGGCCATGGCCGTGTTCACGCTGATGCGCCTCGTGCCCGGCGACCCCGCGCTGCTGATGCTGGGCGACACCGCCGATGCCGCCCAGCTGGCCGAACAGCGCGCGCGCATGGGCCTCACCGAGCCGCTGCCGGTGCAGTTCTGGCGCTGGGCACAGGCGGTGGTGCAGGGCGACCTCGGGCGCTCGATCACCAATCAGCAGGCGGTGGCTCCACTCATCCTGGAACGGTTCTCGGTGAGCGCCGTCATCGTGCTCGTGGCGGTGGCGCTGGCCACGCTGCTGGCGGTGCCGGCGGGGCTGCTCGCGGCCTGGAAGCAGAACCAGGCCCTCGATCTCGCCATCGTCTTCGGCGCCACACTGCTGCTCTCGGTGCCCAGCTTCTGGCTCGGCCTGCTGCTGCTGCTCGCCTTCGGCCTGCACCTGGGCTGGCTGCCGGTGGTGGGCTATGTGCCGATGGCGCAGGACTTCTGGGGCGGTGCCGCCTACCTCGTGCTGCCCATCGTGACGCTGGTGATGATCGAGACGGGCGTGCTGACGCGCATGGCGCGCGCCAGCGCGATCGAGGTGCAGCGGCTGGAGTACGTGACGCACGCGCGCGCCAAGGGTCTGCCCGAGTGGCGCGTGCTGGCACAGCATGTGTTGCCCAACGCCTTCGCGCCCACACTGACGCTGATCGGCCTCGTGCTCGGCAATCTGCTCGGCGGCATCGCCGTGCTCGAAACGGTGTTCACGCTGCCCGGGCTCGGGCGCTTGCTGGTGGACGGTATCTTCGCGCGCGACTACCCCGTGGTGCAAGGCGTGCTGCTCTTCACCGCCGCGATCTACGTCGGCGTGAATCTGGTGGTCGATCTGCTCTACCCGATCTTCGACCCGCGGGTGATGCTGCAGTGAGGCGCCGGGCCATCGCCAAGACGAATGCCGGAGCGCTTCGGCGCGTAGGGCCTCGTCCATGAGCGCAGTCGCCCGCCTGACGCGCGCCAACGCTTGGCTGGGTGCCATCCTGCTGGGCAGCATGCTGCTGCAGGCGCTGGTGGCCACTTTCTGGACGCCGTTCGACCCGCTCGGCCTGAACCTGCGTGCCAAGCTGGTGCCGCCCTCGGCCGCGCACTGGCTCGGCACCGACGAGTTCGGTCGCGATGTGCTCAGCCGCATCATGGCGGGCGCCGCGACCAGCGTGACGGTGGCCGCGGTGACGGTGGTCCTGGCCACGCTGCTCGGCCTGGCGATAGGCGCCGCGGCCGGCTTCCTGCGCGGCGCGGTCGACCGCGTGCTGATGACGATCAACGACACGCTGCTCGCCTTCCCAGGCATCCTGCTCGCGCTCGGGCTGATGGTGGTGGTGGGTGCCAACCGCTGGGGCATCGTGCTCGCGCTCGGCCTCGCCTACGCGCCGAGCGTGGCGCGCGTCGTGCGGGGCACGGTGCTGTCGCTGCGCGAGAAAGAGTTCGTCGAAGCGTCGCGCAGCATCGGCAACGGCGAGTGGACGACGCTCGTGCACCATGTGCTGCCCAACTGCTGGGCGCCGGTCGCGGTGCTCGCCACCAGTATGTTCGGCTGGGTGCTGTTGTCGGAGAGTGCGCTCAGCTTTCTGGGCCTGGGCGTGCCGCCGCCGGCGCCCACCTGGGGCAACATGCTCGCCGGCGCGCGGCCCTATATGCAGCAGGCGGTGTGGCTGGGGCTGGCGCCGGGGCTGTGCATCGCGCTCACGCTGCTGGGCATCAACCTGCTCGGTGATGCGCTGCGCGACCGGCTCGACCCGCGCATGGCGGCGCACGAGGCGACGTGAGCGCCGCGCCCGCGGCGCTGCTGGAGGTGCAAGGCCTCAGCGTGCGCGCGGCTTCGGTGGCGCGGCCGCTCGTCGACGGCGTCGCCTTCGCCGTGGCGAGCGGGGAGTGCCTGGCCATCGTCGGCGAGTCCGGCAGCGGCAAGACGCTGGCGGCGCGCGCCGTGCTCGGCCTGCTGCCGCCCGGCGTGACGGCGAGTGCCACGCGCATCGGGTTCGACGGCGAAGACCTGGGACGGGCCGCACCCGACCGGCTGCGTGCGCTGCGCGGCGCACACATCGGCATGGTCTTCCAGGAACCGATGGTCTCCCTGAACCCGGCCATGCGCATCGGCGCCCAGATGGCCGAGGCGATGCGACTGCACACACCCCTCGCGCCGGGCGCGATCGAGCAGCGCATGGTGGGCATGCTCGCGCGCATCGGCATCGCCGAGCCGCGGCGTTGCCTCGCCGCCTACCCGCACGAGTTCAGCGGCGGCATGCGCCAGCGCATCATGCTCGCGAGCGTGATGCTGCTGCGCCCACGATTGCTGATCGCCGACGAACCGACGACCGCGCTCGATACGCTCACACAAGCCGAAGTGCTGGACCTGATGCAGGAACTGGCGCGCGACGCCGGCACCGCGGTGCTGCTGATCACGCACAACCTGGGCCTCGTCGCACGTTATGCGCAGCGCGTGACGGTGATGCGCCAAGGGCAGGTGGTGGAGACCGGCCCGGTGCTGCAGGTGCTGCGGCAACCCTCGCATGACTACACGCGTGCGCTCGTGGCCGCGATGCCGCGCCGCAGCGCGGTGGCTGCAGCCACGCCCCGGCCGGCACCGCGCACGCCGCTGATCGAGGTGCGTGGCCTGGAGCTGCGCTATGCGGGCGGGCGGCGCGGCTGGTTCGGCCGCCGCGAGGGCACGCACGCCTTGCGCGGTGTGGACCTCGACATCCACGCCGGCGAGACGGTGGCCGTGGTCGGCGGCAGCGGCAGCGGCAAGACCACGCTCGGCCGCGCCCTGCTGCGCCTGGCCGAGGCCACGGCCGGCGAGGTGCGCTTCCGCGGCGAGGCGGTGCCGCTGCGCGGTGCTGCGCTCGCCCCCTTCCGCCAGGCCTGCCAGATCGTCTTCCAGGACCCGTACTCTTCGCTCGACCCCCGCCAGCGCATCGGCGAGATCGTCGCCGAGCCGCTGCGGCACCTGCGCGCCCTCGGTGCCGTGCAGGCCGCGACGCGCGTCGAGGAGGCGCTGTCCGAGGTCGGCCTGGCGGAGCTCGCACGACGCTGGCCGCACGAGCTCTCCGGCGGCCAGCGCCAGCGGGTGGCGATTGCCCGCGCGCTCGTCCGCCGGCCGGCCTTCGTCGTCGCGGACGAGCCGGTCTCGGCGCTGGACATGAGCATCCAGGCGCAGGTGCTGGCGCTGTTCGCGCAACTGCAGAGGCAGTACGGTTTCGCGTGCCTGTTCATCTCGCACGACCTGCCGGCGGTGGCGCAGGTGGCCGACCGCGTGCTGGTGATGCAGGACGGCCGCGTCGTCGAGCAAGGACCGCTCGCCGAGGTATTCGACCGGCCGCAGCATGCCTACACGAAGGCGCTGCTCGCGGCATCGCCGACGGCGCCGTAGAACCTGCGGCGGCAGCCATCGGCCGCCGCCATTGCCTACGCGCCGATCGTGTGCAAGTCACGCAGCTTGGACAACTCGGCCAAGGTTCGCCTTGGCCCAACGGCCGACGATCCATTTCAACGCTTCGACAAACCAGGTTCAGCGACCGGCGCGCGCCGGCAGGCGCTGACCCTCGAGCCGCACCGTCACGCGCTTCCAGGAGCCCGGAGGCAATACCGCCACCACGCAGGGTCGCGACAGCGCCGTGGCGGCCATATCACCCGCGCGCGGGCGCTCGACTCGCGCCGCCAGGTGGAGGCGGCGGAACATCGAGCGCTCGGCTTGTTCATCGAGCGCGATGCGGATGCCGAGCGTGGGCTGCTCGGCGAGCGCCACCACCAGCACCTGCTCCTGGCCCCAGGCCATGGCGCGGCCAAGCAACGGCTCCTCGCGCGCGGCAATGAGCGCGGCCCAGCGCGCAGCATCGTCGATGAGCCAGGCGCCCGCCTCCCGCCCGGGCACGGGACAGATGGCATGGCTGCGCTGCAGCGCGACCTGCACCGGTGCCGCTTCGGCGGTCTGCCCGGTGGCCTGCGCGGCCCACGCCGCGAGCCAGACCAGGCAGGCGCGGGCTGCGGACTGCCACGCGCGGGCGGCCCACTGCGGCCGCGTCGGCGAACCAACGCGCTGGGCCCGCTGCACCTGCTGCGCCCGCCGCATCTTCAAGGCACTGTCTCCATCACTTCCGGCACGGCCTCGGCCGGCGTGCGCTGGAATACCGGGCCGGAGCCCGCACCTGCGATCGCCGATGGCGAGATGCCCGCCAGCGGCGAGACCTGGAAGTTCAGGTCGCTGCGGTGGCCGGTGAGTTCGATCACCGTCAGGTCGGAGCGCTGCTGCAGCACCGGGTAGGCGCCGCAGGGCTCGCCGCGCTGGCAGATGAAATCGTCGTTGTCCTGGTCGCCGCCGGCAATGATGGACACCTTCGACTTGGCATAACCGGTCTTGCTCCAGCTGTAGCGGCCCCCGGACAGCGTGGCGAGCACGGTGTGCTCGACCTTGCCCGTCGCGGGGTCGATGAGCAGCACGTAGAGCGCGCCCCAGTTGGCCGCCGCGGCCGTGCCGCCACCACCGGCCGTGGCGGGCTTCTGCACCGTCAACTGCACGGTGATCACGCGGCCGGTGTTGAGGGTGAAGCGCACACTCGGATAGAAGGTGCCGTTGCCGCTGAAGGCCGCGCGGTTGACGGTGACGGTCCAGCGCCCCAGGCCGGCGGCGTTGACCGAAGTCGCCACGACGGTGACCGCACCGGCCGCGGTGCCTGCCGGCACCGCCACCTGCGGCGTGCCGGCCACAGCCTCGGCGCTCGTGCCCGAGGCGCTCAACTCCAACACACCACTGGTGACCACGGCGCCGAAGTCCAGCGTCGAGGGCAGCGCCACGATGGGCGCGGAGGACGCCGGCGGCGGTGCGCTCAGTGCCGCCAAAGCCGCGTCCACGGCCTTGCGCGCATTGATGAGGCCGAAGCCGAACTGGTTGTCGCGCCCCGCCGCACCCAGGTCGTCGGTGAGCGAGCCCGCGGCAAACAGGTTGTCCACCTGCGCCACCGTGAGGCCCGGGTTGACGAAGCGCATCAACGCCATCACCCCAGTCACATGGGGCGAGGCCATCGAGGTGCCATCCAGCGGCCCGAAGGACGGCTGCCGGCGGCCGTTGCTGTCGAAAGCGCCGATATCGCTGTACACGCCATCCGGCGCGCCGTTGCCGGTGGTGGACACCGAGGTGTCGCCGCCCGGCCCGGCCACGACAACGCGCGTGCCGGTATTGGAGTAACGGGCGATGTTGCGCTGCGCATCGGTGGCGCTGACGGCGATGACGCCCGTGCAACTGGCCGGCGAGCCCACCGTGGTGCGGGCCTCGTTGCCTGCCGCAGCGACGACAAGGGTGCCGGCCGCACGCACATCGTTCATCGCCTGCTGGTAGGCGCTGTCGCAGGCGTTGTCGCTGCCCAAACTCAGGTTGATGACATCGGCGCGCCGCACCGGCACGAAACCCGAGCGGTTGGACAGGGCGGCGGCATAACGCATGGCCTGGATCACGTCCAGTGAGCTGCCGCGTCCCTGCACCAATACCCGCAGCGGCAGGATCAACGCCATCGGCGCCGTACCCGCACCGCCGATACCGTCGTAGGTGGCCGCGCCCACCGTGCCCGCGACGTGGGTGCCGTGGAAGACGGGCTGGCTGGCCGCGGGGTCCACGTCGTCGCCGGAGTTGCGGTCGCCGTCGCCGGCCACGCTGCCGGAGCTGAAGGCGCGCCCGGCCGAGAAGAGCTGCGGCGCGAGGTCGGGATGGTCGAGCACGACGCCGCTGTCGATGACGGCGACCAGCGGCCGCGCCTGCGTGCCCGGCAGGTTAAGACCGGTGACGCGGCTCATCGCCGAGGGCAGGTTGATCTGCTCGTAGTGCCAGCGCTGGTAGGAGTAGGCGCGGTCGTTGGGCGGAAAGGCACCGGTGATCGCCGTGCTGCGCATGACGAGGTTGGGCTCGACATATTCGAAGGCCCCGGTGGCGCGCAACTGCTTGGCATAGCGCATCGTGACCAGACTCGCTGGCCAGGGCGTAGCGGCGGCCTTGGCGCGGCGCGCCACATCGTTGGCCACACCACTGGCTGAGCGTGCGCGCGAGCGGCCGTCGCCGCCGGCCGCGATGTCAGCCAGGGTCTTCAGGCCCATCGCCGACGCCACGGGGTCGCGCGGCAGGCGCAGCAGCTGTGGGCCGGCATCGGCGCGCAGCGTGCCGGCCGAGGCCTCGGTGCTGTCGGCCACCGTCACGCCGGCAGCGCGCACCAGCGTGCCGGCCTTCTCGAGCGCGCCGGCCACACCCCGGCGCGCCTCGGCGACGAGCTGACCGGCGATGAAGTTGGCCACCGGCGCCGTGGCCTGCGCGCAGGTGGCCGAGGTGCCCGGCGCACCGACGCGCAGGTTGTAGATCGAGGCGCGCGAGAAGGCGTTCACGATGACGTAGTAACTGCCGGTGCGCGTCACGGTGACGCACTCGAAACGCCTGTCCGTGCCGATGGATTGGCCGCCCAGCGTGGCATCGCTGGAGATCACGTAGAGGTCGACGTCGGCATTCGCGGGGTCGGAGGCAAACTCGAGCTCCACCACCTGGCCGGCGACGAGGTCGACGCGGAACCAGTCTTCGTCATCGCCAAGCGTGGTGCTGCCGTCGTTGTTCCTGCCGCGCGGGCCGGTGTTGGGGAGGTTCACGCTGCCCACCAGCAGCACCGGCGCGGTGAGCACCTGCGCCGTGGCGGCGGTGTCATTGGGCAGGTAGCCGGCCTGCTTGACGTCGTTGGTGTCGGAGTCCACCGCCGCCGTCTCGGCGATGGCGATCGTGCCCGAGAGGTTGAAGGTGGTGGCTGCGCCTCCTCCTCCGCCCCCGCTCCCGCCCCCATCACCCCCACCCCCACCACCGCCGCCGCAGCCCGCCAGCCCGAGGCCGCAGGCGATTGCGACGGCGAAAGCCGCGGTGAGCGAGAACCATCCAGATTTGCGCGTCATCGCATCCCCCTTGATAGACCGAAACAGGTTACAGAGATCCGCCCGAGCAAAGAACCCACCGAAAGCGGGGCTCAGTGCAAAGGCGACAGACCCATTCTGCAGGCCCACCGTTAGGCAATCGTTAGCCGGGTGTGGCTTCGATGGGGCCGCCGTGCTCTCAGGGACCGCGGCCGCGGACCGCCCAGCGCAGCTTGGCCGAACTCGAACGCGGATTGGCACGGCGCTCGTCGAACGACGCGCGTATCACGTCGGGCGCCACGTGGGCGTAGACCTGGGTGCGCTCGCCGGTTTGGAAAGCCTTCTTGACGCGCCGGTCTTCGCCCGAGTGGAAACTCAGGATGGCTACGCGGCCACCCGGCTTCAGGCAGGCCGGCAGCGCGGCCAGCAGTGAGTCGAGCGCAGTGAACTCTTGATTGACGGCTATGCGCAGCGCCTGGAATGTTCGCTGCAAGGCGCCCTTGATCGCGGTTTCGCGCTCGTCGACGGGAAGTCTGGCGCCGAGGCAACGCTGCATCGTCCGGCGCACACGCTCGGCCAGCTCGCCCGTGGTCAGGATGTACTGGCCCTGCAAAGCGGCGGCCAGGGCCACGGCGTGCGGCTCGTCGGCGTTGTCCACCAGCAAGTCGCGCAGGCCCTGGCGCGTGACTTGCTGCAGCAGCTCGCTGGCTGTCAGGCCCGCTGCGGGGTCCAGCCTCAGGTCGAGCGGGCCATCGGCCTTGAAGCTGAAACCACGCGCCGGGTTGTCGATCTGCATCGACGACACGCCCAGGTCGGCCAGCACCAGATCGAAGCCGCCCGTGGTCTCGGGCAGCAGCGTGGCCACCTGGGCGAAATTCAAACGCCGCACCGTCAACACCGAAGCATCGAAGCCCAAGCCGCGCAAGCGTGCTTCGCTACGCGGTAACTCCAGCGGGTCCACGTCAATGGCCCACAAGCGGCCCCCGGGCGCCAGCCGCGCCAGCAGTTCCTGTGCATGGCCGCCGAAACCCAACGTGGCGTCGAGCGCCACTTCACCGGGCTGCGGCGCCAGGATGGCCATGATCTCGGCCACACAGATCGGGCGGTGGGTGCCGGCGGGCGTCTGGCCCCGCTGCATCACCTTTTGCAGTTCATCGGCGTGACGGCCGGGATTCAGTTCCTTGTACTTCTCGGCGTAGCGCTTGGGATGGGTGCCGGTGTAGCGCACGCGCCGACGGTGGGCGGTCGGTGGCGCTGAAGGGTCGTCGGCCATGGCGTGATTCTCAGCCCGTGCGACCCCCTGCGATGACCGCGGTCACGGGCACGAGGTCGCGCTCGCGATGCTCACTCGCGGCGTTGCCACACGAGCATTGCGCCGCGGCCGCCCACCGCCATCAACGTCAAGCTCGTGCGGTGGCCGGTTTCGAGAACCAGCGCGGGCGCCACCGGACCCAGGGCCGCACGTGGCGTGCCCCGCAGGCCCAGCGCCAGGCCGGCGGAGAGATGCAGGCCCTCGAGCCGCGTGCTGCCGCCGTCCGGTACCCACAGAAAGCGTGCCGCAGATCCGTGGCGTCGCAGCGTCCCGTACTCACCGGCGGGGTCGGTCTGGGCCACAGCGGCAGCTGCAGCCGAAAGCATGAGTGCGGCGAGCAGAACCATGCGCGCGCCCCGAAGAGTCCCCTGCCCTATGCCTTCTCGGCACGCGACTCGAAGTTCTGAAGACTGCTCGGTATCCACGTTCGGCGCCTGCGGCTGGTGTTCGATGGGTCCTATTCAAATGCAACGAGGCCTCGGACAACATGACACCGTGGTATCCCCCCGGGGCAGGATCGCCACTGCGACCAGCTGCAGGATCATGAACTGCACCATGCCGGCGTAGATGTCCTTCAGTTCCCACTGCGGCACCGCGCCCTTGAGGACATGCGCCGACAGCGCCACCGGTGGACTGAGCCACGCCGTCTGCGGCATCACCGCCACCAGCGCGCAGAACCAGATGAGGTCGGTCTTGGCCGCGGTGACGATGGGCAGCACGGGACGAACTCGCAAGGCTCGGCGGCGGCCTCGACTGCGACCATCACGTCGGCCAGGCATTCAGTCGGCACCAGGCCGATGAAGGCCAGCGTGAGATGCAGGTCAGCCGTCGGCGCGGCTCTCGCGGTGATGGGCAGTCTCCGCGTCGAGCCCTCGAAACAGCGTGGCGGCTCAGGCGCGGGTGGGCCAGCCGCTGCCGCTTATCTGCGGCGGTCCTCGCTGGCGCTCGGACTGCCCTGCGCTGCTCAGGCACATGGCCCACGCGCGGAACTCGTTGCGCTCACTGCGTTCGCGCCACTCGGACAGCCGCGCGAGCCAGAGGTGGAAGCTCGCTGCGCTCGCGGGCCATGCGCCTTGCGCTGCTCGGCGCCGCACATGCGCGGCAGCGGCTGGCCCACCCACGCCTGAGCGGGACGGTTGGGTGGCCTGGCAGCAGAAGACCGCACGCGGGAGGTCTTGTACCTTCGCTCGCGGATCACTGGATCCTGCGCTGCTGCCATCCGAGAGTGTGGGGAGATGCTCATTCGACTTCAGCTCTGGCTGCGTTGCCGACACTCGAATCCTCGAATCGCTCTCGCCGTCGGCCTCGGCGCTCTTCGACCCGTACATCATCGCGATGAAGGCGATGCCGCGCGTCGTGCTGGCGCCGATCTTCAGAGGATACTTTTCGTCTGCCGGCGACTTGGCTAGAGTTGACCTTTCGCACTTGCGACGACGACCCATGAAACGATTCCTGCTCTGCCTGGCACTCGCGATCGCGTCCGCGGCCTTGGCCCAGGCGCCCGATCCGTTGCCGCGCGCGACGCCCGAATCACAGGGGATTTCGTCGTCTCGCCTCAAGCGCCTCGGCGAGGCCGTCCAGGCCGACATCGATGCGGGGAAGATGGCGGGCGTGGTGATTGCCATCGCGCGCAACGGCAAGCTGGTCTACCACGAGGCGTTCGGCTGGCAGGACAAGGCCGCGAACGTGCGCATGGCGAGAGACTCGATCTTCGCTATCGCCTCGATGATGAAGCCGATCACCGCCACCGGCGCGTTGATCCTGCAGGAGGAGGGCCGCCTGCACCTGAACGACCCGGTCGGTACCTACCTGCCCGTCCTGGCGAATCTCGCCGTAATCGACGGCAAGGCCGTGGAGGCGAAAGCGCCGTTCAAGACCGTGCCTGCGCAGCGCCCGCCGACATTGCAGGATCTGATGCGCCACACCGCGGGCATGACTTTCGGCAGCCGCGGCGAGGGCGAGCTCTACCGGGCCTGGCCGCAGAGCGGCATTACCAGCGCGGAAGCGCTGACGGGCGAGGAGTTCCTGCGCAAGATCGCCGCGTTGCCACTGTTCTACCAGCCCGGCACGAAATGGGATTACAGCCTCGGATTCGAGGTGTTGGGCCTCGCCATGGAGGCGGCGATGCGCCAGTCCCTGGAGGAGATTCTGCGCTCGAGAATCTTCGCCAAGGTGGGCATGGACGACACGACCTTCATCCTGCCCGAGGCCAAGTTTTCGCGCCTCGCCCATCCGCTGCTGAACGCGCAGGGGCGGCGCCCGGCCACATTCGATCCGCGCGGACGCGTGAAATTCCAGTGCGGCGGCGGCTGCCTGGTGTCGACCGCAGGCGACTACGCGCGCTTCTACCAGATGCTGCTCGACGGGGGCCGCTGGAAGGGCGAGCAGGTGATCGCGCGCAAGAGCCTCGAGTACATGACCTCCAACCACCTGAGGCCTGACGTCGATCGCACCGCGCTCGATGCCTATCCGAACATCGAGGGCGCCGCTTTCGGGCTCGGATTCGCGGTACGACCGGGCCCGGGCGTGGCCGGCATCATTGGCTCGCCGGGCGAATTCCACTGGCATGGGGCGACGGGCTCACTCGCGTGGGTCGATCCCCAGGAGCGCCTCGTGGTCGTGTTCATGGCGCACACCTCCGGGCCTATCCGGTTCGAGAACCGCAAGCGCGTCAACGCCCTCGTCTACCAGGCACTCGAGTAGGCCTCACGCGCCTTTGCGCGGCTTGCGGGCGCGCCGTGCGGCGAAGGCGTCGTAGATGAAGTCGGGCAACACGCCCAGGATCCTTCCTGCGATCGCCATTTGCCACGGGATGACGGCGCAGCTCGTGCCCGACTCGATCGCGCGGGCGAAGCGGCGCGCGGCGTCGTCCGCCTCGATGATGAACGGCATGGCGTACGGGTTCCTTCGGATCATCGGCGTGGCGATGAACCCCGGACAGATTGTGGTGACGCGCACACCGGTCCCGCTCAGCTCCACGCGCAGTCCTTCGAGGTAGCGGATGGCCGCGGCCTTCGACGCACTGTAGGCCGTGGCCCCCGGAAGTCCGCGGAAACCCGCCGCGGATGCGATGCCGGCGAACCATCCCGAGGCGCGCGCGCATCGGGGCCACGAAGGGGTGGAACGTATTCACCAGGCCCAGCACGTTGATCTCGAGCGTCTCGCGGAACGTGGCGAGGTCCTCGGCGATTTCGGTGCGGTTGCCGTGTGAGATGCCGGCGAAGTGCGTCTGTCCTGGAGGTCGACTACGGATGAACCCTGGTGAACCCGGGTCATCAGGCCGCTTGAACCGGCCCCAGAAAGTCCCGGGCGCAGCCCGCCCTCGCGGCCGAGTGCGCAGGGCCGCCTGAATGTTGATGGATCGGGATGGTCAGGCTGCTTGCAGCGCCTGGCCACGCGCTGGCGTACTCGGCGGCGCGCGGGCCTGTGGACCCAGGTGCGTGAGGATCTTCTCGATCACCGGTTGGTCCAAGATGGTGGCGATGATCTTCAGCTCGCCGCCGCCCTTGGGCCCGCTGCCTTGCCGCGCCAACGGTGGAGTACCGCAACGCGAAAGCCGCGTGCCCCGCCCCCTCAGTTCACGCTCGGCAACCAGGTCGCGATCTTCGGAAACATCAGCAGGATCGCCACCGCCACCAACTGCAGGATCATGAACTGCACCATGCCGGCGTAGATGTCGCGCAGTTCCCACTGCGGCACCACGCAGCATTACCGCATGCGGCACGAACACCATCGGCGCCGGGTGCACCAAGCCGTAGATGTGGGACCCGCCGAGCGCGCTTACGATCACGCAGTGAAGAACGGGTCACCCAATCGACGTGAAGTTCTTGTTTGGGCGGGCACTGCGGCGAGCGCGCAAGCCTTGGCCACGGAACCTGCGGTTTGTGGCAGCCACGGCCGCCTGTGCGAATTACTCAGGGACGCCTCAACCGACGGTAGCAACACCCATGGCGTGTTCATCCGCCGCGGCGACGAGGTGCTGGCCGAGGCCTACTACACCGGCACCGACAAGCCCGGTGGCGCCTGGTTCTCGCGCACGGTGACGTTTGACGCCGAGACCCTGCACGACCTGCGCTCGATCAGCAAGAGCATCGTCGGCCTGCTCGTGGGCGTGGCCATCGGGCGTGGCCTCCTGGGCGACGCCGCCGCCGCGCTGGCACAGCCGGTGTATGGCTTCTTTCCGGAGCACGCCGACCTGCTCACACCCGAGCGGCGCGCGATCACGCTGCGCAATGTTCTGGACATGAGCGCAGGGTGGGAGTGGGACGAAACGAGCGTGGGCTATGGCAACCCGCTCAACAGCGAGACCCGCATGGGCCTGGCCTTCGACCCTTTGCGGCATGTGCTGTCGCTGCCGCAAGCGGCGGCGCCGGGCACGCGCTGGGAGTATTGCGGCGGCGCCACCGTGGTCTTGGCCGAGTTGCTGGAGCGCGTGGGCAAGGCGCCGCTGGCCGCGTTGGCCCAGGAGTGGCTGATGAAGGCGCTGGCCATTCCGCGTTTCGAATGGCGCACCGGGCTGACCGGCAGGGCCTTGTCGTACTCGGGCTTGCGACTGGCTCCGCGCGACTTGGCGCACATCGCCCGCCTGCTGCTGACCCAAGGCCGCCATGGCAACCAGCAACTGATACCTGCTTCCTGGGTGGCCGAGAGCAGCACGCGCCGCCACACGGCTTCGGACGGATTCGGCTACGGCGCGCAATGGTGGCAAGGCCCTTTCGAACTGGGCATCGGCCGCGGTGTGGGCTGGACGGCGGGCTGGGGCAACGGCGGCCAGCGCGTCTACGCCGTGCCTGCACTCGATGTGGTCATGGTGGTCACCGCGGGACGCTACAACCAGCCGAACAATGGCCGTCCATCGAACGCGCTGGTGCGGCGCACGATCGACATCCTCGGTGCTTGAGCCAGATCGTGCGGCTGGGTCGGCTGGCGCGTGGGGAACGGGAAAAGCAGGTTCGATGGCGCCGGCGACCGGCTTTTTGGGCCGTTGGGTCGTTGGGTTCTCAAAGCACCGTGGCGGCGCAGGCGCGGGTGGGCCAGCCGCGCCTGAGCGGGACGGTCGGGTGGGCTCCCGAGAGGAGGCCGGGCTCGCGACGTGCGGCGCCTTCGCTCGGCAGCACTGGATCCTGCGCCGCCGCCATCCGAGTGCGTGGGGAGATGCTGGTTCGAATTCGGCCTGGCTGCGTTGCCGACACTCGACACCTGCTGGCGAAGGTCGGCACCAGCCTGGGCCGGGACATTCGTCCGCGGCGCTCGGGACATCGCCGCGGGGGGTCATACAGGCGCGGTCGGCAGCGACTTGAACAGTGATTCATCTATCAGCGGCCGCGAACAGTCGTAGGGATCTCGTATGCATCGGTGGTAACTCACCGGACGGTCAGGTTATTTCGAAGCCGAAGTCGACTGCCATGCGGTCAAAGCCGGCAGCTGACACGATTCCTCCGGGATAAATGGTCCGCCGGTTGGAACCTGTGCCGACGTTCTTCGCTCTGAATATAAATCTGAACCCCACGTTGGTATCTCCAACAACTTTGCCGTCAATGCTCACCTTCCCGGCCACAGCCATGCCTGTCACGGCGTCCCTTGCACTAACCGTAACCCAGACGGACTTATTCAACTGAATTCCCGTTGGCGCAACCGACACGGAAAGTGTGCGGCTCGAGGGTGGGATGACAGTGGCGGGTTCCCACCACAACCGATAGAGTGCCTTGATGCGCCCGTGGCTGCCAACGGAGTCTCCGCAGGTATTTGCGATAACTGTAATGAAGTCGGCGGACTTGGCGACGCGAATGTAATGACGGCGGGGATCATTGTTTGGATCTCGTGTTTCAGATCCAACAATCTCCTTGTATGCCACAACGGTATTCGGTGGTCTTGGCGTCCTGGGCGTCAATGTCACCGTCATGAAATTGCAGTCGGTAACGTTGGAAGTTAGTAAGAGCCCATACACGGTTTCATGTCGTCCAGGGTCAACCTGCGGTCGAATGAGATCTACCGGGTGAATCTCAGTCCACCTTGCAAGATGGTCACGACCGTCCGTGGGGTATGCCCACGGCGAGCTCGGGCACCATTTATCTATTTCTCTGGGTACTTTCCCAGTCAAGCCCCAAAGATGCGGGAAGGTCGAGCCGTGGGGACTATCGGTGACTAGTGAACCATGTACGCTGACGTATTGACCCTCTACGACACTTGGAATAAGTGGCCAAGCCCGCCCTGGCGGCGAAAAATGAATCCAATCCTTGGGGGGCGCATTGAGTTTAGGCGGCATTCGCGCTCGCCACAGCCAAGAATTTACCTCGCATTTTATGGTTGGCGTCACCCTGACAATCTTGTCGTTTGCAGGTCCAGATCCAGGGACTATTGAAATTGGCTCTACATCATCATTGGAAATGGTGAAATTTCCCACCATGATCAAGCTATTGATGTCAATGCCCTGGCTCTCAAGCCACCTGTAGTCGGGGATCAGCCCGAACCCAACGTCAAAGCCGCCGGTTGGCTCACGGGGATCTGGCTCACAATGTCCCTCCCCACTACTCGTAACCTCTGAGGTTCCTTTGACTAACCAACCCCTTATTTCAACGAGCTGTGGATCGTCGGCTCCGAGGGTTCGGACCTTAATGCACTGGGACGTTGCGATGCGCTTTGAGTAATGGCTTCCGCCGGCTGGCGGAAATATTAGGGAACCAGGGGTCCCAGATGCTGATTCTATTTTGTAGTTCGGGAATTCATCCAGTGCTCCGTCCGGGACAGATTGGACTTCGGCCCAGGAGTAGTCCAATGCAAAAAGAGTGTCCTCGGTCGGTATATGAATCTTCTTACCGTCATGTATCACGAACACCTGGGGCGAGGAGAACTCCTTGTACAACTGACCCTCTAAAACGCGTATTGGCATACTTATCTCTCCAGCAAGTGGAAGGGCCGTGGGTTGAGGGACCGGATAGTCAGCGCGCTTTCAGGGCCAAGGCGCCAAGAACCAGTACCCGACAGACCGCTGCCGTTAAGAGTTTCGGCGCGGACAGGCGCTTGCACGCGCGCCGTGGCGCGCATCAATAGCGTTGCTGTCGTGATGAAGTCCTGCCCATAAGCGCCGTTGGTGACTTGCGGTGCACTGCCGTTCGGCTATCGTTAGGCTACGTGTCAGTGCAACGAACTTCAGATAAGTTCAACATTGGCCTTGTTGCTGAGCTTTCGCTCAATGAAACTCACGGCTGCATCAAGCACAAACCAAGTGACGAGGAAGCCACCGGCTTCGAGCAGGAAACTGTGCCACTTGTAGAACATCTCGGCGATGACCAGCGCGCCCACCAAGGTGGGCGTATGGCGCACTAGCACTTGGCGCAACGGCAGGCGTGAAACGAGTGAATACATGGGACGTCTCCTTGTTGAGGAGTCAAGTTTGAGTCGTGAGGGACTATAGAGGCCTCGCGATGGGGCGTGCCGTCTCGTGGCACCACCGGACTGATGACCGTCAGTCGGGCGTGTTCGATGAATTCTGTCCTTCAATCCCTCGCTTCGCGAGGGCTCAAGGAACCCGGGCTCGAAGAGCTCGCCAGGAACAAGGCCGAGTGTGCCGACGGGCCGCCGCCGACGCGCCGGCGCTGGCATCGGGCCCCTTTCCAATCGGGAACCCAGCCATGCGCAAGCGCTTCGTCGCCGACAAGCACGGCCTCGCCGTCGAGATGGAGCCCGGTGAGGTCGGCGTCGCTACCGTAGTCGCGGATTGCCGCCGTCAACGCGGCCGCGGGCACCACTTGCTGTTGCGATCGGCCTCGCAGACGCGGGCATAGGCCTGCCGCACGTCCAGCGTCGCGCGCGCATTGGTGGCCAGCGCCTCGACCACCACGGTCTCGACCGCGCGATCCACCGCCAGCACGAGCGCGATCTGGCGCCGCTCGGTGCGCACCAGGCCGCCGCCCTCGCTCGCATTGAGCACGGTATCAGGCACGACCGTGGTCGCGATCGCCTGACCGCCGGCGAAGGCCGTGGCGCGAACGAGGTCGCCGCCGACCACGCGCTCCTTGCGCGCCTGGCGGCGCGGCACGCGCGCCGGGACTGCGGAGTCGACCGTGATCGAGCTGCCGTCGATGGTCAGACTCAGGACGAGGCCGTCGACCGTCTGCGAGGTGGCCAGGCGGTTGAGTTCGTCTTCCGACTCGGCGATCGGGCGCGCCGGCAGCAGCTGGGTCTTGCCATCGTGCGAGGCGCTGGGCGGCGGTGCGGGCTCGCCGGCGCCGTCGCGGGCAGGCTGGGTCTGTGCCTGGACCGGCTCGCCCAGCAGGACAGCGGCTGCCGCCAGGGCGGCGACCGCGAGCACATGGATGATGGGGTGTTTCATAATCCGGACGCTCCTTCAGTAGCAGGCGCCGTTGAGGCAGCGCGAGAGGTGGTTGCCCAGCGCCTTGCCCGACATGGTGCGCCAATCGCTGGACAAGGTGCGGTCCTCCATGGTGGTGGACTGGCCGTCGTCGTTGCGCCAGGTGCCGCTGGTTCCGATCTGCACGCATTGCGAGGTCGGCAGGCTGTTGGATTGGGAATTGGACTCGCAACTTGCCTTGCTGGCGTAGATGTTCAGCGGCGTGGAGATTGAGAAATTGCCCCCGCCGACATATTCGTCGCCCAGGCCGAACAGGAAGTGCCCGGACTCGTGCAGCAGCACCCAGGTGGCATCGCCGAGGTTGGTCTGCGCGGTGCCCGAGCCGCCGCCGAGCGAGATCGACGCACAGTCGCGGAAGGCATTGCGGTGCAGAATGGCCGTGCCGTCGAAGGCCGCCTTCACGTTGGTCGCGCCGCCGCTGAAGTTGCGCGTACAGCCTTCGCCGTCTGCTCCCGCCGGCCCGGCCCAGACGTTGAAGATATTGCGCCAGGTGCGCGTCCAGGCCGAGAAGGCATTGCTATCGGTATAGAAGAGCTGGCGGATCATCGGATCGAGGTCGTCGGTGAAGGCGCGGTAGCTCGGCATGTCGGCATCGGGCACGAGGCCGAGGTCGATCTTGTCGCCGCGCTCAGTGCCAGACGACGGCGAATCGGTGCGCCAGATCACCGGACGGGCGGTCTCCCACGGCATGGTGATGGTGACGAAAGGCAGCTGCACCGTCACCTGCGTCAGCGGCGCGCCGCCGGCATAGGTGACCGGCCCCGAGCTGGCAGTGCGGTTGGCGGTGCTGCGCGTGGTGGCGGTATAGGTGACCAGGCGCTGCGGCGAGATGGCAATCGGCAGTGTGCAGGTGACCTGCGTCTTGACACTCGGGAAAGTGCAGACCAGCCCGACGGCGCTGGCATTGCGCCGGCAGGGGATCAGGCTCGGCCAGCCGAGGTTTTCGCATGCGGTGAGTTCGCCCACCACGGCCTCGATGCGGATCTCGGCGATGCCGTCGCGCGTCTCGGTGGCCTGCACCACGATCGACGAATTGTGGTTCTCGGCCCGGTATAGCGGCGAATGCAGCGCCTGCACGCGCGGCGTTCCGGCACAGCCGGCCAGCACTGGCACCAGCATCGCGGCCCAGAGGAATTTCCACATGACTCGGCTCCCGGTTCGGATCGACAGGTCCACGGCGGCATGCCCCGTGGTGCGAAGGAGAGCCATAGTAGGCAGCACGACGGTCGATCGGCATCCTCATTGTGGTTGATGGCGACTTGCCGAGTGGCGTGCCGAGTGCCTGCGAAACCCGGGCGCAGCCTATCCACGCGGCCCTGGGTGCCGGGCCGCCTGAGCATGTTGTGGGACGAGAGGGTCAGGCCGCTTGCAGATGCGGCCCGCGGGCAGGCGTCGGCGGCGGTGCCCGGGCCTGCAGACCCAGGTGCGTGAGGATCTTCTCGATCACCGCCCGTTCCAGGATGGCCGCGATGACCTTCAGTACCCGCGGGTGCCCACCTCTGCGGAGCCTTCCGGCGCAGCGTCGACGCGACGAGCTGCCAGGAAGCTGCCCGTCTCCACCGTCAGCTGATGGCCGTTATGGCAAGACTTGCATAACGGCCACAACCTGCCCGTCGCGGGCGGCAGCTTCAGTGACGGCCACATCCGGTAAGCGAGCACGTCCTTCGATCAGTGCACCCCGACGGGTGAGCAGCTTCATCAATCGGGTGATGATCTTGTGCAACACCGTCTGCAGCGCCTCATCGGTCGGCGCAGGTGCCTCGACGAATTCCGGCGTGCCGTCAGTGCCGCCCCGGTACACGCCGTCCAGCACCAGGCAGTGAAGGTGAATGTTCAAGTTGGCGGCCGAGCCAAAGCGCTGAATCAGCGTGACCGCGCCGCTGTCGGCCTCGGCTGCCTTCACAC
>JANNRI010000033.1:0-5165 GCA_031401195.1 Burkholderiales bacterium
GGCAGGATGCGGTCGTTGAAGTCATAGCCGGCGTTGTGCACCGGGCAGCCGCCTTCGCCCGGGCTTTCGTCGGTGCCGTTGCCGACGTTGAAGTAGCAGCCCGGCACACGCTGCAGCAAGAGGCCCATGTCGTCGCTTGCGGTGCCGGGCGGCCACTCGGCGATGAGGCCGGCATCGCCCACGAGTTCGCGCGCCGTCTTGCGCACGAAGTCGGCGGCCGCGGCATCGTTCACCGTCACCGGGTAGCGCCATTGGTAGTCGACCTCGGCGCTCGCGCGATGTGTCGCGGCCTGTGCGTGCGCAATCGCGGTGATGCGATCGCGCAGTTGCGCGCGCACGGCCTCGCTGCGCGCGCGCACGGTGAGGCGCAACTCGGCACTGGCCGGAATGACGTTCGGCGCCTGGCCGGCGTGGAAGGCGCCCACGGTGACGATGGCCAGCTCGTTCGGGTGCACCTCGCGCGAGACGATGGTCTGCAGCGAAATCACCAGGTGCGCAGCGGCCACGATGGGGTCTACGGCGAGGTGAGGTTTCGCGCCATGCCCACCGCGCCCGCGCACGGTGATGACCACCGTGTCTGAGCTGCTGTAGACCACACCGGCGCGAATGCCGAAATGCCCGGCCGGTGCGCCCGGCGAGTTGTGGAAGGCGAAGAGGCGGTCGCAGGGGAAGCGCTCGAACAGGCCATCGTCCAGCATCGCCTGCGCGCCGCCCAGGCCCTCTTCGGCGGGTTGGAAGATGAGGTTCACGGTGCCGTTGAAACCGCGCGTCAAGGCCAACACGCGCGCTGCGGCCAACAGCGTGGCGGTGTGGCCGTCGTGGCCGCAAGCGTGCATCAGGCCGGGCCTGCGGCTCGCGTGCGGCAAGCCGCTTTGTTCGGTGATGGGCAGCGCGTCCATGTCGGCGCGCAGGCCCAGGCGCCGCTGGCCCGTGCCTACCTTCAGAGTGCCGACCACCCCGGTGCGCCCGATACCGCGGCTGACCTCGTAACCCCAGGCCTCGAGGCGGCCGGCCACCAGTTCGCTGGTGAGGTGCTCCTCGAAGCCGAGTTCCGGGTTGGCGTGGATCTGACGGCGCAACGCCACCATCTCGCCCTCGACCTGCCGCACTTCGTCGAGCACGGGCATGGCTTGCGTCATCGTGGTTCTCCGGTCTTTCTTCGAACTCGGTATGGCCCATGATCCATGGCCCAGGCCAGGCCCGCATTGTGCGGGCGAGCTTGGCCGAGGCCCTTGCGCAGCGTGGCAGCCGGTGCAATACTTACCCATATGGCTAACTTATCGGCCGGCCGAAAGGCGGACCTCACGGATGTGTTCTACGCCTTGGCCGACCCCACCCGTCGCGCCATCGTCGGCACGCTCGGCCGAGGGTCCGCATCGGTGTCGGAGCTGGCGGCGCCGTTTGAGATGGCGCTGCCCTCGCTGATGAAACACCTCTCGGTGCTCGAGCGCAGCGGCGTCATCCTTTCCCGCAAGAGTGGTCGTGTGCGCACTTGCGAGCTGGCACCGAAAGCCCTCTCGCAAGCTGAACGCTGGCTGGCCGACCAGCGCACGCTGTGGGAGGCGCGCAGCGACCGCATGGTCACCTTTGTCGAATCCCTACACCAACAGGAGGAACGCTCCCATGTCCAACGCAAACCCAAGCCAGAGAGCAAGCCCAGACGCAGCACGCGTGGCTGATGGCGCCACTTACATCGCGCACACCGACCTCGTCATCTCACGCCTCGTGCGCGCGCCACGTGCGGCGCTCTGGCGTGCGTGGACCGATCCGCAGTTGCTGAAGGAGTGGTGGTGCCCCAAGCCCTGGACCACCGAGGTGCGCGCCTTTGACCTGCGCCCTGGCGGCGCCTTTCACACCTTCATGAGCGGCCCCGATGGCGGCACCAGCGACAACCCCGGTTGTTTCATCGAGATCGTGCCGCAGCGGCGCATCGTCTTGACTTCCTCGCTCGTCGCCGGCTGGCGTCCGGCCACATCCTGGATGCCGATGACCGCCATCATCGAGATGTCTGACGAGGACAGCGGCACGCGCTACGTGGCCACTGTCATGCACCCCGACAAGGCCACGCGTGACAAGCATGAGGAGATGGGCTTCTTCGACGGCTGGGGCACCTGCATCACGCAGCTCGAGGCGTTTGCGCAGCAACTGCGCTGAAGGCCGGCCCGGCCCCTGGGCCGCCACCGGCCGTGCTTGCGGGCGGGTGGCGCGGCAGCTGACACAGCGGCGCAGCCGCAGCTGCGGCTGCGGCAGCCGCGGCGAGTGGGCTCACGCTGGGCGGCCGTGCCTGCCGGCACCCGCCGCGAACCGCGCCGCACCGGCCAAGGCTTCCGCCTGCACCACGCGGTAGCCACCGGCCCCTTCCTGCTGCAAGGCCAGTGCAAGCGGCAGGTCCCACTGCGCATGCGCTGAAGCGCGGTCGGCGCGCATGCACTGCTGCGGGAAGCTGGCGATCTGCCGCGCCAGCTGCAGCGCTGCGTCCAGTGCCTGGCCGTCATCGACGATGCGGTTGGCCAGCCCCATCGCCAACGCTTCTTCGGCTCCCACCGCGCGCCCGGTAAGGATCATGTCCAACGCCCGCCCCATGCCCACGATGCGCGGCAGGCGTACCGTGCCGCCATCGATGAGCGGCACGCCCCAACGGCGGCAGAAGACGCCGAAGGTGCTGCTGCGCGCGGCCACGCGCAGGTCGCACATCAGCGCGAGTTCGAGCCCACCGGCCACGGCATAACCTTCGATGGCGGCTACCACCGGCTTCTTGAACGCCATGCGCGTGGGGCCCATCGGGCCGGCCGCCGTGCCGGTGGGTTCGATGGCGTTGCTGCGCCTCGCATCGCCGAGCGCCGCGAGGTCGGCGCCGGCACAGAAGTGGCCGCCACCGCCTGTGAAGACAGCCACGCGCAGACTGTCGTCGGCTTCGAAGGTTCCGAAGGCATCGAGCAGCAGCTTGGCCGTCGGGCCGTCGACGGCATTTCGGCATTCAGGCCGGTGCAGCGTGACCGTGATCACGGGGTCGTCAGGGGTGCAACGTTCGAGGCTGACGGCGGACATGGCAGGGTCTCCGTTTCGAGTGGTCGTGGTTTGTCGATGCGGTGACATGGCCCCTCAGCGCAGCCCGTACACGCGCGTGGCATTGCCGCCGAGGAAGAGGGCGCGCGTCTTCGGATCCAGGCCCAGCGTGTCGAGCCCCTCCAGCGCATGGGCCGGCTGGATCATCGGGTAGTTGCTGCCGAAAAGCACCTTGTGTTTGCCGTGCGTGCGCAGGTACTCCACCAGTTGCTGCGGGTAGCGCCGCACTGTGTAGGCCGAGGTGTCGATGTAGACGCGCTCGTGCTTGGTGGCGACCGCGATGGCCTCGTCGGTCCAGGGGTAGCCGATGTGGCCGCCGACGATGGTGAGCTCGGGGAAGTCGATCGCCACCTGGTCGAGGTAGATCGGGCGGCCGACTTCGCTCGGCATCAGCGGGCCGGCGTGGCCGATCTGGGTGCAGAAAGGCACACCCATCTCGCAGCAGGCCGCATACACCGGGTAGAAGCGGCGATCGGTGGGCGGCACTTCCCACAGCCACGGCAACACGCGAATGCCCTTGAACCCGAGCTCGTGCACGCAGCGGCGCACCTCGCGCATGGCGGCCATGGGTTTGCTGATGTCCACGGAGCCGACGCCGACCAGGCGCCCCTCGGCCTCGGCCACGAACGAAGCCACCTCATCGTTGGAGATCATCACGTTGCGCGGCGCGACCCAGGCGCTGATGAGCGAGCGCGTGATGCCGGCTGCATCCATCATCGCCAACGTCGTGGACACCGGCGGCACCGTGGTCGGCGTTGGCTCCTTGGTCCAGCGCCGCAGCGATTCGAACATGGGGTCTTGGGCGTGGCGCAGCGTGAGATGCTGGGCCCAGGCGTCGATGATCATGGGGTGGACCTTGGCTCGACCTTGCGTGGATTGGGGGGTGGGGCGGTTGGCCGCCTCGGGCTCCATTGTGCTCAGCGCCGGGGGTGCGCTCCGAGCACGGGCTGGCAAACTTCCCCAAGGGCCGCTGCGATGACCGCCAAACCAGTGAAGCGAAGAATGATGCAAAGAACGACCTGATGAATGGGGCCCCCGTAGCGCCCGTTGCCCTGGCACACCCGCGACGCCGCGCGTTGCAGCACCTGCTGGCCGCGAGCCTGTCCGCCCCGCTGTTCGTGCGCCATGTGCGTGCCGCCGATGTGCCGCGTTTTGCGCTGGGCGTGGCCTCGGGCTCGCCGGTGGCCGACTCGGTGGTGCTGTGGACACGTCTGACGGGCGACATGGCCGAAGCCGAAGTGCCCGTGCAGTGGGAGATGGCGACGGACGAGGCCTTCGCGCAGATCGTGGCGCAAGGCACCGAGCCGGCGCGTGCTGGCGATGCGCACAGCATCCACCTTCAGGTGGGCGGCCTCGCGCCCGCGCGCTGGTACTGGTACCGCTTCACCGCGCTTGGCCAGCGCAGCGCCGTGGGCCGCACGCGCACGGCACCGGCGCCCGATGCGGCAGTGACGAAGCTCGACTTCGCCATCGCCAGCTGCCAGCGCTGGGAGCATGGCCACTGGGCGGCGTGGCGCGATGCCGCGGCGCACCCTTCGGGCGCTACGCTGGACCTCGTGCTCTTTCTCGGCGACTACATCTACGAATATGCCGCCACCCCGGGCGCCGTGCGCACACACAACCAGAGCGCGGCCACCACACTCGCCGGCTACCGCGACCGCTACGCCCTCTACAAGAGCGACCCGCTGCTGCAGGCCGCGCATGCGGCGTGCCCGTGGATCGTGATCTGGGACGACCACGAGGTGGAGAACGACTACGCGGGCCTGCAAGGTGAGCGCCTGCAGCCCGACTTTGCAGCGCGCCGGGCCGCGGCCTACAAGGCCTGGTGGGAGCACATGCCGCTGCCGCACGCGCTGCGCCCGACGGATACGGGCGGCGGCGCGGCCACCCTCCACGGCCGCCTCGATTGGGGCCGGCTCGCGCGGCTGCAGTGGATCGACACGCGCCAGTTTCGCGACCCGCAGCTGTGCCCCCGCGCCAACCTCGGTGGCGGCAGCAGCATCGTGCGCCTGCGCGATTGCCCCGCGCTGATCACCGAGCCGCAGCGCACGCTGCTCGGCGCCGCGCAAGAGCGTTGGCTGGCCGAGGGCTGGAGCCTC